>JAAFIG010000017.1 GCA_013298595.1 Deinococcales bacterium | reverse complement strand
TGGCAATATCATTGTTTATTTGGCTGGCTTACAAGGCATTCCGCCGTATTTGTACGAAGCGGCTGCTTTAGATGGTGCAACGCCATTGCAGCAATTCTGGTTTATCACACTGCCTGGTTTACGAACCACCACATTTTTTGTGGTTTTTATGTCATTGATCGGGGCTTTTCAATTATTTGATCAAGCGTACACCATGACCCAAGGTGGACCCGGTTTTGCCACGACCACAGCGGTGTATCAAATTTATAGCAATGGTTTTAGCCAGTTGCGGATGGGTTATGCCTCGGCGCAGGCATTCGTGTTAGCCGTTGCCATTCTCGTGATTAGTCTAATCAACAACCGCATCAATAAAGATGCTGAATTTGGTGCCTAACACCAACAAGGACGCTGATGAAATCGAAATTAACCCCTTACGTTGTGGCTCGAGAAACCTTATTTTATGCTGTACTGGTGGCATTATCGGTACTCATGATTTTACCATTTTATTGGATGTTGATCACCAGTTTTAAGCCCAACGAAGATATTTTCCGCGACCCAATAGAATGGTTGCCAAGTCGGTTGACACTCGAGCATTACGGTAAAGCTTTTACACTGGTACCTTTTGGACGTTACTTTGTTAATAGCACGCTGATGGCACTGATGGGTGTGGTTTCCAATTTGGTTTTGGGCAGTTTAGCTGGTTATGCCTTTGCTCGATTACGTTTTCCAGCTCGAGATTGGTTGTTTCGCATGAAATTATCTTCGTTGCTGATTCCGGGTATTGTCACCATGATTCCCACTTTTATTATCCTGCGAATGTTTCCATTGGCAGGTGGTAATAACATTTTAGGGCAAGGTGGTTTTGGTTTACTTAATTCGTATTGGGCAGTGGTTTTACCTGGTGCAGCAGGGGCTTTTGCAGTGTTTTTTATGCGCCAATTTTTTCGCACTCTCCCCGAGGATTTAATGGATGCCGCTAGAGTGGATGGTGCTTCGGAATGGACTATTTTTTGGCGAATTTATTTACCATTGTGTCAACCTGCTTTAGCAACCTTGGGTATTTTTACCTTTCAAGGTGGTTGGAATGTGTTTTTATGGGCAATTATTGTTTTTAACGACCCGAATATGGCGACAGTACAAATGGGTTTACAAGCCTTTACTTTTAATAAACAAACCGATTACGGTCCGCTGATGGCAGCCAATGTGGTGGTTTCCTTACCTGTGTTACTGATTTTTGTTTTTGCCCAACGCTACTTTGTGCAAAGTGTTGCCTTTAGTGGTAATAAGTAAATTGGGAGAGCATAATGAAACAAATACCGCAATCGTTACGACAGATTATTGCTCGAGTTCAAGACACCATTCCACAGCAAAAAATCGCAGATATGTTCTCTAAATGTTTCCTTAACACTTTTGAGACGACCTTGCGCCCACAATCCGATAGAAGTGTTTTTGTCATTACGGGCGATATTCCTGCGATGTGGTTGCGCGACTCGAGTGCACAAGTGCGTCCGTATTTACTGGCTGCTGAACATGACTCCTACATGGCAGATTTGCTGGTTGGAGTTTCGCGTAAGCAAGTGCAATGTGTCTTACTCGATGTCTACGCTAATGCGTTTAACGAGACCGCTTCGGGGCAAGGGTATCAATCTGATGTTACGCCAATGCAGGCGGGTGTTTGGGAGCGTAAATACGAAGTGGATTCACTGGCAAGTGTGCTCGAGTTAGCATATCTGATTTGGCAACGTACCAAGCGTACCGACCATCTGGATCAAAATTTTTTGCAAGCAGCTTGGCAAATTCTTAACGTCTGGAAACTCGAGCAACGTCATGAAAATTCGCCTTATGCTTTTCAGCGTTTTGATTCGCCCGATTCCGATACGTTACCCAATGCAGGACGAGGCTCGAGGGTTGGGTTTACAGGCATGACTTGGAGTGGGTTTCGTCCCTCAGATGATGCTTGTCGGTACGGGTATCTGATACCCAGTAATATGTTTGCCAGTGTCACACTTGGTTATTTGGCAAGCATGGCTCGAGCCGTTTGGCAAAACGATGTTTTAGCAACTCAAGCCGAACAACTAGCGCTCGAGATTCGAGCTGGTATCGAACAATTTGGCTTAGTAGAGCATCCGAATCATGGTCAGATTTATGCCTATGAAGTTGATGGGCTTGGGCAATACCACATCATGGATGATGCCAATGTGCCCAGTTTATTATCTGCGCCATATCTGGGATTTTGTTCTGCTGCCGAACCAATTTACCAACGCACCAGAGCCGCGATACTCTCGAGTACAAACCCCTATTTTTTTGTTGGTAAAGCAGCTCAAGGTATCGGTAGTCCGCATACCCCCACCGATTACATTTGGCATATTGCTTTATGTATGCAAGGTATCACCAGCCAAGACCCCGATGAACAAAATATGTTGCTCGAGATGCTGGCTACCACCAATGCTGGCACAGGTTTGATGCACGAAGGCTTTCATAAAGACAACCCAAATTTGTACACCAGAAGTTGGTTTGCCTGGGCAAATTCATTATTTGCCCAATTTGTGATGCAGCAATGCCAGATGTTTTAAACCACAATCCGTTAGACTAAAGGTATTCGGAGGTTCATATGCTTTGGTTTATCGGATTTGTACTGGTGTTTTTAGGTTATGTGGCATGGCAAAATTACCATCAAACAAAACATGCCATTTTACGTAACTTTCCATTGCTAGGGTACGCCCGTTACTTCCTCGAGACCATCGGACCAGAACTGCGTCAGTACATTATTAGCGCCAATAACGAAGAACGCCCTTTCTCGAGAGATCAGCGGTCTTGGGTCTATGCCAGTGCGAAAAAAGACAATAATTACTTTGGTTTTGGAACCGATAATGACCTCGAGTTAAGTGCTAATTATTTAATTATTAAGCACAGTGTTTTTCCTTTGCCCGAATCGCACGACCCCAAGTACAGCATTCCTTGTGGCAAAGTGCTCGGAGCGTTTAATCAGCGCCCCAAAGCGTTTCGCCCCAATAGTGTGGTCAATGTATCTGGCATGAGTTTTGGTTCGTTATCTGCGCCTGCTGTCGAAGCCCTCAACCGAGGTGTGCAAATTGCAGGTGCGATGCAAAGTACAGGCGAAGGTGGTATCTCGAGGTATCACAAAATGGGTGGGGATTTGGTTTGGCAAATTGGTACTGGATATTTTGGTTGCCGTAACCAAGATGGTACTTTTAGTTTAGAAAAATTTCTTGAAACAGTGCAAAATGCACCTGTCAAAGCCGTAGAAATTAAACTCAGTCAAGGCGCAAAACCTGGGCTTGGTGGGGTGCTGCCTGGTGCGAAAGTGACCGAGGAAATATCAGAAGCTAGAGGTGTGCCTGTTGGACAAGATTGTATTTCGCCAAGTAATCACAGTGCTTTTTTTGATGTGGATAGTTTAATAGACTTTATCGAACTACTTGCCAGTAAAACAGGTTTACCAATCGGGATTAAAAGTGCTGTTGGCGATCTCGAGTTTTGGAAACTCTTCGCTAAACGTATGCTCGAGCGTAACCAAGGTGCAGATTTTATTACCATCGATGGTGGCGAAGGCGGTACAGGGGCTGCACCACTGGCATTTACCGACCATGTTAGTTTGCCATTTAAAATTGGTTTCTCGAGAGTGTACGCTGAATTTGCTAAACTTGGTTTGCATGAACGCATTGTTTTTATTGGCAGTGGCAAACTAGGTTTTCCCGAAGATGCGCTATTTGCCTTCGGACTTGGTTGTGACATGATCAATGTAGCCAGAGAAGCGATGCTGGCAATCGGTTGTATCCAAGCGCAAAAATGCCATACCAACCACTGCCCCACAGGAGTTGCTACCCAAAACAAATGGTTGATGCGTGGACTCGACCCAACTGATAAAAGTGCTCGTTTAGCCAATTATGTTTTGACCCTTCGCAAAGAGCTATTGCGGCTTTGCCATGCGTGTGGCGTACCACACCCAGCCATGATCTCGAGCAAACACTTTGAAATTCTCAATGATGCTTTTGGAACGCAAAGTCTCGAGACAATTTTTGGTTATCAAAGCCATTGGGGGGTGCCAAGTGAAGCTGACCAAGCTGCCACTCGAGACATTATGAAAGCTTAATCATTGTTTTGAACGGATTGCTCATTGCAATCAAAAACGGCACATTTACACGGTCTCTCGAGATGAGTGTGTCACAGCTATCAAAGAAAATGATTTTATGGGTTTAATTTACAAAATTGTGAACAGATAGCATTCTGAATTTACTTAGTATCACTGTAATCCATTTTGAAAAATGTTATTATTACCTTATGAAATTAGCTCAATTGAATATCGCCCGAATTGCATACCCACTCGAGTCCGAAGAAATGCAGGATTTTGTGTTGGCATTAAATGCCATTAATTTACTTGCCGAAAGCAGCTCTGGTTTTATTTGGCGTTTAAAAGATGATGCTAACAATGCTACCAGTTTCCAGATGTACAACGACCCAAGCCTGATTGTGAACATGAGTGTTTGGGATGGGTTAGAAAGCCTGAGGCATTACGTTTTTAACAGTGGACACACGCATTACTTAAAACGCCGCAAAGAATGGTTTATCCCACTCGAACAAACAGGTACAGTGCTGTGGTGGATACCCAACAACCATACGCCAACCCTCGAGGAAGCCCAAGCCAAACTGGATTTGTTACGCGCTAATGGCAGTACGCCCGAGGCTTTTAGTTTTGCTCAACCATTTGCAGCTTCATAATTTTGCATTAAACTAGAACCATGAATTTATCTGGAAAAGTTGTAGCTGTTAGCCGTAGCGCTACCCACACGATGAGTAAACCCAATGTTGAATCCATCCGTATTCTTAAAGGCTTAGGAGTCGAAGCGGACGCGCACCAAGGTGTCACAGTTAAACACCGCTCGAGGGTGGCTCGAGACCCATCACAACCCAATTTGCGCCAAGTGCATTTAATTCACCAAGAATTGCTTGAGGAAGTGGCTGCAAAAGGTTTTAGCGTGGTTTCAGGGCAACTGGGCGAGAATATTACAACCCAAGGTTTAGATTTACTCGAGTTACCTAAAGGTACCATTTTACAAATTGGCACTGTGCAACTTGAGGTGACAGGGTTGCGGAACCCGTGCTTACAAATAGATGGATTGCAAAATGGATTGTTAAAAGCTGTGCTCGAAAACAAGGCTAATGGCGAACTGATTCGCAAAGCAGGCATTATGACCATTGTTTTAGCAGGCGGCGAAGTCCGAGCAGGGGATAACATCACGACTATTTTGCCACTCGAGCCATACCAAAAACTCGAAGTGGTGTAATTGTTAGCCGATATCATCAATATCAACCAATGCGTTGTATTCCTCGGCATCAAAAACAATTTTTCCTGTTTCGATACCAACCCAGATCTCCTCGAGCCAAGCAGTGAAACTTGGGTATTTGACTGTGCGTTCAGGATCATCGTGCCACATTCTGATCACTTGTCCGACTGTGCCGTCTTTTGTTGGGGCAAGATCAAGACATAAGTGATTCCCTGCGCCATCATGGGTAAAAGGAATCCATTTGCTGTTCCACCAATCATTTTGAATGCCTTTGCTAGGCTGGCTATGAATGCCTGCAAATGTTTTATTCTCGAGTAATTCTTGCCACATATTCCATTGGTTTTGAACATCAGCAATCGAGAGTAATTGTCCTGCGTAAAAACTTGCTTCGTACTCGTCTGCCTGCCCATTGCATAAGCTCAGAAATTCTTTGTAATCTTCGGGTAATGTCACACCAAGATGCTGCTCGAGGGCTAATATTTCTTTTGCAACAGCACCTTTTTGTAAGTTCTGCTCGAGATCTGGTGCATCGACAGCAATCCATTTTCTAAGTTGTGTCCAGATGGTCAGCAATTGACTCATGGCAAATACTAACAGCTTTTCACGGCTCTTTGAAAAATACAAAGTTTTGAGTCATACCCGACTTTTATTTTAGGTTGTAATTATCAGCGCATTGAAGATAACTCGAGGTTGATAATAGTTTCTTGTGGGACACGCACAGTAATTTCGGCAGGTTGGTAGTTAAGCACTTCGATTCGTACTTTGTATTCGCCACTAACAGGAAATGCCACAGGACCAGGTACGGTTGCCAGTAATGCGCCTTTCTCGAGTTTACTGTTGTTTGGGGCACTGACAATCAATAATCTTCCTTTGATGCCTTCTGCGCCACGTAAATTAAAGGTAACAACGCTGCTACTCGAGTTGCTACCACTGACATTAATGCGTTGTGGGTTGCCATTGTTGTTTGATTTTGGTTGCCCGAGGAAAATACCCGCAGCAACAATCAGGATACCTATAACAACAGCCAAAGCAATCCAGCGTCCCATTTGGTTATTGTTGCGGCTGGGTGTGACCACATGCCGCCAGCTTTGATCCTCTTCATCAAAACCAATGCGGATATTGGTTGAAGGTCGAGGGGCATCCACATCGCTGTCATCGTTGATACGAGTCGAGGCTCGTTGTGGCAAAACAACATCAGGTTCGTCAGCAGCGAGGTGTTCGGGTTCGCTGAATTGCGCTGCCTCGGCAATAGGTTCGGCACTGATTTCAGCAGTTTGCTCTGGCACACTTTCCACAGCAACAACTGGTTCTGGCTCGAGTGGTGGTGTGTTTTCAGGTTCATCTATTTGGCTTGGTGTTTGAAATAAAACTGTGTTCAGGTCTGGTTTGTGACTGGTTGCTGGGAGAACAATTTTTTCTTCTTTGGTTTTCTCGAGCAGTTCAGGCACTTTGATTTGGCGCGGTTCGTTTTGTGGAATGCGTTCTGGAGTAACACTTAAATCCAGAGTAGGCTCTGGTTCTGGCGTTTTAGGTTCGGTGCTTGTTGTTTCCTCAATACTTGCTACGGTTTCAAGCTCAGTGGCAACTACGGGTTCGATTTCCGAAGTATTGGTTTGTGATGCTCGAGCTAATTCATCTTCGGGTGTTTGCATGACTCGAGTTAATTCTTCATGGAATGGCTTGTTTAAAGCCAGTTCTGCTTCGATAGCATCGAGTTTTGCTTCTGGTGAGGCTGGGTCAGCTTCAGTATTTTCGGCGGTAACAGGTTGAATGATCTCGGGTTTGACCAACTCATTTTCCTGTTTTGCGGACTCATTGACCTCGGGTTTGGTTAGTGCTAAATCAGTGTTGATATTTTCAGTTTTTGTTTCGGCTGCTCGGTTCAGAATCTGCTCAAGAGCTAAAACCAATTCTTGAGCATTGGGGCGTTCGCTAGGGCGGGCATTGAGGCAGTGTCCGATTAAGCGCCCATATTCACCATCGAGCATGTGGCGAGGTTTGCCTTTGCCAAATAAACTCATACAACGTGCCCAAGCAAAAACATCACTGGCAAGTGAGACAGTGGTTTCGGCTGGTTTGTAATCTGGTATTGCATCGCCCCACGGTAAACCCCAACCCTCGAGTAACAAATGATCGCCACAAACAAAGAAATGGCTGGGTTCAAGGTTGCCATGAATTAAACCAGCGCTGTGGGCATCGGCTAATGCTCGGCTGCTGACCCGCAATAACCACTCGAGTCTTGGGGTGGTCAGGGTTGGTTTAAGTGGGGTATAGCCAGGTGCGCTGGCTGTGACCATAAAGCCAACATCGTGTTCAAAGCCAATCTCGAGCACAGTTGGAATAAATTCACTGTAAACATCTTGGATAGCGTTGGGTTTTTCGGGCATTGTGTAAATAAACACGGGCATACCTGTGATTAAATCAATGCCTGCATAGGTTTGAATGCTGCCTGTGCGAACTGCCACACCACCAAAGGTTTGCGCTCGAGCAGGATGCTCACGCAATAATCGAGTAGCGGCGTACTGAGAAAAGGTCTGCATGTCAAAAAACTCCAAGCGGCGTGTCAACGCGACTTGGAGGGCAGTATACCGTGTCTAGCGGTGATTGGTACATATGGTCAAGAAAAGCTATCATTTGCCACCTTAAAAGTAGCTTATTTTAGACAAATCCCAAATCCCTAGCGCGTTGCGAAGCCGTTACGCGGTCTTGTGCCTCGAGCTTTCGGTAAACATTCTCGAGATGATCTTTAATGGTGTCAGGGCTTAAACCCAGTTCTTTAGCAATTTCTTTATTGCTTTTACCTAACACCATTGCGCGTAAAACCTCGAGTTCACGATTAGAAAGCTTAGGTAAATCAATCCGAGGAAAATAAGTAAAATCAGGGTCAGCAATGGCTTTACGTAATAACTCGGCTAAACGAGCCGCTTCGGTTTCCTTAGAGACAAAACCAATCGCACCAGCTTCTCGAGCTGCATGAACCAAAGCTGCTTCGGAAAAAGTGGTCAGCATTAAAATACGTGTATTGGGTAAACCAGCATGGATTTTCTGACACGCCTCGAGTCCGTTCATATTTGGCATTTTGGCATCCAGCAACACTGCATCTGGGTGTAATTCGAGACAGCGGCGCACACCATCCACACCATCCACAGCCTCGGCAACCACATCAAACTCGAGGGCTTTTAAGGCATAACTCAGCCCAACCCGAAATAATGGGTGATCGTCAACAATTACAATACGAGGTAATGACATCAGGCACCAATAGTTTACACAGTTTTAGCAGGCTGTAGCCTAATCGTCAGACTAGCCCCCGTTAGGGTGGGGTTTTGCTCGAGTTGACCACCATGTAACTCGGCAATGCGGCTAACAATAAATAAACCTAAGCCACCCGTGCCACTGGTAAATTCTCGACCTGCCATGCTGACCCGTTCAGAATTAAATGGTTTAGATAACTGCGTTAAACTTGCGGGTAAACCTGCACCGTCATCCGTTACCGTTAATTGCCCATTTGCCACAATAATTTTCACTTCAGATTGTGCGTACCGAATCGCATTATCCACTAAATTCTGTAAAGCGCGTTCAAGTTCTTTACGAGCCACCAAAGCCGAACCAGCACCCTCTAAGTGCACAGCAATGCCACGTTCTTTGGCTTGCGAGGCTAAACGTTTGATCACAGCTTCGGCAATGCCTTCCAGCGCCATTGGCTCGAGGTTGAGTTCAACATCGTTGCGTTCAAAACGGTTAGCATCCACCATTTTTTGTACCAAAGCTAAAAGTGTTTCATTCTCGAGTTGAATACTTCGCACCAAAGAAACCCGTTCTTCTTTAGAGATCGTATCGTTATGTTCGATGGCACTGAGTGCATGATTGGCTGCAATAATTGGTGTTTTTAAGTCATGCACCAGCGTTGCCATAAAAGCACCGCGCTTCTGATTTTCATCACGCAAAGCCTCGAGCAACTCGGCAAAAGCCAAACGAACAGTGCGAATTTCCGCAGGATGCTCAGAACCAGCATCAATCTCGAGACTGGCAAGACGTTCTTTGCGATTAGCCAGACTACTGAGTTCGTCGCGTAACGTAAACAAAGGTTTTAAAAGTGCGTTGGCAGCAATCAAGCCGTATATCACAGAAAAAATCGCCCAAGCTACTAACCATAATAATTGCCATAATTCAAAACGAATAATTGCAGTGCGAATCAGTAAAAATCCAATACCAAAAATGGGTGTCATTGTAATCGCTGTAACAAACAAGACCAGCACTGTGCGAAGGCTCAGAGTGGCTCGAAGCTGACGATTCATTTGTTTAATCTAGCAGTTTGAGGCTGGTGATGTCATAACCAATATCTGCCAAAATAGTTAAGCCTTGCTCGAGAATAACAACTTTACGTGTTGCCAAAGACCAAAGTTGTTGCTCGAGAATAAAATGAATAATTTCTGCAATCAGGTGGGAATGGTTGAGATTAAGGATTTTTGGTTGTTCAGGTGTACCAACATTCCAGCCTGTGTTCAATGGATTACCAATCATTGGGTCATCCCATGTTGAAAAAATAATGATCACTCGAGCTTGCTGACAAAAAATACTCAGCCGCGTTATGGCTTGGCAACTATGAATGCGCTGACTGATAACCCAAGATAATTTTTGTGTGCCAATGGTGATGGTACGAATTCGCTTTTTCATTTGCTAACCACGTCCTTTGTACAGTACCCTCGAGCGGTTTGTTTGGCGTACAATACATGGCATCATGGACTTTGAAAAACTTGGCGCGTTTTACCTCGGTAAAGATTTCGACACAGGCAGTGCCACACTGAGCCAAAATTTTACGTTATATGAATCCAAAAACCTTACCACCCACGCAGTCATTATTGGTATGACAGGCAGTGGAAAAACAGGTTTGGGCATTGGTTTGCTCGAGGAAGCCTTAGTCGATAATATCCCTGTGATTGCAATAGATCCTAAAGGCGATTTATCTAATATGCTGCTTTCTTTTCCCAATTTGGCAGCCAATGAATTTGAGCCGTGGGTCAATCCAGATGCAGCTGCCCAAGCTACCCAAAGTGTTCCAGAGTATGCGGCTGCACAAGCTGCGATGTGGCAAAAAGGCATGGCTGATTGGGGACAAGATGCCACCAGAATTCAGAAAATGCGCTCGAGTATCGATTTTACAATTTATACACCAGGCTCGAGTGCAGGTGTGCCTGTCAGTGTTCTAAAAAGTTTTGATGCTCCATCAAGTGCGGTGCTCGAGGATGCTGATGCGTTACGCGAACGCATTCAAAGTACCACCACGGGTTTACTTGGCTTACTTGGCATTGATGCCGATCCGATTCGTTCACGTGAACATATTCTGGTCTCGAGTATTTTGTCAGCCTCATGGCAGGATGGAAAAAGTTTGGATTTAGGTGGCTTAATTGCCCAAATTCAGAATCCGCCAATGCAAAAAGTTGGGGTCATGGATTTAGAAAGTTTCTACCCAGCCAAAGACCGTTTTGAACTTGCTATGAGTATCAATAATTTACTTGCCAGTCCAGGTTTTGCCGCTTGGATGGAAGGTGAACCTTTAGATGTTAAAAACTTTTTATGGACAACCGAGGGCAAACCGCGTTGCAGTGTGTTTTCGATAGCCCATTTATCCGATGCTGAACGCATGTTTTTTGTCTCGAGTTTACTCAATGCCACACTTTCATGGATGCGTCAACAAAGTGGTACACCCAGCTTGCGGGCTATTTTGTATATGGATGAAATTTTTGGCTACTTCCCGCCCAATGGTAATCCGCCCAGTAAAACACCGATGCTCACACTGTTAAAACAAGCTCGAGCTTTTGGGCTTGGTATGGTGTTATCCACACAAAATCCTGTTGATTTAGATTACAAAGGACTTGCCAATACAGGCACTTGGTTTATTGGGCGTTTACAAACCGATAATGATAAAGCTCGAGTGTTAGAAGCTCTATCTAGCGCAGGTGGAGCCAGCAATGCTGATCTTGAAAAAATGCTCTCGAGCTTAGGGAAACGTGTATTTTTATTACACAGCGTCAATGCTAAAAAACCAATCACCTTTCAAACGCGTTGGACAATGAGTTACCTTGCAGGTCCTGTGACGTTAGAACAAATTAAACTTTTGATGCGTGAAAAAAAGAATGCTAAATCTGTGGTGGCTGCCACTAGTACAGCTCAAAAACTTGTTTCACCTCAAGCATCAGCGCAGCAAAGCCAACCTGCCCTACCACCAAGTATCAAACAATTCTTTTTACCCTCGAGTAGCCAAGAGATTACGTATCATCCGATGTTGATTGCCAGTGCCAATGTGCGTTTTGCCAGTACCAAACAAAAAATTGATGTTATGCAAGAAAAACGTTACCTTGTCGAAATCACTGATAACCCAGTACCCGTTAGTTGGGATGAAGCCGAAAGTATTGAATTTGATGTTAATTCCCTCGAAACCCAAGCCGCCGAGGCAGCTGGTTTTGCAGATTTAGCCGTCGCTGCGAACAATGCAAAAAATTATGATAAATGGCAAAAAGATTTTGCTAAATGGCTCAGCTCAAGTCAACCATTAACACTATTCTCGAGTAGTAAATTTAAAGCTATCTCCGACCTAGGCGAATCGGAAGGTGATTTTAGAACCCGTTTAACCCAAGTGGCTCGAGAACAACGCGATGCAGGTTCAGAAAGTATTCAAGCCAAGTACGCACCTAAACTAGCAAAACTCGAGCAACGGATCCAAATGGCTCAAGCCAAACAAGCCGAGCAAGCAGCCCAAGCCCAACAAGCGCAACTTAATGCCATGCTCAATGTTGGAGCCAGTGTACTAGGAGCTTTGTTCGGTGGAGGCAGACGAACCAACATTGTTTCCAAAGTAGGTTCAGTCGCTCGAGGAGCAGGTAAAGCCATGAAAGAAGGCGGCGATGTGTCTCGAGCAGCCGAAACAGTCGAAGGTATTCAAGCTGAACTCGAGGAATTACAAGCCGAACTTGCTGCTGAACTCGAAGCAATCAGCGCTGTAGACCCAAACGAAACCCTCGAGCCACTCGAAATTAAAGCCAAAGCTACCGATGTTAGCCTCGAGCTTTTTGCTCTTGCATGGGTTCCGTACACTCGAGATGACAAAGGACGCTTAACACCTGCATGGGCATGAATGGATATTAATTTATGTTTGGTCTAAGAAGCGTAACCGCTGCATTATAAATTCCTCGAGTAATTCAAATGGTAACATTGTGAAATTTTCTTGCTCGAGCCAAGGCATCGCTGCTTGACGAATCTCTGCGGGGAAGTACGTGTCTTCCGAGCTGATTTTTCCGTACCAAATGGCTTTTTGTTGCCCATTGATAAGTACAACTCGAAAATGCCGAGGGTGGAAACTTTCATAAAACAAGCCACCTGCTAAAGGTTTTATTGCGACCAGTGCAATTTGCTTTGGCTCGAGGGCAGGATAACCCCATGTTCCTGCTGTGTAAACAAATTCAATGATGTTTGTTTTTAGGCTATAGATATTGCTGTATTGTTTAAGGATTTTGCAACGCACCATTTGTTGTTTTGTTCGGGCTTGCACTTCAACAAGTAATATGTCGTTATTAAGTAAAAAACGATCTAACCATTGCTCTGGATTTCTCGAGGTTTGCATCTGATAATCACTGTGCGGGTTTGGCTCGAGCGGCTTGAATAATCTTTTCCATATCATTGCCAAAGGTACCTGAGCCAGTATTGATTTGCTCGAGTGTATAAGCTGGTAAATGCACATTGCAAATCACACCAATATCATTAAATTTTTCATCTCTTAAAGCACCACATTGGCATTGCAAAAAAGTCAGAGCTGTACCATTCTCAAGTCTGGTGTGCAATGTAAACCAATTTGGCTGACTCGAGCCTGCGCTGTCAAAGTCTCGTTGTGTGGTGATAAATCCAGATTTGATGTGTAAGACATTGCTGCTTGTAAATTCGTAGCTAAAAACCTTGTCTTTGGTTGTTGGGTCGGGTTTAATGATGTTGTCAAAAACAATGCCATACACGCCACTGGCATTGTTAGGAAAAACCAGTTCGGCTCGAGTTTGAATGGCAGCATTGGCACTTGATTTTGCGGTATTTTCAAAAATGCTTTGTACCCCTCCAATAATTACAGGGATCAATAAGGTTAATCCTATGCCTAAACCCCATTGATACACTTTTGTTTGCAGATTGCTATTAGAAGCAGTGAAAAACTAAATCGCTGCAATAATCAGCAGCACAATAAAGGCAAAGATGCCATAGTGAATGAGGATAAAAGGTGCTTCGTAGCGGCTCGAGCCGAAACGCAAATTGACAACAGTGGATACTAAAATCCCAATAATGAAACACGGTATTAACCAAAGATAATTTCCCATAGAAGACCTCATAGGGTCAGTATAAACAAATGCACGAATTTTATGGATGTTTTTGGTTAGCGCTTAACAGGTATTTTGAGGTTCTGTTCAGGAGTAATTGTGAACCAAGCCAGTGCATCTTGTAAATGTGTTCGCATGATTTGACCAGCCGCATGGCTATCTTTTTGCCGAATTGCTTCAAGGAGTTCAGCGTGTTCAGTTCGAGCTTTTGTCACTCGGCTTGGGTCTTGTTGATGGGCTTTCTCGAGAAAGCCACTGGAAAGTGTGACCAATTCTGATACCAATTGCTCGAGAATGGGGTTTTGGGTCGCATGGGCAACAGTGCGATGGAAGCGTTCATTTTCGATACCGCCTAAACGAGGCTCGAGTTGATGGTCACGCAAGGCGAGTTCTAAAGTGGTAAGGTCTTCGCGGCTGCGTCGTTCAGCGGCAAGTTCAGCGGTTTTGGTCTCGAGAATTTCGCGTAATTCCCAGAGATGCTGTTCGGTGATGGTTTTTGGGTTGAGTCGGCGGACTCGCATAAAAAGTAATTCGATTGGTAATTGACTGACAAATGCGCCTTTGCCTTGGTAAACCTCGATTACGCCTAGGGTTTTGAGTTTGCTCAGGGCTTCGCGTATCACTGTGCGAGCAACACCAAAATGGGTGGCAAGTTCTGGTTCGGAGGGTAAGCGGTCGCCTGGTTTTAATTGACGCTCTGTGACCCATTCTCCGAGTCTTTCTGCCACAATTTCACCGAGACGCAATCGGTCGAGGGGTTCGCGGGGGAGTTGGCTCGGTAACATAGGTCTAATTTCATACTACTTGACATTGGCGCTTTTCAATCTTATCATCAGGTTGTCAGACAAGTAAACCCACGACCTGCAATAACTGTCACTCGAGACTCGAGTTCAGCGGCTTAACTTGTCATGAGCACGGAGGTTATATGAAAAAAATCGGTGCTGTTGTCGGAGTTTCCTTACTTGCCGCAATTGGTGTTGCCAGCCTTGGTAGTGCCCAGAATGCAACCCTTAAAATTGGGGCAATCACCACTTTAACAGGACGTTTAGCCGAATTTGGTCGGCAGCAAAAAGCTGGTTTTACCGTTGCGATCAACGAACTCAATGCCAAAGCTGGTAGTAAAGGGCAACAATTTGAATTGCTGCTCGAGGATAGTGCATCTGATGTCAATAAAGGTTTAGCTGCTGCCGAAAAACTGGTCAATGGCAATGTGGGTGTGATTTTGAACGAGTACAGCTCAAGTATTGTCAAAGCCCAAGCACAGTATTTATCACGGCAAAAAGTACCAAATATTATTGTTTCAGCTTCAGATGAAAGCATCACCAAACCAGGTTTTGATTATGTGTACCGAATTAATCCACCAACTGATGAATATGCCAAAGTCTTATTCCAAATTTTTACTGACACAGGTATTAAATCTATGGCGATTTTGGCAGGTAATGGTGCATTCGAGAAAAGTGTGCAAGCCAGTGCTCTCGAGCAGGCTAAACTTAAAAACGTTGAAGTGGTTGGTAATCAAGTCTACGACAAAGGTTTAACTGATTTCCGTCCGATTTTAAATGGTTTTAAGGCGCGTAATCCCGATGCTGTTTTTTTGGTTGGTTATCAAGAAGATAGTGTGGCTGTGATGCGTCAAGCTAAAGAGGTTGGTTTAAATCCGAAATTATTTGCGGGTGGTGCAGCGGGTTTTGCTTTGCCCGAATTTATTACAGGTTCTGGTTCTGCCAGCGAATACGTTGTCACAGCCACTGCTTGGGTACCTGAATTAAAAACACCTGGTAATAAAAATTTATATATCAAACTGGTCAATGCGCTGGGTGGTAGCGAACCAACTTATCATGCGGCACAAGGCTATGCAGCTGTGCTGGTTGCAGCCGATGCAATCAAACGCGCAGGCAGCGCCACCGACCGCGAAGCCATCAATAAGGCATTACTAAGTACCGATTTACAAACAAGTTATGCCAAGATTAAATTTGAGAATTTCGAGGGCTATAAGAACCAAAATCGTGTTTCAATGGTTGCAGAACAAGTACAAAAAATTGGTGGGCGTTTGCAATTTGTACCAATTTACCCACGCAGTTTATTCGATGCAAAACTTTTGTTTCCAACACCAGCTTGGGATAAGCGCTAAACCTCGAGCCTATGGAATTCTTCTCGCAAGGCTTACAAGGATTAATTGATGGACTGCTGACTGGCGGTGTCTACGCCATGATTGGCGCTGGTATGAGCCTGATTTTTGGTGTTATGCGGGTTGTGAATTTTGGACATGGTGACTTTGTGATTCTGGGTATGTACGCTGCATTTGCATCTAATCAGTATCTCAAACTGGACCCATATGTCAGTTTACTGGTGGTTTTGCCTTTAGCCTTTGTTTTTGGTTTTGTTTTGCACCGAGCAATACTGGCTAAATTACTTGGTGCAAACGATCAAACCACTAAGCTGGCTACTTTAGGGCTGGGTTTAATTGCTACCAATTTAGTGCTTTTACAATTTGGTACAGAACCAAAAACTGTCTACACGGAATATGCCACCAATGCGTGGCGTATTCCACTATTTGGTCTCGAGTTACGCATCAGCGAAGTACGTTTTTATGCAGTGATTATTACGGCGCTGCTGATTTTTGGTTTAAATATGATGTTATACCGTACCGAGTTGGGGCGAGCCATTCGTGCTACAGCACAAAATCGGCTTGGTGCAGAGTTGCAAGGTGTGGATACAAAAAAGATCTATGCCATTGTCTATGGTATTGGTGTTGTGCTGGCTGCTGCCGCAGGCGTACTACTTTTACCGCTTTTATCAGCAACACCAACACTAGGCAGCGTGTTTACCAATAAGAGTTTTGTGGTCACCATTTTAGGCGGTTTAGGCAGTCTACCAGGAGCCATCGGTGGTGGTTTAATTCTTGGCGTAGTAGAAAGCTTAGGCTCGAGTTTATTTCCACTGATGAATTCGCATTTTGGTGCAAATTACCGAGATGCGTATGGTTTAATTATTTTCTTAATTGTTTTGTTATTTCGCCCAGAAGGTTTATTTGGTCGGACGGTGAAGCGTGTCTGAGCACACTTCGCAAACTCGAGGTATGACAACAGTACCGCCACTGGTTTTATTGGCTATTGTTGTGGTTACTATTGGCTTATACCCACTGATTTTTGGGCAATTTATGAATCTCGGGATCAGTATATTGTTATTTGCTGGTTTTGCCCTTGCTTGGGATATTCTTGGTGGCTGGGCTGGGCAAAATAGTCTTGGTAACGCGGTTTTTGTTGGAATTGGTGCTTATAGTGTGGCAATTTTGCATCAATTCGGCATTGCGCCGTGGTGGGGAATGTTAGTTGGTATTGGAGTATCTGGTTTATTGGCATGGGGTTGGGGAGCGTTGACTTTTCGTTTGCGTGGTTCGTACTTTACACTTTCGACTATTGCAGTGGCTGAAATTATCCGCTTAATTGCTCTCAATGAAGATTGGTTAACCAGTGGCTCAGAAGGTAAAAACTTGGGTAGTTTACCAAGTTTATTTGGTTTAGATTTATTTGATCGCCGAGTCGAATTTTACTTGGTCTTATTGTTTGTGGCAGCCTTACTAGCATTTGGGCATTGGTTAAAAACAGCTAAACTTGGTTTTTACTTACGAGCTGTTCGTGAAGATGAAGATAGTGCAATGGCACTTGGTATTAACCCTGCTCGAGCAAAATTAACCGCATTTGTATTAATGGGAATGTTTACTTCGATCGGTGGCGGTTTATGGTTATTGTACTTAGGGCGCATAGATCCCGATACAGCTTTGGTTATTCCTGTATCTATTCAAATTGCTTTGTTGGCAATTATTGGCGGCAGAGGTACGATTTATGGTCCGCTGGTTGGTGCTTTCATCATTGGTATTCCTTCGGAAATTTTTCGCAGTGTTTTAAAAGAAGCAAACCTTCTGGTCTACGGCGTTCTGATTGTGTTGGTCATTGTTTATCTGCCTAAAGGTATTGTTGGTACATTCGAGGAATGGTTATACAAGCGGCAGCATCCGCTCGAGAAAAGAGGTTCGTGATGCTTTTCGAGGCGAATCAAATCAATGTGCAATTTGGTGGGGTTAAAGCGGTGCATAATGTATCTTTAACTTTGCAACGAGGCGAAATTCTTGGTTTAATTGGACCAAATGGCGCGGGTAAAACTACGTTATTTAATGCTTTAACGGGCTTTGTTGCTAAAACAGGTCAAGTGCAACTGGAGGGAAGAGACATCACAAATCTACCACCTTTTGAATTGCCACGACTTGGTGTGGCACGTACTTTTCAGGTCGAACGACCCTTTGAGGATTTAACTGTTTTAGAAAACGTGACGATCTCGAGTTTTTTGCGGCAAACCAATGCCAAAGCAGCTAGAAATGCTGCTCTCACGACCCTCGAGCGAGTCGGTTTACTTGATCGCGCTAATCAGAAGTGCTCGGAATTAAATCTTGCCAGACGCAGGCGTTTAGAAATTGCTAAAGCCTTAGCACTCGAGCCTCGAGTCTTATTTTTAGATGAAGTGATTGCTGGTTTAAACCCACCTGCTCAAGCCGAAATGATTGAGTTTATTCGTGGTTTAGCAAAATCTGGTATTGGTATTGTGATGGTTGAACACATCATGAAAGTGATTATGTCGTTGTCGGATCGGGTGATTTGTATGGCATTTGGTGAAAAAATTGCTGAAGGCACACCACAGCAAATTGCCCAAGACCCAGCCGTTTTGGACGCGTACTTAGGAGGGATTGATGACTAATCAACTTCCTTTGCTTGAGGTACGTGATTTAGATATTGCTTACGGCGATGTGCAAGTGGTTTTTGCCATGAATATGGTTGTTGGACAACAAGAATTGGTGGGTTTAGTGGGTGGTAATGGCAGCGGTAAAAGCACGATTTTACGAGCTGTCAGCGGTATGCTTAAACCAAAACGTGGCAGTATTTTATTACAAGGTCAGGAGATCTCGGGCATCAGTCCGCATCAGCTCACCGATTTAGGCGTGGCACACGTACCAATGGGTAGACAATTATTCCCTGCGATGAGTGTCGAAGAGAACCTTGAAATGGGTGCGTACCTAAAACGCAGCAAAGCCAACAAAAAACAAAACCTCGAGAAAGTCTACGCTTTTTTTCCTCGGTTACTCGAGAAACGTAAACTCTTTGCTGGGTCTTTATCGGGTGGTGAACAACAAATGATTGCGATTGGTCGGGCATTGATGAGTGAACCTACCATCCTTTTGATGGATGAACCCAGTCTTGGTTTAGCGCCAAAAGTGGTACAAGAAGTGATGCAAGTGATTCATAGCTTACGGACTTTGCATCTGACTGTTTTGCTGGTTGAACAAAATGTACGTCAGGTATTAAAAATCACTGATCGAGCCTATGTGCTCGAGCATGGCAAACTTGTGATTGAAGGGCAAAGTCAGGGCTTGCTCGAGAACGACGCTGTCAAACGGGCGTATTTGGGATTGTAAAATGTTTGAAGGTTTTTTGCAAAAACGGATTGATGTTGGTGAGGGCATGTATATTCATGCTTTGCAAGGTGGGCAAGGTACGCCACTTTTGTTGCTGCATGGTTATCCGCAAACCCATGCCATTTGGCATAAAATTGCACCACAATTAGCTAAGCACTTTACAGTTGTTGTTAGTGATTTACGTGGCTATGGCGACTCGAGTAAACCTGTTGGTGATATTGCTTTGTATAGCAAACGCCTCATGGCACTGGATCAAGTGCGTTTAATGAATGCTCTTGGATTTGGAAAGTTTTTTGTTGTAGGGCATGATCGTGGCGCTCGAGTGGCGCATCGTTTAGCGGCTGATTATCCACAAATTGTGCAAAAACTTGTGGTGCTCGATATTGCGCCAACTTTAATCATGTACGAACGCACCACCGAAGCTTTTGCCAAAGCGTACTGGCATTGGTTTTTTTTGATTCAACCTGCACCAATGCCAGAAACCATGATTGCTGCCGACCCAGAAGGGTATTTGCGTGCTCGAATGTCTCGAGGCGAAACTGGTCTGACTCCATTTACAACAACTGCTTGGGCGGAATATGTGCGTTGTTTTGACACCAACACCATTCATGCCAGTTGCCAAGATTATCGGGCGGCTGCCAGCATAGATCTCGAGCATGACCGCGCAGACCGTCAGGCAAACCATAAACTTGAGATGCCAGTATTGGCATTATGGGGAAAATACGGCACCATCGAAAAATGTTTTACACCACTCGAGACTTGGCGTGAAGTTGCCAATCATGTCCAAGGTCAAGCCCTTTTATGTGGGCATTACTTGCCAGAAGAAGCGCCTGAAGCGCTACTCCAAAACTTGCTCGAGTTTCTATAAGGAGAACCAATGAAAACCTATCAAATCGCTTCGATACCAGGTGATGGTATTGGCACAGAAGTGACCGAAAGTGCTTGTGCTGTGCTAAATGCACTAACCGCCGTAGATGGTCGCTTCAAACTTGAATTTACCACTTTTGATTGGAGTTGCCAGCGGTACCTCGAGCAAGGCAGCATGATGCCCGCTAACGGACTCGAGTTGCTGCGCCCTTTTGATGCGATTTTGCTTGGAGCTGTTGGTTTCCCCACTGTGCCTGACCATGTTTCCTTATGGGGTTTACTGATTCCAATTCGCCGTGGTTTTGAACAATATGTTTGCTTGCGACCCGTCAAATTATTAGCAGGTGTGCCTAGCCCACTTGCTTTAAAACCCAATACCGAGATTGATTATTTGGTGGTACGCGAAAATACTGAAGGTGAGTACAGCACGATGGGTGGACGTATTTATCAAGGCACACCTTTTGAAGTGGTCAATCAAATCAGTGTTTTTACGCGGCGTGGTTGCGAGCGAATTATTCGTTATGCCTTTGAATTGGCTCGAGCAAAAAATAAAAAACTTGTTACCAGTGCCACAAAATCCAATGGCATTATCCATAGTATGCCTTTTTGGGATGAAATTTTTGCTGAAATCGCGTTGCAGTACCCTGATATCGCTTCGGAAAAAATGCACGTAGATGCTTTGGCAGCAAAATTTATTCTTACTCCAGAAAAATTTGGTGTTGTTGTTGGTAGCAACTTATTTGGCGATATCCTAACCGATTTAGGAGCTGCAACTGTCGGCAGTATTGGCATTGGAGCGAGTGCTAACATCAATCCAGAACGAACATATCCTTCCTGTTTTGAACCTGTGCATGGTAGTGCCCCAGATATTGTTGGACAAGGTATTGCCAATCCAATTGGACAAGTCTGGAGTGCGGCTATGATGCTCGAGCATCTTGGTGAACTCCAAGCAGCTAAAAAACTCGAGTATGCCATTGGTACGGTGTTACAAAATGGTATTCGCACCAAGGATTTAGGGGGTACAGCCAGTACCCTCGAGATGACTCAAGCTCTGATACAAGCTGTTAGCGCTTAGCCTTTTTCGGCAAGCTGCTGAATATCGGCTAAACGAGCCTCTAAGTTGCGTTTCATGATTGGCTCGAGAATCAGCGCATCAAAAATCCTGCCAAGTAAACCAAATGGGCTGGTAAAGGTAAAAGCATCTGTGACTTTGGTTGTGGAATCATCTAAAGCTTGGCACGTATAAACATGCCCAAACTCGAGGAATAATCCTTGCTCAAGGCTCTCGACCAAACGAGTTGGTGCAATGTACTCTGTGATTTTGACAGCTAAAGTAAAGCGTAAACCAAAGAATTTTGCTGACCAAGTGGTGCTGTCGTGTAATTCGCTTTTGCCACTGGTTTTACCTGCAATCGCTTTACCGCTAATAATTCTCGAGGTGTACGTATGAACATCTATATCGCGGAGTAAATCAAAGCACTGTTGAGCAGAAGCTTTAATCAGTCGAGTACTCTGTATTTTCATCACGAACCTTGAAAAAAATCTTTCAAGGCAGTCTCGAATGTCGGATACGAAAATCGAAAACCTGCCTGCTCGAGTCGTGTAGAAACCACACGGCGGCTTTTTAAAATTAACTCGGTTTCGGTTTGCAATACCAAAGCACCAATCTCGAGCATCCAATCGGTGCTGGGAATTCCGATGGGTTGGCGCAGTGCTTTGCGAAGCAATGCCATAAATTCCTTGTTTTGGCGTGGTTGAGCTGCGATATTGACTGCACCCTCGAGCGGCTGAGCTATTAAAAATTCAATGGCTCGGCAGACATCGTGTTCATGAACCCAACTCACATATTGTCCTCCATTGCCCATCGTACCGCCTACGCCAAAACGCACAAGTTTGGCTAATACAGGCAAAACACCACCATCTAAACCAAGCACCATTGCAGTACGCAAATCCACTTTACGAGTCTGAGGTGTTTTTGCAGCCGCAAAAGTGGTTTCCCAAGCTTTGGCAATTTCAACCGAGAAGCCTTTGCCAATTTCACCTGTTATTTCATCCATTTCTCGATCTTCGGCATGACGATAAATCGTGGCTGTTGAAGAATTTAACCAAACAGCAGGTGGTTTTTTGGCTCGAGCTACTGCTTCCCCAAGAATGCCAGTGCTTTCAATCCTAGACTCGAGAATTTCGCGTTTATTGGTTTGGTTGTACCGACAATTGACACTACGCCCAGCTAAGTTAATCAGCACATCCGCGCCATCTAATACCTTTGCCCAATCGCCAAGGGTTTTACCATCCCAACGCACAAAGAAAATATCTTGCAGACTATCAAAGTGATTTTGTGCTGTTTCGTTCCAAACAAACCAATCCATGACTGGCATGTTGATAAATTTTTGTAAGACTTGTTGGCTTGGTTGACTACGAACAAGGGCAAAAATTTTGTAATCCTTACGGAAATACTGCATCAAAACTTGTCCCATATATCCGTTAGCAGCAGCAATTACCATAATCGGTTTCATGAAAAAATCCTTGTTATTGTTTTATATTTTTGCGGCTCGAGAAAAGATTTCATAGACAGAAGTTTACTTGACTGTACTTAGATTTTTGCCAAAGTAGTTAGCGTACTCGAGTTTGGTGTTGCATTATCAATCGCTCGAGTAAAGGATGATTCACGTTGAGATTACCCAACGCCCACGTCCGACCTAAACGTACCAATTCTTTGTGCTCTGCAACGGTGGCTTCGCCTAGTTTGTCCACACCTCGCATCAAACTTGGGCGACCATGCGGATTGCTACCATCACTGCCTGAGGCATTCAGCCACAGCAAAGGCTCGAGATTATCCAGCTCGAGCGAACGACAACCCACAATGGGGCTATCGATTTCTTTGCAATGCGAATCCATTTGTTGAATGATTTCGCAATTAGCAATGCTCTCAGTGGTTGGTGGTTTTGTATCCACCCATGCCATGAGTCCAGCAATAAACCAGCGTTTTGCATTTGAAGCAGTGCTTGGGTAGGTTTGTAAAACACGTCCACAACCGTAATAGCCTGGTTCATGTAAAGCAATTGCCCAGAACTGACCTGCCTCGAGATAGGCTGTGGATTTGGCAATAAATGGGTAAGGTATTTTTTTGCTCATGAGAAGAATTTATACACTAAAAGCTGGTTTTACAATAAGTACAGTTTGAAAAGCTAAACTTACTCGAGTCGCTTGAAATAAAGCAAACCAAGCAATACTTTCGCGCCCGAAATCAGTAGTATCTCGAGTGATTGTTGCTAAGCGTTCTTGTTCAGACTCGAGCAATGTTCCATCTGTAATGAAAATACCAATGGCATCAGCAATTTGCAGTAATTCTTGTTGTAATTTGTGACTTGAACCGAGCACTTTACTTTCACAGCTTGGTGCTGGAATAATTTCTGTAAACTCGAGCGGTAAGTAATACGCGCTATTTAATAAACTCATTATCAAATGCGAATGATGTGTTTTTCCAACTTCTGCAAGCAATTGCTGATCTTGTGGTGTGATCTCATTAAATGCCACTCGAAATTTGCCTTTGTTGTACAATTCTTGTCGTTCTTTAAGACTGTATTGATGGGCTGGTGTGATCTCGAGATCGAGTGATTGCAGTGCATAAATTCGTTTTAGCAATAGAACATAACCAGTCGGGAAATTGCTACGCCCTTTGAGTTTTGGTACGTCAATACCAATTTCTGATAGCGGCGGTAATTTATACTGAATTAAGGCTTTGTTTATTTTTTCTAATTCTTGACTAAGTGACACAAGACGATTGGGGTCGTGTTTTTGTGCAAAAGCTAGGGCAGCAGCCATTGTTGTGATCAGAGTATCCATGTAATTTTAATCCTCGAGTGCAGCCCGTTGTTCTTCCGTGTGGTAAGACTGTTCAACTTCGTTGCCCATGTCAATTATGCCGCCTTGTGGGTCTGGAAACAACCAAGCAGTTTCGCAATCAAAATAAAATGCACCAAGTTGTGAATAATCAGTGATAAAGCCTTCTAGCGTTGTACGAAATTGTGTTTCAAGTTCGGCAAATTGCTCGAGTGGAACTTCGGTTTGATCGGTTAATTCAGCAATTACCCAATCGGATAACTGGTAATCTTCAATGTAATCCACGCCGAAGAAAACCTTGTTTATATTAGCCATAAGTAACGCCGACGCGAGGTCTTGTAACTCATCTGTATTCGAGCCAGAAAAAGCATCGAGTTCCCAAGGTTCTTGGACACTTTCTTGCTCGAGCATTTCGCGTCTGGCTTGGGTGTGATAAGCCCGGATCACCATTTCTTCTGCACCGTCAATCATGCCACCATCTTTATCTACATCAATTGTGGCACTCTTGGTATCGAAAGTATAAGGTTGGCATTCACGTGTATGCCAAAGAAAAGTTTCGTATGGTAAATCCTCGAGCCAATGGTCAAGTTCTTCTACTCGACCATCACTGTACTCGAGCACTGCATAGTCGGCAAGATCGCCATCGTCGTTAACAAAATCTATACCAAAATGCACTTTAAGAATCTCTCGAGCCAATAGTTTCTGCGCGGTTTCTTTTAACACTGCGGCGTGTTTTTGATCGAGTGCTTCGGTTTCTGCTTGTATTTCGTCTTGTTCAGGATTCATGGTTTTCTTCTTTCTCGAGTGATGCTCGTAGACCCCGCGCACCATTTGCCATCCAAGGGCGCAGCGGTAATTCACCAAGCCAATCTTGAATGGTTGGAATACTGCCACCCATGTCTTCTTTGACGTGTTGCTCGGCAATGACTCGAGTTGGAATAATTTTACCATCGCTGTTGGTCAGGGTGGTACCAAAAACTTGTTCGCAAATAAAAATCCCAAAACTCGAGTGCAAGATGGCACGGTGACGCACATCAGCAAGGTG
This sequence comes from Deinococcales bacterium, assembly GCA_013298595.1. Taxonomy (GTDB): domain Bacteria; phylum Deinococcota; class Deinococci; order Deinococcales; family JAAFIG01; genus JAAFIG01. The sequence continues at coordinate 58,940 of JAAFIG010000017.1, read as the reverse complement.
GGCTTTGGTTTGGTCAAACCAATCATGAATTTTTTGGTAATCCTCGGGGATGCCACCGTGTTTTTTGCTGCTCGAGACTGCATGATGGTAAGGATGCGCCATGATTGTTCTCCTAAAATTATTCGTAGAGTGCCAGCATACGTTCTGCTCGGTTTGAATGCCGATAATACACAATTCTGCCTTGACGATGCGATTCGACCAGCCCAGCTCGAGTTAAGCGTTTAAGATGATGCGAGACATTGCCTGGAGCAACTGCTAAGCGTTTAGCCAGTTCGATTGTACCAGTAGGCACATGCAATGCCTCGAGTACCCGAGCACAACCATCACCTAAAAGCGCTTCGAGTGCATGACTTGGCTCGGTGCTGGCGTTCCACAAATTTGCATTTCCTCGAGCAGGGTAGATCATGGTTGGTTGCCACGGTATGTCGTGCATACTCATGATTTTTGCTCCAAGAAAAGCACTGGGTACCAGCACAAATCCCCGACCATTTAAGTACCTGTGTTGCGTAAAATGTTTTTCTTGCTCGAGCAGATATTCTTGTTTGTGTTTACGAAAAGTTAAGGTCGAGTAGAGGTTATTAAAAAGCTCACTGCTGCCACCAAGAGCTAGTTGCCGAGCGCGTAACATCACATCAGCTTCGAGTAACAATCGGAGACGTTCCCAGTGCATGGCTAAGCAGCTTTCCCAGTATTGCTCGAGTAAATCGGTTAATTGCTCGAGGGCAACCTGTGGTTGTTGCACAAATAACTGCACATTTTTAGGTAAGGTTTGCAAGTCATGATAATTAACAGCTAGGTCGTGCTGTACAATATCACTCGGCGTATTACGCACCATCGTAAGTTCGCTTTTGAAATCAGGAAACGGTGTGCTGGGTGGTGGTGTGAGAAAATCTGGGATGTAATTACCAGCATCTTTAGGATCACGTACCAAGGTGAAAAGCAACTCGAGATCAAGGTGCTTGGTATTGGCTCGAGCTTCTTTAATCCAAGGTAAATGCATTGCACCCATCGCGGGGTCACGTAAAACCCGTAAACTCGAGACACACTCCCAGATTGGGCTGAATGCAAAGCGAATTTTACCCAAATCGGTTTCGCTAAAATGATAAACAATTGGCATAGATTCAATGATTCTTGAATTCATTTGATTGGTCAAGTCAGCAGCATACACTCGAGCCATGAATTTTGCCTTGCTTCAAAATCTCAATTACCGATTACTGGTCAGTGGCTGGGGAATTAGCGCTATAGGTAATGGGATGCAATTTATTGCCACCAGTTGGCTTGCCACCGAACTCAGCGGCAAAGGCTACGCTGCGGCGCTGGTGCTGATCGCCCAAACCATTCCGGGCTTACTGATAGCTCCGTTACTTGGTGTCTTTGTGGATCGTCTCGAGCGCCGCAGTTTAGCGGCTTTTCTCGATTTCTTCCGAGCTATTGGCATGCTGATTGTGCCTTTGGTTTACTGGTTTGGTACGCCTGCTGCGTGGCATTTATACGCCATGACTTTTATCGTTGCTCTTGCCGATTCTTTGTACTGGGCAACTCGAGGTGCGTTGGTGCGCGAAGTTGTGCCGAAAGAAGAATTGCTCGAGGCAAACACCATCAGTATGACCACCGTTCAACTCGGCATGATTATTGGAGCCAGTGCCAGTGGTTTTATTATCAGTGCGGCTTCACCTGTGATAGTGATGTTACTCAATACCGTGACTTATTTAATTTCGGGTGTACTAACCTTACTGATGAAAGTCAAAGTCAAACCCCAAAGCGAAAAACCAGCCACGACCTATCTCGAGGATTTACAAGCAGGTTGGCACTACCTGCGTTCTAACCCACAACTTTGGTTTCCATACTTTGGTGGCTTAATGCTCTTTAGCACCATTCAAACTGTGAATGTTTTGCTGGTACCATTTGTTAAAAACGTCCTTAATCTCGAGGCAGACGCACTGGGTTTAATCGATGCCGCTTGGGCAGTTGGTGCGGTTGGTGCAGGTTTTTTAATGGCAAAAGCCTTGCAGCAATATGGTCGCGCTCGTTTAATGATGCTCAGCCCGTTGCTACTCGCCATCAGTTTAATGGCATTTAGTTTCTCGAGTAACATTTGGGTGGCGCTGGTTTTATATGCACTAGGTGGTTTTTTTATCCGAGGCAATATTTTGTACCGCACCACCAGCCAAGAACGCACCAATCTCGAGTTTCAAGGTCGGGTCGAAAGTATTGTTGGTGTTGTCTCGAGTTTGCTTTCATTAACTATTTATGCTGCTATGGGTGCATTACAAGAATTTGTTAGCCCAAGAGCACTTTACTGGCTACAAAGTGGGGTTTTGCTGATCTTAGTATTTTGGGCTTGGCGAATGATACCGAAATTTAAGACCGCCAATGCGTGATGGTACAAACCAGCTCGAGTCCAATCTGTTTAGCTAAGCCAATGGAAGCCAGATTATCTTCATGCACTTGGTAACGGCTACGTAAACCACGGCGTTGTAACTCGGCAATGCAAGTTCTGACCACTCGAGCTGCTAAACCCTGTCCTCGAGACTTGGGTTGGGTGAAGACTCCACCGACTTCCCAGACATTTTGATGATTGGCAAAGGCAAAACAAACACTGCTTGGCATTTCGCAACAAAAAGCCAATCCCTTATCTAGTAAATCCCCAAGCCACGCTTGTTTGTGTCCAAGTTCGGCATATGCTGTTAGCGCAGTTTGGCTTGGGCTAATGCTGATGAGAGCGGCTGAATCAGCGGCATACAGCTGTGAATCTGTGAACGAAATAAAAGCCCGCTCTCGAGTCAAGGCAAAGCGCTGCTTTATTTCCTGAGTCACCGACCCAGAAACAATTTTCCAAATGGTAGGATGCTTGTCTGGCACAAACTCAAGCAAAGCCTGAGCAGTCTGATTCGAGTCCGCGTATAAAAGCACAATTTGGGCTGCGTCAGGATATGTTTCGCGGTCATATGGCATGGTATTTGGCTCGAGCAGAATCAGCACACCATCTGGTAGGCTATGAACTGTGCAAGATTTGGGATAGGTGTAGAGCATTTTGAGTGCTGTGATGTTTTGCAGTGGTTGCTGCTCGAGATAGGTAAGGGCTTGCTCGATCATACGAGATATCATAATCGTTATCAAAATGCCATTTGCTCTAACCAAGGTAGCAAATCCTCGAGGGAACGAATATGCACATCAGCTTGTCCAACCTCAAGTCGCTGAGCATGAATCACACCCCAAGGTCCTCGCTCGAGAAACACAGCTTTCATGCCAATGGCTTTGGCGGGTAAAACATCGTTGTCTAACCGATCACCAACATACGCAATTTCTTGCGGCTCGAGCTTAGTGATTTCAAGAATTTTCTCAAAGAATTTTGCATCAGGTTTTTCCACGCCCCATGTTGCGCTCGAGGCAAGAAAATCAATGGGTAAATTCATGGCACGCAACAATACCTCAGCCGATTCTGGTTGATTACCACTAATCCCAATTTTAAAACCCGCGCTACGCAACGCTTCGAGACAGGGGAGAGCATCAGCATAAAAATCTGAAAACTGAATTTCTCGAGGTTTGATACCCAGTTGTTCTCGAGTTTGTAAAGCAGTTTGATACGTGGTGCCTAGAACCTCGAATACTTTTCGATGATGCCAATTGCGTTCGATGACAAAACCTAAAGCTGCAAAAAAAGTTAAACGCGGAATCTGTAAAATATCCGCCCAATGCCCCCAATGCTCGGTTTCGGAAATCAGGGTTTCGCCAACGTCAAAAAAAATGGCTTTCATGTCTCGAGTTTACCGAGTCCAATGTATCTGATGAATCGGCTTTACGGCTTAAAGCTTGCGTATTAGTTTTTTGGATCAAGCCGATCTCGTAAACCATCACCAAGTAAATTAAGCCCTAAAACAGTTATTGCAATGGTTAGCCCAGGAAAAATAGTTGCCCACGAACTCTGATAAATAAATGTTTGCGCGTCGCGCAGCATCACACCCCAACTTGGTGCTGGTGGTTGAATGCCAAGCCCAAGATACGACAGTGCAGCCTCGGCAAGGATGGCAACACTAAATGCAAAGGTGGCTTGGACGATTAAAGCTGAAGCGATATTGGGTAGCACATGGCGAAATACCAGCCTTGCATCTCGAGCGCCGAGTGCTCTGGCACTGTCAATAAAATCGAGGTTTTTTGTGGCGATCACTCCTGCTCTGGTTAAACGAGCAAAGGTGGGAATACTCGAGATGCCAACGGCTAACATGGCACTCCAAATATTGGGGCGTAACACCACAGCAATTAACAGCGCTAGTAAAATCGTGGGAAATGCCGATAAGGCATCAAGAATTCGCATCACAATGTCATCTATGATGCCGCCAAGCCAACCCGAAATTAAGCCCAGTAACAAACCCAGACTCGAGCCGATACCCACACTAATCACACCTACTAAAACACTGGTACTCGAGCCTAGCAGCAACCGCGATAAGGTGTCACGACCAAGGTTATCGGTGCCAAGCCAATGCGCCCAACTAGGACCTTGGAGTTGCACTGCAAAATTCTGAAATTTAGGATCGTAAGGTGTCCAAATTAATCCCAGCAAAGCAGCAGCACAGAGGAAAAAGAGAATAACCAAACCAAACAATAAATTAAACTCGAGTTTCTTGGTGTGTTTTGGCTCGAGGTCAGTCATAACGAATCCTCGGATCAAGAACGCCGTAAAGTACGTCCACAATTAAATTAATCACCACAATCATAATGGCAATGACCAGTACAACACCTTGTACCAGCGGGTAATCGCCAAAGCGAACTGCATTTAAGCCCAGCAACCCTAGCCCAGGAATACTAAAAACACTTTCGACCACAATGCCGCCTGCCAGTAATTGCCCGAATTGAATGCCAACCAAGGTCAGAATATTAATGGCAGCGTTTCGCAAAATGTGTTTACGAATCACCACACTCTCGAGTAAGCCTTTGCTGCGGGCGGTGCGGACATAATCTTGGTTTTGCGTCTCGAGCACACTGGAGCGCACCATGCGTACCAGCCCTGCGGCTTGTCCTAATGCGAGGGTAACGACTGGCATAATTAAGTATCGAGCGGTTTTTAGGGGGTCATCGCTCCAATTGCTCCAGCCATTGGCAGGTAACCAACCGAGGTTGACTGCAAAAATCAGGACAAACATAATGCCTAACCAGAAACTGGGTATGGCTAAACCAAGTTGGGTGGTAGTGACCACCAGCACATCCAGTAGGCTGCCTTTGTTTCTGGCTGCCAGTATGCCAGCAGGTAAGGCAATCAGGAGTGCTAGTAAGCTCGAGAGTCCAACCAATGGCAAGGTTATTGGTAATCGATCCCAGATGAGAGTGCCAACGTCTTTTGATAATGAGATACTTTTGCCAAGATCACCTTTGGGGATACCAGCTAACCAGATGGCAAATCGCTCGAGGGGTGGGTGGTCTAAACCCAGTTGTTTTTGTAAAACAGCGTATTGGTTGGGGTCGTAGTTCAATCCTAGAATCAGTTGGACTGGGTCGCCTGGTACAGCAAGCAAGGCAACAAAGACCATTGAACTGGCAAGAAACACCGTGATGAACGCTGTAAGGACGCGTCGCAACAGAAAAGCGAGGGTCATGGGTGGTAGTCTAACAGTTTGTAGGTAGTAGGGGTTTTTGTGTTCTTAGTTCGGTCACATCCATAAAGATGTATACTTCTGCCTCGAGACCCGCGACTTCTTGTCAAGCGGATCATAATCGTATTTTTTTCGCAGCGCGGCTGCGTGCTAGGAGATGGCGTGAAACTGGTAGAAGACATTGGAATTGATTTGGGTACGGCAAATTTTTTGGTTTACATTCGTGGTAAGGGCATTGTTTTGCAAGAACCTTCGGTAATTGCGATGGTGCGTGATTCTAAAGAAGTCAAAGCTGTGGGCGAAGAAGCTTACCGTATGATTGGTCGTACCCCAGGTAATATCGTAGCGGTTCGTCCGATTAAAGATGGTGTGATTGCCGATTTTGAACTGACTAAGCGCATGTTAACAAAGTTTTTAGATAAAGTGATCACTGGCTATGCGCGTTTTTTACGTCCAACCATTATGGTGGGTGTGCCGAGTGGTGTCACCAATCTCGAGAAGCGTGGCATTATTTCGGCGGTGCGTGAACGTGCTCGTAAAGTGTATTTAATCGAAGAGCCAATGGCTGCTGCGATTGGTGCTGGTGTACAAATTGCTGAACCCACAGGCAGCATCATTGTAGATATCGGTGGTGGTAGTACTGATATTGCTGTGATTTCCTTGGGCGGTATTGTGGTGAGCCGCAGTATTAAAATTGCGGGTAACGAATTTGATGAATCCATTATTCGTTATGTGCGCCGTAAAGAAAACCTGATGATTGGTGAGCGCAGCTCCGAAGAACTCAAAGTTAAAATTGGCGCTGCAATTTTAACAGCTGATGATGACATCCTGACTGCCGAAGTGCGTGGACGCGATTTGATTAATGGTTTACCAAAAACTGTGCAATTAACCAGTGCTGATATTGCCGATGCATTACAAGAACCTGTGCAAAAAATTGTGGATTTGGTTAAACAGGTGCTCGAGTCAACCCCACCAGAGTTGGTTTCGGATATCATTGACCGAGGTATTATTCTCACAGGTGGTGGCGCAATGTTGCGTAATCTCGATGAGCGTTTGCGTCAAGCTACAGGTATTCCTGTGATTATTGCGCCAAATGCCATTCAAGCTGTGGCACTTGGTACAGGTAAAGCTTTGGATATGATTCCAATTTTGCGTGATGCCTTGGATTCAAGCGAAAATTACTTAGGACGGTAAACAACAAGCAAAGCAGAATTAAGAGAAAAATGGTTTTATCAACTCTTTTTCTCTTGATTTCTCATACAAGCCCTAGGGTGCAACTCATTTGCTTTTGCGAGGCTCGAGACATGATATTAAAATCCATAGCTCGAGTCTTTTGTTTTGTTTTTCCACTCATTTGTTTTGTGGCTCAGGCTCAGGATTTACCACTTGCGGATGTCAAACCTGGTCTCGAGGGTGTGGTTGTTACAGCAGGGGCGGGGAATGTTCTTGGGCGCTTTGAAGTTAAAGTGCTGGATTTTGTGGATGATGCCAGAGGTTTCCCACTGATTCTGGTGCGGGCTTCAGGGGCGTTTCTCGAGGCAGTTGGTGGTATTGGGCAGGGGTTTAGTGGTAGCCCTGTTTATGTGTCGGGGCGTTTAATGGGTGCAATTTCTGGGGGTTTTCCCAATGCCGATCATCGTTTGGCTTTGGTTACTCCTATTTCAGCAATGCGCCGAGCACAGCAACCAGCTACGGCTCTCGAGCTTGCCATGCCGTTGACTTTTCAGTGTTATGTGGGGATTGGTTGTGCCGAACCACTGGGTTTGCCATTGGCTGTCTCGGGGCTTTCTGGTAAGGCGCAGAATTTATTGCTCGAGGGTTTAGAAGCTAAAGGGTTTACTGTGGCATTGCAACAAGGTAGTTCATCGGGTAACAATTTAGATCGTCCATATAAACTCGAGCCTGGTGCGGCTATTGCAGCGCAACTGGCAACAGGCGATGTGCAACTAGGTGCGATTGGTACTGTCACAGCCATTGAAAAGAATCAAATCTTGGCATTTGGGCATCCTGTTTTTGGCGATTTACGAGCGCGTTTTATTGCCACGCCAGCTTATGTCAGTGCAATTATTCCCTCGAGTGTTGTGCCTTTTAAACTTGCCGAAGCCACAGGGACTCCGATCGGTATGTTTCAAAACGATCATCCAGCAGGTTTGGCTGGAACACTGGGAACCATGCAAGCAATACCACTCGAGATTGCTGTTAAGCGCGGCTCGACTAATAAGAACCTGAATATCTCGCTTGCTCCAGTTGAAGATATTTATGCCAGTGTGCTGCTTGCCAGTACAGCCAGTGCCATCGAAAGCATTCTGGCTGGTTCTAGCCCAGGCTTAGCTCGGTTAGCTATTACCTTTGAATTTGATAATCGAGTTGGTACCACACTGCGTGAAGTTGTCACCAGCGATGATGTGGCTCGAGCCGCAGGGGTACGAGCCGCTTTGATGACCGCATTGATTGCTGAAAATCCATATCGTGAAAGCCGTATTAAAAAAATCGTTTTAGAAATCGAAATTCTGCCTTACTCGAGTTTACGGGTGATTAAACTCGAGCCTGAGAAAAAAGTGGTTAAACCAGATGAAGTGGCATTTATTAATGTGCGTTTGCAGGCGTACCGCAGTGCTGTCAGTGTCAAACGCATTTCCTATAAAGCCCCAAGTACGGAGGGCGAGTATCGTTTGCGGGTGCGTGGGGCAGCTACATCACGTCCACGTAACGAACTTGATAACCCCGACCCTTGGGATGGTATTTTAACTTTAGACGAATTACTCGAGCGTTTACGTAGTCGGTTAAAAGACACAGATTTATTGGTCGAAACTTTAGGTGATACCCCTGATGTGATTGGACTCGAGCGTTTTGACGTTCCTGTGACGGGTTGGGAGTATGTTGATATCAGTGTGAAAAAATAAACAGGGGAGAATCATTTTGAACGTCCAAACACGACAACAATTAAGTACATTTTTACAAGGGGAATTACAAGGCACAGATGCAGTTTTGGGGCGTTTAGCCGACCCTGAAGTGGCTCTTGAATCTGATTTTATTTGTGTGTTGCGTCCAAAAACCTTGCCAGATATTCTCAAAAGTAAAGCTGCAACACTGGTGATTGCCCAAGATATTGCTGTTCAAACGGATAAAACCCTGATTCGGGTGGCTGATATCGAACTGGCATGGATTGCATTACTGCGTTTATATGCTCAACCGCTCGAGCCAGCGAATATAGACCCAAGTGCAAGTATTCATAGCACAGCCATTCTCGAGCCAAATGTGCACATTGGGGCATTTGTGGTGATAGGTCAAGATGCCCATATTGGAACAGGTAGCCGAGTTGGTGCTCATAGCATTATTGCTGAGCGCTCGAGTATTGGTAATAATAGCCTCATACACGAACGCGTGACCATTCGCCACGATTGTCATCTGGGTGCTCGAGTGCTGATTCAAAGTGGCGCAGTCATTGGCGCAGATGGTTTTGGTTTTCATCGCACAGCAAACGGTTATATTCGTCAAGAACAAATCTCGGGAGTTGAAATTGGCTCTGATACTGAAATCGGTGCAAACACTGTGGTAGACAGAGGTACACTCGAGCCAACCCGCATTGGTAGTGGCACAAAAATTGGACCAAATTGCGTGATTGCTCATAATGACCAACTTGGTAATAACGTTATTTTGATTGGTGCAGTTGGTCTGACAGGTAGTGTCATCATCGAAGATGATGCGATTCTTTGGGGGCAAACAGGTACCATTGGACATGTCCGTATTGGTAAAGGTGCGGTTTTGACGGCTCGCAGTGCCTTATCCAAAGATATTCCTGCTGGAGAAACATGGCGTGGTAGTCCAGCGCAACCTATTCAACAACAACTCAGACTCGAGGCTAGAACCCGTAACATTGAAAAACTTGAGCAGCGTTTGCTTCAACTCGAGCAACAACTGGTGGGTGTCACCCGTCAAAGGGACACCTAGCCACAACATGAACACTGCATGAAATGCTATTATTTTTAGCGGCGGGAGGGGAAGAAGTCACAATGGTTATCGAACAACACTTACAACGACTCGAAAAGTTCGATATACATCCATGGTCTGGACGCGGTACAAGCGCTTGGATCAGTGGTCCAGGAATCCACTCGGGCATTACTAGCCGAGTGCGTTTTCATTGTGATCCACTTGCACCTGTGCGTTTACGGGTCGGTAAGACCGAAATTCCTTTAACAACAGATTTTGTCAAAGACACCTATCTTGCTACCCGAATTGGTGTTGAGGATGTGACAGTTTCAACCGTTGAACATTTGCTGGCTGCTTTGTATGTGCTCAATCATTGGACTGGTTTTGTTATCGAAGTCCAAGGTGATGAAATCCCCATTTTAGATGGCAGTGCACTTGGCTGGTACCATATGTTACGCCGTGTTGCCCCCGAACCAATGCCAACACCAATCACCCCAAGCCGCGAAGCTGTAGCTGAAGTCCGCGAAGGCTATGTTGGACTCGAGCCTGCGCTGCCAGACGAGCCTTTACGAATCACAGTTAAAATTGGGTTCCCGCACCCCAGTATTGGTATGCAGGCTTGGACAGGGTTACGAACCGATTGTCATAACTTATTAGATGCGCGTACTTTTGGCTTCAATCATTTGCTTGACCGTTTAATTGTGAGCGGTCGGGGAATGGGTTTTGATGGCGAAAATGCAGTTGTTTTTGATGATGTTGGCACCAACCTTTCTTTGCGAGGCAAGGATGAACCAGTTCGTCATAAAGCCTTAGATTTGCTTGGCGATCTGTACTTAATTGGTAAGCCTTTACATGCTCATGTGGTTGCAGAAAGTGCTTCGCACGAAGCCCATGTGAAGTTTGCTAACTTGATTCGGCATGGCTAATTAAGGGCTGTTTGGCTTAGAGTCAAAACTGTTATTGGCTCGAGAAGACTGTTTTATGCGGTAGACTATTTCTATGATACGAGACATCCAAGGTATTCTCGAGACATTGCCGCATCGTTACCCTTTTTTGATGGTTGACCGAGTGCTCGAGCGTGGCGAAGATAATGGTGTGATTTTTGTGCGTTGCATCAAAAATGTGACTGTGAACGAACCGTGGTGCAATGGGCATTTCCCTGGTCGTCCAATCATGCCTGGGGTATTGCAAATCGAAGCAATGGCACAATGTGGCATTTTTTTACTCGAGGAAGCTCTTGAACCAGGTAAGTTAGCTTTTTTGACAGGTGTGGAAAATGCACGCTTTAAAAAACCAGTTGTACCAGGCGATCAGTTAATCCTTGAAGCTAGACTCGAGTATTTTCGCCGTAACCTTGGACGAACAAATTGCAGAGCCACAGTAGATGGCGTCCTTGTGTCACAAGCTGATATTCTTTTTGCGGTGGGGTAATGATTCACCCAACAGCCATTATAGACTCGAGTGCCCAAATTGCAGCGGATGTGCGAATTGGTGCTTTTTGCATTGTTGAAGCCAATACCAAAATCGGTGCAGGTTGTGTGTTGGAAAGTGGCGCACAAATTTTGCAATTCACTACCCTTGGTGAACGTAACCGAGTTGGTAAGTACGCCTTACTTGGCGGCGAACCTATGGATCTAAAATATCAAGGTGAAGTAACACAGCTCGAGATTGGCTCGGATAATGACATTCGTGAATTCACCACCATTCATCGTGGTACAGCAATTGGTGGTGGTCTAACCAGAATAGGGCATCACAATTTGATCATGGCATATGTGCATATCACCCATGATTGTCTGGTTGGTGACCATACAATTATTGTCAATGGTATGCAAATGGCAGGGCATGTGATTGTTGAAAATCATGTGCGATTTGGTGCTTCGGTAGCAGTACATCAATACTGTCGTATTGGACAGCATAGTATTGTTGGTATGGGCGCTAAAGTGTCTCGAGATATTTTGCCTTTTAGTTTAGCTGATGGCAGCCCAGCTCAGCATTACACAATTAATAAAGTGGGTTTAACTCGAGATGGGTACACCATGCACGATCAGCAAATTATACTGAAAGCTTTTAAAGCCCTGCGTAGCAAAGATGATGCGGCGATGCAGGCATTAGATAACGAACCACTCGCCCAACAATTATTTATTTTTGCTCGAGCCGAATCTCAACGCGGACTCTCGAGTTTTGCTTGAGGCGTGAAATGAATGCCGAACTTATTTTGTTGGTCAATGGTCCGGGTGAACTTTTTACGTGGGTTCGTCCTTTACTACGAGAATTGCGTTTGCTTGAACCGCAAGCCCGCATTGTCTTGGGGTTACTGCCTTGCCCATTTGCCACGGGTTACGAGCGCGGTATTGCCGAAACCTTGCCAATAGATGAGCTAACCAATGTTGCTGAAAATCTCGAGTTTATTGCTGGTGGGCGCAAACCCAAGGCGTACAGAGGTTCGAGTGGTTTAGTGATTGGATTGGGTGGCGATGTGGCGTTTCCTGGTCGGATTGGTTCGAGATTGGGGTACCCAGCTTGGCGTTACAGTTTCGAGCCGTACTGGAATGATTCATTGGAAAAATTATTCGTCCATGACGAAACCACTTTGCAAAAAGCATTAAAAACCCCAAAAGCCAAAGTAGAAAATATTGGTAATTTAGTGGCTGATACGCTTGCTCTCGAGCCAGAACAAAGCCGTACTCAGAATGAGGTACTGATAGTTCCTGGTTCTCGAGGTTTTCAAGTTACCCATTTGCTTTCGTATTTTGCAGCCGCTGCTGAAAAAATTCCCAATGCAGTTTTTCATGTAGCACGCTCAAGTTTAATAGATGATGCCACTTGGCAAATCGCTTTATCTGCCGAAAAAACACAAGATTTTGGTGGCGTAAAACTTCGCCTCGAGCAGCAATATGCCATCACCCCTCATGGTACTCGGCTTGAGATTCATAGCGAAAACGAACGCTATGGTTTAATGAAACGCTGTGCTGTGGCAATGACCAGCCCAGGCACTAACACGCTCGAGCTTGGCATCGCTGGAATTCCCAGTGTGGTTTGTGCACCATTACAAAAAATGGAATTGATTCCCATCGAGAATCCATTGCGTTACTTAGAGCATATTCCCATTATTGGTAAATCCATTAAACGCAAACTTGTTGAAGCCTACCTCTCCAGATTTAAGTACCTGAGTTTACCTAATATGCTGACCGACCAAGCCATTCAACCCGAGTTGCGCGGCACGGTTACTGTGCAACAGATTGCTGATACCGTTAATAAATTACTCTCGAGTGAACCTCAACGCCAAGCCATACAAGTAAAACTCGAGGCACTGATGCCAAAAGCAGGTGCAGCCAGAATTCTTGCCACAAAAATCCTCGAGCGGGTCAAAGCATGACCTTTGTACTGGGATTTATCCGCTCTGAATGGCGATTTTTTGCCATTGGCACATTGGGTTCAGTATTGTTAGCCATTGCTACAACACTTTTACCAAGTATGGTGGTACAACCATTATTTCGGGATGTTCTCGAGCAGAAACAATTTGTCCTGCTACCGAATTTATTAATTATTACTGCGCTGATTTTAATCATCTCGAGTGCGGCTTTGTATTTACAAGATGCGTTTTTCGGTATTGGTGCAGCCCAATTTGGCGCACGCATGCGAGCTGGGGTTTTCAAAGCCCTTGTGCGGGCTGAAGTTCGTCTTGGGGCTGGCAGTGCTGAACGCTCGAGCCAAGCTGCGCTTGATGTTCGAGAACTTGAGTTGTTCTACGCTGCGGAACTCACTGCCATTATTGGACAAGGTTTGGTGATATTGGCAGTCGGCATTGCATTACTTATTTCAAGTCCGTTACTGACTTTGGGTTTAGTCGCTGTTGTTTTACCATTAATCTTTTTTTCTAATTGGTTAGCCAAAAAACTCGAGACAGCTCTTTCTGATGTACAACGCGAATCAGCATTGGCAAGTGGTTTACTCAGTGAAGCCCTTTCAAAACTCGAGGTGGTTAAAGCATTCCGAGCCGAAAACAAACTCGAACAAACTTTTGCTGGGGTCAATCAACGCACAACCGCTGCAATGACTCGCCGCTCGAGTCTTGGTGCACTTAATGCCCCGCTCGCCCAACTGACTGCAGGAGCTGGCATTGTGGCACTGCTGGGCTTAGGTGTGCTCGAGGTACAAGCAGGACGAATGGGCTTAGCTGCTTTAACCAGTTACTTAACGCAACTGGCATTAGGAATTGCCCCAATTCAAATTTTTGCTCGCAGCTTCGCTAGATTAGCTGCAATTCGTGCTCCAGCTAGTAATTTACAAACTGTACTAGAAATGCCACCAGAAACCGAAACAGGTAATCTTGAATCCATTCCGAGCGGTACTCTAAAATTATTTTACCTCAGTGCTAGTTACAGTACAGCCATAGCACTCGAGGAAATCAGTTTTGAAATTCCTAAAGGTTCGTTTACCGCTATTATTGGTGCAAGTGGCAGTGGAAAAACCACATTGACTCGAGTTTTACTGAGGTTACTTGAACCTATCTCAGGTACGCTAAGCATCAACCATACAAATGCAAAAATGTTCTCATTAGCTGCTTGGCGTAAAGCCTTTAGTTTCGTACCACAAAACCCTAGCTTATTCCCAGGTACCATCCGCGATAACCTTTGCTTAGCCCAGGAAGCCACCGATGCTGAACTCTGGACTGTGCTTGCCGAAGCAGGACTACGCCCGGAAATTACAGACCTTGACCTGATGCTAGGCGAGAACGGCGCAGGATTGAGTGGTGGACAACAACAACGCCTTGCAATTGCCAGAGCGCTTTTGTGCAACAGCGAAATACTGATCTTTGATGAACCGACCTCGAGTTTAGATCACCAATCCGAAAGCTTGATTAAACTATTGATCGAAAATCTACGTGGCAAAAAAACCATTATTGTGATTGCTCACCGACTCAGTACCATCGAAAATGCCGATCAAATTATTAAACTCGAGCAAGGAACAATTGTATCCATAGATCATCCGCCCAAAAATCAGGTGCAGTAAAGCAACCAGCGTAAGCCGCACTAACCCTTGAGGTTCCTATGTTCACCACTAACAGTATGCAATTTGCTTGTTTAAATTGTCGAAAAACCTTTAAGCGACCACAATTACGTATGCCTGAACAAGGGTATCCATGTCCTGAGTGCAAAAAAGTCATGTACCAGATGGGCAAGGCGTTTCGTTCACCAAAGAAAACAGATCTCGAGCAATGGCAAAAAGTGCGGTTATTGATCGAAGCCGGTGTGCAATTTCATCGTGGAGGTGGTGCAAAACCACAGTACGCCCGAGATGTACCCGCTTTTCTCGAGGCAACCCGAGCTAAATCCAAAGGTGAACTTATCCTCGAGCAAATGCAGCAGCCACGTCGTATGACACCAACTCGAGATCAGGGACGATTAAAGCGATTAAATATGGTTGGCAAGCAGCGCTTTTCTTTAGCAGGACAGGAATTGACACCTTGGATGCAATTGCAAGTACGAGTGGAAAACGATTGGCTCGAGGGAACATTTCGAGTTTCTGGTGATGGTGGTCGAACTGTTCAACCACATGTGCAAATTGGACAAAAACGCATCTTTATTAAACCCAACACAGTGCTGCGATTTCCTCGAGCCAAATCATGAATTACGATGCTCTAGCGCAATTATATGAATTGCAGTACGCCAATTACCGCGATGATATTGCCTTTTATGCACGATTAGCTGAACGTCTTGGGGTGCAACGCATCCTCGAGTTAGGAGCAGGCAATGGGCGGGTTAGTGTGCCATTGGCGCGTCGTGGATTCGAGGTAACTGCCCTTGAACCAAGTACAGCCATGTTGAATTTGGCTCAAGCGTACGCAACTCGAGAACAAGTACAAATTAATTTTGTTCAAGCCGATGCTCGAGATTTTGCACTCAACCAAAAATTCCCATTCATCATTGCGCCATTCAACATGTTGATGCACCTTTACACCCTAGCCGATCAAGATGCTGCGTTAACGCAAATCAAAACACACCTCGAGATAGGTGGTGTTTTTGCCTTTGATGTATACCAACCACACTTTGGACAAGAAGGCGTACTGCGCCATGAAAACGAAACATACACACTCGAGCATGGCGCTCGGTTAGATGTGTTTTTGCGGCAACACATAGACCGCAACGCACAGATTTGCAGCACTACCTATTACTGCGATACGATGCAACCAGACTCGAGTTTGCACAGACAAATTCTTGAATTAACCCAACGCTACTACACACGTTTTGAACTCGAGCGGTGGCTCAGAGATTTTCGAGTTGAATGGCAAGGCGATTTTGTAGGCTCGAGATTAACCGACTCGAGTTCGTATTTGATCGGGGTTGCCACAGCTCGGATTTAATAAATAAAAAATTCTGAAATTGCAGCTTTGTTCTGCCTAAAACTGTACCCGTTAAAAAGCATTCTACAGCATCTGTTCACAAAGCTTTCAACTCAAGCAAGAAACTGCCCCAAGTTGAAACAAGCTACAAATCCAACTGACAAATCTCGAGGGTTGTGTTTTGTGGTAAGGCAATTGGATTCAGTTGAGCTGGAATATCTGGTGCAATTGGGTAGAGCAACCATAATCTTGAGTGGCTTTGAGTGGCTTGATATGTCAGGCGATATGCCAGCATTTGGTAAACATCGGCTTGGGAAACACCATAATACCCACCCGCTTCGCTTTTTAAGCGTTTCCATTTGGTGTCCGCCACAATCATTTCACCATTGGGTAGTGTAATCAGCAAATCTGGTTTGAGCTTAAAAACACTTTTCCCACCCACATCGCCCAGCGAACAATCTGTGGCTTGTGTCCGAATTAACCAATCTGGATGCTGGTCTTTGAGCAGTTGAGCAACGTAGGCTTCAAACAACCGATTCATGTCAAATAACAAACTGATACCCTGAGCCGTCTCGCCGCCAATCAAGGGGTTCAGTTCAAACAGCACCAATTGACAAAGCCGCTCTAAACCAGCAAAGTGCGAATAACCACGCTCCAAGCGCCAACTCGAGAAATCAGCTTGGATGTTTTTGGAAATTGGCACATCCTCGAGCAAGCCCAAAACCTGTCTGGCAAGGCGTTTGGTGCTGGCGTTCTGGGTCAGCTTAACAATGCCTTCTAGGCTCGAGCGCACCAAACGATTCTCGGGGCGGTTAGCAAGGTATTCATCATAAGCTACATGCAGTAAGTGTTTGCGATGCACAGGTTGCCGCATTTGCTGCGTGATTTGCAAACGTCCACGCAAGTTGCTGCGTTCCTCTTCAATTCGCACATAGGTGTGTGGGATGCCTCGGCGCAGTGCTTTTTGAAACCCTGCCAGAGCAAATTGTAAGAAAACCTCGAGCAGTGGCATCTGAGCAGGGTCGAGGTCGGCAGGTGGGGCAGTGCGGAAACGCTGATCGGTGCGGGTTAGCATTCGCACCAACAAAGCCCGACTTGCTTCGGGGGAATCGCCAAATACATGGGTTTTAGGTAGAATCTCGAGGGTGACACCGCAAGGTAGTCGAATCAGCCCAACCCATTGTTTGAACTTGACCGCGTTTTTGCCTCGAATACGGGTGAATTCAGCAACACCTTTGAGATTCTCGTCTTGCTCGAGCAGCGCTACCAATTCCAAAAAAGCAGGTGTCTCGAGCCTAAATTCAGTGCCATTCCAACCCGAGCGCGAGCCATCAATCACCGTGTCGTATTCACGCAGAAGATAGTTCACAAATCCCTTGCAGCGCTGTAAACCCGAACATAGGCTTCGATGTCCAAAAATGCTTCTGGATTACGCTCAAAACGCTTGTCTTCAAAAGTGCGAATAAACTGCTGCGCTTGGGGTTTTTGGTCATCGGCAAGCACTTGACGAATCAAGCCCCAATCCTCAAAGAAATACTCCTCGAGCAGAGGCAGAATTCGTTTTTGTAACAAGTCAGACAGACTATTTAGGCTTGGTTCAAAATCAAAGAAATAGGCATGACCAATCAGTTGATCGCGGCTGAGCAAACGCTGGATTCGGGTGTTGATGGCATGTAAGAATTTAGGCAAATCAAGCGCTGTGCCATCCTCGAGCGTGAGAATAGGCAGCAACTCTGGTTGCGGGTCTACAGCCGTAAATACAAAGCGTCGGCGCAAAGCCGCATCGAGTTGCATCAGGCTGCGGTCAGCCGTGTTCATGGTCGCAATGATGTACAGGCTTTGTGGTACACCAAACAAACGCTTACTCAGAGGCAATTTGACTTGCAAGCCTTCGGCTGCTCCAAGGCGTTTATTAGGCTCGAGCAGGGTAATCAGTTCACCAAAGATTTTTGCCACATTGCCACGGTTGATTTCATCAATAATCAGCACATGCGGACGCATTCCAGACGATTGTACGGGTGCGGTTTTTGGCTCGAGAAGGCTCAGGAATTGTTCTGGTTTGGTATCCAACACCCGTTGCAAAGTTGGTCGAGCAAAGACTTTACCCACCAAAACTGAAGGTTTCCAAGCCAGATTTTTACCCAACCATCGCACCGAACGCGCATGGGCAAAATCATGACTAAAAAGCGGGTCAGATACATCAAAACGGTATTCGGATGTAACCACACCAATGGCAGAAATTTGGTCTTGACCTGTGGCAAGCAACACCAAATCACCCATTCGCATGGCATCCCGAAACAAGCCTTGTTGATACTCGAGTTGGTCATCGGGAGCAGTGTTCAAATCAAAAGGGATTTTGCCCCAACTGCCCATGCGAATCTCGCCGCGTTCCAAGCAACGGTCACGCAATTGGCTTACTGGTACAGTGCCATCAATGTACATTCGCCAGACTTGACCATCTTGCTTGATTGGGCTAAGAGTTGGTGCTGCCACGACACCATTGGCAGCTTTGACGGCTTGCATCAACAAGCCATCCTCGAGTTCATAACTGATCTGACCGTTTTGCAGCACGGGCTTGATACCTTCGACAAAATCCTCGTAACCAAATGACTGATGAAAAGTCACGAAACTGATTTGACCTGCTGCCAGTAGCTGATCGAAGCGTTTTTTCTGCACTTCTCGAGATTCAGTTAAAATACTTGGCTCGAGGATACGAAGCGCTTCGCTGACCACCTTAAATGTTTTCCCTGTACCCGGAGCGCCATAAAAAATCTGATTCAGTGGTACGTTAGGCAGTGGCTCGAATTGCGGCATGATGGCTTCCTCCAAGGGTGGTGTGGCACTGACATCCAAGAATTGAATCTGATCCAAATAATTTAGAGCCGCCTCGAGTTTATCGGCAAAGAATTGATCCTCTAAATCTGCTGGTGTTAAGTTCAGCCTGATTCGCAACGGTGCTTGTGGATTCTCGAGTACAAGTTTGAGTTGTGCTTCTTGAGTGGCTTCTAAAAGCACAGCCTGTTTGCCTACCAACAGCGAAGGCGTTAAGTCATGCGGTAGTGGGACAAGCAAAGACTCGAGCTGTGGGTTAGCTTGTAACTGCATCTCAAAGGTTAAGCCCGCCAAGAACGGGGCTTGGTCGAAACCATTGTGATCGGCAAATAGCAAGGCTCGAGCCGAGAAAAAAGCAGTCTTGCCCAGATCAACTTGAGCTGCCAATTGTTCTTTATTGCTGTACGGGGCTTTGACTGGCACAAGTTGCTGCCAAGTTTCGGACTGAAGTAATTGCAGCAACAACGCCGCGTATTTGCGATCCAAAATCATGTTACCTTTGGCAAAATCAGTTTGATGCAGGGCAACATCGGCGATGAAAGCCGTCCACGGAAAAGCGCCATCCTCGAGTGTCGCCGCACCAATCGGCTGCAAACTCAACCAAGCCTGATAGGAAAGCAAAGCAAAATCTGGTTCAATGGTTCTGGCAAACTCGAGAATCTGTTGGTACTCAGTCAGGGATTGGGTTTTCGCTCCGTTTCTAATTCCTAAAGGCTCGAGGTAGCCCAAAACCACCGCGTCAAGCGGCAAGAACACTTCTGGGTTCAACCAAAAAAGCCCTTGGGTGAGCTTGGCAAGTCCAACCATGCGAATCTGCAAAGCCTGTGCAAAAGTCTGCGGCTCGAGAACACCCGCCACTGCTTGGCGTGCCAACGCCCAAAGCGTGGGCAAATCAGCATCCGAGCGCCGAGCGCGGAAAGCAAAGAACCACGCATTTTGAGCGTTGCTGCTCGGTACCCCAAACAAATCTGTGGGAACATCGGAGAGCAGATTCAATTGGGATTTCAGACTCGAGCAAACCTCGAAAATTTTGGCTTGGCTTTTGTGCTTGAGAACCAAAGAAAAAAACGAAAATGGGTCAAGGACAAGCAGTGGCAGACCATCATCATCTTGGATGTTGACCGCCGCATTTTTCAGAAGCTGAACCAAATCAGGTTGCTTAGATTCAAACTCGAGCAGACGCACGGCTAATTCTTTGAAAAACGCAATCCAAGTAAATTCTGAAGCCTCGAGTTGCGCCAGCGCTTGTGGGGTCAACGTCGTTTTATTGATTTTGAACCACTCGCCAAAGCTCTGCTTTTCTTGCCCCAGAACCTTCCAATCCTTATGCCCATTTGCCCCTCTTGCCATGATAACGGACGCTGCTGCACTTGGCTTAGAAAAAACTGTATCAGCTACAAAAAGCAATTGCTCACCATCAAGTACAAGTTGACCAGAATCGAGGAACTTCTGGCGCAACGCAGCGTACCCTTTCATATGAACTGCAAAAGATGGCACTGTCTCGAGCCGAGCGCCACTGCCAGCCAGCACCACAAAAGCATCCGAGCGCAATTCAGCATGGGCTTGGATGCCATAAGCACTTAAAACAAATTGCGGCGCAGCCAATGCAGGTTCGGTCATGAACTAAGATTATAAACGCCAACTGGGATGAACTTCTCCTGAAACACCCGCCAAGACTTCTGGATGTGTCCCACGAGACTTGAGTTCTGTGATAATTTGCCAAAATTCATCTCGGGTTAAAGAACCATCTAACCTTGCTAAGGTGACATAATTAGCCAAGTCTGAAGAAGACATTTCTTGAACAACCAGTTTCTCGAGTGTTAGCATTATCGTTCCCTGACCACTAAGCCCAAGGCTTTCAGGCTTTGATTCATCATAGCATAGCCAAAGCCATCATCCATGAAAAGCTCGACTCTTTGATAAACAAAAGCGGCAAAGCACTCCGCAAAGTATTCTCGATTGCTCTGCAAGGCATACTGGCTTAAACCATTGCTTCGGGGATAAAGAATCGTTGCGCGAAAAGACTGCGGGTGCAATAACTCCAAAATATGATGAAGATGATGCCCAATTTCATGCGCTAAAGTACGAGCAATGGCATCCTTAGAAGTAGTAGCCAAACTGCTGATGCTCCAAAATTCTTGTTTACGATACACAGCATGAAATTCAGACTCATCCCGATGAACGGCAACCTGTACACTTTGCTCAAAAAAACTGTAAATACCATTGACTGACCTACCCTCAAATTCAACAGTCTCTAAAAATTCGAGGCTTTTCAATGGGTGCTGTGCAAGTAAATGTGCTACTCCTATTTCTTCTAGTATTGTCAAAAAATACAGTGTTTCGTGTTCATTCAATTGGCTGATGAGGCTTTGAGCAAAAGGCGATTGCATCTTTAAGCACACCAAGTGGCGGCAAGGGCTTTGATGCCGTGAGTGCTTAGAACAAATTGCGGTGCAGTCAATGCAGGTTCGGTCATGTGGCTCGAGTATAGCAAGTCAAATAGGTGAAAATTGATAAATTCACCAAAGAGTCATTTTCACTATAGTAGTGAAATAAGATTTAGAGTGAAAGCCTCAAGCTCGAGGTTTTGAACTGTTGCAGAATTTGCAACAGTTGTCTTTCCAAGAAAAGCAGTATGTGCAAAATATGCACATACTTGTCGGCGCTCACTCGTGGAAACTTGCTCATAACCAAATTTATGCTCGAGCGTACCGCCTCAGCCTAAGTCGTCATAAAAAATCCGCCCTGGTGCGCCCACAAAGGGGCGTGGCGGATGTTGTTGTTTAGAAAAATACACGAAACTGAACGCAATTTCAAGTCCGTCTACGCAGTAATCTCCCAGTGGGCGAGGCAAGCCCCGCCCCTACGGTTGGTTTTTCATTGCTTTACTGTGAACTCAAAAATCGTGTCTGACTCAAAAAAGCCTCCCCTACCGAAAGGTAGTGGGAGGTGGCGAGCGCAGCGAGACGGAGGGGTCTGCGCCGCGTAGACCCCCTTTTGCTTATGTCCTCGAGCCGCATCAAATTATGGTTTCCACCCACCCGCCACATTCTCCACCCGACTCTGATACTCGAGCAGGCGCTCTAAGCCCAAGCCTTGTAGGGCATCGAATATCTCGAGGATGGCGTTTTTGGTGCGGTACTCCCCAAAGGCTGTTTCGTCTTTGCGGCGCACAATTGGGAAGGTATCCATGATGTATTCCACGTCGGCTCGAGCGATGCCGTAGAGCAGAAAGTAGAGTGCGTCGAGTTCGGCGCGTAGCCAGAAGCGGCGTTCTGTGTTCCAGGTGAAGGGTTGTTGTGTGTAGCCGAGGTCGGTGGCGAAGCCGTTGAGGTCGTGGGCGGTGCAGGTGAGTTCGAGGACGCGGGGAATAATAAAAGGTATCACTGAGCTAAGAATTCGTGTTTCGTTGTTAAAAACAATTGGAATCTGTTCATAAACACCTTTATTCACATTTGGTCCAGAAATTCTCAAGGCGACTAAATAATTGAAGCAGAAAGAATTAAAATTCGCCACTGTGGTTGCCGCTAAAACTGGTGAGTTGTTTTTAATCTTAATGACGGATAGACTGCCTTCAACTGCGGCAGTTGGGATGATCGCCGAAATTCCTACGAATGAATCATTGCCTCGAGCTTGCCTACGCAAAACCAGAATCCAAGTCGGGATACAGTCAAACAGTTTTGTCAATTTTTCATTAACAAAAGGTTTAGGCATTAAGAATTCAGTAACAAATGGCGCATCGGCTTCATTTGAACCTTTTCTTTGAAACTCAAATTGGTGTATGTTTTCGCCATCATAAGTGTTGTAGGTGTTTTCAATTTGAGTGCCATTACTTTGCATTTTTATGGCTTTGTCGCTGGCTTCAAAGTTAAACATCAAAGTTCCAGATAGACTTGAGTTGTCTGAAGCCATCATTGGTAATCGAGCAGCCATAGTCAAAAACAACTTGGCTGACTTACTATTCTTGAAAGCTGGAATACTAAAGCGGGAAGGGGAAGCATTTGAAAAAATTTCGTAGCTTAGGTCAATGATTCGTTCTGGCTGTTTAATCTCATCTAGGCTCGTAATATCAAACACAAATTGTGAGTTTTTAGTATTTGTTCTTGATATTGAAATTAGCGAAAATCTTAATCTTGAATCGATAGCAGGAAACCATACTTTTTTATTTTCAAAATCGTACAAAGATTTCAGTATTTTACTTTTCACAAGGTAACTAGAAATCCTTTCTGCGGGCTTGGATTGAATTATTTCTGTTTGAACTATAATACCCAAATTACCTGATTCTTTGAGTAAATTAGTTGACAGTTCGGTAAAAAATAAATATAGATTTTTCCCTCCAGAAGTCAATTCAAAGCGATTGGAATTATTTACAAAATGTTGTAAGCCATAAATAATTCTATTTTCTAAAACTGAGTTTTCTTTGTTTTCTTCTGGCGCTTCCCACGGGGGGTTGCCTAGAACGCAGTCAAAGCCTTTTTGGGTGGCGGTGAAGACATCAGCAAATTCTATGTGCGGGTGCAAAAATTGGTATTGCTTGGCGGTGCTTTGCACCAAGTCTCGGATTGGCTCGAGTTCAGGGGCGCTTGGTTTTTGTAGCAACTGGTTCAGAATGGTGGTGGTTATTTTTAGGCTGTCTGGGGTTTTGGGTGTCACAAAAGCAGCGCACCACGCATCGGCAAGCAGTTTACTTTGTTGTAATTCGGTTTTTTGCAGAATCTCATCGAATTTGGCTTCTTGGCGTTTGACTTCCTCGAGTGAATCTGGTTCAATCGCATCCAGTTCTTTGTAAGCAGCAAAAATGGCGTTGGTGTTGGTTTGGGCAAAGTCGAACATGGTGGCGTTAATTGCCAGTTCGACATAATGCTCGCGTTCTTTGGTGTTGCTTTTTTTCAAAGCGGCTACGGTTGGTTTATCGTCGCCTTCGATGGCGGCAAAGGCTTCGTTGGGTAAATGCAGGGTGGTTCTGGTGGTGGTAATAACATCGTTTTTATTGGTTTTGCTTCGTTCGGTTATGCTGTCGGGTGCGAACATCAGTTCGGGGCTGGTGCCAAGTAAACTGTTACCGACTCTTAACCGATGATCCAAGAACGCCAGTGGTTTACCCGCATCTTGTGCCTCGAGCCACAGGGCAACTTTGGCAAGTTCGATTGCCATTGGGTTGATGTCCGCGCCGTAAATACAATGGGCAATGATCGTGCGGGTGGCGCGGCGCAGGGCGCTTGGACTGGGGATGCTGGTGTCTTCTTCTAATTCGGCTAGTTTTGCGCCTATTCGCCTTGCAGCAGCAATTAGAAAATGTCCAGACCCACAAGCTGGGTCTATGATTTTTAGGTTTTTTAGGGCTAGAATTGCTTCGGGTGTGGTTTTGTTTTTGGTGGCTTCTTGTATCACAGGGTCAAGCGCACTCTCGAGCAGCAGTTGAATCAGGCTGCTTGGGGTGTAATAACTGCCTGTGGTTTTGCGTTCGTTACCTGCCAGTGTCTCGAGGGTTAATCTGCCTCCGGGTTCGATGCTTGGTACGAGTTCGAGCAGGCTTTCGTAGATGCTGCCAAGTTCTTCGGAGTCCAGCCCTGCGTAATTGACTGGGCGGCGGGTATTATCGGTGCTGATTTCGCTTAGGGCGTGGATGGCGCTGTAAAAGAAATTGTTGGGTAACTTTAAGGCGCTGAGGCGGTTTGGGGCGAACAAATGGCTGCCGAGGGCGGGCAGTCCAAGTGGGGCAAATCCGCCGCGCAGATGCCCAATCAGGGTTTGCCATCCCATGTAGGCATCGGTGTGCAGGGGGTTGCCTTTGGTGCGGCTGGCTTTGGTGCGGATGCTGCGGGTCAGGTAGTGCTTGGCACGTTCTCGAGTTTCGGCGCTGGCGGTGTAGGTATTGTCTGATTTTTTGGCAAACAACAAATCGCGGTCTTCGGTCACAAATAAGAACACCATTTGGTAAATCAGTTTTAGGCATTCGCGGTAAAGGTTGCTCAGTTCGGCGTTGCTGGTTTTGACTTGGGCGTGGATTTCTGGGTTGTGTTGCAAAAAACCTGTGCCGAGGTGTTCAATCGCGGTTTTCACTTGGTCGCGCAGGTCATCCCGAGCTTTGACACCTTCTTCGTTGGCTCGGCTGTTCCAGTTTTCCAAGATGCTTTGCTGAGCATTCTTGAACCTCGAGCGGTGCAGCAGCAACCACAACACCCGAAAGGCTTTGGTGTCCTCGGTTTTCATGATTTCGCTCAGGTCAAATTCAAGATACGCAGCTCGAGTCATCTGGGCGTTATCGCGCAGCAAACGCAGTTTTTCGGTATTGCAGACCAATCCCCAAAGTTGGTTGGGGGTGGTGTTCAAATGCCCTTGCAGAATCCCGTGCGGACTGATTCTCGAGCCTGTTTCGGTGTTCACAGGGTCAAGGTCAAATAAACTAAAATGCACGGGGATTTCACCTGTTTCGGTTTGGTAACGCACCGCGAATTTCGTGCCTGTTGGGGCGCTGATGAGGCTGTAATCAAGGATTTTCAGGAGTGGACGCAGCCAGCCAGTCCAGACATCGGTTTGGTGGTCTTGGTGTTTTTTCCAGTGTTTACGGGCATCATCCCAAGCATCTTGAATGGCTTCCTCGAGCGTGGTTTTGGGTGGTAAGTCATAACTTTCGGGGCGGGTATGCTCGAGTTTACTGGTTTGCGCTCGGTCGGAGAGTTGCAATAGAAAATCGGTGGTGAAACCCAGTCCATGCACGGTCAGATGATGCAATAAAGGCTGGTTCATGAGGCAACTCCTAGATTTGGTACGGGCAAGAAAATATACACACCTAGCACATCGGGTTTGGTGGGCGGTTCAATGCCGTAGGTCACACCCAAGCCTTTGGCTGCGCCGCGCACCCGTTCGTGCGCCTCGAGCAGTGTTGTGGCGCGTTGTGCGGCTCTGGCACTGAGGTGCTGAGTGTGCAGGCTCAGTTCGCTTAATGTACGGGTCAGGCGGTCTTCTTTTTGGGTTGCGCTCAGGTTATCCAGTGGCTCGAGTTCAAGCAGGGCTTGGGTGGCAATTGGGTCTAACCATGTGGGATTATCGCTTCTGCCTGTGAACGCCACAAAGTCCAGTTCTTCGGATAGGGTTTGCCAAGTGCGGTTGCCTTTGCGTCCGCTCAGGTGAAACCGATGACGCAGTAGTAACAACGTGGTTTGGGTTGGAACAGCGCAACGAATCACACCAACCCGTTTGGCGGTAGCATCATGTGGCTGCTCGAGGGCTTGCCCTAGAACGGTGCTGGAAAGTTGTTCGATCAGCGGGTGGTTGCGTCCTAAATTCTGAACTTTGGCTTGTAGTTGCGTATCAAATCGAAACGTCTTGGCGCTGCTCAGGAAATCCTTGAACTCTGGGCGCACATCAATTTGGCTTGGATCGGTTTGGTAACTGCCATCGGGTTTGGGTGTGACAATCACCTTTGCGCCTTGCAATGCGCCAAGCACAAAATCCTTGGTGGTTTGATGATCGCCCAGCGCCAAACGCACATCCTCGAGTTCTTGGCTGACTTCCTCGGGGCGAATCGTGTTCTGGGCAAAACGACTCCGAGATTTTTTCTCGCCTTCGGCAGCGTTGCGCCATTTGGTTTCAAAGGCTTCGACTTCGGGTAGAAGCGGCAATTGTACAGCTTCTTGGTTTTGCTGCTCGAGCAACCGAGCCAGCAGCGTATCGAGCAGACTCTCGGCTTCTTCGGGTGCGGGGATGCTCGTACCGAGGGTTTCACGGATTTTGCGGTGTTTACGCACCAAGACATCCAGAATCAGTTGGTCAATGCGGTTGTCTTGGCTGTACAGGGTCAGAACTTTAACAGTGCTGGCGCGTTGTCCGTAACGGTCTACCCGCCCTTCGCGTTGGTCCAAGCGGGTGGGATTCCACGGCAGGTCGTAATGAATCACGGCGTTAAATCCATGCTGCAAGTTAATCCCTTCGGATAAGCAATCGGTGGCAACCAACACTCGAGTTTCGGCTTCGGTTAAGCGCTGCACAGCTTCCATGCGTTCATCGGGGGTTAAACGCCCAGTGACAGCACCAACCGTTGCCTGTTTGTAGTGGGTTGCCAAATGTGCTGCCACGGCTTCGGCGCTGGCGATAAAACGACAGAACACAATCGGTGCAAACCCCTCTTTGATTAGTTGCTGAATTTGCTTGGTCAGCAGCACCAATTTATAATCCGCTTCGCCAATCAAACCTTCGGCGCGTTTGGCAAGCTCGAGTAAACGCAGTGTGGCAGGGCTGTTTTGGTCGGTTTCGGTTTGCGCTCCTAAGCCAAGGTCTTGGTTGTCGCTTTCCGAATCAGGGTCAAAAACCAATTCTCTTCCGAGAGCTTCGATCAAATCTGGATTGGTTTCATCGGCATTCAATGCCCGTTCGCGCAGGGTGGCAGCCGCCGCTTGCGGGCTGCTCGAGAGGGCGCGAAGCAAACCCAAAGCTGCCCACCATCGAATCCGGGTGCGGTTCTGGGTTTCACCCATCACCTGCACGCTTTCACGGGCGTACTCGAGGACATCAGCAAACAAACGAGCGTACTCTGGGTGCAGATGGTACTGGATTTCGCTGTCCAAACGCTGCGGAAAAGGTGTGTCTTGCTGCAAGAATTGCTGTACATCTTTGCGTCCGCGTTGCACCAAATGCCTTGCCAGAATCGTGCGGATTCGTTCTTGGTTGCTGTTGCGCTGCTCGAGTGAAAAAGCTGCCAGTTCTGGGTTCAGGAGTTTTAACAAACTGGTGAATGCCTCTTCTTTGCCACTGTGCGGCGTGGCTGTCACCAACAACAAATGCCGTTCAGGGTCAGCCGCGATTTTCTCGAGCAAGCTGTAACGCTGATGGCGTTGACTGGCGCTCTGATTGTCGGCACTGGCGTGAGCTTCGTCCACAATAATCAGTTCTGGAGCATGGCGCAAAAAATCCTCGCGCCAACGTTCACTTTTCACCAAATCCAAGCTGACCACAACAAACGGGTAACGCTCAAAAATACTCTGTCCAACGTTGCAATCCCGCTCGAGCCGCTTGGTGGTGTTTGGCAGCACACTGGCGGCTTCTAACCCAAATTTCTGACTTAGTTCAACCACCCACTGCCCACACAAATGCGGTGGGCAAAGCACCGCAAAACGAGTAATTTCACCTCGGTCAAACAGTTCTCGAGCAATCAGGGCGGCTTCGACGGTTTTGCCAATACCAACATCATCAGCAATCAATAACCGCGCTGGGGTTTGGCGCAAAGCCATTAAAAGCGGCACAAGTTGATACGAACGAGGCTCAAAACCCAAACGCCCAAGGCTACGAAAAGGTCCTGCCCCACTGCGAATGGCTAGTTTCGCGGCTGAAACCATCAGTTTCGCGCCACTGGCAGAGCCAAAGGCATTGGCGAGCGGTAAATCAAACGAAGCCGCTTGCACCGTCTCACCACCCGCACCTGCGTACAAACCCGTGATTTCAGCGTCGCTGCCACCAAGTGGTTTTAAGATTAAAAAATCTTTGTCGCTACCCGGCAGCACCACCCAATCACGCCCTCGAGCTTTGACCATCGCGCCAATATCAAACATGACCATCTCCAAATAAGAATGCGTGACGCTGCAAAACGCCTGCCCAAGAGTTGGGGTCTTCGGCAAAGACAATCACGGTGAAACCCGCTAAGTCGAGTTTGTCCACCAGCGCAGGCTGTGGCTGCCCAATGAAAATCACGGAGGCTTCTTGGTGATACAAAAAATCCACAGTAGCATCGTACTGCTCGAGCCTCGCTTGGGCTTGGCTCGGCAAACGCAAACGCTTTTGCACCAACATATCCAACCAATCACGCTCGAGTTGACGCAGACAGGCGCGTTGCAAATCATCCAACGGGCTGCTGCTGCTTGGCTGCGCTGACTCGAGATGGCATTGGGTCAGTGCCAAGAACAAATTCTTGACCTTAAAACGATCCAGTTTTTCATGATGCGACTGATTGCCGTAAGTCATCAAGCAATCATAACAAGCTGCCACACAAGGCTCACCTGTGGTGAGGGCATGACCTTCGTCTTCGCCTGTGCTTGGCTCAAAGTGCAGCAACTCGAGTGCCCGCCGAGCCACTTCGGGTAGCTTCCCTGCTTGCAACAGCAAATCTTGTAGCACCCCAGCTCCACCTTCAGAAGCCTCGAACAACAAAATCTGACGTGGTTGCTGAGCATTCGGCAGCACCTCGGCTGCCAATTCGCTGTCCTCGAGTTGATAGACCAATTGAATTGCGTTTTTTAAGGCGCTCATCAGGGTCACCATGGTATTGGCATCACTGGCAGTTGGTGGTTCGATCAGCAGCACATTGCGGGTGTCCGCCACATAGGGAATCACCCGTTGCACATGCACTTCGCGCTTTACAGCATCGCGTTGTTTCTCCTCGAGCTTCTTCTGAGTCAACCACTGCGAAGTCTCAGGGTCAAACAAAAATCCAAGCTCGTTTTTGTTACTGCGGTTACGCCAACCATAATTGATGCGCCACAAGGTCGCACCATCACCATAGGTCAAACGCAGACAATCGGTTTGGTCGGTTCGGGCAAGCATCTCGAGCCTGTCAGACTGCCCACCTCGGGTTGCAAAACGCAAACCACTCTGCACTTCAAAACCAATGCGTTGACGTTCCTCTTCATCCGAACCAATTCGTTCACGCCGACGGGTAGCCACCGAAGTCATACGAAACAAATTGACTTGAGGCGGCGGCAATTTGGTATGGCAATTCTGGCACAAGTCGCTGGGCGTACCAAAGTGCAAGTAACCGCACTGCTCGCAACGCTGAGCGCTGGTCACAGGGAGTTCGCTGGTTTCGCCTCGGGCTGGCACAATCACCTTATGGGCTTCGTACTTCGCCCCGTTATGGTAAACAATTGCATTCGGTCCAAATTCACTGATTGCCAAAAACCTTGGACGCGACAAATAACTATCCGAAGCCTGTTTGCCAACTCGCCGCCCAGGAATGTACGCTGAGAGAGGCAACCTTGCAAAGTTATAACCGGGCAGGAAACCTTCCGAAGCCAAATAGCGGTAGGTGTAAAAATCGGATTGTTCACCTTCATCATTTCGCAGTAGTGCCAGTTGAATGTTGGCTTCACTGTGCAAACGCTTAGCAGTTTCATGCCAATGGCGTTTACTGGCATCGGCAAGCACACCATTGTTCAAATTCAGTTGCGATAACGCACTTTTGTACAATTCACGCCAACGATCACAAGCTTTATTAAATTCAAAAGGTGCGGCTTGCAAAGTTTGCTCGAGCCAAGAATCATTAAACCAAGTGGTGCTGCGTAAATCCACACCTAAATGCTCGAGCAGTTGCCTTGCTCGAGTCACACTGCGCTGCCAGACCAGTGGCGAAGCAAATACTTTTTTGATCTCCTCGAGCAACTCCAAACTGGGTTCTTCGCCGTTCATATCGAGAATATCAGCCAGTGAACTGGGCAAGTTCTGCCCTGTTTCAGCCAACCACAACGCATGGAGGTGCGAACGCAACAAGGTTTGGTTACTTAAATCCAAACGCGGTGTGGTGACTGCACCACCCACCATCAACGCTGGGCGACGAAAAAAATACTGGTCATGATTATTGCCTGTGGTGGCATACGTCAGCACCAAAGCAGGTTCTCCACCACGACCAGCTCGACCTGAGCGCTGTGCATAATTGGCTGGAGTTGGTGGCACGTTTCGCATATGCACCACATTCAAATCGGCAATGTCAACCCCGAGTTCCATGGTTGGTGAACAGAACATCGCGGGCAGATTGCCCTCACGAAATTGGTGTTCGCGTTTTTCACGTTCATCTGAGCGAATCTGAGCCGTGTGTTCAGCGCTTTGTAAGTTCTTAAAGTGACTCGAGGGCTGCCTGTACAACCCAAGAAAAAATGGATTGACCCTTGGTGGGTCGCTGTTTTCAGGGCGAATCACCCGCAACGTATCCCTGAAAGCCTCTGTTCCCTCGCCAGCGTGCCATAGAAAAGCAGTGCCTTTGAGTTGATAGGCATTGTCATCCACTGCTTCAATAAACTCCGATAGTGCTTTGAACAATCCCTCGAGCAATTGCTGTGCATCTAGTTGCTTGAGTGGCGAACCCCAATTGAGTGTGCTGGGACGCATCAGGTACTTACCCAAGGCACTCATTGGACCCAAGTTCAGCACATCATAATTCTGGCTGGTTCTCGAGCCAAGTGCCACCACGGTGGCAGCATCAAGTTTATTCTGTTCATCCGATGGAATATAAAGTGGGCTGTCCTCGCGCAACAAACCCATGTTCAAAACCATGCGCGAAAGCCACTCGCGTTCCAAGTACGGAATTTTAATCGCCAAATGCTGACGCATCCAATCCAGCAAAGCTCGAGCTGCTTCATAACGGTACTGCTCGACATTGGCTCTAGGATGTGACAAAGCTGGATGTAAGCCAACCCAAAATTCCTCACTCTGACAAATTTCTTCTAAGTACGGGTACGAAAAACGCACCAAATCCACCGCCTCGAGATTCGGCAAGGTCAGGCGTTTGCCTTCGGCTAAATCGGTATACAACGAATAGCCAATTACGTCTTGGGCAACTTTGATGGTACGGTCACGCTCTCTGAAACGCACATTGGTATCCGAAGCAAAATCATTTAACTCGAGGTGCATCGCTTCAAACACCGCTTTGGCAATTGTGTCATGCTCGAGCGACTGGTGCTTCAAGGCTGCGGCAAGCCCAGCCCGAAGCGAAGCCACAAACACAAAATCATTGAAATGCCCAGCTTGCAGCGAAGCATCTTGGCGATTGTCGGTAAATGACAATAATTTACGGGCTTTCGGTGCCAAATCCGAACGCCGCAAACCCTGAACGGCAGCCATGCTAATCAGGGTGGTGGCAGTGGAACGCCCTTCGCTCGAGAGGGTAGCCAGTTTGGTCATTTTGCCAGTGCGCCCGACATAACTCACACCGCAACACAAACAAAACTTAAAATTGGCAGACACAAACGCCGCCTGTAACCCCGTGCCAACCTCGCCCTTACCATTGACATGCAGGATTTCAGGAACATCGCGCTTATGACTTGATTTGATTTTCAGTTGCCCATTTTTTTCCTCGAGCCAGTGTTCTGGTAAACGAGACACATCATCAGACCAATCACCCAAAAATAAATACCCATCATCACTGCTGCCTTCTTCGCTTAAAATTCCACCACGGGCGATAAAAATGTCCTGTGAATCCAACGTTGTGCGTCGCACACTGTAATACTCTTGCCCACAATTGCGACAAAACTCGAGCGGATACAGCCTTAACCCACGGTCAGAATTTGGTGCAAAAATTTGTCCTTGCAAGGTCAGATGCTCCAAACGCTTAACCATCATGGTCAGCGGAGCATAAACCGTGCTGGCTTTAGAAATAAACTGATGCAAACGAAACGCAAACACCGCACGACCCGTGACAGGGTGACGCAACTTTACCCCACTCAACAAGCGCTGCTCGATCATGTCTTTGCATTGCCCTTGATTAATACCCGTTAATTTGCTCAGGTCTGAAGCCAAACCCGACTTACCAGAAATAGCTTTGGGAGCATTTCGTTCCAACCGACCATACCGCTCAATCAAACCAATCTGCTGCTCGAGCCACGAAGCCACTGGGTCAACAATAAACGCCTCGAAAGACACAGGTACATCAACACCAAGGGCTTGCTTTAAGTCCAAAACGCCTACAGCCCCTTTGGTCACCCGCTCGAGGGTTTCACCAATCACTTGGTTCGCCGCGATTGGCACACCAAAAATTTTAGCTGCCACACCCGCCACAGCCGCTTGCCGCTCCGAAAATGAACCACTCGAGGACATCGTAGCGCTTGTCCCCACGCAAATGGTCTGGGTTGTTCCAAGGCGCTCACGCAAACGACGAATCAGCAACGAAACATCAGCGCCTTGCCGTCCACGGTAAGTATGCAACTCGTCAAAGACTAAAAAAGCCAAGTCTTTGGCACTCTCAACCAAACGAGCTTCGTCCATGCGCGTCAAAATCAGCTCGAGCATCATGTAATTGGTCAATAAAATATCGGGCGGATTAGCAATAATTTCTTTTTTCTTCTCAGCGCTTTCCTGCCCTGTGTAACGCGCAAAACGCACTTCAGAACTCGAGCCTATAAACTTCTCTAACTCTTCAGACTGACTGTTGGCAAGCGCGTTCATTGGATAAACAATGATCGCTTTGATTCCACGACCAGAGCCTTGGCGCAAAACATGATCCACAATAGGAATGATGTACGTTAAAGACTTTCCTGAACCTGTGCCAGTGGTCACCACATACGACAACCCTTGCTTGGCTAATTCAATTGCGGCTTTTTGATGCTGATGTAAATGAATTGGCACTTGGTTTTGCGGAGGAGTAGTAAACAATTCAGCGCACCTCAAGTGCAAAGTCCCAGCGTCAACCAAACCCTGAATGCTACCCCCACTGGTGAAATTGGGATTGAGTTGCACCAAAGGATCGGGCCAGAAAGTACCATCGCTTAAATGCTGCTCGACATATTCACGAATTTCACGATCACGAATATGGACAAACGAGGTTACATACGTACTGTAATCTTTAATCACACCTTCACGGAAATCAAAAATATTCACTGAACCCCCAAGAAATTGTGTGTGAACTGTATCGTAAATACCCAACACAGATTGCTGGCGATTGATTTATGTCTTACAACATCAATCTCTTTTTTGAGCCTACTATATCTGTTATTATTGAAAGTGGCATACAGCACAGCATGTACTGTATGCAAAGTTTGAGGGTAAAAAGTTTTCATAGATGGTTATACTTTAACTTGAATTACAAGATGAGCTTCATGGTAGCTTTTCAAAGCGCTGGTTTAATGCTACAAGATGCCCATCACAAAATCGTCGCATAAATCATGCCAAAACCAGCACTACAGCCAACATCTACCCACATATTAGCAGCGAGGAAATTAAAATGATCGATATTTTTTTGGGATGATTAGCCAAAACACTGAACCGAAATCCAAAAGCACCAAAGTTGCAACTTTGCAAACCGAACCAAAATCCTTGTTTTGGCTAAATCTACAAAGCAAAAACCCCGTTTCTCACAGGGTTTCTTTTGGAGCCGAAAAGCGGAATTGAACCGCTGACCTACTGATTACGAATCAGTTGCTCTACCCCTGAGCTACTTCGGCACATCTCGAGAATGTTACGGGCTGAACTCGAGCCTGTCAAGTCTTATGGTGTGCGAACAGCAAAGTTAACAATTTTATTTTCGTTGCTGACAATGGTGATGGCTGTGCTTGGTGGTGTGCCACGTCCGATTTTTGAAACCAACCAATCATCGTAATTGCTGATTCGGGTATACACACCTAGGCGGTTGGGGCGGGCACAACCCACTCCCCAACTGACAATGCCAGCTTGACGTGGGATGCCTTGTACAGGTATGTACATCGGTCCGCCACTGTCGCCTTGACATGAATCAATGCCACCCTTGGCAACACCAGCACATAACATGTTATTGGTAATTGGTAGTGGTTGCATTTGCGTGGCACAAAGAGCATTGGCAACAATGGGTAATGTCACTTCTTGCAAATCAGAAGCGTATTGTGGACTTGAGCCTGATGTGAGTTCTCTGAGTAAGCCCCAACCTATCACTGTTGCGTTTGCACCAGCCCCTAAAACACTGGCTTCACTGGGTAATAATGGACGAGTCGTGCTTTGAGTACTTTGACTCGAGAGGCGCAGCAAGGCAAGGTCGTTGTCGTCGCTGGTTGGGTCATAATTCGGATGAACAATGATTTGACTAACAGCAATTCGTGGCAATGGATTAGCAAGCGTAACAAAGCCAACAGCCACATTGATACTCGAGGCAGCAATCAAAGCATCATTTTGATTAAACATACAATGAGCTGCCGTTAAAACCCAATCTGGTGCGATTAAATTACCACCACAAAATTGGGCTTCAAAAGGGTCTGGGTTACTCGAGAATAACAAAGCAACAATGGATTTGTATTTGTTGGCTGGGGCAGTGCTGCCACCAACAATTTGTGGTTGCAAAACGGGTTGTTTGCTTACGGCAATACTTGAGCTATAACCAACAGGTAATTCATGGCGGATGGTATATGTGCCTGCAACGAGACCCAAGGAATAATTGCCGTTTGCATTGGTTAGGGTTTGTGGTTCTGTGCTATCTGCCACACCATTGTTATCTTGGTCGGCGTAAACTACCCAATTTTCGCGGGGCATTTCCGAGGATTCTCGAGTACTATTTTTATTTTGGTCAAAGAAAATAGTGCCACTGACACTACCTCCAGCCAGAATGTTGAGGGTTAAACTATCGTTTTTACTGGGATTTTGCACACTGGTCGCAGTGATTGTCACAGTGCTTGGGGTATCTGGCGCAGTAAAAAGCCCACTCGAGGTGATAGTACCTTGGGTTGTAGACCAATTTACCGCTAAATCCCCTGTGCCACTGACATTGGCACTGAGGCGTTGGCTACTCGAGATAGCCAGATTTTTATTGCTTGGAATAATAATTTTGACACTTTGAATGCCATTACTGTCAGGGCAACTGACTAAAGCAATCAGGAATATAAAACAAAGAGCGATTCGGGCAAACATAGGTTTAGTCTAGCAACTTGGATTAGAAACGAATGGTTAAACCTTGCCATAAATCAAAGATCAGTAAAAAAGCCCCTTGGATAATCACACCAACACCAGCACCTCTCCAGTACGGCTCGGCTCGAGTCAGCATGTAAATCCCACCTGCGATGTACAGCACATCTATGCCGCTGTTAATCAGTAAAGTGGTGCGTAAGGTATCGAGGCTGGGTTCTGGGGTGAGTAGTCCAATCATGGCAATAGCCCCGTTAATAAATGCCCAAGCCCCGCTCATGCTCCAAAATCCTTTGGCGGTTTCGTCGGTAGTCAGGGTCAAACCAAGAATCGCTGCGCCCATCCAAGGTAAAGACCACAGCAACAAACGAGTTGAGATGCTGCGCCCAGCGTACCCTTGCTCGAGTCCGCCAAACACAAAATCTCGAGCCACACTAAATTCTGGGGTTGTTGCTTTTGGGGCTGTCAGGATTGTGCTGGCTTGTAAAGCAGCTTGGCTCGAGAAAGCACTGGCTGTGCTTGAGAGTGCCAGTATGGTTAAGGTCAAGAATATGATTCGCATTATTTTAGTCTAGTGCTTTTGGGTTGCTACAACCTTGTTCAGGGTCGCAAAAATTTGCCATTTGGTATGCCTAGGTCGTGTCCATCCCAAATGGTTTTGCCTCGCAGAAGGGTGCGTTGTACTCGAGCCGAGAAGCTTTGACCAAGGTAAGGGCTTTGGCGATGACGATAATGCAAGTGCTTTGCCTCGAGCGTCCAAGGTTTATTGAGTTCAACCAGGGTAACATCAGCATCAAACCCAACCTCGAGTTTGCCTTTGTTGGCTAAACCAAAGCGCTGTGCAGGATTTGTACTCAGTCTTTGCATCACGCTCTCGAGCGTTATACCCCGAGTTTGAGCGGCTGTCAGCATGGCTTCAAGCGTACTTTGCACCCCTGAAATCCCTCCCCAAATCTGAAAAAAATCCGCAGCGGTTTTCATACTGGGTGGGGCAGGGGAGTGGTCACTGCCGAGAATATCAATCTGCTCGAGCACCGCCCATAAACGCTCGAGTTCAGCTTGGCTTCGCACTGGTGGGGCGCATTTTAAGATTGCTCCAATGTCCTCGAGGTCAGTTTCGTTAAACCACAAGTAATGCGGACAAGTTTCAGCTGTCACATCCACACCGTTTTGCTTAGCTGCACTGACCAACTCCACACCCGCCGCACTCGAGATATGCACAATATGCAAGGCACACTTGGTTTCGGCAGCCATGGCAATAGCGCTCTCAATAGCCTTGAGTTCGGCTGCTATCGGACGAGAATCCAGATAATCCCGAACACTTGTTTTACCACTGGCTCGAGCGGCACTGGTTAATTGATTGGTCATCTGCTCCGATTCGGCATGCACTGCCACAGGCAAACCCAGTCTGGCAGCAATTCGCATCCCCTCGAGTAATGTATCTTCGTCAGCACGATCAAATTCGGGTAAACCACTGCCGCTCATAAATGCTTTAAAACCCATCACTCCGCCAGCTGCTAAAGCCTCGAGATGCGGCAAACTATCGGGGGTTAGCCCACCCCAAACAGCGTAATCGGTGAGGCTCGAAGCCGCTAAGCACCTGAGTTTACTTTGCAAAGCTGCGGCTGTTGTCGTGACAGGAATCGAATTCAGTGGCATATCCACAAACACTGTGCCACCACCTACTGCTAAGGCACTCGAGCCAGAGTAAATGCCTTCCCAATCCTCGTGTCCGGGTTCGTTGAAATGCACATGGGCATCCACCACCCCCGGCAATGCCACCCAATCTCGAGCATCAAATTCAGTTTTGCTTGGCTCGAGAATTTCTTCAGCAATTGCCACAATTTTTTCGCCATCAACAGCAATTTGTAGATTCTTAGCACGGATGAGAAGATCAAACATTTGGCTATTGTAAACTACCGACCATGACTCAAGGAATGATGATTTTTACGGCACTGGTGCTAAGCTTGGCAGTCGCACAAAGCACGACTTGGAGTGGTAAAGCGTTGGGGTACAAAGACCAAGCAGCCCAGCTTAAACTGACCCTAGAGAGCACAGATGTTGAACCCACAACGCTCGAGGTTGGTAGCATAGACACTTCAGGGCGTTTTAAATTTGAATTACCAACTGTTCCAGAAGCCTTGCTGCAAACCCCGAGCATCCGTGATTCTTGTGGTGATGCCACACCGGGTTTAAAACTGGCTGCGTTTGGTAGCCTTAGTGTGACTCGAGGCGAAAAAATTTTAGGGCAATTGGTACTTAGTAACCGCCCGATGTCTTATGCCGATGCCTTACAAATCGAAAGCGATACTCGAGTCAAAGCTGTGGTTTGGATTTATGCCAATCGAGCAGGGAGCATCGTTGAAAATTGTACTGAAAATGGTCTTACCCAAATTTCAAATGTCAAATTTGTTGCTGGTTGGAATGCACTGACTGGTAATTTGCAACGCCAAGGCGAAAATATGATTGTGAAAATCAGCAATGGCTACATCGAAGGTTTACAACGCTGGTTTTTTGTCAAAAATCAAGCTGAACAATAATCTTGAGTCAATCGTACCGCTCGTTACAGTTTACACGGGACGTTTTGCGGCTTTAAACACGAGATTCTTGGCACATGATGCAATCTCCCATTCGCTGGATTTGGTTCGCAATGGGCTGGATTTGTGTAGCACTGGGCTTTATTGGAGCTATTTTACCAGTCATGCCAAGCACGGTTTTCTTTGTCGCTGCTGCCGCTTGCTTTGCTCGCTCGAGTCCAAAATTTGAGGCTTGGGTACTTGATTTACCTGTGTTTGGGCAGATGGTCAAAGACTTTCGCTCAGGGTTAGGTATGAAACGCCGCACCAAAATTGTGGTTGTGAGCATTATTTTTATTGCTTGTGTTATCAGTGCTATCACTGCTCCGCCACTGATTGCAAAAATCGGTGTGGCAGTGCTAGGCAGCATCGGTATTTGGTACGTCTGGACTCGAGTACCTACTCGAGAAATTGTTGAAATGCTATTCAAGCCGGACGTAAATCCTCAGATAAACTCCAACCCACACCCGTAGGTGTGGCATTGAGAATCGGATCGAGTTCTTGTGAGGCAAGTAAGGCTCGAGCTGCAATCAGATCATTCTCGAGCCAATCTTCAAAAATCTCGAGGATGGTCAGTTGATAAAAAATTTGTGTACCTGTCCATGTGCCATCTTCAAAGAATGCAAAAGGTGCTTGGATGGTGTCCATAACGATCATCGCGCCACTTGGTAAGGTTGTAGGTAGTGAAACACCCTCAGAAAGTGTCTGAGGATGCCAGAGAAAGCCTTGCAAGAGCTTAAAGGCAATTGGTTCGCCCGCAGGATGATCGGCTTTGGTCATACGCCCCTCGAGTCCAAACCAAGGATTTCTCGTAGGGGAGACCCTTGTGGTCTCCCAAGCAGCAAAACAACCAAAGGATTTATCGTAGGCGCAGACCGCTGTGTTTTCCCTGCGTTTAACGCATTCATGATGTTCCCTCAACCTTTTTCAGCACACCTCGAGCAATCCAGTTTTGATAATTGGCATTCCAAATTTCTAAGTAAGCCGCATCAAAATGCTCGGGTTTACGAGCGGGTTTATTGATCGCACTCAGTTCAACCACTTTGCTGCGATGCAACTGAAAAACCGCTTCGACAGCTTTATCTGGGAAATGCAAAAAATGTAATTCGGGGCTGGGGTCTAATTCGATTAAACTCGCACTCGAGGTCAGCACCGCGATTTTTCCTGCGATTGGCTTTGGAAATATTGTAAACATTTCAACATACGGTGCGATCCCACTGGCATCGGCTAAGTACACGGCTGCGAACGTGTCGGCATCTTTAATATAAGCAAAAAAATTTCGAGGGTACGGCATATCCTTTAAGCGGTAAGCATTCACTTGCACAAAATCTAAACTAATCAAAACATCACGAAAGGATTTAACAGTGGTGGCATGTTGCACACTGGCACCAAGCGCATCCCAGTGTTCTTCTTCGGCAACCTCGAGTGCCAACGAATCTGGGTACTGATCTGGCGATAAGACATGGCGTTTGAGTAAACGCGGTACAAACAACGCAGCCCGTTCAGCAGGCTCGAGCAAACGATTCGACTCGAGATGAGATAACGCAGTTAAGTTCAAACGATACGGCACAAGCAGAATCTAACCATATCGGCTTAGGGTTGTACGACCCGAAAGACACCGGGGTAACGCAGCACAGGGTTGTACTTTTTACCACCAACTTTGACACCAGTCTCGAGAAATTGCCAGAGCACGTATTCGCCAGCGCTGGGGAAAACAAAATTGCTTTGCACCGAACCAACGCCTAGTTCTTTAGCATTGGGATGATCGTGTTTGTAATAACTCCAATCGGTTTTAAGCACGAATTGATGCACATAATACGGATTCCAAGCCACAGGCGCACCATCCAGCAACGTAGTCAATTCAAAACTCGAGGCTTGTCCAGCAGGTTTGATATTCGGCACAGTGGCTTTTAATCCTAAACGGCGAATTGGTTCGATGGCAGGATCGGCTGTTTGTACCTCGAGACCGACTGGGTAGACCTGCACAAAACGCGGATTGTTATGCACATGCCCATTACCACCTGTTATCTCGAGAATCAGGTCGTAAGTACCTGCTTCCATCGGCGGCAAAGGCAACACATAACTGCCTTTATCGGTTTCGTCAGGGTATTCAAAGTAATACTGCTCGAGGCTCTTAGAAATCAGGTATGAATGCACAATCCCGCTGTATGGTGCACCATTATCAAGCACTCGCACTTTCAAGGTTTTATCTTCAATTTTGACAGTAGCTAGAAAACCATTTTGTTCTCGGATTAAAGGTAGTGTCTGCGTAATAGCAGCCGTTGGAGCAATAGGAATCAAGGCGGCAAATGCCACTGCAAGAACAGATAACAAAAGCAATTTTTTCATGTTTTATTTTTAGCATAAGACCATGAGTTTACTTATTCATGCCCTAAGATTCCGCGTTGTCGAGCGATTCTGACCGTCAATTGAAAAATAATAATACCAAGCACTAACCAAACAATGGCACTGAGGCAGGCAAAAATCAACGCCTCGAGCGTTACAACTTGCCCAAGGGCAATGGCTCGAGTTAATCCAGAACTTGAAGCGACTGGAATCAAGTATTGCCACCAAGTTGTTGGTGCATTAAATCCAGCTAGTAAAAACAAGGGAATTTGCAGAATGCCAAAAATCGAATTGGTTTCCTTAAAAAGCATGGCAATCGCTCCAAACAATAAACCCACACCTAACGAAGCAGCGAGCATCGGAATCAGTGGTATAAAAAGCTGAACTGACCAAATAATTCCTGTGCCAGTCAGTAAAAACAAGGCTGCCATCATCAGTCCAATCCATAAAAATGTACTGAGTAAACCAGCTAAAGAACGAATCATAAAAATGGTTGGTAATACATGACCACTTAAAAAAAGTTGTTCGAGCATGCCACTTCTGGCTTCTCGAGCCACCACTTGAGTTGGGTTTTGCACTTGTCCAACAATAAAAAACCCAAGTACATAGGTAATGATTAAACTGGTGATACCTTCTTTGCTTGGTGTTGCCCCTGCAATCACTTGTCCTGCGCCGAGCAGCAAAAAGAAAAACCCACCCAGTGTGATAATGCCAGTTACAGTATCAAACGGGTATCGTTTGATTGTCCAGAAATTCTTGATAAATTCGATGCGAAACAAATACCAAAGTTTCATGCTTGTACCCCTGTGCCGTGCATCAATCGCCGAAACACCACACCTAAATCCGCCTCGAGTTTCTCAATGTTTTGTAATACCCGTGGTCGTAATGCCTCGAGTAAAACATACAAATCACTTGGTTCTGGCAATGTGACTGTTAGCACAGCACCCTCGAGTGTAAACACAAAATCCAATTGTAAATCTGTAGGAACCTCTGCCAAGGTAATACGGTATGTCTGTGCACCAAAACTCGAGAGTAATTCGGCTTTGGGTTGATCGAGTAACACTTCACCTCCAACCAGAATCACAACTCGATCCGCTAAACGTTGCGCTACTTCCATCTGATGCGTGGTTAGTAAAACGGCTGTACCAGCTTTCGCCATGGTTTTGACTCGAGCTTCTAAGGCATCAGAAGCTTCTAAATCCAAACCCAGTGTCGGTTCATCCAGCAGCATACAGCGAGGTTCATGAATTAAGGCTGTTGCCAAAGCCAGCTTAGACTGCATTCCCTTAGAAAGTGTTTGAGCTGCTGCGTTGCGTTTATCAGCTAAACCCAACTCTTCAGTTAATTGCAATGCCCTCGATTTGGCAAATCTTGGCTCTAAACCACGTAAAGCCGCAGCGTACTCGAGATTTTCCAGCACACTAAACCTCGCTTCACTCGAGCGAGCCGTATCGAGAAGCGCACCTAACCTTGCTGCATAGCCTGCTGAATTAGGTGCAAATCCCTCGAGTCTGACTGTGCCAGTATCGGGCAACATTAAACCAGTAATGATTCGCATTGTCGTGGTTTTACCAGCGCCATTTGCACCCAGTAATGCCACTACCTCACTTGCTTGCACGGCAAAACCAACACCAGATAAGGCTTTGACTTGCCGACCAACTGCCCGAAAAGTCTTGCCTATATTTTCGAGAATAAGCATATGTTTTCCTTACGAGCCTCTGAAGAATAAAGTTGCATTTAGGAATAGTGATGGAGGTTTTTTCCGCAACATCATTCCCTATAGAAACTCAAGGTTGTTAGTAGTTTAAGTTATTGTCTTTTTTGGATCACTCGAGGAGGAGGATTCAGGTTCTTTTTGAGGTTCTGAGTCTTCTTGTGCTGATTTACCAAGTTCAATACCTAAAATGTTCGTTTTACCTTCTTCTAGGTCATCTTTCATATCTACACTAAAATCGTCTTTCCCAAGTTTGATCCATGTGGTTCTGGTTTTGCCTTCTTCGTCATCGCTTTTCATACCAACGGTAAAACCCTCTTCTTCGCTGTAAGGTTCAAATTCAGGTTCGGACTCGAGCCAACGTCTTGCAAAGAAAAGCAGCAATTCGCGGAAAAAGAACATCAGTGCCAGCAAGCTAAAAGCATCCACTTGAATCCGAAAAATCGTTGTAAAAAACAGCAGACCAACAATCACCGCATCCGACACGGCTGCCAATGCCCGTGTCCAGATTTCAAAGGTGCGTTCATCCATGAGGTCTTGTTCACCAAACAGCACCAATAACATGGCAGCAGCAATACAGAGGTAAGCAAATTGTTGGCTGATAGCAAACCCAGCCACAGTCACACATGTGGTCAGCACCACCACTTTTGGCGAAGCCAAACGGTCATTGAGTTTACGGGCATCCACATTGACATTCCAAGTGCTTTTACCATCGCTTGAACGGCGAATAAAACGCCGTGCCAAAGCAGTAGGAGAGACCACCAACAGTACAGAAGGTAAAGTAATGGCTCGTAATAAAAAGAAGATCACGAGATAAAAATTAACGCAGAACAAGACAAAGCCAAGCAGAAAATTCATGCTTCCTCCTTGTTGCTATTGTTGGCTTTCCAACGCCAAAAATAAACTTGTAGTGCAAAGAAAAAGATACTGATAAAAACAATGATTTGCTCGAGAAATGTGACTTGCAAAATCCCAGTCAGAAATAACAAGATGGTTGCAATTGTCAGTGCTTGCAGATTGGCACGGCGGAAATTATCAGAAATGTATTCATCCCATATTAATTTGGCTTCTCGATCAAAAAAATAAAAACCAAACGGAACAAAAAAACTTAAAACTAATGGTTGACCGAACAGTGCCAAAATAATAAAACTAAGCACAATAAAACTCGAAGCAAGGTATTCAAGTAAAGGATTGGGTTTGTGTAACATTCGAGGTTTGGGTTGGTTATTTGATATTGAAAAATTTGTGGTTGGCACTGTTGCACCAATCACAAATGCAATGATCAGAGCTGCACCCAGTAAAGCAAATAACCAAGGTATGAAACTGACTGCAACTTCGAGACCCATCAAAACAGCCACCATAGGTAAGGCAAAAACCAAGACAGGATTCAAATCAACAGAATACTTAGGTTGCAACATGGGCTTCCTCCTCGAGAAAAATCTCTTCAATTTTTTGATTAAATAATCTGGCTAACTTAAATGCCAACGGTAAACTCGGGTCGTATTTGCCTGTCTCGAGGGCGTTAATGGTTTGCCGACTAACCCCGAGCGCATCGGCAAGGTCAGCTTGCGATAAGCGCTTGATGGCGCGAAGTTCACGAATTCGATTGTCCATGTGTCACCCCGTTTTTGCCCAAGCTCGAGCCGCAGCAATGCGTTTTTCGATGCTAGGGTGATCGTGTAACCAAAATTCAATCCATTCGGGTGGGTTGGGGTCGGATAAATTATCTTTGGCAAGCGAACGAAATGCTCGCTCGAAAGCAGGGAAATTCTGGGTTTGCTCGAGGGCGTATTTGTCGGCAGCGTACTCGGCTTTGCGAACAATGGCGTTGCGGTACAAGCCCGTTATCTCGCCCATGATGCTAAAAATAAATAAAAGTATTGGTAAGGCGGCAATATCGGTTGCGCCTTGAATACCACCAATACCTGTTAGGGCATTCATGGCAAAAAAAGCAGCGGTTATCATGGCAGCTAGCGTCAACCAACTGAGAATCATGCCTGTGCGAATATCGTTATGAACTTTGTGTCCGAGTTCGTGTGCCAGTACAACTTCGATACCTTCGGCATCCATACTCGCCATTAAAGTGTCAGAAATTAGCACTTCCGAACCTAGCCCATCGGGTATCAGCGCGGCATTGCCTTGTTTGATTTTATCGCCAAAAACCCATTTAGAAACCTTGGTCAGTTTGACACCCGCTTTTTGAAAAACAGCTGCCACTCGA
This sequence comes from Deinococcales bacterium, assembly GCA_013298595.1. GTDB lineage: Bacteria > Deinococcota > Deinococci > Deinococcales > JAAFIG01 > JAAFIG01. The sequence goes on along the minus strand of JAAFIG010000017.1, from coordinate 14,827 downwards.
GCTTCGAGTTCTGGATTCTCGAGCGGAGCACTTTTGAAACGCATCCGAGCTAGTTTTGGTGATAAGAATAAAAGAGCCGCAAAAAGTACGGTAATAATACCCAGTGCGACTGGAAACCACAGTGTCGGAAAGGTGCGAAAAGCACTGAACAAAGCAATCATTAAAACACCAATTAAGGCAAAACCCATGACTGTTTCTTTGAGTTGGTCAAGCAACCAACCACTAAGGTTTTGTTTTAACATTTCATCGCGTTTTTCACGGATAAAGCCGTAGTAAAACGAAGTTGGGAAAGACACAATGGTTTCGATCAGTAAGTAGAGCGCAATAAAACCAAGCATGGAAAGAATGGTGTTTCCACCACCTGTTAAGTCGCGCAGATAACTCGAGAATCCTAGGAAAACAAAAACAATAAAACTGAAGATACTGATGGCGTGCCCGATTAAACGCATATGGACTTTCTCGAGTTCACGCTGTTGGGCTTTTTTCAGAGTATCGCCTTCTAGGATAGGTGCGTTGCTGGTCATGCCTGACCTACTTTCTCGAGAATGGTGGCAATATTTGCTTGCCATTCGATATTGGCAACGTAGGGTTTAAAGCCCATTTCGGTGTTGATTTTTAGCATCGGTGCGTTGCTGTCGGCGTTACCTGTGCGAATAACTCGAGCTTCAGTATTTTCCTCGAGTAACCGAACAATGTTGGCTGCTTTGAGCCAGCGCCCAAGCCCGTGATTGCGATGCGATGGTTTCACACCTGTGCTGCCTTGCGAAACAATACTGGCTCGAGATTTGCGCCAAGAAAGTTCGTTTAAGCCAACTAATTCGCCACTGTTATGCCGCACCACAGCAACCAGGGTTTGAATACCTCCAGCTTGATTCATGGTTTGTTGTTGGCGCAGTAAATCTGGTGTAACCGTAAAATCTTCGAGTTCCAAGTCACCTTTGGGCGCGGTATTCATGACTTGGAATAAATCTGCGTAAGGTTGTAAATCGGATTCGGCAATACCGTTGTGCCAAATCTCGAGGCTGTAATCGGCAGGTGTCTGTGCTGTCCATTGCTCGAGTAAACCACTGGGGATTTCCTCGAGTTTTAATTGATTGGTATGATTTTCTAAGCCTTTGGTAAAACCGTATTGCTGCAAGAAATCTGCGCCTGCGGCTACCCGATCTGTACTTCCTGTTATCAGTAAAGTCCGACCCAACTGATGCGAATGTTTCGCAGCTTGATGGAGTAAATGTGTACCAACGCCTTGCCGACGCAAGTGCGGTTCGACAATCAACTCGAGTTGGACTAAGTGCTGATTGGTTTCCATGTGCATGACTTGTAAAACCGCGCTGGCAGCAATACCAGTGGCATTGGACACCGTCCAAAACTCGAGATCAAGAATCGGTGGTAAATGTTGCATCTGAGCAATCATATCTTCGGCAATATGGGCAGGATCGTCAGGACGAGTCTCGAGTCGATGCCGATTGCCATGCTCTACAAGTGCACGAATAAAATCGGCATCCAAATCGGTTTTACTGCGATGATTGATGGTATGGGTCATAAAATTCCTTAAATGCGGTGTGGCTCGAGGTGAGCGCTGGTCAGAGCAGCCCAAGCGGTACGAATGGCAAATTTAGCAGCTTTAAAAGCACGGCGTAAATTCTTAGCTCGAGCGAAACGCAAAGGCTCGAGGAGTGCATGATTGTTGGCTTCTTGGACAAGATTCTCGAGTTTGATTTGATTGGTGTAGTGATTCATAAGTGTCACTCCTTTGTGGTCTTGCTGAATAAAAAGAGTGTAAATCATCCTTGGCAATTTGTCAAGCATACTTGTCATTATGTCGTGCTTGCTTGTCAAAAAGTCAAAGAACCACGACATGAAACCGAAATTGCGTGAATATGAGTTGTTGTGATTTGAATGGAAAAGTGAGAGCTGCTATAAAAGAAAACTCGTTCCAAAACTGGAGAGGGCAACCACGAGGTCGCTTCATTTTAATGCAAATACAAATGCTTCCAGCACAATGAACTATGCTGGTAGGTATTGATGTGGTGATTTAAACAGATTTACAACGACTTTGTTTTTGGACAAGATCATTTTCAAATACCAGAGGCTCTGACGTATTCTGCCACGTCAGTGTTGAGTTGTAACTGCTCTGTTTGAAATGAAGCCCAAGGTCTGCCTTGGTCTAACCAAGTTGCAGTGCCGATTCTAGGTGTGGGTTGTCCTTCAAGGATTGTCCAATCTAAACTTCGAGCAATCCAGAGTTGCTTTTGCGTATCTTTAACTTCACGGTAACGCATCGCTTCTAGGGTGTTCAGCAAACCAGTTTTTTGGTCAAATCTTGCAATAAAATGTTCTAATTGATCTTTGTAAGGTACGACTAACACAGCACTGGTATCGTCCAGGGTTTGCCAATGAACATTTGGATTTGTGATGAACACAGCGGGAAAAGACATGGTTTCTGCCCATAAAGCAAGATTGGCAGCTTGGTTGATATTGCTGCCAGTTTGCGTTCCTATTGGCAACTCGAGTGAAGCTTGACCATCAACGAAATGCTCGTTGACTTTGAAAATTGGTATTAAGAAAAATGTGACTTCAAAATAATGCCGATAGGCTTGACCTGCTTGATGGACAAATCGAAATCTTGCTGGGAAATCTAGTCCAAATAATTTCATTGTGGCACGCCCAGTTAAAACGGCTGAATGGATGATGGGCACGTGGTTTCCGTAGAGAGTTTGGTAGTATCGCCTGACTGGTATAGGCAAGTTATTGGGTAAGGGGATCGTCTCGAGATGTGGGGAACTGGCTTTTAGCATGCGAAATGGCATGGGTTGTATTTGTAAACCGAGCCAACCGAGTAGCGCTACGGCACAGATACCACTGATAAACCAAATCATGATTTTTGTACTCCTTTTGGAAAGGATTTTGTTTTGCATAACAACCTCGTACTGTGGATGAGTGGTTATTGCTTGATTGGGAGGTGTTGTTTTTTGCGTTCACGTTCTGCTGTCACTTCTTTTGCGAGTTTCCCTAGCACACTCGGTTGCCAAAGTTCAGCTTTTTGGGCTGAACTCACCAGCATTACTGAAACAGGCGCATGATGTGCCACCGCTTCAGCAACACTGCTGAGGAGGAGTCGTTGCACACCACGTAAACCGTGGGTACCAATGACAATGAGATCGCCGTGTAATTGCTGTACTTCCTCATTGATCGAGTAAGCCACGCCCTGATTTTGATGATGCACTGCCTTCAGAGCCACTGGGTAAGGTTCAGCGATTTTCCGAGCTTGCTCGAGAATAATCGTTGCTTCTTGTTCCATGATTGCTTGAATCTTTTCGGCTGTGGTGTTATGCAAAGCCGTATTGAAGGCAGTGACATAGGATAGCTCATCTTGAATAATATGTAACAACGTGACTCGAGCTTGTAATGCCATAGCTAAAGCTGTTGCTTGCTGAATGGCAATGGTACTGGGTTCACTGCCGTCTACGGGCACAATAACATGTTCAAAACGCAATGGGTAACGCTGTCCTTGCAAGCGCATGAGCATAACTGGAATCATTGAGAATCGGGTGACTCGTTCTGCCACACTGCCAAGCAGAATACGGTTCATTCCTTCTCTGGCATGGGTTGGCATATAAATAAGATCAGCGGCTTCATCTTTAGCGATAGTACAAATCCCCATCGCAATATCTGCGCTTTGTAAGACACAGGTTTGTGTAGTAACACCAACCTGTTGACCGAGTTGCACCCATGGCTCGAGTAAAGCTGAACTTTCTGTTTGCACAACGCTATCCTCGAGTAACTGGTGCGTGTGTTTGATATGGGCAAGAATAAGACTGGCTTTGAGTTGCTGCGCTAAAAGAAAACCTGATCGGATTGCTTCTTGTGCCAAGGTTTGTTCATCGTTGGCGATTGGAATCAGTATGCGTTTAAATGCCATAACCCACGCTCCTTTTTATTAGAGCGATGGTACTAGTGCCACATTACGGCTGCATTACCGCAGTATCATACGTGGCTAATGCCTCGAGCACTTGATTATGTTGCCCGACACAAGCGCCGTCGCTCGAGAATGGGCAGTTGGCTGTGATTTGCATTGGCGCACGATTACAGATTTTTTCACCATTTTTGATACGTTCGGCTAGGATCAGCGTTTCAGGCATGGGTGAATCCTCGAGTTCTACACGTAAAAAATGAATAAACCTGCGATAGTGTTCTATTGAAGCGTATTTATCTTCAACTACCGATAAACAAGTCATCAGTTTTTGATGGTAATTCTCGCCAATATACGGATCAATGTGCAAAGCTCTGACTAAAGCACTGACCGCTCCTGCACAAGCACCCGTTCCGCAATGCAATAATGAAATCTCGAGGTTTGCCCGAACGTAAACTCCTCGCAATTCTTCTCGCAGTTCGTTTGCCCAAGAAGCCGTTACGCTTGGTAAAAAATCACCTTTGTATAAGCGAATCAGACTTTGAAAAGCCCGTAACTTTAATTCCTCGGTTGGGGCATCATGGGCTTGCTCGAGCGCTTTGTACATTTGGTTTAAATCCGTGGCAGCTAAAACATCGGCATGTAAACGATAACGATTGTGTTGCTCGAGCAAAGCATCGTTGGATTCTAAGGCATGACGAATCCGATGCACTGTTACTCGGAAACGATTGTTGCTTTCCTTATTGGGTTCGGTTTGCCAGAGTTGCTCGAGAATTTCTTCTTTTTGCTTGCCTTCAGGGTGGGCTAATAAGTAGAAAAAAAGTTCCTCGGCGGTCTTACTCTTAAATTGAGCTTCTGCACCATTCACAAGTATTTGATGGGTTCCAAGGGTAGCAATCTCGAGATTCATACGACCTCCTTGTGACAGCCTTGCATGCCTGAACAACTAAGCTCCTGAAGCTGAATCTTATCACATCCTCAGTATCAGCCTCTTGATTACCAAGGCATTACCACAATGTCAAACACAGCTTACTCGAGCCGTAACGCTGTGGTAATGCAGTCTGTGCAAACTACACCTTGGAGGCTTCTTATGTTTCAACACATTCTTGTACCCGTAGACTCGAGTCCTTGCAGTCGGGCTGCAGTGGCATTAGCTGCTCGGCTATGCCGAGCCTGGGGTAGTCAACTCTCCTTAGCCCATATTTACGAAGGTCACTCTTCACAAGCTGCCCAAGAATTACTCGAGCAGTTTTTGTCTTACACCAGACAAACCCCAAACCTGATCCTCGAGCCAATGCAAGAAAACTTAGCCAAGACCTTGGTTTTATTAGCCGAACATGAACACAGCGAATTAATTCTCATTGGCACACACGTAGATGCACACCTCGAGCGCCAAGCCATTGGCAGTGTGGCACGCGATGTGGCAGTGCAAGCCCGAATTCCTGTGCTGATCGTACCTGCCGAAAGCAAAAAAATAGGTTTTGAAGCACGTTGGGCAACAGCTGTCCTACCATCCGATGGTCTCAAGCAAGCGATGCGGTAACCACAAACAAAGGAGTTTTATGTTCACTAAAATCTGTATTCCAATCACCAACGAACCACTTTCGATTTATGCAGCTCGAGCAGCCCTCGATTTTGCGCATAAACTAGGTGCCAATGCCGTGTTTGTCTCGGTTTTCACCATGCCAATTATTTACCGTTCACAAACCGAAGAAGATGTCCGACTCGAGTTACAACTCAGTACCGAAGCCTTTCTCGAAACTTGGCTTGAATTTGCCGAACACCGCAGCGTACCAGCCACAACATTAGCCCTCGAAGCTCGCAGCTCGAGTGTTGCCCAAACCATTGCCGAAGTTGCTTTAGAAGAACACTGCGACTTAATTGCTATGGGAACCCACGCTTACGAAGGGATCAATCGCATCCTCTTAGGCAGTGTAGCCGAAGCAGTGACTCGACACTCGAGTTTACCCGTGATGCTGTTTCGAGATGGACTCGTACCCACTGCTAAACCATTTGATTGCGACCGAATACTGGTTGCAGTAGATGGAAGCCAAGCCACGGGCGAAGCACTCGATGTAACTCGGGCGTTAGCCAAACAACTACCTGCCAGTATTCAAGTACTCCATGTGGTTCCAGATGTACCCATGAATTACGATTCGTTTATGCCAGCAATAGATTACTCTGACTTAGCCACCGATTACATGAATGAAGGCAAACACGTTCTCAAAAATGCCGAAGCTAAACTAGAAGATATCTCGAGCAAAGAATTCATCCTCGAGTCAGCTAAAGGAAAGCGCATTGCCGACAAAATTCTCGAGATAGCGAAAACCCATCATGCAGAATTGATTGTGCTAGGGACACACGGTTATGGCGGATTTGAACGGATTCTACTCGGCAGCGTGGCACAAGCTGTGGCACACCATGCCCATGTACCAGTATTACTCACTCGAGGTGTAGAACGCGCAAAAACAGTTGTACCTAAAGCAATGAATGTTGCACTTACAACTAAAGTTTAGAAGTTACTCGAGAAGAATGCAGAGGATAAATTTATCCTCTGCATTCAAATTTCTTTCAATTTAACAAGGAATTTCTGCGCCGTTGCGAACATAGAAAAACCAATTCAGACCAATGTTGAATAAGTAAAAAATGGCTGCTCCATAGAAAAAAACCGTGGTTATACCCGTAGCTGCAATCAAAGCACCAAAAATTAAACTAAAACCAAAAGGTCCGTAAGCTGCGATAGCACCAGTAAAACCAATCACCCCACCAGCTTGACGCGGTGGAAAAATCATCGGCATTTGCTTAAAGGCGCTGGCATTACCAATACCAGTAAAAAGAAAAATCGAAAGCATTCCACCAAGGAACATCGGGAATGACTCGAGACTCGAGGGTTGGCTGTACAGCGCCACAAAAATGGTGGAAAAGAGCAATCCAATGCCACTGACTTGGGTCAGTTTCGCCCCGCCAAACCGATCCACCAAAGGACCTGCCAAGACTCGAGCCGCCGAACCAATCAACGGACCAAGAAAAATATAAGCGAGTGGGTCTGGCGCACCATCGAATTTACCAAATAAATCACGAATAAGAAGCGCAAACGTTCCAGAAAAACCAGCGAACGAACCAAACGTCATGATGTACAACGAAGTCATGATCCAAGTGTGTTTGTTACTAAAAATATCGAATTGCTCTTTGAAATTAGCCCGAACAGGAATACTACGAAGCGTGACCCATGCCAACAACGCGCCAATAAGCACCAATGGTACATAAATAAGAGTTGCGTTTTGCAAAAAAATTGGATGCGTCACAGCACCTTTGGTAAACGTCTGAGGACTGCCGAACAACCCACCCAGTAAAGAAAAACCAATGATCCAAGGCGTAACAAATTGCACCACACTAACACCAAAGTTCCCAATGCCAGCTTGTAAACCAAGGGCTGTACCTTGGGCTTTTTTAGGAAAGAAATAACTGGTACTGGGCATAAACCCCGAGAAATTCCCACCACCAATGCCAGCCAGAAAAGCCAGAATCATCAGTACCCAAAAAGGTGTGGCGGTGTTCTGCACGGCAAAACCCCACCCCAAAAGCGGCACCAGCAAAAGCAGTGTCGAAAAAGTAATCAGATGCCGCGTACCAACCAATGGCGGTAAGAACGTCCAGACCAAACGCAACGAACCACCAGCCAAACCCGGCATGGCAGTCAGCCAAAACAATTGCGTGGTATCCAAAGCAAAACCAACATTGGGAAGGCGTACCACCAAAGCACTGACCACAAACCAAGTGATAAACGCCAAAGTGAGATTAAAGGTTGTTACCCAAAGGGTACGCCACGCCAAAGCCCGATTATCACCAGCAAAAAAACCAGCCAGTTCTGGAGTCCAATCGGGAAGCCATGTACTCGAGGGACGCGAATGTTGTTGCAAAGCCATAATAAAACCTCCTAATCGGTACTGCTGGGAAGATGATGCTCAAAATCATGCTCGAGACGCGGGGCTGCCCGTTGCAATAACTTGACCACGGTTAAGTGCATCCAAAGCGCCGAAACCAAAGTCAGAACAAACAAAATAAAAAAGGTACTCTGCGGAAAACCCGTCCAGCTTTGGGCATAGGCAAATAAAGGCGGTAAGAAAAAACCACCCAGAGCGCCAAGCAAACCAACCAAACCTCCGACAGCCCCAACATCCTTAGGGAAATACTCAGGGATATGCTTATAAACAGCCGCTTTACCAATGCCCATCGCCACACCAATCAAAAAAACCAGCGCAGTAAACAACCAAACATTCAAATGCCACGGCAGAACATCCCGCGAACCACTGGGCAACTCGAGAACCACATGACCTTCGGGCATCATCAGGACACCCGTAGCAAACAGCATCAAGGCAAACGTGCCGTACATCATGCGTCTAGCCCCAAAACGATCCGATAAAAAACCACCAAGAGGACGCAGCAAACTGGCAGGAAAAATAAACAAAGCAGTCAGCAAAGCAGCTTCATGCAACGGCAAAGCATAGACATCCACGTAATACTTCGGCAACCACGCCGCCAATGCGACATACGCACCAAAAACCACGAGGTAATACAAACTAAAACGCCAAACACGAACTTGGCGCAAAGGCTCGAGCATTATGCCTAAACTACGACCCTGACCGGGCCTCTTATCCACACTCGGCGTACCAAACCAAACAAGTGCTGCCATAACAACCAACAACACGGAATACAACATTGGTACAAAACGCCAACCACCCGGAATAAACCCACCTAAGAAACCAGCAGCAGGAACAAAAGTAATTAAAGCAGGACCAATTAGTTTTGTGACCGACGCACCGACATTACCCGCACCGAACAAACCAAGGGCAAACCCTTGACGCTCCTTAGGAAACCAAGCGCTATTCCACGCAATACCAACCGCAAAAGCATTACCTGCTAAACCGACCCAGAACGCCAACAGCAACAACTGTGGATACGAACTGACCCTCGAGATCAGAAAAGCAGGAATTGCCGTGACCAGCAGCATCAGCGTAAACACCAAACGCCCACCGATCCGATCCGTTAAAATCCCAAAACCCAAACGCCAAATAGCACCATTCAGTACCGCCACAGCCGTAAGCCACGACAACTGCACATCGGACAAACCAAATTCTGTGCGAATCGGAATGCCAAGCACACCAAACATCAACCAAACCGCGAACATCACCGTGAAACCAAGCGTGGAAAGCCACAAAACCGCGTTGCTCGAGCCAACACTCGAGGAAGAATCTTGAACCGCCAAATGACCAAGCTGCATGAGTAAAACCCCCAATTCTCACCAGAGAAGGAAACACTGGTAGATGCGGGATTATTTGATGCGAGAATTACCACAGCATTACGGGAAATTCGAGAAGAAAAACCTCGAGACTCCACAAACCATTGCAGACAAAACCAATGGAAAACGCTACAATTCAATCATGGCTCGAGACTTGTACCACGATGCAGTAAAACGCGCCTTGCAAAAAGAAGGCTGGCAGATCACGGCAGACCCACTCAAAATTCCAGTAGAAGATACCAATTTTCTCATTGACTTAGGCGCAGAACGATTAATTGCTGCTGAACTTGGTTCGGAACGCATTGCCGTTGAAATCAAAGTATTTGGAGGCGTGTCATTGGTCGCAGATTTCCACCTTGCATTGGGACAGGTACTCAATTACAGTTTAATTCTAAGAGAAATAGACCCCAACCGAAAACTCTGGCTTGCAATACCCGCAGATACGTACCAAACTTTTTTTCATGGGCGTTACCCAACTCGAGCCTTAGCCCACATTGAAGTTGGCATGATTGTATTCAACCCCAACAGCGAGGTGATTGAACAATGGATATAAACCAAGAACGCAAAATAATTCGTGAAACACTCGAAATGCTCTTAAAACACCAACCGTCTTACGGCAATGCCAAATACGAACCCGTGTTTGATTCCGAACATGACCGATACCAAATCCTACTGACAGGTTGGACGGACTTAAAACGTTCATTTAGTATCGTTGCTCAAATAGACATTCGAGACGGGCTGATTTGGTTACAGCAAGACAATACAGATATGATTCTGGCGGATTATTTGATCGAAGCTGGTATTCCTCGAGAACGGATTGTATTGGGTTTTCAAGCACCTTATAAACGTGGTTTGCACGGCTTTGGCACAGGCGAAATGAAGTAAGCATAAGATTTGGACTTGAGAAAATTTAAGATGCATGGACAAGCTTTCAAAGAGATTCAAGCACTGTCATGGGTCAAAACAACATCAATCAACTTCTGCATAGTTGAAAAGAGAAATCACCCACGAATCTGCCGTATTAACAAGAAATTGATCACTGCCAGAACCACTGAACTAATCGCGGCGGGTAACAGTATTTCTTTCTGCCCGCCTAGGTACGCATCTAAGCCTGTTATCAGTAAGAATAATTGGATTGTCCATAAGACCAGTACAAACCAAAAAATCCCGTCTATCACCCAGAGCTTGGGTTCTCGAGGGTCTCTCATCCTTCACCGCCTCCGATAGCGAATATCTTGCCGTTGATGGTCTCGAGTTCGATTTTTGCCAGTCCGCGTTGTGGTGGTCCTGCAATCACTTCGCCTGTACGTGGGCTAAAATATCCTTCGTGGCAGGCGCACTCGAGTTGGTTGTGTTCTTCGGTGTAGAAGACGCTGCATCCGAGGTGTGGGCAGCGTTGCGAGTAGGCGCTGAGGCTGCCGTCTTCGTGGCGTAATAGTATGGCGTGTTTGCCTTTTTCTGGGTATTCAAAGGTTTTGTATCCGCGTGGTTTGATGCTGTCTACTTCGCTAATTTCGACTCGAGGGCGGGTGGTTTCGGTACGTGTGGCGTTGATGCCAACCATGAGTACATTGCCTGTGGCGAGGGCGGCACTGCCGAGTCCGAGGAAACGGGTGAATTCGCGTCGGGTGATGAATGATGTTTGTTCCCAGTCTACCGAGAAATCGGTTTTCCAGTGTGGCTCGGTGTTTTTCATCTTAGTCTGCTCCTGTTTGGTATGTCTCGAGACCATCAAATGGGTTGATGTGGTCAAAGGCATCGTTGTGAAATGTTGGGTCGGTCATGTGGGCGCTTACGTCCATGTCGAGTTGCATTTCGCCTGTTGGTAGCACCATGAAGACTTTGGTGGTGATGATTTGATTCCCAAATTGAAATTGATTGACGGGTGTGCCGCCACGTCGTTTTTCAAATTCCTCGAGTGTGCCGTAGAACAGGGCTTCGGATGGGCAGACGGTGGCGCACATTGGGCGTAATCCGTAGGCGGTGCGGTCGTAGCACATATCGCATTTGAGCATTTGGTCTATTTCTGGGTAGTAACGGGGTACGCCGAACGGACACGCCATCACGCAGTTCGAGCAGCCTATGCAGCGTTCTTTGAGGGCGCTTTGTACCACGCCATCTGGGGTGCGTTTGATGGCATCGGCGGGGCAGACTGCCGCGCAGGTTGGGTTGTCGCAGTGCATACAGACCATCGGTACAGTTTGGGTGCTGGTTTGGCGTTCCATGTACTCGAGGTGAATCATGCTTTTGCCTCGATGTGTGCCGCATTCGCTGCACGCCTGCATACAGGATTTGCAGCCGATGCAACGTATCGGGTCTATGAAGAAGCGTTGTTCCCTCATCGTTTCACTTCCTGTCTGCGTGCCTCGAGTTCGGTGTCGGTAAATACTTTGGTTGGTGCGAGTCGGTTTGCATCAAGTTCAGCATTACGTCCCTCGAGTATTTCTTCGGGTGTGGCGGGGCGTACATCACAAGCGCAAACCTTGAATTCTGGGATTTTTGATACGGGGTCAAGGGCGCGGTTGGTCAGTAAATTCGCGCTTTGTTTGCCGCCCCAGTGGTACGGGATAAAAATCGTGTCTGGGCGTATGGTTTTGACCACGGAGGCGCGTAAGGTCAGTTGTCCGCGTCTGGTTTGTACGGTTATCCATTGCTGATCGGTGATGTTCAGGGCTTGGGCTAATCGTGGGTGCATTTCCACCAAGGGGTTTGGGTACATATCCACAAGCGGTCCGATTCGGCGGGTTTGTGTTCCACTGAGGTACTGGCTGATGACTCGTCCTGTGGTCAGCCAAATGGGGTATTTTGTGTCCACAACTTCGGCAGGTTCGCGCCATTGCACGGCATTAAAGTGGGCTTTGCCATCTGGGTCATAAAACCGTCCGTTTTCGTACAGGCGTGGTGTACCTGTGTGATTGGTGTCTAAATCCTCGACTCGAGTGGCGTTCTTTCCTGTTTCAGTGGTTTGTGGTACGGGCCAGAACATTCCTTGTTGTTGCTCGAGCCGTTCCCATGTAATGCCGCTGTAATCGGCTGTGCCACCTTTGGAGGCAAGGCGTAATTCATTAAAAATTTGTTCGGTGCTGGTGTATGGAAAATACTGTCCGCGTCCCAAGCGTTTGGCAATCTCGAGCAGCACTTGCCAGTCGAGTTTGGCTTCGCCCGGTGGGGATACAGCCGCTTTGATGCGAATGACCCGTCCTTCGGCGGTGGTGGCTGTGCCTTCGTCTTCTTCGTGCAGGCTGCCGGGGAAGACAATATCGGCGTGTTGGGCAGTTTCGGATAAGAAAAAATCTATCACGCTGTAATGCTCGAGTTTCTCGAGGGCTTCTCGAGTAAAATTGGCATCGGGTAAGCTGACCAGTGGGTTAAAGCAGATGGATAACAGTCCTTTGATTTCGCCTGCGTGAATCGCATTCATGATTTCTTGGGCGGATAAGCCTTTACCGGGAATCTCGGTTTCTTCGCAGCCCCAAATACTGGCGATGTACTTGCGGTGTTCGGGATTGCTAATGTCGCGGTTGCCGGGTAACTGATCGCATTTATGACCATGTTCGCGTCCACCTTGACCATTGCCTTGTCCTGTGATGGTGCTGTGACCACAACCCGCCTTGCCAATTTTTCCTGTTGCCAATGCCAGATTGGCGCAACTGACCACATTGTCCACGCCTTTGGTTTGATGCTCGAGTCCGCGAGCGTGGAGGATAAATCCTGTCGGTGCTTCGGCGTACATTCGGGCGGCTTGGCGAATCTGAAAAGCGGGGATGCCTGTAAGTTTCTCTGCCCATTCTGGATGGGCGTGCTTGACAGCTTCGCGTACTTCTTCAAAGCCAGTGGTGTGGTTTTTAATAAAGGCATCATCGGTCAGTTTTTCTTGGATGATGACGTGCAGCATACTCATCAGTAAGGCGCTGTCTGTACCTGGTTTTAAGGGTAAGAATAAATCGGCAGTCCGAGCCATTGGCACCATGCGCGGGTCGGCATAGATCAGTTTTGCACCTTTGTCTCTGGCTCGCCAAATATAATCGGTGGTGATTGGGGCGCATTCGGCTACATTTGCACCAATCACAAAGATCACTTTGGCATCCACAATGTCTTCCCAAGAATTGCTCGAGCGGTCAATACCGTAGGCTTTTTTGTTGCCAGCCCCTGCTGAAACCATGCACAGCCGCCCGTTGTAATCGAGATTGGCGGTTTGTAAGGCGAGCCGTGCAAACTTGCCAACCAAATAACTTTTTTCGGTGCTTAAACTCACACCCGAAAGCATCGCAAAGGCATCGCGTCCGTACTTATTTTGAATCTGCTTGATTTTCGTAACGGTTTCCTCGAGTGCCATATCCCACGTAATGCGCTCAAATCCATCTTCGGTGCGGCGCATTGGGTAGAGCAACCTGTCGGTATGCCCACCTTGCAGGTAGCGTTTTACGCCTTTAGGACAGAGTTTACCTTTGTTAAACGGAAAGTCTTCTCGAGGCACAAAACCAATCACTTCGTTGTCTTTGACTTTCAAGGTAATGCCGCATCCCTGACCACAAAAACAGCAGTGTGTGTCCACCAATTTATCTGGCTCGAGACTGGTCTGAAAACCACTTGGCGGGGCGTATTGTAAATGCGGTCCGAATTCCTCGAGTAGCGCTGTTGCTGGGCTGGGCAGTGTTGACATGATGAGCCTCCTTAAAGAAATTGTTTTCCAGCCACACGGAATTGATTGGCGGTCACGAGCTTACGGCGACAACTGGGGCAAAGGTCTTGCCAAGATTCGGCACTCGAGTCGGGTTTCATGGCGTAATTAAACTCGAGTTGCGGCAGGATGACTTTGAGGTCGTCACGGTGCATTAAACTGGTGTATTCGGTCTGGCATTTTGTGCATTTGGCTTGTTGGGTTTGCACCCCAGCCGCTTTGTAAAACCAGACTCCCATATTGGCAACCCGTTGGAAAATATGAAAGAACTTGCCAAAAGGCAAAAAGAGCAACCACAGCATCACGGTTACGGCGTGGGTGGTGGTGATCCAGTAATAAAATTTGCCTGCCATGAACATATTGGAAACCGTCAGCATTAAACCCGTGACCGAAACTGCAAAGAGCAAAAGTAAGGGAATAAAATCATTGTCCACGCGTTGCGTGACAATTTCAGCTTCGTCGCGCATTCGCCGCGCTAAGCTCATGGCAACACCCGCTAGGCACAGCACTGCCGAGACATCGAGCAAATGAAAAATAATCCAACCAATCACCGAACGCGCCACAAATTGCGTAAACTCGAGTCTGAAACCAAATAAAACCATTAAATAAACATCGGCTCGAGCCGCACTGGATTCAAAACGCAACCATCCAAACGATAATGGAAAAGTAATCGCAATTGCCAGTAAGCAACCCCAGAAAATCAGTTGATGAGCAATCCAGCGTTGCTTGGAGCGCTTAAAAATAAAGCGCTGCTCGATCAGTTTTTCAAATGCCACCCGAAAAAACCATAGCCCATGCTCGAGCCGATGTCCGCGTTGCCAGAATAAACTCCAACCACGCTGCCAGTACAATTGGGTGGCTGGGCGTTGCAACCAAACAGCGTACCGATAAACAATCCCAAAGGTGGCAAACAAAGCACTAAAGCAGTAGCCTG
>JAAFIG010000016.1 GCA_013298595.1 Deinococcales bacterium | reverse complement strand
TGGCTGGGCGTTGCAACCAAACAGCGTACCGATACACAATGCCAAAAGTGGCAAACAAAGCACTAAAGCAATAACCTGCCAGCGCCCCATCAAAACCACGTAAGCCCTCAGAGCCAAGAAACACCAAGGCAGTCAGCGCCCCCGAAAAAAGTAAACCCGCAATTAACCCGCGTTTATCGAGGGTTGCATCCATCAAAGGAACTTGCACCACACCAGAATCTCGAGTTGGTGTGGGAACAAAGGGTGGTGGTTGATGAGTCTGAATCATTGGTAATCCTCCTGAATGCCATCAAGGTTCACCGATTCGCATTACCAAGGCATTACCACGTGTTTATTCAACTGGCAGTAAATACTGCACGACATCCGTGGCGGTATAATTTGCGCCGTACTGCTTGAGAAAATCGTTCATATGCAGCAGCTCATCACCGCTTGTGACCAGTGCTGGCTCAAGGCTTTTCCCTCGAGTCTGTGGGTAATCCGCACTTGCCATGAGTGCATTGCAGAGGCATTTTCGTCCGATGGTGTCCTCGAGCTTACCGCCTTTTTTTAGGTACGTTGTAACTGGCTCAGAAGCGCAGCGAAAACCAATACTGCCATCCTCCAATCGGTAGGCTTCGCGTAAATACCCAAGGTCGCAAACCCTAGCTCGAGTTGCAAAAACCGTATTTTCCGAGAGCGTGTTGGGAACTTCGACGACTTTGAATGGAAAGCCTGTTGGTGAGGCTCGAGGGTCAGTAAAAATCCGAATAGCATTGGTTTGGATTTGCTCGAGAACCGCTTGTTTAAGTTCAGGGGCAAAGCCTGACTCTTGGGCATAGGCAAACAGTGTTCCAACCTGAATTCCTGTTGCGCCTTGCTTTAAGGCAGTTTGTAGCGCTTGTGGCGAGCCTGTGCCGCCCGCTAACCAGAACGGATACCCCAAGGCTTTGAGTTGCACCAAGTCAACTTCGTCTCGAGTGCCATAAATAGGTTGTCCAAGTCCATCCAAATGCACTTCGCCGCGTGGTGGGGCATTGTGACCACCAGCACTGGGCATTTCGACAATAAAACCCGAAATTCCTGTGCTGCACTTACGTGCCAACATCGTTGCTAGGACATTCGAGGCAATAATCGGCAGGAAATAAGGGCGTGTAAGCAGACGAGGCGCAGCCTGAATTTCATTCGGATCAAACTCGAGCGTAAACGATTCGCCTTGCAGTGCGCCGCTCACCTCGAGTTTAAGTGTGGCAGGCCCTCCTAGACTCAGTTTCTCGAGAACATCTGGAATATCACGTGGAATACCAGCGCCCATCAGCACATAATCCACGTTTGCCAGCAATGCGCCATACAATGTTGGCAATGTGTGCGTCTGAATCTTGGTCAGGAGGTTAATTCCGACCATTCCGTTGTGACCTTGTTTAGCCAGCCAGACTTCAACAAAAGCCGCGAGAACACTTAAAAAATCTGTTCCCATCGCTCCGAGACTCGAGGGTAACGAAGCGACTTTGTAAGCGTGTTTCTTTTCGTTTGCCACAAAATACTTCTCGAGCGCTGTTTTTACCAAGGCTTGATTTGGAAATTCCTCGAGTGCCATTCGCACATAACCATTCTTGTCACCGTCTTGTAAACGCCGAATCATCACATTATCTAAGCCCGTTCCTGAAACCACACCAAGTTGCCCGAGTTGCGAAACGGCTCGAGCTAAACGCCAATTGGAAATGGCAACACCCATCCCGCCTTGAATGATGGTTGGATGGGCAAAAATTGTTGTATCAATTTGCATACCAGTATTTTTGTGCTTATCAATTACCAGAGCATTACCAATCCGAGCCTATGGTGATTTTTGACGGCTCAAGTGTTGTACTTGATGCGTTTACGAACTCGAGAAACGTGGGGCGATCCAAACCAAAATCAGCAAGGCAGTATTGACAACAACACCTGCCATTGCCACATTGAAGTCCAAAACCGTCAGAAGCAACGAGAACACAGTTGCAACAGTCAGCAGTGGCAAGTACCAACTCGAGTTGAGAAGTATGCCGATGGCAGCAGCAATAAACCCAAGTGCAGCCACACCCCAAAGTGCGCCGTACACACCAATACCACTATTACCAAGGTTGACACGTCCGTCCAGTACCGTGGTTTTGTAAGGTAAACCTTGCACTTCGCCTAATTTTAAGTACGACACCACACCCATGATGTGGACTAAGCCATGCAGCACGATGATGACTGCCAACATGATTCGCCAAGTATTCATATATCTCCTTTGATAAGCTGTCACAAACCGATTCTTCATACGTGTACCTCCGCCTCGAGCAAGATGAATCAGTTTCACAGGCAGAAGTTACCAAGGCATTACCAAACATTTGCTACACTAGTAACGTGAACCTCACCGATATTTACCGCCAAGTGATCCTCGAGCATTCACAACACCCACGCAACAAAGGTGAACTCGAGAATGCCACCATGTACCAAAGGGGACACAACCCAAGTTGCGGCGATGAACTCGAGCTACACCTGAGAATCGAAGCGGGAATCATTGTCAAAGCTAAATTTACGGGCGTTGGCTGCGCCATTTCACAAGCCAGTGCTTCGTTGATGACAGTGCTGCTCGAGGGGCAAACGGTGGGGACTGCACTCGAGCTAACCAAGGATTTTCACACGATGATGAAAGGCGAAACTCCTGCCGAATCGCTCGGCGATGCTGCCGCACTGCGAGGCGTGGCGAAACTTCACGCTCGAGTCAAGTGTGCTTCGCTGGCATGGCAGACTTTGAAAGTCATGCTCGAACCTACTGAAAAAATTTGATGCAGTGTTTTAGGGATTCCACCAACGCATCTACATCTTCTTTGGTGTTGTAAATCCCAAAACTGGCTCGAGCAGTGGATTGCACCCCCAAGGCTCGCATGGCAGGTTGGGCGCAATGATGCCCAGCCCGAACACAAATCCCTTCTGCATCTAAGAACGTGGCGACATCATGCGGGTGAACATTCTCGAGATTAAAAGCAATTACTGCACTCCGGTTTGCTCCTCGTGTGCCGTAGGTGGTCACACCCTCGAATTGATCCAATTGCTCGAGCGCATACACCGTCAGTGCTTGCTCATGGGCTTGAACTCGAGCCATACCTAAATCCATCAGGTATTCGGCAGCCGCGCCCAGCCCGATTGCTTCGGCAATGGCGGGTGTGCCAGCTTCAAAGCGCATGGGCGGCTCGGCGTAACTCGAGTGGTCAGGAAAAACTTGGTCTATCATGTCACCGCCACCCAAGAATGGAGGCATGGCTTTGAGAACCTCGAGCTTGCCATACAGCACACCAATACCGGTTGGTGCAAGCATTTTATGACCGGAGAAAGCATAGAAATCCGCGCCAATATCCTGCACATCTACCTGTAAATGCGGCACGCTCTGAGCGCCATCCA
The DNA here is from genome assembly GCA_013298595.1 of Deinococcales bacterium. Taxonomy (GTDB): domain Bacteria; phylum Deinococcota; class Deinococci; order Deinococcales; family JAAFIG01; genus JAAFIG01. The sequence continues at coordinate 80,650 of JAAFIG010000016.1, read as the reverse complement.
CCAAACACAATGCCCCTGCTTGGTGCGCCATTTGTACGATCTTTTGAATTGGATGAATTGTGCCAAGCGCATTGGAAACATGGGCAATTGCCACCATTTTGACTTTGCCAGATTGCAAAAGACTGGCGTAATGCTCCAAGTCAAGTTGACCATCTGTGGTCATACGAATGGCTTTGACTTTTGCACCCCGATACCCAGCCACCAAATGCCACGGCACAAGATTCGAGTGATGCTCGAGTTCAGAAACAACAATTTCATCATCTGGCAAAAGATTTTTTAAACCCCAAGCGTATGCCACAAGGTTGATGCCTTCGGTGGTGTTGCGCGTAAAAACAAGGCTCTCGGGTTGGGCTGCGCTAATCAAACGCGCTACCGAAACTCGAGCCATTTCATACAAATCCGTGGCTTGACTGCTCAGGCTGTACACGCCCCGATGCACATTTGCTCCGACATGGCGGTAATAGTTGTCCATTGCCTCGAGAACAACTTTTGGTTTGAGGCTTGTGGCTGTCGAATCCAAATATACCAAGCGCTTACCGTTGACTGGTTGCTCGAGCAAAGGGAAATCTGATGATGAGATAAAGGGTTTCATTGGTAGGACAATCTCACTTTTTGATTACCAAGCCATTACCAATCCTAAGCAACGCTGTGGTAATGCAGCACGGTTAGGGTTGGCTTGCAGTAATCCGACTTGAATACTCAAGTCATGTGCAACACAACCATTTTGCCCATTTAGAGAGGACAATTCATCATGACCAAGACCTTGCCCCGCACTGCTCGAGAACCTTTTGATTCCATGTTGACCGAATTGCAACTTGCATTTGTGATGACTGCCCTGACCCTGCTTGGTTTGCTGCTTGGTGTACTTGGTTTAACCCTACAAATTCAGTGGCTCGAGTGGACTGGTTTTGGCATCAATTACCTCGCGGGGGGCATACCAGCTTCAAGGTCTGCCTTACACACCTTATTGACCAAACGCAAACTCGATGTGGACTTGCTGATGGTCGTGGCGGCTTTGGGTGCGCTCAGTGTCGGCGCAACCGAAGATGGCGCAATCCTCTTATTCTTATTTACCCTTTCAAACACCTTGCAAGACTGGGCAATGAACCGCACCTCGAGCGCCATTCGAGCCTTAATGCAACTCAAACCCGAAACCGCGACTGTTCGAGACTCGAGCGGTATCGAACGCCAAGTTAAACTCGAGGAAGTCCAAGTCGGTGATACCCTGCTGGTACGTCCCGGAGAACGCTTTGCTGCCGATGGGCTGATTCTCGAGGGTTTCTCGAGCGTCAATGAAAGCGCGGTGACGGGCGAAAGTGTCCCCGTGGATAAAACCGTGGGTGACGCTGTACGAAGCGGCACGCACAACGATTCTGGTGTACTGCTGGTGCGGGTCACGCATGGGGCAGGTGACAGTACCCTCGCTCAACTGATTGCCTTAGTCGAAAATGCCCAAGCTCAAAAAAGCCAAACTGAACTCTTTGCTGATCGGTTCGAGGGGCGTTACACGCTGTTGGTGCTGCTGTCCTTGCCCACTGTTTTTTTGATTGCTCATTTTGCTTTTCTTCTCGAGCTAAACGCCGCGTGGTACAAAGCCATGACCTTCTTGGTGGCAGTCAGTCCATGTGCTGTGGTGATTGCCACGCCTGCCGCGATGCTCTCAGCAATGGCAGCCGCCGCAAGGGGTGGGGTGTTATTCAAAAGCGGTGCGGCACTCGAGGCGCTGTCCAAAATCAAAATACTGGCATTTGATAAGACTGGCACACTGACTGAAGGGAAAATGAAACTGCAAAAGATCATTGCACTCGAGGGGAATGAGGAAACAGCTTTACAATTGGCTGCCAGTTTAGAGAAGAACAGTGAACACCCTGTCGCCAAAGCGATTGTTGCAGCGTATGACGGTGCGATGCTCGAGCTGCAAAATCCGCAAGCCATCAAGGGTAAGGGCTTTGTCGCTATTCTCGAGCAACAAGAAATTTGGATTGGCAATCGTGCAATGGCTGCCGCCTATATTTCTTCAGATGTTCTCGAGAATCAACTTGTGGAACTCGAGCAGCAAGGCTTCACCACCATGATTCTTGGCGCTTCCACTCGAGCCATCGCCATTTTTGCTGTGTCCGACACGCCACGCATCCAAGCCAAAACCGCCCTCGAGCGCTTGCAAAAAGAAGGGTTGCGCTTAGTCATGCTGACAGGAGACCGAAAAATCGTGGCGGATAAAATTGCCCACAGCCTAGGCATTCTTGAAACTCGAGCTGAATTATTGCCCGAAAATAAACTCGAAGTGATTGCAGACTTACGAAAATCTGCTCCTATTGCCATGATTGGTGATGGCATCAACGACGCACCCGCGCTGGCATCGGCTGACCTTGGCATTGCCATGGGCAGTGGCTCGGATGTTGCCCTCGAGAGTGCCGATGTAGTACTAATGAAATCTGATTTGGGCAAACTGAGCAATGCCATTGTTTTGGCTCGAGCCACGGCAAAAACAGTGCGTTTTAATTTGGGTTTTGCTTTGTCTGTGATTGCGGTGATGGGGATTTTGACGCTGATTGGCAATGTGCCGCTTCCATTAGCAGTTGTGGCGCATGAAGGTGGTACGGTTTTTGTGTGTCTGGTTGGGTTAAGGCTGCTGGCTTGGAAAGTTTAAGCAGACTTTTTTGTAATCGCATTGGTGCTTTTCGAGACTTCTTTGAAATTTCAACCACCAGAGGCTCAAGCCAACGCACTTCTCAAACCAAATATTACCATGTTATGCTCACAGCGTAGCTTCTCTGGGTTGATGGTTTGACCCCGATGGGTCGGAATTATCCTAACGGAGAAACCCGCACCCTGAGAAAGAGGGTGCGGGTAATTGCCTCCGTGAAAGGAGGTGTTTGTAATACCACACAAAAAGCGTAACAGAAAACGGCAAAAACCGCAAGGTTTCACCGCCAAGCACCAAAGAAAAACCCGTAAAACGGTGACTCAAGAAGCGCAATTCTGGGCAGCCATTGTGACACTGATAACAGGCTTGATTGCCTTAATCATGAGCGTCCTCAAGTAACCTGAAAACCAAGAGAAGCTACGCTCCGTCAGCAATGGCGGGGTTTTTGCTTCTCGAGCCGAGCAATGAACTGCCTTAGCTTTGCGCCACAGCTCGCAGAATATCGCTCGAGGTGACAATTCCCTTCAACTCATCGCCGTACAGCACAGGCAAGCACGAAATTCCTTCCTCGAGCATGACTCGAGCCGCATACTGCACTGGTGCATCCTCGAGAACCGTAATTACAGGGCTGTGCATCAGTTCTTTGGCGGTGGTTTTCTCGAGCAAATACGGAATTTCCCATTTGGCAAGGCTGGTCGCATCCGATGGTAAAGCGCGGCGAATATCACGGTCAGTAATCACACCAACAATGCGGTTGTGTTCTTTGACCAGCACATGGCGAAAAGCATTTTCGGCAAGGATTTCTCGGATTGTGGGTAGAGTAGTGTGACTGTCTACGGTAATCACATGGGCAGTCATGATGTCATGAACGGTCATATAGCCTCCTTGACGGGCTAACAGTGGAGTTTGTGGGCTGTTGTGCTTACCATGTTCAAAGTGCAGCACAAATTCCTTATCGGTGCGCTCGAGTTGAGTGCCAGTGTTGCGAATCGTGGTCATACAATCCTCCTTATGGGTTATTTGTTGCACGGATGATGGCTTCAAATGCCTCGATGGGTATTGCACCACTGACCAAGTAACCATTGACCACAAACGATGGTGTTGCCTCGAGTTGCACCGCGTTACCAGCCGCTTGGTCAGCTTCGATGGCAGCATCAAATTGTTGGCTCGAGAGACAGGTTGCAAATTCTTTTTGGTTCACACCAGTATTGGTGGCTAGTTCTTTTAATTTTTCTTTGGCAAGATTTGGACTTAAGCTGTCCCACTGGTTCTGAGCGCGAAATAAGATTTGGTTCATCGGTTCAAACCGACCTTGTAGATTGGCGCAAGCAGCGGCTACCGCAGTGATTTTTGCATTCTGATGCTGTGGCAATGGAAAATCTCGGTACGCAAAACGAACCTTGCCTGTCTCGAGTAATCGTGTTTTGAATTCAGGTTGGATTTGCGTGGCAAACATGGCACAAGCAGGGCATTGGTAATCCGAGAACTCGACAATGGTGTTAGGTGCATCTGTCTTGCCACTGATAAACCGAGCGCCAACAAAGGCATCAACAGTAACCTTACGAAGGCTCACCGTGCGGTTAATACCACCGCTGATATACATTACAGTTTTGCTGCCAGAAGTGATGTTGCTCGAGCTTGGACGCAAGTTCAGCATCACAATCCCAACGCCAAGTACAGCTATTACTACCAGCACTGAAACGAAAACCTTGACATTCATACCTGTTCTCCTATTCGATGCACAATCAGTGTGTTGTTCTTCTCGTGTTGTGCTACCCATGCAGCCGTGCGCCCAAGATCATTGATTTCGGGATGTTCACCATGAGCGCCAAGCACAACCAAATGCGGCTGTTCATCTTTGATGATTCTGGCTAAGGTCTGCCCAACACTGCGGTCGTAGGCTTCTTCGAGCCTGGTTTGTATTTGGGTGTGAATCCCGAGTTTAGCTTGGATGCGTTGTTTGCCAGTCTCGAGGATTTGCATCCCAAGCCGATTCGATGTTCGGCGTTGTAGTTCGATTTCTTGGTGCATGGCAGGGGCGAACCAACGTGCATGGAGTGGCATTGGGTCTGGAATGACATGAACCAAATACCAAAGTTCGAGTGGATTGGTTGAAACAGCAATAGCTTGATCCAGAGCATTCCAACTGCCTTGAGTTCCGTCTAGGGCGACTAAAATCATAGTTCCTCCTGTCTCGAGTTTGCTGCAACGGCATTACCACGGCATTACAGTGTCAGCAGCAATTGCGCGAGGAGTATCTTGGCAATCATTGCCATTGGGTACACCGTGGCGTATCCCTGATTGGGTAAGTCATTACCGCTTCGTTCGGTGGCAAAGGCAAGTACCGCAGGTTGGGTTTGCAGCCCTGCCAGCATTCCAATCGCAATTGGAAATGGAATACGAAAGAGCTTATGCGTTAAAAAGAGCAGCGTAATTGCGACAACACTTGTGACCATTGCTCCAAGTAAAAAAAGGGTTAGCCCAAGGCTCGAGAATACGGTTTGTCCAAAAGCAAAACCGCTTCGTGTGCCTACTCCTGCTAGAAAAAGCACAATTCCAATTTGGCGTAAGGTCAGGTTAGCACTGTACGGAATTTGCCATAACACACCCAAAAAACGTTCTTTCCAGCCAAGCAATAAACCAACAATCAGTGTGCCACCTGCAATGCCAAGTTCAAAGTGACCACCGTTTGGCAGAGGAATCTTTAGACTTCCGAGCAGTAATCCAAGTGCAATTCCTAATCCAAAACTGAGGACATCAATTTCAGATAAGTGCTGGTACGAATCGCCAAGGTAACTCGAGATGGTATTCATTTGCTCTGGCGCACAAACAACCCTTACACGGTCTCCAAGCTCAAGAACCGTGTCTTTGTTGGGTAAGAATTCGGTATCACCTCGGCGGACTCGAGTGATTAGCACACCAAAACGCTGTGGTAATTGCAACTCGAGTAAGCTGCGTCCTGCAATTTTTTGGTTTGAAACAAAAATTCTGCGGTAATCAAAATGGCTGCGGTTTAATTCTAAAGTGGTTGGAATTGCCTCACCAAGCCTAGCAATACTGTCCGAAACGGCTTTTTCTGAACCAATTAGGGTAATCACATCGCCCAGTTCTAGTTGCGTTTCGGGGCAAACCAGTGTTTCAATTTCCCCACGCCGATGCCGTGCAAAAAGCACTTTCCACTTTTCCGTTTGTGCTAATTTGACCACAGATAGACCGATGACTTCTGGCTTATTCACAAGAACCGAAACACTTTTTAAGCCTGTGGCTGCAAAACCAGCAACTCGAGCGGATTCGAGTTTCATGTCTACTTTCCAGAATCGCTCGAGGACTCCAATGCAAAGCAACATAGCAATCACACCCATCGGGTATGTCACGCTATAACCAAGTACAGGAAGAGACTCGCTACTCGAGCCTTTGAGTGCCTCGAGAACCCCTGCCAGAGCTGGTGTATTGGTCAGCGCACCCGCGAATACCCCAGCGATTAAACTCGGCTCGAGATTCAACACACGACGCAACACACCCAAGAAAAGCACTGCCAGCACAAGTACACCCAGCACCAAGGCGTTATCACGCAAGCCACGCTGCCCTAGGCTACGAAAAAATCCCGTACCACTCGAGAGTCCTATCGTGTACACAAACAACACCAAACCAAGGCGTTGCACAATTTCAGGGAGTTTTAATTCGGCATCCAAACTGCCAAAAGCCAAACCCACAAATAAAACAGCGGCAATTCCCAAAGAGAACCCCGCGATTTTTACCCGCCCCAGCAAAAAACCTAGGCTCGAGACGAGAAAAAGCACCAGTAAGGGATTGTCTTTTAAGAGTGCCAACATAAGAACCTCGAGATGGACATAGAAAACCATGCGCGGTTAGAACTCCCCCCAGCGCGGATCGCGGATCCCCTCATTGAGGGGGTTGGCACTACCTAAACCCCCTTAACGAGGGGGTCGCCGAAGGCGGGGAGTTCCTAACAACTCACTCGTGTGCCAATTCGCTTTTTTCTGGTGAACGCCATAACGCACTGAGCATCAATTCACGGATGAAAATAAATTCCTTAGGCAAACGGTCATAGAGTTTCACAAACAATTCGTCATGCGAAGCAATTTCTTGTTGCCATGCTTCTCTGTCCACACTGATTAACTGCTCGAATTGGGTTTTACTGATCTCGAGTCCGCGCCAGTCCATGTCTTCAAATCTTGGTACCCAACCCAGGACACTTTCGACACTGGTGGCATGACCTCGAGCGCGTTCAACAATCCATTTTAAGACACGCATATTCTCGCCAAAGCCTTGCCATAAGAACTTGCCGTGTTCGTCTTTGCGAAACCAGTTGACATTAAATATCCGTGGAGGATTGGGTAATTCGCGTCCGAGTTGCACCCAGTGGTTGAAGTAATCGCCCATGTGATACCCACAAAATGGGAGCATCGCAAATGGGTCACGGCGCACCGCACCTGTTGCACCAATAGCAGCCGCTGTGGTTTCGCTGCCCATTGTCGCAGCGGCATACACCCCATAAGTCCAGTTAAAACTTTGGTAGACAAGTGGCACGACACTCGAGCGTCGTCCCCCGAAGATAAAAGCAGAAATTGGTACGCCAGCAGGGTCGTTATACGCTGGGTCTATCACTGGGCATTGTGATATTGGAGCAGTGAATCTCGAGTTTGGATGAGCCGCTTTGCGTCCACAATCTGGAGTCCAGTCTTGTCCTGTCCAGTCAATCAAATGGGTGGGTGGTGTTGGTGTCATACCTTCCCACCAGACATCCCCATCGTCGGTTAGGGCGACATTGGTAAAAATTGTGTTCTCGAGAATGCTTTTCATGGCGTTTGGGTTGGATTCGTAATTTGTGCCTGGTGCAACCCCAAAGAATCCTGCTTCTGGGTTGATGGCACGGAGTTGTCCTGTCGTATCGGGTTTAATCCATGCAATGTCATCACCAACCGTACTGATTTCCCAACCATCATCAGTGAATGGTTTAGGTGGTATGAGCATCGCAAAATTGGTTTTGCCACACGCACTGGGGAAAGCTGCTGCGACAAATGTTTTTTCGCCGTTCGGGTCTTTCACCCCAAGAATCAGCATATGTTCAGCTAACCAATTTTGTTCTCGAGCCAGCACACTGGCAATTCGTAAAGCAAAGCATTTCTTGCCAAGCAGTGCATTACCACCATATCCACTACCGAAACTCCAGATGCTGCGTTCCTCTGGAAAATGCACAATGTACTTGTCAACATTGCACGCCCAAGTTCCATCTTTCTGCCCAGCCTCGAGTGGCGCTCCAACACTGTGTAAACAATGCACAAAGTCGTTATCACCTAGTGCCTCGAGTACGGCTTTGCCCATACGAGTCATGATTCGCATATTGACCACGACATATGGCGAATCAGAGAGTTCCACACCAATATGCGAAATCGGGCTACCAATTGGACCCATGCAGAACGGAATCACATACATTGTGCGTCCTCTCATTGAACCAGAAAATAAGCCCTGTAACTTGGTTTTCATGCTTTTAGGTTCATGCCAATTATTGGTTGGTCCTGCGTCAGCTTTGCTTCTCGAGCAAATAAAAGTCCGATCCTCGACTCTTGCGACATCAGAAATGTCTGAACGCGCCAGGAAACTGTTGGGGCGTTTTACTGGATTTAAGCGGGTGAATGTTCCACTTTGTACCATTTGATCGCACAGAGCATCATATTCGGCTTGTGAGCCATCGCACCAATGAATGCGGTCTGGTTGACACAGGGCTGCGGTTTCTTGTACCCAGCGTTGTAACTCGAGGTTGCTTGTGAATTCTTTTGACATATAAATCCTCCTGTCAAAAGTTTGCAATGACAAAATTACCAAAGCATTACCACAAGGTTAAGAACGCTGCTGTAATGCTCTGGTAATGCCAAGCCTCGAGACTAGCTTTCGGAGGTACTTATGAAAATTAGCATTATCGGAGCTGGAATGGTTGGTGGCGCAATAGCCAATGCTTTGGTGCAACAAAATAAAGCAATGGAAATCGTCTTGGTGGATAAAGAACACAGCATTGCCGAAGCCCAAGCATTAGATATCAACAGCGGAAGCCCAAAACCAGCCAAGGTACGAGCTGGTGAACTCGAGGATGTACGCGATTCGCAAATCATTGTTTTGGCAGCAGGTAAACGCAGTGAAATCAATTACTCAGGTAAACAATTACTCGAAATGAACACCAATATGCTCGAGGCAACCTTAACCACGATTCGTGCCATCGAACTCCGCTCAGATGCAATTGTTATCAATGCAATTCAACCAATAGACTTAATGACCAACCACATAGCCCGACTATTTGGTGATAACTTCGCTAAAAGAGTGATTGGCACAGGCACAATGCTCGAGACTAATCTGTTCCGACAAGCCATTGCTCAGCATGTTGGCGTACATCCCAGCAACGTACACTGTTACGTACTAGGTCAACAAGGTGGTAGTTCATTGATGTCATGGAGTACTGTGCGAATCGCAGGAGTACCATTTGAAACATACCTCGAGCAACACGGAAAACACCTCAGTAACCAAACGAAAAACCAGATCACCGAAGCAGTGCAGTACGCTGTAACGAAAGCAATGCACAAAAAAGGCTCGTTCTTATTTGGTCTTGGACAAGCTATTGCCCATTTAATCACAGTCATCCTCGAGAATCGCCATGAAATTCTTAGTGTCAGCGCTTGGGATGCTGCTCGAGGCGTGGCAATTTCATTACCTCGAGTGATTGGTTCGGCTGGTGTAATAGAAACAATCGAACCGATGCTATCGCCCGATGAAGCGGCTAAACTCGAAGTAATCATCGGATACTTTCGCAATCCGTAAAAGCTGAAAGGTAAATTGTATTCAAGACTTAATGCTTAGAGCAGTGTGTTGCTACTCGTAGAACACAAGTTGGTGCTTTTTTTCTGCACGCAGATTACACCTCATATGACATCAATGAGTAATATCTATAGCGACATGCAAGGCTACTCGAGTATTACCAGCAAATCACTGGTTGCTCGAGTACGGCAACCTCAGATTATTGGTAATACATAAACATTCTTTGCAAGCGCCAGTTTTTACTTCTGCCCAAGTTTTAAGAGCACCAATTTTGTGGTTTTCCCTTGAATCTCACGTAACAAAACGGTGTTGTTTTTCGCCCAAAATGGTTGGACATCGAGCAGAAAACTGGGTGGAATAAACGTACCAGACAATAGTTTTCTTGGCTGTTGCTCAGGTGTACCGACAATAAACAAACCATTTTTGCTTCGATCTGCATAATTGCGAGTTGAATAGATCATGGAAGAACCACCAAACTGCCAACCAGCAGCCACTACTGATTGGCAGTTATCGACTTTCATCACTTTTTCTGTGCCAAGTTCAATAATCCGATATTGACCATCAAGTTCTTCAGGTTTCGCAGGTTCAGAACTTTCTTCTCGAGGTGAATACGTTAAAATATATTTTTGATTGCCTGAGAACATAAATTTTGATGATGGCGTAACAGTTGAAAAATCAAATTTCACCCTAAAACAGAATCTGAGAAATTTGTACCACGAGAATAATTGCAGGTATTGCTTAAATGTTTTACCAATTTTTTATTCGCGGCTGATTCACTCGAGAATAAAAAATTGACTGATTTAGTGTTTTGACATGCACAACAATTATTTTATCATTTTAAGAATTTGATTTACTGTTTCTTCGACACTTAATTCACTCGAGTCAATGACGATCCAACCGATTTTGAGATGTTGTGTAATAGCAGTATGAAGAACGCGAATTGCTTGCTCAAGAATCTGCTTAAAATGCTCTTCATCTTTATTGCGTGAGTATAAACGCTTGAGGGTGATTTCAAAACTGGGTAGCAATAAAATTCGGGTGATGCGCTGCCCGATTTTGCGATTGTAATCCGCGTCTGGAGTTTCGCTGTACCAAAAATCATCTATGGTCACCACAAAACCCTCGTCGGAGTACAGTCTTGCCATGCTCGAGGCGGCTTCTCGAGCTAAGTGTACTTGTTTGAGCGTTTCGGGTGGGATTTGCAAACTCATATCAGAAAGCCCAGATACAACCATGTGGCGCAAATCATCAACAGGGATGTGTAATCCGCGTTCAAATCGCTGTGCAAGTGCTTTGGCAACCGTGCTTTTGCCTGAAGCAGGCGTGCCAAGAATAAGAAATATTGGTTTCATATGTTTTGCTCCAAGTGTCATAAGAAATTGTTGTTGGCAGTTAGGTAAAGTGAATGTTTTTGGTATCCAATTTTTTGTACCTCAAGCAGAACTTGTTGGTTTTTGTGGGCAACAACTTATGCACTGAATGGATTATGCTTTTCTTTGTTTGTTGCCGATGTTCGATTCATATATCTTAGTTTGCCAAAATACGCGTCGCACCAGTGTCGCCTCGGTTTTGTTATGATAAAACCCAATGGGGACACGGGTTACGCTTTTTGGAGTTGCTAAAATTATTTTTAGCAACTCAACCATTCCTTTTTTACCCGAGAAACGCTTCTTATTATTGGCATTTTTGGCATTCAAAGCCGATTGGGTGTCTCGAGATCAACTGGCATTGTTGCTATGGGATGATGCGGATTCTGTTTCAGCGCGTAAGAATTTGCGGCATTTACTTAGTCGGGTGCGAGATTTACCATTTGTCACCTTAGAAACTCTTGACGAGCAGGTTCGTTGGGTGGTGGATTCAGATGTGCTCGAATTTGCTCGTTTTTTCGCAACTGGTGATTGGAAAAATGCTGTGGCAAGCTACCAAGGTTTGTTACTCGAGGGTTTAAGTTCAGCCTTACCTGCCTTTGAAGAATGGTTAGAAATCGAACAAGAAACGCTACGGACTTCGTACCGCGAAGCAGTGCTGAGTTATGCAGCCATGCTCGAGTCTAAACAACAAATGCTAGAAATGAATACTTTGTTTCAAAGAGCCTTACGCTTTGAACCTTTAGCCGAAGATGTGCTACAAGCATTCCTGCGGTTGTCTTTGCAAAATAGTGCTTCGCAAGTAGCAGCATTACAAGCATACGAAGCTTTTGCCAAAGTATTAGATCAAGAGATGGGTTTAGTGCCACTTGAATCCACCACATTACTTGCCGAGCAATTAAGAAATGCGTTAATTACACTAAACCTCGAGCCAGTAAACATATTACGTGGCTTTACAGCGCCAAATACAGCCTTTATTGGTCGTGAACGCGAATTACAAGCAATCGAAGCCAAGTTAAGTGCACCAGAAGTTCGGTTACTAACATTGGTTGGACAGGGTGGCATCGGAAAAACCAGATTAGCCATCGAAACAGCCTCGAGAATTGGTGCTTTATTCGCACAAGGTAGTACTTTTGTGGCACTAGCAAATCTTTCAAGCACAGTTCAAGTGTTACCTGCAATTTTTGCTGCCCTCGAATTACCACTGGTCAATGCCGAACACGCTACCGAGCAACTCATCACTCATTTACAAAACCAAGAGATGCTACTGATCTTTGATAATTTTGAGCATTTACTAGACGGCGCAGATATTCTGCTCGAGATTCTACAATCCTGCCCTGCAATAAAAATTCTTACCACATCCCGCGAAGTGCTGGATTGGCAAGATGAATATTTACTTGATATTTTCGGTATGTCCATACCAGCCAGTTCTGTGACACCAGAAGTAACCCCAATTGAAGAATTTGACGCTGTGCAATTATTTTTACGCAGTGCCAAAAAAACTAATGCACGCTTTACTCTCGAGCCAGAAGATCAAAAGTACATGATCCAAATTTGTCAATTACTCAATGGATTACCATTAGCACTCGAACTTGCAAGTCATTGGACTCGAGTGTTGACACTAGCAGAAATTGTACTGGAATTAGAACTTGGGCTAACATTCTTACAAACCACACAACCCGAGCTTCCAGAGCGTCACCGCAGCCTACGGGCTGTTTTTGAATACGCTTGGACATTACTCAACCCAGATGAACAAATGGCATTGCAACGATTAGCTGTTTTCCAAAATGGGTTCACTCGAGAAGCCGCCGAACACATTTCGGGTATTACCATTCGGACTTTATTAACACTGTGTAACAAAAGTTTTTTGCAACGCAATGCCACAGGACGGTTTGAACGGCATTTAATGGTACAAGAATTTAGTTTTGAAAAACTACACAGCAACCCAGCATTACTCGAAGCACAACAAGAAAAACACAGTGATTACTATTTTGATTTCCTCGAGCAAAGACCAATGGGTGGTAGTACAGACCAGCAATACTTAACCGAAATTGAAACTGACCTCGAGAATATCCGCACGGCATGGCATTGGGCAGTTCATCAAAAAAATTATTTGCATCTCGAGCGTTCCACTGATTTAGTGGTGTTTTTTGATCGTAAAGCCAGATGTGAAGAAGGTCAACAATTATTTGAAGATGCCATAGAAGTTTTAGAACAAGCAGGAGCAAATGCCAAAGCCGCCCTTGGCAAAGCCTGTTTTGAAGCTGCTTGGTTAGGACACCGAATTGGACGGTACGATATTGCACTAGCTGAACGCGCTGTGCAATTGTTGCAGTCACTCGAGGGACGCGAAACTTGGTTAATGAAAGCTTTGAGTACACTTTCTGCTCTTGAAAAAATTCAGGGTTATCCAGAGTCGTCATTAACGCATTTGGAAGTTGCTCTGAAGATAGCTAGAATGGTAGGTAATAGCGCTCATATTGCTAACTATCTTGTGGGGATCGCGAGTCTTAAAACAATTTTGGGACGCTATTCTGATGCTGAGAATAATGACTTGGAAGCGTTATTACTTCATCAGCAAGCTGATAATTCTTTTGGTATCACTATTTTGCATAACGAACTTGGAATTTTGAAAACGAAGCAAGGTTTTTTTCCACAAGCTAAGGAATACTTAAATTTAGGGTTGCAACTCGCGCACGAACTCAAATACACATTGATTGTGCCATTCTTCCTCAACAACTTAGGTGAAATAGCACTGAAAACCAAACAGTATGAGGTAGCACGTTCACACAGTCTCGAGGCTTTGCAGCTAAATGAATTGCATTTTAATGCAACAGTCAAAGCAACCTCATTGATTATTTTAGGAAGAATCTCCGAAAGTGAATCTGAGGCACTGCTTTTTTTTCAGGATGCTTTAAGAATTGCTTGGAAATTAAAAGAAATCCCTTTGGTTATAAAAATATTTTTGGGTGTTGGAGAAATGTATTTTCGTATAAATAATACACAAGCTCAAGAGCTTTTTGAGCTTGTGTATTGGCACCCTGCAACTGAGGCAAGTATAAGATTTGAAGCTCAACAGTACCTTGAACAGCCTCAGAACTTAGCTTTTGATATTGAAATTTTCATGACTACTCGAGTCTCTAAAATTCTGAGCAGTTCGGTTTAGGATAAAGTTATAGGAGTTAGGGTCCACCAGTGAAACTTTGATCGCTGATGCCAACACCTTCAACTAAACCTTTCAGATTTACAGGAAGCAATTTCCACATTCCAGCAATTTCGCCATTTGCAGTACCATCAGTGTCGGCTGTAAAGGTGTACACGTACCATTTTTTGAAGGTAATTTGGGCTTGTCCCATCATTGGTTCGCCAGCCCGATTAAAATCATTAAAATCCTTTTGTGAAACACTGCTTTCCGCTTCGTTGCCTTGGAAAACAGGGTTTCCTATCAGTGGTTGCCACTGAGTAATCCATTTTTGCATAAATTCTGGGAAACCCGGTTGTAAACCTGGAACCCCCAACATCCACGGAATGTTTCCTTTGTGGTATGGGTCGAATTCTTGGAGTTTAAAGTAATACAGGGCCTGCCCTTGGGTGGTCTCGAGCCGTTTACCATCTTTGGAAATCTGAATTTCAACGGTTTGGGTTGACATTTTATTCTCCTTTGGTTTAATTATCACAATACGCTATTAAATTAGTCTTTACTAGACTGATTTAATAAGCTCGAGTGACCCCTAGAAGCAATATTTTGAGGTCAACTCGAGTACCTGCTGAACTTGATGTTATCTTAGCGTTGAGTCCAAGTTTCTGTGCCTTCTTTAGGGTGGCTGTAATCTTGCCAGTACCCCTCGAGTTGCGAGTTATTGATGATTTTTAAGAGGGTGATAGTTGCAATGCCTTTATCTTGCGAAGCGATACCAATACTTGTGCCAAAATCGGTGGCAATACCCGTTTCACCTTCGCCATAATCAACTCGGTACCCATCGCCGTAATCTGTGACTGCTACAACATCGCTGTATTTGCTGCCATCTGGGTTTGTTCCGCGCACATCGTAAACACCTGCAAAATCGTAACGTGCTTGTGCGCCAACTCGGGTGATACTCAATCCGAGAATAAGGGTGGTGATGCCGACGAATGCGAGTTTAACTAGGTTTTTCATGATGCCTCCAAAGAAATGAAGTTTATTTGCAACTCGAGGTTGGAACGATTGAATTTCTCGAGTGCTGTGAATAGTTTGCACAAAGGAGCGTCGCATGAACGTCGCATGGAGTGAAACTATTTAAAAATGCTTTCCAGAAAGCTATTCTTGAGGTTTGCTGATTGGTGCAACACCAGACGATAGGCGTGTTACTTGCTTTACTCATCATCGTAAAAAATGACTGGGTAAACTAAGGTATGAAGAATTTCCTGATTGGTTGTGGTGTTATTTTGGTCTTGGTTGTGGGTGGCTTAGTGGTCGGTGGTTTATGGATTTGGAATCAGGCAGCGCCACTTGTGACTCAGGGTTTTCAACAAGTCCAGAAGCTCGAGAAAGAATTGCAACGTGTGGTGCCTAATATCAAAGATGCAAAATTTGGTTTTGAGAGTGTCAATGGTAAAAATAAATTAAAACTGACTGTGCCCGTAACTTTTGATCCAAGCCAAGGGAAACAAGCCGAACAAACAGCCCAACAAATTCTGGCTGTGGTGAAACAGAATTTACCAACTGGTTTACCAGCTGCTATTCTCGAGATGCAAATGATTCGACAATTGCCTAATGGGGCTAAACAAGAACGTGTTTTTATGTTTAATTTAACGCAAAAATAATTGTCAGGCTTGGGTTAAAAACGTAAATCCCACAATGCGCCAAGTGCCTGAGCTAATTCCCATTCGCGTACCAGAACCACATCGGTTTTAAAGGTGCTGTACGCCATGATACTCACTCCAGCTTGTGCTAAAGCGGCTGTGAGTTTTGCCATCACACCAATGGTCTCGAGTGGGAAATCCTGAGAAAGTCGAATCGCTCGGTAATTGCGATTGGCTTTTGCTTCGGGGTACTTATTGGCAATACCTAACCAAGCACTGACTTCGAGAATCAGGGTTGTTTCAAATGGGTCTTGTAGTAACACTCTTAAAGCATTGCTGCGAGGTAATGTAATTTCGACTTGTGCTGGCAACGAAATCAGTACGTACTCTCCCTCGAGTACATCCAGAACATCATTTCCTCGAGTTGAGTAATCGCTGCGGACAGTGGAAACAGTCATGGGATTATTTGACCATATTTTGTGTTGAAGGGCAAAGGGGAACCGTAGTGGCGAGGCATGCCTGATTTACCGCATCATTCAAGGTATCAGAATCACTTTACTGGCTACTCGAGTATCAAATAAATGGTATCCCTCAGCAGCCTCCTCGAGTGCTAGACGATGCGAGATCACAACTGTTGGGTCTATTTTACCGTTGGCTATCAGAGCAAGGGTTTTGTCTATGTCGCGGTGGATATTGGCAAGCCCAACCCGAAAAGTAATGTCTTTGGTGGTACTTTGCATTAATGGGTAGTCAAAGGTTTGGGTGGCAGTAATACCAACAGCCGAGATATGTCCGCCTGGTCGTACCATTTCAAAAGCCAGTAAAATCGTTCTCGAGCCACCCACGGCTTCAATGACTGCATCCACACCTTCGCCATCACTGAGTGCCATAATCCGACCAACAGGGTCGCTATTGCTGGCATTGATGATTTCTGCCCCCAGACTCGAGGCGAGTTGTAAGCGTTCCTCGAGTAAATCTATGGCAATCACTCGGGTGGCTCCTAATGCTAAAGCACTTTGGATTGCCATGATACCAACGGGTCCACAACCAATAATGGCAACGCTGCTGCCTGCGCTGATATTGGCATTACGAGCTGCACCGTAAGCAGTTGTTAGGATGTCACCAGCAAATAAGGCAGCTTCATCCTCAAGTTTGTCTGGGATGTGGCGTAAATTGATATCGGCAAAAGGTACTCGGGCATATTCGGCTTGCGAACCATTAAGTGCACCATAAATTGGTCCAAAGCCATAAACAGCTGCACTGGCGCATAAATGGTACTCGCCGCGTTGACAGGCATTGCACGAACCACAAGCGGTATGAAAAGTGCCAACTACTCGGTCACCACGTTTGAATTTACCAACACTCGAGCCAGTATCTTCGATGATACCTGTGAATTCATGCCCACAAGTATCGCCTGGCATCATTGGGATTTCGCCGTGGTACAAATGTAAATCCGAACCACAAATAGCGCAACGTGTCACACGAACAATCACATCAGATGGCAATTCTAAAGTCGGCTCTGGAGTCTCGAGCACAGCCACACTACCAATATCTTGGAAAGTAACGGCTTTCATCATTCACCAGGAAAAATGGTTGGCACATCACCAGCGCATTTGACTAATTCTTTGGCGGCTAAAACATACCGCGCTAAGACTGCCATATTGCCTCGAGCCAGTTTGAGTTTGCCGCGTAATAAACCAGCAATTGGTTCGAGCTTACCTGTCATCACTTGTTGCCAAGTAAACGCATCAGCACTGACAATATAGGTGGCTTGCTCGAGATCAGCAGGACTAGCAACCCGCCCAGCACGACATTCACCTCGATGTAAATCAAAAAAAACCGAGCGATTCTCGGGGATACCTAAGCCACTATCGGCTTGTAGGGTAAAAATCATGGCACCTTCCCATGTGGCAGCGGCTTTTTGATAACCAGTACTGGCAGCAATAATGCTGGCAGTGCGTTCAGCCCATTCGGGACTAAACAATAAAAGTTTTTCCATACCAGATTCTAGCACCCTAACGTAAGACTCGAGAAACCGTTATACTGCTGATATTCTAGTCGTTTAGAGGTGAACCTTGAAGTTTTACGTTATTGGCGATGTCACTGTGGATCATATGCACTTTCTTGAACATATCCCTGTCGCGGGTGAAGATATCACACCAACCAGTACAGTGTTATTGCCCGGAGGAGCAGGGGGGACAATGGCGTTTCATGCTGCTTGTTTAGGGCACGAAGTGACATTGGCTGCTCGAGTTGGGGCTGATCCATTTGAAAAAGTGGCATTGCAGAATTTACGGCGTGCTAAGGTCAATTTAGAAGCTATTCAGTTCGACGAACACATCATGACCAGTACTGTCACAATTTTGGTCACACCCAATGCCGAACGCACCATGATCTCGGCAAGTGGAGCAAATCGGTTATTGGAAGTAGCTGCGTTTAATGCCAAAACCCTCGAGAATAACGATGCGCTGATAATCAGTGCATATGCTTTAATTGGCGGTGCACAACGCGAGTACACCCAAACAGCCATTGGTTTAGCCAAACAAAAAAAGATTCCTGTCTTTATAGACCTTGGTACTGGCGCAGTTAACGATGCAGGTACAGAATTACTCGGGATGGTGAAAAGCGCCGATTATTTATTGATGAACCAACTCGAGTTATTTCGGATCACAGGTAAAGACAGTATTTCCGAAGCAGTTGGGCATCTTGGCGCATTGGGTTTACAAACCGTTGTGGTTAAAGTTGGCGCACATGGCGCGCTGCTGTGGACTCCGAAAGAATCCGAATTACTCGAGGGGTACGCCATTGCCAGCGTTGCTGATACCACAGGCGCAGGCGATGCTTTTACTGCAGCTTTTGCCCATGCCATTATGTCGGGTTTTACCAGTGCTCGAGCAGTTGCTTATGCCAATGTCGCAGGAGCATTGGCTGCAATGGTGGTTGGTGCACAAGGCACAGCTTTAACCCATAATGATATTTTTGAACGATTAGAACAAGAAGAAGCAACTCGGGCAGCTCGAGTAATTGCTAAGCAAACACGCTCTGGTAAACGAGTTAAACCAAAAGACCTACCCAAACCCGTCGAAGCTGTAAAAGCACCAAGTCCAGCAGTCAAACCTGCTGTAGTGGCTGCCAAACCCGCTCCGAGTCCTGAAATAACAGAAGAACCCAAGAAACGCGGACGCAAACGCGCATCTTAGAAATAGAATTCCTGCGAAAGTCCTTTCCCCTCCCGTGCTGAAATTGAATTTGGCTGTTAAGGCAAGGTTGCTAAGCGCTCAGCAATCAGTGCAAAAAAACCATCAGCATCTACTTCAAGGGCAACATTGGCATTGGCTGGTTTATCAAGCACATGATAAACATCCACCACAGTCCGCCCAAAAGAAGCTCCGCTTGAGTCGTCCACAACAACATTAAGCTTCTCGAGTTTAAACAAATCTGGTTTCAGTAAATACGCAATCACACAAGGGTCGTGTAGTGCAGGACCTGCGTAACCATAGCGTTTTTGATAAGACAATTTGAAAAACTCGAGTAACTCGGCTGCTACTACACTGGTTTTATTGCCGTTGCCACGAATGGCTGCAATATGTTGTGGTAATGCCAAGGCTTGATGGGTGACATTCAAACCAAACATCGTGATTGGTACACCACTTTCAAATAAAATTTTTGCCGCGTGAGGGTCGCAAAGAATATTAAATTCTGCTGCAGGAGACCAATTACCAAGTCCTGTGCTGCCTCCCATCAAGACAATTTGTTTAATCAGTGGCACAATTTTTGGCTCGAGTCGCATTGCCATCGCTAAATTGGTCATTGGACCAATTGGGCAAAGCGTGATTTCACGCGGATGTGCCAGAATCGAATCAATTATAAAATCGATGGCTCGAGTAGATTCTGCCCCCCTAATGGGTTCTGGAAGTACAGGACCATCTAAGCCACTGCGACCATGAACAAACTCGGCAGAGATTCGTGTAGACACCAAAGGTTGTGGCACACCAGCAAACACAGGCACGTCCGAGCCGCACAGTTCACGAATTTTCAAAGCATTACGCAATGTATTCTCGAGTCCAACATTGCCATACGAAACAGTGACACCAAGAACCTCGAGTTCAGGGCTGGCAAATGCCAACATCATCGCAATGGCATCATCATGACCAGGGTCGCAATCTAAAATCATTTTCATTACTGCATAGTTTACCCGAAGAATCTGTAGGTTGTTCGACACAAATGGTCACTTATCACACCACAAAGCAATTTGGGGGTGTACAATAGCTTTTGGAATGAATCAGATTCGCTTAGCTTCCAACAACGACGAAACTTACCTCAAGAACTCAATTCAAGCGGCATACCACGAGTATCCTCGCTTGATTGCCAAAGGCAACGGCTCACTCGAGCTGGCTGTGGAAAGAGTTCTGGAAATGGTTTCCGCCGAAGGTTTCGCTCATATTGCCGAAGAAAACGGTCAGAAACTTGGGGTTTCATGGTGGACACCAGAAAACCCAGATGAAATGTCTGTCGCGTACTTTGTCGAACCAGATGCACGTAATAAAGGCGTTGCCACGCAATTACTTGAGGCTGGTTTAGGAGAAGCCAAATCCCGAGGTGCTCGTAGTAGCTTAATCAAAACCCATCCCGAAAACGAAGCCAGCATTTCTTTAGCTCGTAAAGTTGGTTTTGAACCTGTGGTGGCGTTATTACGCCAAACCCTCTAATGCTCGAGAAACCATTGCGTTTAACAGTTTTGGTATCTGGTCAAGTCCAAGGCGTTGGCTATAGGCGTTTTGTACAACGCCAAGCTGAAATTCTGCGCTTAACGGGGTACACCGAAAACCTTGCCGATGGACGTGTTGAAGTGATTGCCGAAGGTGAAAAACCTGATCTCGAGCAATTACTGCATCACCTGAAAAAAGGTTCAACCCATGCAGTGGTTAGTTCCCTCGAGGTTCAATGGGCAGAAGCTACAGGTTTAACAGGTTTTTTTAGTTATTAACATGAGCTGGCTCGAGGATTACTGGGCATTATTTGCCAAGCAGAAACTCGAGTCAACTGATTTTTTGATTTTGCAGAATGCAAATTTACCAATTCTCGAGGTCAATGCTGGGTATCTCAAAAAACTCGAGTCGTTAGATGTTCTCAAGCTCGAGTTAGAAAGATTGCAACGCCCAGTATTTATTGTTAATCCAGAATCACTTGGCAAGCCTGAGTACCAAGGTCTGATTCTCGAGTGGAACGGTACACAAAACCCAGATATTTATATTGAACAAGTGTCATGGACTCAAGCTAAACAACTGGCAGTTGTATGGTGCAAACAGCATAATGCCCTCGAGTGGCAAGAACTGGTCACGCTCGAGATAACCAAAGCCATGCAAGCCCACAAAGATTTAATAGCCTATGTTGCTTTTGAGCAAGACAAACCCATCAGTATGATACTCGCCATGCCATTCAGCGGTTGCTGGCACCAACAACAACTGTTCTCGAGCCAAACCCAAGGCGCAGTCAGTGGATGGTGGGCAGGAAAACCAGATATTGCTGCTGCATTATTTTCTCGAGTTGCCACAGATTTTGCTGGACTCGAGGTGAGCGTTCCACAAGTTTTTTTGCATCAGGTACGTGTTCTCGAGAAGTTCAAAATTTCTCATTTCGTGTCTTAGGTTTGAACAATTTTTACTCAAGTCGGTCTTTTCAAGAAATTCACGGTGATACCTTGGATATTAAGAATGTCACGTTGCTGATAGCATTCCTCAAAATCAAGATTGTCATAATAGTTCTGCCAGATAATTCCACCTTGCTGAAACTTTCGTGGCTTGAGCATTTCCCCGCGTTTTGGAGGATTGCCCGTGATGAACGCATTGGCTTTACGAATGCGTTTCTCGTTTTCCTCAGAAATACCCAACCAAAGAATCATGGTATTTGTTCCAAGAGTTGTAGAAGTAAACTGTTGCGGATATTCATCAACAACTAAGTACTGAACAGCAAATAAGTTTAAGCTTTCAATATCAGAAAGAAAATCATCTATTTGAAGCTGTATTTCTGTTTTTGTTGACACATCACCAAGCACAGATTCGGATTTGGCAAAATTTAAGGCTAAACCTTGGTGGTTAACAATCACTCGTTGTTGATACTGACTAAAAAAATCTTCTCGAGACTGTGGTGGACAAAAACTTAAACCAAATATGCCTAGGTAACTGCTATATCCTTGAAAATTATTTTCTACTTTTCCTAGAACAGCTTTGCTAATGGCGCTGATGTCTTCTGGTTGTTGTGGATATTGCACCCAAATAAAAAGTAAATTTTCGTTGTTTGCGCCCCAAGATGAAATCAAATCACGGTATTCTTCTCGAATCAGGTAAGGAATACCTGTTGCATTCAGATTTTGGATGATCTGTTTACGTTCTGGTGTCAATTGGAGATTCATAGAAAGAATATAGTTCAGATATTGGTAGCTTGTAAATTTGTGTAATCTCGAGGGACGAACGCTACTACTGCATGCTCGAGGCTGAGCTTGATTTGTTTTGCCCTGAGCATAATAGTACAATACCCTTGTGACCTTTGAAGAAGTTCCAGTTTTACCAACGCAGTCTGGTGTGTACATTTTTCGTACTCCTGCTGGTAGGGTCATTTATGTTGGTAAAGCCAATAACATTAAAACCCGTATAGGGCAGCATTTTAAGAGTGCTGGTAAGTCAAGTCGGATTACTCGAGATGCGGGTTCGCTCGAGACGATCGTGACAACCAACGAAGTGGAAGCTCTGGTGCTCGAGGCGAATCTGATTAAGCAGCATCGTCCGCGTTACAATGTGCTGCTTAAAGATGATAAGCATTATCCGTTTTTGAAACTGACCAAAGAGTTATACCCGATGCTGGTGGTGACTCGTAAAGTGATAAAGGACGGTGGAAAATACTATGGTCCTTACCCAGACTCGAGAGCGGTTTGGCGGGCTAAAAACTTGATAGATACGACGTTTCCATTACGCAAAAACTCGGGAATTCCGTTTCAAACCAAAAAACGCCCATGCCTGAATTTTCATATGAAGCGCTGTCTCGCGCCTTGTGTCGGTTATGCTACCCCTGAAGATTACGCCGAAGCTGTGGCAGATGTGACAGGGGTACTCGAGGGTAAAGCCAATGATGTGCTCGAGAAATTGCGCGATGCCATGCGTGAAGCAGCGCAAAACCGAGAATTTGAATTAGCCGCAGGTATAAGGGATCGGGTGCAAGCAGTCGAAAAACTTTTTGGTTCCGATCAACAAGTGGCTTTAAATACGGGTCTCGAGGATATGGATTTTCTTGGGGTTGCCCAAGCCGGCGAGTTTGCCATGGTGCAACACTTTCAAATGCGGGCTGGGCGGGTGATTGGGCGCGATAAACGCTTTCTTACTGGGGCAGAGGAGAGCAGTAGCGAAGAAATCCTTAAAGCCTTTATGCAGGATTACTACGGTGTTGCCATGCAAATTCCGCCGTTAGTATTGGTGCCAGTTGAATTTGAAGATGCTGCAGTCTGGCAAGAATTTATGTCCACTCGGGCTAACCGCAAAGTCGAATTACGCCACCCGCAACGTGGTGAAAAAGTGGATTTGCTCGAGATGGCAACCCGTAATGCTTTAACAGGTTTGGAATCCGAACTTGCTTTACTCGAGAAACGAGGTGAAAACCCTGGACTCGAAGCATTAAAAGAAGTTCTAGCGCTTCCAGAGCGTCCGTGGCGCATCGAAGGTTACGATAACAGCAATTTATTTGGCACCCATATTGTCTCGGGGATGGTGGTGTTTGAAGGTGGACGGGCACGAAAAGGCGAGTATCGGCGGTTTAAGGTTAAAGGTTTAGATCACCCTGATGATTATGCCAGTATGCGCCAAACCGTGCTGCGGCGTTTCACAGGCAGTTTATCCGAGAAGTTACCCATGCCAGATTTACTGATGATTGATGGTGGACGGGGACAAGTCAATGCGGCATTGGATGCGCTACGCGAAGCTGGGGTACAAGTGCCTGTGGTGGGACTCGCCAAACGCGAAGAAACCCTGATCCTGCCAAGTATGTATGGCGCACAATGGTGGCTGACCACAGGTTCTGAAATTGGTAAAAACCGCGAAGTGCGCTTACTCGAGACACACCCAGCTTTACGGATGATGATTGCTGTGCGTGACGAAGTACATCATTATGCCATTACCTACCATCGAAAGCTTCGCGCAGAAGCGATGATGAAATCGGTGTTTGACGATGTACCCGGTATTGGCGACAAACGCAAAGAAGCTTTACTCGAGCATTTCACCAGCCTTGAGGAAATTCGAGCTGCAAGTCTCGAGCAAATTGCGGGTGTGCCCGGGATTGGTGGCAATTTTGCCAAAGTGATTAAGGCTCATTTTGCGCTAAATTCATAGAAGTGGGTGCATTTATCCCGTTATCCGTAGAGACATGCCTCGCTCAATTGACAAAACGCTAACTTGCCTTCACCCTTAACGTAAATTATAGGTTCTGCCTTTCCACGTCACTTGCCCTTTGACAAATCGGTACCACGATAAAGCGGCAATGCGAATCCATGTTAAAGCCGAAAGTGGTACCAACAAAGCCAGAGCTATTGGATTACCAAATTCGGCATACGAACGAGCCGTAGATAAAAGCATCAGAACAATGGTTAGCAGCGCTAATTGCCAATTGGCTTCGCCGAAAATAGGAACACCAAATAAAGCCAGTACAAACCAAATAATCGGAAAAACAAAAACCCAGAAAAACCCGAGTGCGGCTGCAATAAATGGCAAAATCTGGTAATTCACTACAGCAAAAAAATTCCTCGAGAAACCATCTAACACTTCTTGGTCGTTGTTGTACATTTTGCATTGCACCACACCAAGACCATTTAAGAATTTATAACGAAAACCATCTTTTTTCAGTAATTTAGCGCATTCCATATCCTCGAGAATCGAGGTTTTGACTCGAGCAAATCCACCAAATTTAAAATACGATTCGCGCTTGTAAGCAAATAATTGCCCTGAAGCTGGGTTCATATTCGGAAAGCGCCGCGAGTTAATCATCACCATTGGCATTAACGCCAGAATAGACCAAGCCAAAAAGGGTTGGATCAAATGCGAAATTCGACCGACCAGAATTTGTTCAGGCCAGGTTGAAACTGCGTCTGCCCGATGATGATGTAAGGCATTGACCATCAGTTGCGTGGCATCCTTGTGCCAGACGGTATCAGCATCGGTGAATAACAAAATCTCGCCACTCGAGGCATGTGCTAGTTGTTCACAAGCGTTTGGTTTACCGCGCCAACCTTCAGGTAGTGGTCCACCCATCATTAATTTCAAACGGGGGTCGCTAAAACCCTCGAGAATACTTTGGGTGGCATCTTCGGAATTATCGTTTAAGACTAAAATTTCGAGATTTGGATAGTTTTGTGCTAACAGCGAAGGCATCAGCAGTGGCAAAGTTTTTTCTTCGTTACGGGCTGGCACGAGTAATGAAACTTTTGGTTGATGTGGAGCGGGTTTTTTGAAATGGGCTAAACGCTGAAACAACAATGCGTTTAACCACGTGTGCAAGCATAAAAGTAGCCACGGTAAAGTCAGCGTTAAGAAAAGTATCATTGTGAAGTAAGTTGAATTGTACGTGAAAACCATGTGGCTTTGCTGACGACCATCTCGAGATTGATTGGCATAAAACAGGGTATCATGCCTTGGCGTAGGCAGATTTCCCTTGCAGAGGTGTGCGTGTGAACAGTGCGATTCGGATAGTTGGTATTTCCATATTTTTTTTAGCAGTGGCGCTTGGTGTTTTACTTCTCACAGGCGAAAAAATTGATTTTGTTGCTTTTGCACAATTAACAAAAATTGATTGGTGGAAAATACCAATTTTACTAGCATCTTTGGTTGCTTGGTGGATTTTGCTGGGTATTCGGATTCGACTCTTGGCAACTACCATGCCAAATGGTGATCAGATAACAGTTGGTCGTGGCATTATGGCATCGCTACTTGCGCTGTTCTCAGCCGCTGTTACACCATCAGCAACGGGTATGAGTTTTGGGCTTGGCTGGTACTTGAGTCGCTATTTAGAAGCAAAATCAGCAACAGCTATTGCAGTGTATAGCTTAGTGCTCGATTTAGTGTTTTATGCTTGGTCTTTACCTGCTTCATTTTTGGTGTTGCGGTTTGCGTTAGGTATAGATGTTGGCACTTTGATTGGTATCCCAGCACTGGATTACCTAGTTTATGTGCTGAGTGGCATCTTATTAACAGCAGCATGGATGTTGTCGTTTCGGGTGGATTTACTAGCAAAGCTGGTGTGGAATATCTTTAGTTTAGGCTTTTTAAAGGCTCGCCGCGCTCGAGCCTATGCTTTTGTACAACGCACAGGTAATGTTATTGCCGCCTTACGCGATTTACCGTGGCAACGGCAATTGCTGATTCACTTTGTTAATTTCCTCAATTTCCTCTTCCATTTTGGTGCTTTTAATGTGCTGGGCTGGGCATTAGGCATTCCAAACTTTGATCATGGTGCGATTCTGGCTTTTCAAAGCTTAGTCGTATCTGTTTCGATGTTAGTGCCAACACCAGGTGGTACAGGGTATTTTGAAGTAGCATTACCAAAACTCTTTGGGTTACTTGATATTCCAGCCGAAGCTCGAGTGCCATTGGCATTGATGTGGCGTTTTTTATCATATTTTTTGTATATCATCATTGGTCCATTTATCGGTGGGGCAGCATTATTGCGTGCAGCCGAAAAAAAAGCTTAACGCATATCGTAAGTTCGTCCCTTCCAACTGATTCTCCCAGTGGCATAGCGATACCATGACAAAAAAGCGATATACGTCCAGCAGATTGCTGATATTGGTGTTGTCAACGATAATTGAATTGGGAAACCAAACTCGAGATCGGTTCTTGCTCGGCTAATAATCATCAAGGCTACGGTGAGGGCTGGTAGCCCAATATCGGCACCACTAAGCAATGCCAGTAAAAACCAAATGATTGGTGCAATAAATAACCATAAAAATAAAATCGCTGTTCCAACAACAGATACTGGTTGGTAGTTGAGTACTGCAAATGAACCTCGAGAAAACCCATCTATAACTTCGGCATCGTTGTTGTACATTTTGCATTTGATTGACCCTAAGGCATTGAAGAAACGGTAGTTATAGCCTTCTTTTTTGAGTAATTTAGCACAATCTATATCCTCGAGTACCGAAGATTTTACTCGGGCAAAACCACCAAATTTATTGTACGCTGCTTTGGTATACGCAAATAATTGCCCATTCGCCGAAACGATATCAGGGAATCTTGAATCAGCAGCTAGTGGCATTGGCATCAGGGCAACTGTTGACCAAGCGATAAACGGCTGTAACCATCTCGAGAAACGACTGGTCAGGATTTGTTCTGACCAAGCCGAAAGTACCTCGGCTTGGCTGTGCTCAAAAGCAGCTACAATGTGTTGGGTGGCATCAGGATGCCATATCGTATCAGCATCAGTAAAAATGAGAATCTCGCCAGTGGCAACTTTGGCAAGTTGATCGCAAGCATTGGCTTTGCCGCGCCATCCTGCTTGTAATTCGCCACCCTGTATCACCCGCAAACGCCTATCAGAAATGGACTCGAGAATGGTTTGTGTACCATCAGTTGAGTGGTCATTTAAGATAATAATCTCGAGTTGTGGGTAATTTTGCGCTAATAATGTTGGTAACAGCACAGGTAAAGAAATTTCTTCATTACGAGCGGGTACTAAAATCGTAACCAAAGGCTGTTTTTTTGCTCGCGGAAATGAAGCTAAGCGCTTGAAGAGTACGGCATTTATTAATGTATGAACACTCAGCAGCAACCAAGGTAATGTCAGAAACCACACCATTATTGCAAATACCTCTCGACCAAATGCTTAGCAATATCAAGGGTTCCAGATTGAATATTTAATTCACGTACTCGAGCGTGTAACATTGTTAATTGCTCTGGATGCTTGAGAAATCTTTGTAAAACTTCGAGTAATTGCTCTGGTTTTGGGATAAATTCGCTAACACCTTGCTTGACACACCATTCCATATTGGCACGATCGTTATAAGCAACGTAACTAACATGGAAAATGGGTTTTCCAAGGATCAGAGCTTCCATGGTACTCGCAGCTCCAGCTTTACCAAGAATTAAATCGCTTGCAATGATCCAAGTTGGCATATTTTCGATAAATCCTTTGACTACAAAACGAACTTTTGAATTGGGAAAGCGTGCAGCCATACCCTCTAAACGCTCGAGTAACTCGGTATTTCGCCCACAAATGACGATGTATTGCACTGGTAAATTGGCTTGAAAAACAGATTCAACTGATTGCTCGAGTTGCCCACCAATACCTTCGCCGCCAGCGGATTGTAAAATAGTAAGCATGGTATTTTCGAGGTTTAATTCGGCTCGAGCTGCTGCTTGGCTTGGCAGGTTTTCGGTAAATTGTGTGGCAAAAGGGTAATTATAAACACTGATTTTGTTGGCTGGCATGGTTTTTTGAATCAATTTTTCTTTGGCTTGCTGACTGGCAACAATGATCTCATCGGCACTTGGTTCAACCCACATTGCATGGGCATCAAAAGGGTCTGCATCAAAACCAACCAATGGTATTTTTAAGTCAAATTCGTCTTTGGCTAAAGCGATGGCTTGGATGGTAAAAAAATGGGTAGCTACCACAAGTGCGTATTGTTTTTCTTTGATAAAAGTGGTGGCGTGTGCTGCATGTTGGCGTAACATTTTTTTTTGTACAAAGCGTGTAAATTTAACAGGCACAATTGAATCCATGATCACTTGACCCCAATAAGCAAAACTTGGGTATTTGAGCATCCAATTCCACGAATCTTTGTGGCGTTTATCAAAAGCTAAATCGCCGACAGCCGCCGTAAAATCGAGCACATCTATTTCAAATTGATTCGGATATAACCGCTCGAGACCTGATTTTATTGCGTCGGCAGGAGCTTTATGCCCATTGCCTACGGTAATCATTGCCAAGAGAATACGCGGTTTAGCCACGATGACCAGTATACATGGGACAATCAATTCGCACAGCAAAATACAATGCACTTGCAAGACGTGTTTAAGGGTAGAATTAAATTATGGCGAAGCGCTTGCTGTTTTTGATGTCCGATACAGGTGGCGGGCATCGGGCGGCTTGTACTGCCATAATGGCAGCACTGGATGAGTGCTATCCAGGGGTTTTTGAAGCCGAACTGGTAGATATGTGGCAGCATTACACCCCATACCCTTTTAGTACTTTGCCACATACCTATGGTACTTGGGTTAATCGTTATCCGTGGAGTTACGCTGCCCAATTTTGGATTACTGATCGAGTATTTCGTTCAGGAATTGGAGATCGTTTTTACTCAAAGTATTTATTTCAAAAAATTAAACATCTTTATCAGCAACACCAAGCAGATATAGTAGTCTGTGTACACAGTGTATTTGTTCGTCCAAGTGTCGAAGTTTTACGACAACAAGAACAACAAATACCATTTATTACGGTGGTCACAGATTACGCTTTACCAACGTCTCTTTGGTATGCAAGCAAAGCTGATAAAACCTTAGTGCCAGTTGAACCAGCCTATCAACGCGGACTTGAGTTAGGCATAGACCCAGCTAAACTGATTCTGACAGGTCCAGTCATGCACCCCAGATTTTCTAAGATGACGATGACAAAACACCAAGCCCGAGCACAACTTGGTTGGGATCAGGAGGCAAAAATTGCTGTCTTGGTTGGTGGTGGCGATGGCATGGGTCCGATTCTCGAGACAGCTATCGCTATTGATGCTGGTGTTCCTAACGCGCAATTGGTTGTTTTAGCGGGTAAGAATGTGGCTCTGCAAGCTTCGCTCGAGGCGGTGCAATGGCGTAAAAAAACGTTGGTGTATGGTTTCACTCCAGATTTTGATTTGTTTTTACGGGCAGCGGATGTACTGATTTCTAAAGCTGGACCTGCCACGATTACTGAAGCAGCAGCCCTTGGTACCCCGATGATTCTTAACGGTGCAATCAAATACCAAGAATCGCCGAACGCCGAATATGTTGTTCAACAAGGCGCTGGTTTGTATGCCGAAGGTGCAGAGAATGTGGCAGATGCGCTCCAGCAAGTGCTTAGTACCCCAGGTAAACTCGAGGCTTTAGAGGTTGCAGTCAAAAAACTAGCAGTGCCTGATGCTGTATACCGAATTGCTGATGAAATCATGAGGAGTTTAACCCCGTGACTTCTAAGCTCGAGATGTGGCAGACTGGTATGTGTGAGTAGTCCCATTCGTACGATTCTTATTTCTGTTGCTTTTTCTATTGCAGCTGTGGCATTGCTGCTACTGACAGGTGAGAAATTCAATTTATCTGAATTTACTGCCACTATTCAGATTCAACCCATTGGTGCTGCCAGCCTGATTCCCGTGATTATGGCATGGTGGTTGTGCATGGGTTTTCGGGTGAAAATTTTAGCAGCCCAATTTCCAGAAGGTAAGAAAATATCGGTTTGGCGCGGCACTCAAGCCAGTTTGCTGGGTTTATTCAGTGCCGCTGTTACACCTGCTGCCACGGGTGCAAGCTTTGGGTTGGGTTGGTATCTCAGCCGTTTTATGGATGCCAATAAAGCCACTGCTATTGCTGTGTATAGCGTGGTTTTAGATTTGGTGTTTTATGCTTGGTCGTTGCCTGTAGCACTGTTTATTCTCGAGGCAAAACACATTATCAGTATTGGTTACTGGTTGGTGGCATTACTGGGTTTTGGTGGTGCTGGTTTGATGTTAGCAGTAGCTTGGGGTATTGCTTATGGGTCAGCTTTTTTATCAAAAATAGTTTGGTCTATTTTTAGTCTTCGCTTTTTACAACGTTTTCGCCGTGGTGCTTTTGCTTTTGTGCAACGTACGGAAGAAGAAGTCTCGAGTTTGCGGCGCATGACTATTCCAACCCAAATTTTGTTACATGTGATGAATGGATTTGGTTGGATTTTTCACTTTGCTGCTTTTAATGTGGTGGCGTGGGCGCTTGGTTTACCAAATTTTGATCATGTAGCAGTCATGGCAGCCCAAAGTTTAGTGGTTTTCTCGAGTTTTGCCGCTCCAACCCCTGGTGGTGGTGGGTACTTTGAATTTGCCCTTGGGAAGGTTTTTGCTGCTGTTGGTATCTCAAGTGAAGCCCGTACTCCTTTGGTGTTGATGTGGCGTTTCTTATCGTTTTATTTTTATATTTTCATTGGTCCATTAATTGGCGGTATGGCGTTACTACGTGCATCGGCAGAAAAAAATCAGACAAAACCAGCAGAAAAATAGCTGTTTTTGCCCTCGAGTCCGAATACATTTTAGGTTAAACTGCTGTCTATGGCGAAACGGGTTTTGTTCTTGATGTCCGATACAGGTGGGGGACATCGGGCAGCTTGTCGGGCAATAACGGCAGCCTTGGATGAAAAATACCCTAATCAATTACAGTACGAATTGGTTGATATGTTTCGTGATTTTGCCCCTTTTCCACTCAATACCTTACCGAAAACCTATGGCATCTGGTACAACAACCATCCTGCCAGTTACGAAGCCCAATTCTGGTTGACCGACCGAGTTTTTCGTAAAGGTTTAGGGCATCGAGTTTATTCAAAAGTGGTTTTTCCTAAAATTAAGTATTTGTACCAGCGTCACCCAGCTGATATTGTTGTTTGTGTGCATGGCGCATTTGTGCGCCCAAGTGTGGATGCTCTACGTAAACAAAAACGGCAAATTCCTTTCTTAACTGTTATTACCGATTATGCCAAGCCCAGTTCGTTATGGTACGACAACCGAGCTGATAAAACCTTGGTTCCAGTACCACCAGCATTAACTCGAGGATTAGAACTGGGTATAGATGCTAGTAAACTGATTCTCACGGGTCCTGTGATGCACCCAAGATTTTCTAAAATGCACTTAACCCAAGCCGCAGCTCGAGCCAAACTTGGTTGGGATCAGGATGCCAAAATTGTTATTCTTGCAGGCGGTGGCGACGGCATGGGACCAATGCTCGAGACAGCCAAAGCCATTGATGCCAGTGTAGCCAATGCCCAGCTGGTGGTACTGGCGGGTAAAAACGTTGCCTTGAAAGAATCACTCGAGACCATACAATGGCGTAAAAAAACGATCATTTATGGTTTCACTACCGATTTTGATCTGTTTTTACGGGCAGCGGATGTACTGATTTCTAAAGCTGGACCTGCCACCATTGTTGAAGCAGCAGCACTTGGTACCCCGATGATTCTCAATGGTGCAATCAAATACCAAGAATCGCCGAACGCCGAATATGTTGTTCAACAAGGCGCTGGTTTATATGCCGAAGGGGCACAAAAAGTTGCAGCTACCCTCGAGCAAGTACTCAGTACTCCAGGTAAACTTGAGGCAATGCAGGCAGCAGTGCAAAAACTTGCCGAACCAGAAGCGGTGTACCGCATTGCCGAACATATTTGGACTTCGTTACAAGATGCTCATAAGTAATTATACAGGTGTGTTAATACGCTCAAGCATCGCCTGATGCACCAAATTGTTGCTGGCAACGATTTTCTTATCTGCATAGGCATATGTTTCACCAATAAAATTACTGACTTTACCACCCGCTTGTTCGATGATTAAAATACCAGCTGCACAATCCCAAGCATTGAGTTTATACTCGAAAAAACCATCTATTCGCCCACAAGCCACATAACATAAATCCAGTGCCGCTGCTCCAGGACGACGAATCGGTAAACCAAGTGCCAGAAAACGCTTAAAAACCTCGAGTGCAATTAAAGCTGTTTGGGTATCATAAGGAAAACCTGTTGCCAGCATCGCCCGACCTGTCAAAGTAGCTTGCTGTGAAACACGAATTGCTTTGTTGTTTAAAAAAGCGCCACCATCTTTTGTGGCATGAAATAATTCGTTGCGATTTGGATCAAAAACCACACCAACCAAACGCTGCCCATGATGCTCGAGAGCAATTGAAACACAGTAAAACGGGAAACCATGCGCGTAATTCACAGTGCCATCCAAAGGATCAACAATCCATTGATACGCATTACTACCAACTGTGCCACCTTCTTCACCAAGAATGGCATGGTCAGGAAAAGCTTTGAGAATGATCTGGCGAATAATGGCTTCGCATTTAGCATCCACAATGGTTACCAAATCCGAATCCACGCTTTTACTTTCAATACTTAAATCCTGACCAATGTACTCGAGTTGAATAGCACCAGCGGCTCTCGCAGCTTTCATGGCAATGGTAAGAAAATCGGTCATGCCATGAGTTTAACTCGAGAAGCTAAACTGATGTGCTTTGGAGCGCCCCCAAATTGCTGTACTGTAATCACATCACTTAACTCGAGTAATGTCCAAGCACCACTGGCTTCACCATTTGTCCAATGCGATTCGGTTGGTCCTAAGAGTGTCAGGTAATCAATACCATTAACCTGACGAGCATCAAACCAATGACAATGCCCCGAAACGCATAAACGCACCTTAGCACTTTGCTCGAGAATGCCTCGAATAACATCCGCACCTTTGACAGAAGCATGTTCTCGGTACTCGGTTTCAAAATACTGATTACCTTCTAACCACTGCCCATGCAAAGGTTGATGCGAAAAAACCACACAAGGCAAAGCGGTTTTTGCCAATGTCTCCTTGAGCCAAAAAGCAGTAGCAGGTGTTACCAATCCACTGGTTGTGCCATCATAAGACTCGAGGAAAATCAGCAACCAACCATCTAATTCCACACTATGATTACCCAGATTCGCCCCAAGAATCGCTTCCTGCTCGGCTTTAGGCAACATATCGTGATTACCACTAATGTGATGACGCGGATACGGCAAACGCTTAAATTCAGAAGCTAACTCGAGCAACCGAATCCGATCTAACTCGGGATTTTCATCGGTTAGCCGATCACCCAACTCGAGTACCGCATCAGGTTCGGCTTGATGAATCTCGGAAAGAATGTCTTTGAGTAAAGGCAATGCCAAAGGACCACGCACTTTTCCAGTGTCGCGCCCGTGGTGTAAATCGGTAATTATCGCTAAACGAACACACATGAGTGAAAACAATATAGAGCGTGTTGACGGTTTTTGAAGTGCAAAACATACATTGGATTCAGAGCAAAATTTTAGATATCGAAAAACAGTTTGCTAAAAGCAAAAGTTAGCAACAGGGAAGTATGACCACTTTGATGCTTCCTAACGCAAAACGCTTACTTTCACTCACATACGTGTACAACTTTTAGTGACCCAGTATTATCTAATTTTGTCAACTATTATTTATGATAATATGGCGAAGCTAGGATGTAACCCCTGGTTCGTTCTGCGAATGTTCTAGTGTGCGCCTGCAAAGGTTTCCAGCTGGTCTGGTCATATCCCAAGACACAAGGGAAGGTAAAAGCCCGTTTCGGCGGGCTTTTCTATTGCCTGCGAATCGGTTTGTTTTGCTGTGCGTTTCGCAGAATTACAAGCAAACGAATTTTGCGAGACTTGGGACGCTGTGTGTTTCGGTTAGGGTCTCGAGAATAAGCACTTTTGACAGTCAGGTACAAACGCTTGGTTTTGGTATCCTTGGTAACTTCAAAATACACCTCATAGTCTTGTGGCTGCCCCCGCTCATTGACCAATTCAACCGTGAAAAAACTTTGGTGGTCAGTGTGTGAGATATAGCGTGTCTCGAGGGTTTTAATAATCTGGGGTAAACGTTGGGAAAGTTGCCAGCGCTGGACATCAAAGGTTCGGCGGTCTTTACCAATCACAAACGATGAATCAGGGTCATCCGTTGGACTTGGATGATCAGTGAAACAATGATGTGAAAAGCGAATAGTGACACAATGGGAACTGCCGTCAGAAAGCAAATACACATGATCAAACTGGTCAAGATGTGACAAGTCGAATAACTGATTTTGAATACCAAAATCAGTCCATCTCATTGAGTAACATTCTCGGGTTTTGACATAGATAAAAGCTGGTTCATACTTGACCGAATTGCCCTAAACTAACATTTCAAGAACTGGATAGAAAAGGCTCGAGTCAACTCTTGATAGTTTACCTTTATATACCTCGAGCCTTTTGGGTTGCCATTCAAGCTTTCACCTCATGTATGATGGTACATGGACTTAAACATTGGTCAGCGGCGCAAACGGGTTCTCGAGGAAAGCGTTGATGTGCATTTCAAAGATATTCGTAAGGCTTTTGGTGATGTTGAGGTTCTAAAAGGTATTAATCTCGAGATTCGGCGTGGTGAGTTTTTTAGTTTGCTGGGTCCATCGGGGTGCGGTAAAACTACTTTGCTACGGATTTTGGCAGGTTTTGAATTTGCCGATTCGGGTGCGGTGTTGCTGCGTGGGCAGGATGTTGCACCGTTGCCGCCAAATCAGCGCAGTGTCAATACAGTTTTTCAGAATTATGCCTTGTTTCCGCATATGACAGTGGCGGATAATGTGGCATTTGGTTTGCGGATGCGGAAAGTGCCGAGTGCAGAAGTGAAAACAAAAGTGCAAAATGCGCTCGAGATGGTAGAAATTTCGGCGTTTGCTGAGCGTCGTCCAGCCCAATTATCGGGTGGGCAGCGGCAGCGGGTGGCGTTGGCAAGGGCAATAGTTAATGAGCCACAAGTGTTGTTATTAGATGAACCACTTTCGGCATTAGACAGAAAGTTGCGGGTCAATTTGCAAGTCGAGTTAATGCGTTTACAAGCTCGGCTGGGTTTAACCTTTATCTTTGTGACTCACGATCAAGAGGAGGCACTCACTATGTCTGATCGCATGGCAGTGATGAATAAAGGTGTCATCGAGCAACTTGGTGGTGTACAAGAAATGTATGAACGCCCAGCCAATGCTTTTGTGGCAAAATTCCTAGGCTCGAGTAATTTGCTTGAAGGAACAGTGTGTGGTGAGGCTCGAGTCAAAACGCAACTTGGCGAGTTAATGGTTAATGATTTTTTACCAGCGATTGGTCAAGATGTTTTGTTGTCCATTCGCCCAGAGAAAATTCAGTTGTCCAGAACCCAGTTATCGCAGCAGAACACAGTAGCTGTTTCTGTGACAGACGATATTTACCAAGGTGCAACGGGTGCGTACCGAGTTCGTACCAATAGTCAACTTGAACTCGAGGTAAACACCATGAATGGTGGAGTGCAAGATTCTGATTTTGCTATTGAAGACGAATTATTCGCGCATTTACCAGCCAATTTGATTGTTGTTTTAGCAGGTAGTACGCGTTTAGATCAGATTGGGGAGGTGCACTGATGACCAAAATTAAAAAACCGAAACTCGAGGCAGCAGGTGGCGAGTTACTAACACCAATACAATTGTTGTCTCGAGCTGCTGTGACGGCAGGACCTGGGATTGTTTGGATTGCTTTATTTTTGGTTTTACCAATGCTGATTTTGTTTGGTTATAGTTTCTTATCTCGAGACGAACTAGGCAATGCTGCTGCGCCGTTCACAGCTGATAATTATGTGCGTTTCGCTGGTTGGGATGTGCTTGGGTACGATGCAGCCTATCTTTTTATTGTTGGGCGTACCATCTTGGTTTCGTTGGTGACCACGTTGTTATGTGTGATTATTGCTTATCCATTGGCTTTTTTTATTGCTGGTCACGAACCTCGAGTGCGTGATCGGTTAATGATTTTTGTGATTGTGCCAAGTTGGGTTAACTTGGTGATTCGCACTTATGCTTGGATGATTATGTTTAATCCCTCGAGTCCGATTACACAGTTGGCTGCCAGTATGGGTATTGTGCAACCAAATGAGGGTTTGTATCCTTCAGATTTTGCTGTTTATGTTGGTATGGTCAATGTTTTCTTACCATTCATTGTGCTGCCACTGTATAGTGCTGTCGAACGGATTGATTGGTCGCAACTCGAGGCAGCTCAGGATTTATATGCTACTAAAACCCAAGCTTTTATTCGTGTGCTGGTACCACAAACTTTACCTGGTTTAACAGCTGGTATTATTTTAACGGCTATCCCTGCGCTTGGTATGTTTGTGATTCCTGATTTACTAGGTGGTGCCAAAGTTGCTTTAATTGGCAATAGTATCGCTCAACAATTTGGTGCCTCTCGAGATTACCCTTTTGGTGCAGCCATTAGCTTTTTAGTCATGGGTTTAACCTTGTTGGTCTTATGGTTGTATGCCCGCCGAGTTGGCGAGAAAGGTATGAGGGATTTACTATGAGTACTGTACATCAACTTGCTTCTTTTTTCCTTCGTCCTTCCTCGAGGTGCTTATGGGCTTAGCGACTTTCTGGATTGGTTTTTTACTGGTTACAGCTTTGCTTTTTGCTGTTTGGTTTTTTGCCATGCGTCGTTCGCAAGTGCGTAAAGCCAGTGTGGGCTTATCGTTCACCAGTTTTTTGGCATTTGCTTTTTTATATGCCCCAATTCTTGTGGTGGCAATCATGAGTTTTAATAACTCGAGATTTAAGCTTGAGTGGGTAGGTTTTACCACCAAATGGTATGCCAAAATTTTTGGTGATGAATCGGTGGTCGGTGGGCTTGAAGGCGCACAGTTATTATCAGCTACACAGAATACTTTAATACTGGCAATTATTAGTACAATTATTTCAACAATTATTGGGGCGTTACTTGGGTATGGTTTGCATCGCTATCGCTTTCCTGGCTCGAGATTAACGGCTTGGCTGATGTATATCCCAGTGGTTACTCCCGATATTGTCATGGCGATTAGTTTATTGTTGTTGTACCAAGTGGTACGCAATTTCTTACCTTTTTTTGAACCTGGAATGCCTGCTATGGTGATAGCCCATGTGACCTTTCAAATTGCTTTTGTGGCAATTGTGGTGCGTAGCCGTTTAGCAACCCTCGACCCTGCACTCGAAGAAGCTGCCCGAGATTTGTATGCTTCGCCACTCGAGACTGTGCAGCATGTAGTTTTCCCATTGGCTTTGCCTGGTGTGATGGCAGGAGCATTGCTGGCTTTCACACTTTCAATAGATGATTTTGTGATTTCTTTTTTTACATCTGGTCCAGAATCACAAACGCTACCAATTCTGATTTATGCTTCGGTTAAGCGCGGTATCACCCCAGATATCAATGCCTTATCGACTATTATTGTGGTGCTGACCATGATTGGTGTTTTCCTCAGTCAAATCTTGCAACGCAATCAGAAAAATTAAATGATGCCTTCTTCTTTTTCATCTTTGCTGGCAGCTGTTGTGAAAATTACATAGACTACGCTGCCATCAGGGTGAGCATCTACTAAAGCTGGCATTTTCTTACCGCTTTTAAATGGTAAAAAACTGTCCTCTTCGATCGGTAAACCTGTCTCGAGGGCAATATACGCTGGGTGGTCGGCTGGGATGATGGTGTTGTTGGCTAAACTGTATTTCAGGGTGTCAGTTTTCGCTGCAAAACTCACCTCGAGACTACGTGCGGGTGTTTCGCCATCGTGCAAAGTGTCACGACGAGTGGCATGTTTGCCTTTGGCACGCAACACAGCAATCACGGCTGCGTCTGTGATGCGCTCTGCCAGTACGACACAAGCAGCAGGTCTTGAGATACCAAAGGTCTGGGTAATTTTTGGTATGGCACGAGCACTTTGCCCGTAACGGCGCAATAATTTCTCGAGTTCATCTTCGGGTACAAGCAAAGCACTCGCACCAATATTGCAAAGAATTTCGATGTTTTCTTCGAGTGTGTCACCTTCGTATGCGTCGTGTAAGTCGGATAAGAAATCATCTTCGGCAAGGATTAAAAAATGGGTAACTTCGTGAGCCATCGTAAAACGCTGACGTTCGGGTGTGGATTTTTTAGATAAGAAAATCACATTGCGTTCAGGGTCGTAAGCGCCGTCTTTATCGCCTAAATCGCCGTACTCGAGACGCACACCAATGGCATCAGCTAACTCGAGTGGTTCTCGGGCTTGGTAGAGCGAGAAGAAATCCTGAGCTAATTTTTTAACAATTTGTTTATGGTCGCTGTGTAACATGGTCGTCTAGTCTACCTTGTGCTTGCGGTCAGGTGCGTAATGAGCCGTATTTTGGGTTGTAAACTTGTAAATCTGAATAAGCAATAATCGGCGGAAACGTTTCCAAAATCGCTTCTGCACGCAATAAAACTGCATCGTACAGTGCGGTGCAACTTGATAAAACCTGTCACAATACGCGTTGTGGAAACCTCTCGAGCAACAGATGTACTGATTATTGGAGCCGGACTCGCTGGTCTGGCAGCCGCTCGAGAACTTGTCCGAGCGGGCTTTTCGGTGCGTATTCTCGAGAAATCCAATGGTGTTTCGGGTCGTGCTGCCACCAAACGCTTGGCTTCAGGAGCTATTGTGGATTTTGGTGCGCCATACTTTACTGTTCGATCAGATGCAATGCACCGTTTGATGCAAAAACTTGAAACCAATGGCATCGTTAAGGTTTGGCAATACGGTTTACCAAATTGGAATGCAGGACATATCGAAAATAGCCCTGACGGATACCCACGATACATCGCAACCCACGGTATGAACACCCTTGGCAAAGCCTTGCGAGATGGTTTTAGTAACGAAGAACCACTCGAGATTATCCAAAATGCACTGGTCAGCGCCGTTTGGCATAATAACTTTGGTTACCGCGCCGTACTCGAGAATGGTGACATCCACACAGCTAGAGCTGTACTGGTCAATGCACCAGCCCCGCAAGCCTTGGCTTTAACCCGTTCTACCCTCGAGCCAAGCACATACCTTGCCCTCGAGCGAGTCAAATTTGCACCATGCTGGGCATTGATGGTCTCTTTAGCCTCTATGCCAGAATTGCCTTGGAGTGCCATGAGACTCGACCATCCCGTGTTGTCATGGGCTAGTTTTGAACAAAGTAAACGAGCCATGCCAGCCACGCTTGTTTTGCACGCCAATGCAGCTTGGAGTACAGCCCAACTCGAGAGCAATGCCAGCACCATTGCCGAACCAATGTTAGCTGCGGCTAGAGAAGTGCTAGGCGACTGGATTGAGCCACAAGAAATTTTGGTACATCGCTGGCGTTACGCCCAAGCAATCCAACCACATGCTGCGCCGTACTTAGCCCAAGAAAATCTGGTTTTTTGCGGCGATTGGTGCGCCCCAAATGGTAATGCTCGCATCGAAACGGCTTTTGAAAGCGGCTGGGCAGCTGCTACTCATATAGTACGGCAACTCGAGCAACCCCTTGAGCAAATTTTAACAGGTGTTTAACACACTCGAGCCAGTTACTTTTGACCAAACGGAATTTTTAATGGCTTCCCAGCCCAATCATCCCGTAACCAAGCCCAATTAGCATCATCCACAGGTGCAACTGCTCTTTCCTCGAGGGTTGGTTCGCCAGCTAAGAAATTAAGAAAATAGACATTAGAACCCGGCGGCGCAGAAACAGGATGAAAACCAGCCGGTGTAATCACTAAATCGCCATCTTTAATCAGTAGCAATTCATCTAAACCATGCTCGGGGCTGTAATTGCGATGCACAGCCCAACCAATATCAGGTGGCGAGATACGATAATAATACGTTTCTTCTACATATCTCGAGCCGCGTAAACCATCATGACGATGTGGCGGAATACCAGACCAAAACCCAGAAGGTGTATAGACCTCGAACAGCACTAAGCGCTCGGCAGGTAAATCAGGACCAAGAATATGATTGACTTGACGCGTTGCATTCGCCCCACCACGCACTTCAACTTTCATTTCTACAGGTTCAAATACCCGAACAGGATACAGACCCTCTGCAGGTGCACTGCCAAGCGCAAAGTGGCAATCTGCTCGAGCCACCACCTCGAAAGCTGTTTTAGGCGGCATATAAACCACATGTGGCAATTCTTCAAATACACTCGAGCGTTGCAATGCCACAATCTGACCAGCCACATGCACCTCGAGCGACCCAGAAATTGGCACCAGCGCTGCTTCCTCGCCACCTGTCTGCCCAGAAAAACGCTGCCCAGTAGAAAGTAAAACAGTCTTAAAAGACAAAAACTGCCAACCAATACTCTGCGGCGTAACCTCGAGAACACCATTAACGGGTTTGAACTGATTCGGGGAATTCATATCGACTCCTAGGGGTATTCGCTTTTCGTTTCTGAGCGAGAGCGATGCACGCCTCGCTACGGTTTTACTTTTGACCTTCAACCTTCATCTGTTTTTAAAAACCGCCTTGGGATTCGATGAACTCGAGGGCTTCAGGGAGGTAGGCAGTGAATTCTCCGCAACCTATTCTGGTAACAACAATGGCTCCGCAGGCGTTGCCCATGCGACAACTTTTGTACCAATCCCAGTTCTGTAACCTTCCGTAAATAAAACCAGCAGCAAAGGCATCACCAGCGCCGAGCACACTGACCACTTCGACTTTAAAACCTTTAGCTGAAATGATCTCACCGCTTTTGAGGTACGCATCTGAACCTCGAGCACCTCGTTTAACAATCAGAGCTTCTAAACCTTTGCCAAGAACGGTTTGAATGTTTTGCTCGAGATCACCTTGAATTTCTGGGGCAGTGATTTGTGAATTGTGGATTTGCAAATCTTCAATACGACTCAGCATAACAGCATTAATTTCTTCTTCGGTGCCAAGGGCAACATCTACCAGTGGTAGCAATGCACGAATTTGCACACCGTAGGCTCGAGGGTCGTGCCATTGATCGGCACGAAAATCAAGATCAAGAAAAATGGTTAAACCGTGCGCCTTGGCTTGCTCGGCAAGAAAAAATACCGCACTTCGGCTGGGTTCTTTGGCAAGAGCAGCCCCAGATAATTGCACAGCTCGAGTTTCAGTTAAAGGCAAACGCAACACATCATCAATGCCAAGTTGAATGTCGGCAGCGTTATCGCGGTAAAACGTTAACGGGAAACGATCAGGTGGTTCGATACCAACCACCACAGCACTGCTTTTGCTCGAGCGAACAACAGGAATAAATTTGGTTTCGACTTTTTCTTTTTTTAAGCGCTCAACAATAAACTCGCCAACTTTATCGGCACCAACAGCGGTCAGTAAAGCAACTTTTAAACCCAATCGACTCGAGCCAACAGCGATGTTCAGCGGGCTACCACCAATTGAAGCGCCAAAGGAATTGATTTCGGTAAAGGCTGCACCGACATCGTTTGAATATAAATCCAACGATGAACGCCCCATGGTAATCAAATCAAACATCTTGCACCTCGAGTTTCATATTCCCGCTACTTTCGCCAAATGATCTCGGTTATTTTTAGCACTGACTTTCGGTTCGCCCATACCGGGCAGCACATCTTGTTCAACACAAATCCAACCTGAGTAATTCAATTGCTCGAGTTTGTTGGTCACAGCGGCAAAATCCACGCTACCCTGACCAAGTTCGCAAAACACGCCTTGTCCAATTGCCTCTTTGTAATTCAAACCCTGCGCTCGAGCATGAGTGGCAACCGTTGGACTGCAATCCTTAAAATGCACATACCACAAGCGGCTCTGAAAATTCTCGAGTGCAGCCAAAACCAAATCGCCATCGTTCATGCCAGTGCCATACAAAAAATGCCCAGTGTCAAAGACCAAACCCAAATACCTCGAGTCGGTACGAGCCAGCAATTCCTCGATTTCCCAAGGGGCTTCGACATACCCACCACAATGATGATGGAACACACTGCGTAAACCAGTTTCATCATGTACCGCTTTCGCCGCCTGATCCACCCCTCGAGCAAAAATTGTCCAATCAGCCGCCGATAAACTTAAATCCTTACTAATCCGACCAGCCCGTTCAAAACGCGGTGCATCACGGCTATGCTCATCAGCAATGACCACAAATGGTTGGGTATTCGCATCACCAATATCAGCCACGCTTTTAAGCAATTTGGCGTTGCGTAAAATTTTTTCCAAACCAAGTGCATGACAACTCGAGTCACGAAAGTACACACCTTCGTAAGCACCCAGCATGGTTAAGTTTCTCGAGATTAACGCCTTGCGCAACGCGGCAGAATCGGTGGGCATAAAACCATAATCACCAAGTTCTGTACCTGTGTACCCAGTGGCAACCAATTCATCCAGCATTTGCGAATACGAGATACTTTGCCCCCACCCCTCGATTGTTCCCCAAGAACAGGGTGCATTGGCTAATTGAATATTTTTTTTCATAACACCTCAAATTCTTTTTACGTAGGGCTTGCCTCGCCCAGCCAGCAAGGTTTAATTCTATTGCTTGTAAAGCACATTTGTTTGCACTTGCTGTTTCAAAACCCGCAAAAGAACTTTATTGAATTCTCGTTTGTTCTTCTGTCCGATGGAAGCTCGAGGGCGAGGCAAGCCCCGCCCCTACGACTGGTTTAAATAAA
Organism: Deinococcales bacterium; assembly: GCA_013298595.1. Lineage (GTDB taxonomy): Bacteria > Deinococcota > Deinococci > Deinococcales > JAAFIG01 > JAAFIG01. Next base: position 37,825 of record JAAFIG010000016.1, on the reverse strand, counting down.
TTTACGTTGCTTCTCGAGTTTAGATTCGTAATTCTTACGGGCTTTTTTCACGTTACTTTGGCTCGAGACAGCTGCAATCGGCGCATCCCACCAACTCTCAAAACCTCGAGCACTTTCCTCGAGACTGACTGGCACAACAATGGCTTTGACCCCTTTTGTTTTGCTGGCTGCTTTTAGGGCTTGCTCGAGGGCAGCGTAGGTATCTGCGTACCACGAGGTTGCCCCCATTGCTTGGGTGTGTTTGACAAAATCTACTATCACAGGTTTGCCATCGGTGCGCTTGGTTTTTGGGTTACGGTAACGCAGTTCGTTGTTAAATGATGGCGAACCAGTTTCCATTTGTAAACGGCGAATTGAACCGTAGCCTTTATTGTCTACAAGAATAATGGTGAAATCGAGTCCTTCGGCAACAGCGGTAACAATTTCGGAGTTCATCATTAAGTACGTGCCATCGCCAATAAACACCACCACTTCGCGTTTGGCTTCGGCGAGTTTAATACCCAGCGCGGCAGGAATTTCGTAACCCATACAAGAAAATCCGTATTCGACATGATAGGCTTTTGGGTCGGTGGGTCGCCAGAGTTTAAGTAAATCGCCTGGCATACTCCCCGCTGCACAAATCACACTGCTATGCCCACCAACAGCTTTATTGACCATACCAATGACAGCGGTTTGCGATAAGAAGCCTTGGCTCGAGTTCGGAGTGCGGTACTCGGTGACAATTTTTTCCCACTCGAGTTTGAGTTTTGAAACTTCTTTACGATAACTCGCACTGGTGCCTTTGAAGCTCCCCAGCGCTGTTTGCAACGCCTCGAGTCCTCGTTTGGCATCGGCGATCAAGGCAACACCAGATAATTTGACAGCATCCATTGGTACCACATTCAAGCCAATAAATTGAACATCAGGGTTTTGAAAAGCGGTTTTCGAGGCTGTTACAAAATCAGCTAACCGAGTACCAATGGCAATAACTACATCGGCATCTCGAGCTAGGATATTGGCGGCTAAACCACCCGAAGAACCAATCGCTCCAATGTTCATGGCATGATCCCACGGAATCGCACCTTTACCCGCTTGCGATTCACAAACAGGAATACCATAGCTGCTGGCAAATTCGGATAGTACTGCGTTGGATTCGGAGTACATCACACCACCACCAGCAATAATCAGTGGGCGCTTGGCATTCTTTAGTAACTTCACCACTGCCTCGAGCATTTCAGGTTCTGGTACAGGACGACGAATTCGCCAGACTCGCTTATGGAAAAACTCGAGTGGAAAATCAAAAGCTTCAGTTTGTACATCCTCGGGTAAAGAAATCGTCACGGCTCCTGTTTCGGCAGGATCGGTCAACACCCGCATGGCTTCGGGTAACGCAGTAAACAGCTGCTCGGCTCGAGTGATGCGCGTATAGAATTTACTGACCAAACGAAACGCATCATTGACACTGCTATCGAGTTCAATTGGATGCTCGAGTTGTTGCAACACAGGATTTGGTAAGGTGTTAGCAAAATAATCCGAGGGCAATAACAACACAGGCAAACGGTTAATGGTCGCACCTGCCGCAGCAGTGAGCATATTGGTCGAACCAGGACCAATCGAAGCGGTACAAGCAAACGTGCTCGAGCGATTGGTGTGCTTTGCAAATGCGGCTGCGGTGTGCACCATCGCTTGTTCGTTTTGCGGGCGGTACGTAGGCAAATCTAAATCATCACCAAATTCCTCGAGAGCCTGCCCCAACCCAGCCACATTGCCATGACCAAAAATGCCCCAAACCCCAGCAATCAAACGCCGTTGTTTCCCATCGCGTTGAGAAAATTGAACCGCGAGGAATTTAATAACAGCTTGTGCCACGGTTAACCGAATTGTTTTCATGGATGACCTCCTAAAACGTGTTACTCGAGACATACTACAAACGTACAAAAAATTTCGTGTGGGACGCAACCGTAGGGGCGAGGCATGCCTCGCCCCTACGAAATGGTTGTTAAATGATGATTGCTGAAAATGCCTGCAAGCAATCGCTTCATAAATTACCGCCATAGCTATTGACTTGTACAGTTTTTCCTGTGCTCAGAGCTTCTTGGGCTGCCATGGCTAACCGCAACGAATACCACGCATCTGTGGCATCAGGCATCATGGCTTGTTGGCTCGAGACACCTTGGATAAAAGCACTCATTTCGGCTTGGTAGGCAGCGGCAAAGCGTTCTTCAAAACCTCGAGGTCGGTCGTAGTGTGCGCCGCTCGAGGTGTAGGTTTTTAGGTCGCCGCGTTGGTCGCGTTCGATGCTGCATTTGCCTTTGGAACCAAGGATTTCGCTGCGAACCTCGTGTCCGTAAGCCGTACTGCGAGCCATTTCGATGGTGCCAAACGCGCCACTAGCGAAACGCAGAATCGCCACAGCAGTATCGTGCAAATTGTGTTGCGTTAAACTTGGGTCGGTCAATGCCCCACCAAGGGCTTGTACCTCGAGCACTTCACCCATGTACCAACGGGCTAAGTCCATGTCGTGAACACCAAGGTCTACGATTAAACCACCGCTGCTTAAATGAAACTCGAGGCTCGAGGAACCCATATCGGCATCTCGGGAAATAGATCTGAAAATCTCGAGTTTACCAAGTTCGCCTTTTTCGATTTGTTGTTTGGCTTGGCTGTACGCAGGGTCAAATCGGCGATGAAATCCAACCATGTTGAGGACATTGTTTTCTTTAACTGCTTGAATGATTTTGCGACCATTCTCGAGGGTATCGGCAATTGGTTTTTCGATAAAAAATGGTTTTTTGGCTTTCGCGCATTGAATTGCAAGCTCGGCATGGGCGGGAGTCGCGGCTGCAATCACCACGGCATCAACAGCAGAATCTTTGAGGGCATCTTCCAGAGTGGTAGCAAATTGGCAGGCAAAATGCAGCCCCATTTTTTCGGCACTGGCTTGGCTGCGACTGACAACCCAAGTCACTCGAGCTTGTGGTTGCAGGGCAGCAATGGCTCGAGCAAAAATCCAACCCATTCTCCCCGCACCAACAATGGCAATACCCAGTGGTTTCATTTGGCTTCCTGAACCTTGATGGGTTTACCTTGCTGCCAACTTTGCTTAGCGGCTAAGCAGATTCGTAGTGTCTCGAGGGCATCTTTTGGACCTGGGCTTGGGGTTGAGTTGTTTTGCAGCGCTGCAAAAAATGCTTCCATTTGTTGGCGGTAAGCATCGGCAAAACGATCTGGGAAATTAATGTAAACATCGGTGTGGTTTTGAAAACCTGTGAAGTGCTGTAATGGTGTTTTATGTGGTGCTTCGATCACCACTTTGCCTTCCGAACCCGCCACTTCAGTGCGAATATCGTACCCCCAATTAGAATGCCTTGCGCTTTCGACCACACCAAGCACACCATTGGCAAAACGCAACATGCACACAGCGGTATCGCAATCATCATTTTCGGCAAACATTTCATGGGCTAAAACTGCGCCCCACGCACTGACCTCGACCACTTCACCAATCAAAAACCGTGCCAAATCAAAATCATGCACTGTCATATCCAAAAATGTGCCACCGCCGGGGCGAATCCCCGCAGGATTCGGTAAATACGTATCGCGCCCCAGCGAACGAAAAGACTCGAGCTTACCCAGTTTGCCAGTTTCAATTAACTCTTTAGCCCGCATATACCCTGGATCGAAACGTCGCTGAAAACCAATCTGACATGGTACACCAGCTTTTTCTACAATCTCGAGGGTCGTTTGGGTTTCCTCGAGGGTTAAAGCAATCGGTTTTTCGCACCAAATCGCTTTGCCTGCTTTGGCAGCCATCTGAATGAGGTTGGCATGGGTATCGGTTGGTGTAACAATCATCACCGCTTCGACCTCAGGATGATTGATTGCAGCTTCGATATCAGCGGTAGCACGTTCGGCTCGAGCCAAGATTTTACCGCGTTCTGCCGCCTCGAGATTGGCATCTGCAACCACCAAAACTCGAGCGGCAGCAATATTACCAAGAGTTTGTGCGTGGGTTAAGCCCATGCGTCCAGCGCCAATAAATGCAACTCCAATGCTGCTTTTCATGTTTCTCCAATATAGAAGGTGTTGTGAATAGCGGCAGTCTAAGGATTGTGGCTTTCATTTGTCAAATGCTGTTGGCAACCAGAAAAATGGTACAAAACCAAAGTGGCTTTGTACCAAACACAACACGTCATAGAATTCCTAAACTTCAAATGCCCATTGTCCAGCACTCAGTAACTCGAGTTTAGAACCATCGGCACGAATGCCAACCACATCCATTTGCGAACTGCCTATCATCCAATCCATATGAACCTGCGAGTTATTGGCACCATGTTCGAGCAGTTGTTCGTTGGTCATGCTGTCACCACCTTGGATGGTGTACGAGTAAGCACTGCCCATGGCGATATGGCAAGCCGCATTTTCATCAAATAACGTTTCTTGGAATAACAAACCACTGCGTGCCACAGGCGAAGACTCTGCCACCAGTGCCACTTCACCAGTCCGACTTGCGCCTTCGTCAAGTTCAAGAATTTGCAGCAAAGTCTGCTCGTTTTTGCTGGCTCGAGCCTCGGTTACTTTGCCATCCTTAAAGGTCATAACAATACCTTCAATGATTTTTCCTCGAGCCAGCAATGGCTTGGTAGCAGCTACCAAGCCATTGACACCAAGGCGATGTGGCACAGTAAAAACTTCTTCGGTTGGTAAATTTGGCACGTAACGAATTGAACTCGGATGGTTCGGATTGATGGTTTGTGCCGAACCTCCTTCCCAACGATGCAATACAGGCAATTCGATGGTCAGATTGGTATTTGGTGCTTTGAACTCGAGCCGTTGCAGCTTTTGCAGATTAAGAAAATCTCGACGCGCTTCCAATTGTGTTAAATGCTGCTGCCAAGCTTGCACAGGCTCGAGTTGATCGGCGCGAGTTGCCATAAACAAAGCATCCCAGAGTTTTTCTAAACCAATATCAGGTGCTTCATTGGGAAAAACCACTTCTGCCCAATTCGGCACGGCAAATGGCACAATAGACCAATTGACCATGCTCGAGTGAAATTTATCAAGGCTGAGTTTCGCTCGAGCGTTGGTGGCTTTAGAAATCACTTGCATACGGTCAGCATCGGCATTGGCAAACACTTCGGGCTTGCTGATACGAATGCGTAAACGAGCATCGCCACGCTGAGTAAATTCTTCGTAATTGCGAAAAGGTTCTTCGGCAACGCGGGTCAAAAATTCGTCTTGGCTGTGCACAATACGCTCTAAACCAATGGCTTCCTCAGTCCAAAAAACCACCACCAGACTGGCACCCGCTTGATAAGCTTTACGCGTAATCAAACGCACCAATTCTATCGACTCGAGCGGTGCATAAATGTTTAAACGCTGTCCGTACTGCAAATTCGTGCCAACCCGAATGGCTAATTCGGCTAAATGCTCGAGTTTCGTTTGAAAATCCATAGGTCACATCCTCTTAGACAGTAAATGCCCATTGTCCAGCACTGAGTAACTCGAGTTTAGTCCCATCGGCTCGGATACCAACCACATCCATGTCTTTGCTACCAATCATCCAGTCCACATGGACTTGCGAATCGTTTGCACCGTTCTCGAGCAGTTGTGCAGGATTCATGGCGGTGCCATTGTGTAAGGTGTAAGCGTAAGCTCTGCCCATTGCAATATGACAAGCAGCATTTTCATCAAATAACGTTTCGTGAAACAGCAATCCGCTACGTGCCACAGGTGAAGATTCTGCCACCAATGCCACTTCGCCAAGGTGTTTAGCACCCTCGTCGGAAGCCAGTAATTGATGCAGCGTCGCCTCATTGGTGGTTGCCGACGCAGCCACAGCTTTACCATCCTTAAAAGTCATTGCGATCCCATCAATAATCTGACCGCTATACCCAAGTGATCTGGTGGCTCGGACAGTGCCATTGACTCCAAAACGATGCGGCATTGTAAAGACTTCCTCGGTGGGGATATTAGGCACATACGTGATTGACTGACCATGACGCGGATTGCTTGTCCGACCCGAACCACCCTCCCAACGATGCAATTCAGGCAATTCGATCTGCAAATCTGTACCGGGTGCTCTAAACTCGAGACGACGAAGTTTTTGGGTATTCAAAAAATCCCGACGCGCTTCCAGATCGTGCAAATGTGTTTTCCAAGCGGTCACAGGGTCAGCTTGATCGGCTCGAGTCACCATAAACACGGCATTCCATAATTTCTCGAGAGCAACTTCAGGCGATTCATGAGGAAAGACTTTGTTAGCCCAACTTGGCACGGCATACGGTACAATCGACCAATTGACCATACCAGCACCAAATGCCTCGAGGCGTTTTTTGCTCCGCGCACCAACGGCTTTTATCATGGTTGCCACTCGAGATGGTTCAGCATTGGCATAAACAGCAGGGTCGTTAGCCAGAATTGCCAGAAAGGCATCGCCGCGTTCGACAGTTTCATCCCCAACCCGAAAAGCCGATTCGGAAATCTCGGATAAAAACGCTTCTTGGCTATGTTGTAAACGCTCGAGTGTGGTCAGATCATCCGACCATTGCACATCCACTAAACTCGCTCCAACTTGATAGGCTTTTCTTGCCACCAGACGCACCAATGGTGCTGCCTCGAGCGGTGCTCGAATCACCAAGCGTTGTCCGGGTTGAATGTTATTACCGACTTGCACAACCAGCATGGCAAGATTCTCGAGTTTATCTGTAAAGTTCACAGTAATAGTGTACTGGCTGACAAATTGCAAAAGATAGGTCTAAGCAAAGTTCTCGAGAGCGATGAGCAGCACACCTCAGTGAATAACTTATCTGTGGTTTAATTTTTTGTATTGGCGCAATTTGGTTTTACTCAATTTTACCAATTCACGTGGCTGCTTCTTGCCATTTAGTTCAGCAATTAAGGCTTCTGGGATTTCCGCAAATGGATTTCCCCACCATCTTGCTAATTTGTTGTCCCAAACGCGTCAGTAACCTTGACCATCTGGTTTGATAACAAAACGTACTTTACGTTTTCCCATAGATCGTTACTCGAGCGCATTTAAACCCGTTAAGTCCCGCCCAACAATCAGTGTGTGAATGTCGTGCGTTCCCTCGTAGGTGTCTACGGTCTCGAGGTTGAGCATATGACGAATGATTGGGTATTCGGTGGTGATGCCGTTGCCACCGTGCAATTCTCGAGCTAAACGTGCGCCTTGTAATGCCACGCGGACATTGTTGCGTTTTGCCATGGAGACTTGGGCGTAGTTCATGGTGCCGCCATCTTTGTGTTCGCCAAGGCGTTTTGCCATCAGTAAACCAAGGGTGTGTTGGGTTGCCATCCATGTGAGTTTGTCTTGAACCAGTTGCCGCCCTGCAATTGGTTTACCAAAAGTGGTGCGGGTTTTGGTGTACTCGAGGGTTTCGGTGTAAACCGCTTCGAGTGCGCCGAGTGCGCCCCATGCAATGCCATAGCGAGCTTGGGTTAAACACCCTAGTGGCGATTTAAGTCCGCCTGAATTGGGTAGTACATTTTCTAATGGAATGCGGCAATCCTCGAGGACGATTTCGCCTGTGATACTGGCACGTAGGCTTTGTTTATTTTTGATTTTTGGTGTGCTAAAGCCTTTGGCATCTCGAGGTACGATAAAACCGCGAATTATGTCTTTGCCATTTTCCTCGAGTTTTGCCCAAACCACAGCGATATCGGCAATTGGGCTGTTGGTGATCCACATTTTTGAGCCATTCAGAACATAGCCGTTACCATCTTTGACAGCTCGAGTTCGCATGGCTCCGGGGTCGGAGCCACCATCGGCTTCGGTTAATCCAAAACAACCAATCATTCGTCCAGAAGCTAATTCGGGTAAGTATCGCTTTTTTTGTTCCTCAGAGCCATAGGCATAAATTGGGTACATCACAAGGCTGCCTTGCACACTGGCACTTGAACGCACACCAGAATCGGCGCGTTCTAATTCGTAACAAATCAGTCCATAAGCAGTACTCGAGATACCAGCACCACCGTATTCTTCTGGTGTGGTTGGTCCAAGAAAACCCAATTCACCCATTCTCGAAATCAGTTCTCGAGGCAGTGTGCCTTCGTCCCACCATCCACCAACGCTGGGAATAATTTCTTTGTCCACAAATTCTCGAGCCAAGGCATGAATGTCTTTTTCGGTTTCGGATAAGGAATCCAGTGCTTTGAAATAATCGAACATGATGTATTTTGACATGCTATGCCAAGGACAACCAAGCACTGCCTACAGACTCGGGTAAACTAGGTTTGTGCGCCGATTTTGGTTACTCTTTTTAATTCCCTTTTTTTTGATTGGGTATTGGCTCACACCTCGAGTTGCTGAACCTGTTTTTAAGCCGCGTCCGACTGCCGAACTCGAGCAGCTTATGCAGGGTGCTTTTGTGGCTGCTAGACCTGCGATGCTGCAATTACAAAGTCTGAGTGTCTCGAGTGACGACCAGTATTATTACAGCCGTTCTGGGCGGGCAAGTGCGTTTTTAATTTCAGCCAGTGGTTATGCTTTAACCGCGTATCATGCAGTTATTGGGATTGATAAACTCGAGGTGCTGACCACCAAACAAGAATTATTCCCTGCTCGAGTGATTGGTTGGGATGAATCCAGAGATTTAGCCTTGATTCAGGTTTCTGCTAATCGCTTGCTCGAGTTTTTACCAATTGAATTTCATAAAGCTGCAGAAATAAACGACCCTATTGTTGAAATTGGTAACAGTGGCGAAGATTTTATTCAACCGCGTTATGGTGCAATTCAAGGGTACATCCAAGAACAAGAATTGCTGATTCCAACCCGAATGATGCTTTCTAACGTGCCAATTAACCCAGGGGATTCAGGTGGAGCTGTCTTAAATTTCGCGGGTAAAATCATCGGTATGGGTATTGGCTATGCCCAAGATGAAAATGCTCGAGTTTCGTTTCTTGTGCCATTTTTTGGTTTAGATCCGTGGCTTGAGCAAATGAAAACAGGTGCTAAACTCAAACTTCCTGGTGTTGGCATTCGGGTATCACAAAATGCTCGAGTTCAAGGACTTGATATTGACCTGATTGAAAAGAACAGTGTTGCTGCTAAAGCGGGTTTAACTCTCGATATTCACGGAGAAAATCAATTACTCGAGTTAGATGGAAAACCTGTAGAAACATTACGTGATTACCACCGAATCATGCGCCAAAAGAAAATAGGGGAGAGCATCATCATCACAGTCACAATTCGTGGCAAAGAACAAACCTTAACCTTACAAGTGGAATAAAGAACTTTTGGCTTTATTGTTGCTCGAGAAAAACTGAAACCACTTTATTCAGCACCCACCAACCTGCTTTGGTGCAGCGAATCATGTCTTTGTTTTGCTCGAGCCAACCGCGTTCAAAGCAAGTCTGGAAAGCTTTAGCAAAATGTTCTTGGGCATTTAGTCCAGCGCGTTGAGAAAGCTCGGATGTATCAATTCCAGCGCGTAAACGTAAGCCATTAAATAAACCATCGGTAATAAATTCAGCTCGAGAAATGGTTTCGGGTGTGCCACGTTGCCCCTCGAGCCAAGGTGCTAAATGTGGATTGGTGCGCCGCATAGCAATGATATCTGCTGTGTGTTGGTGATTGTTTGTTATTTGTGGATAATGCCCTGCTGCACCAGCACCAAGCCCATAAAAGAATTTATTTTGCCAATACGCTGTGTTGTGCAAAGATTCTTTGCCTTGCTTAGCATGATTTGAAACTTCATAACGTTGTAAGCCATAGGTCTCGAGCAGTGGCTCTGTGATTTCTAAGGCATGAGCTTCGGCTTCCTCGAGTATTTTGACACCTTGCTTATGGAATGGTGTGCCTTCTTCGATGGTCAAGGTATAACAAGAAATATGGGTTAAACCCAATCTGCCTAAAGTATGAATATCTAACTCGAGGTTCTGATCTGGCACAGCGGTTATGAGATCGGCAGATACGGCAAAACCAGTGCTTTGTAAAGTCTCGAGGGCAGTTAAGGCTTGCTTAGTATTATGGGTACGCCCAAGGAAGCGCAACACATCATCTTGCGTGCTTTGTACTCCAACACTAGCTCGAGTGAACCCCAAATCGAACCAGTGGCTTGCTCGAGCCGATGTGACCGTACCAGGATTGACCTCTAAGGTTGCCTCGAGACTCGCCCAACCAAAATTATTGCGAATAATGCTCACCAATTGCTCGAGTTCAGCATCACGTAAAAATGAAGGTGTACCACCGCCAATATAGATTGTCTCGAGTGGAAAAGTACCATGCTTAGCAACTAATTGCTTTGCCTCTCGCTCAAGTTCAGCTAAGTAACTTTCGACCAGTCCAGCTCGACGCTCGAGCACATGAAAATCGCAGTACGGACAAATGGTTGGGCAAAACGGTACATGAACGTACAAATGCGGAATAGAATTCACAAGGTACAGCCTACCGAATTTAACCTGATTGGAGGCAAGATGCAGCAGTGATTGTCAAATTCAACGACTCGTTCTACAATTTGAATATGAACAGCATCAAAAACCAAAATGTAGAATCGCCAAAACCTCGAGTTTTTACAGGTATTAAACCCCCACAATTAAAACCCCTCAAGGTGGGTTTATTGAATCCAGAAGAGATATTTAAGCAAATTCGTGAAAGTAAATGAACCCAGAATTTATCCATCGGCATTATGTGATTTCTCCAAGTGTTGCTGTATATGGAGCCTTACCTCCCGAAATTTTAACGCCAGAAATTCAAAGTCAAGCCTCAGCCTGCAATGCTTTCTTGAGTCGTGCAGCATTTCATGGTGCAGAACTTCATCAACCAATGGTGTTTTACTCAGAAATCACGTTGTTTGCCTTTCAATTGCAACAACAAGGATTTTTTGATTTACCAGATTGTAAAGCGTTGGCTCAATCAGTGCTATCAACATCGTGGGAATGGCATTTCCCAACCACAGACGATATTCTGGATTGCTTGTTTGAAACACAAAACCTTTTTGATTCAGAGTATTTAGCTTTAGCAAAGCAATTGGGGTGTCCATTTATTTGTACCAACCCAGATGTAAAAACAAAGCATTCGTTAATCATGCCAGTGCAATATCATGCTTGGTCAAGTTCAGGGACTTTGGATGCTTTCCCACCCACAGAATCATAAAACATCGTCGTCCGAACCTCGAGCTTTGCGATTCATGGCTTTACGCCGCCAGCGCAAAGCGGTGTTAACTGCACTCGAGAGTGGATTAAGGGCAATTTCATACGCAGGAAAGTACGCCATTTCACCACCGAGCCGCATTTTAAATTCGTAGACACCATTGCTAATTTTTTCGGCAGTGCTTTCGTCTATGCGTTTAGGAATGCCGTACAAATCTAAGGTTTTATAATTTCTCGAGAGTCCAAATCGAATCATGCCCCAGTAGGCACCGTTCGGGGCTTTTGGGTCGCGTTGACCTTCTTCGCGTTCAGCGCGGATGCTACCGCCGTATAAGTAACACAGTTCGTTACCAAGTCCAATCACAAAACAAGTTGCTAGTGGCTTACCATTCCAACGTGCATTGATAATTCTGGCTTCACCGCCGTACTTCGCGCATTCGCGGAACATTGCTTCGTAATAGGTTCTTGAGCGCTGCAACAATTTTGAACGCGTATTGGTTTCGCTAAACAAAGCCCAGAATGCCTCGAAATCATCGTCTGGTTCGGCAATCACACCTTCTTTGATACTCTGCTTGGTGTTGCGTTTAGCCATTTGGTGCATACTGGCTAAACGCGTTTCCTCGGTTGCCTCGAGATCAATTAACACAGTATGAGCGGGTTGAATGGTTTCAGCAATTGTCCAAACGCCAAGTTGTTCGGGCATGACACTCGGGTCGCCGCTCGAGGCAACAGGGACACAAGGTTCGATTTTTAAGCTGACATCAGTGATTTTTGCCCAAGACTTTAAGGCAGTCGCTACATCTTGTAAATCCTCGAGTGAATTGAGAGCAGGACCTCGAGGGCAGTACAAATACCCAAGCCCGTATTGTGAACGCCGTAAAACTTGGGCAGCTGCAAAGACCACACCGTCACGCTCGAGTTTAAGCCGATGCGGAGTCCAAGCTGTGACACGTCGTGCTTCGCCAAACCCCCAACCTTGCAATGCACTATGAAACGCAAAACGCTGAACAAGGGCATCCCACTCGAGGGGGTCGGTCACAGGGGTCACTCGTAAACTCACGAACTTAGTGTACCTCGAGATTGATGAGGGTATTTATCACCAATTCATTTTGCTAAGACAGTGATTTTTGATGGGCTAGTTGAGGTTGTGCCAATAAAAGCCTGAATTTCAGCTTTCCCAGTTGATATTCCTGTCACAACTCCATTTTTGACTGTTGCAACCTCTGGATTATCTGATACCCAATCTGTTACGAGATCCATCGAATAGGAAGGAATCAAGGTCAGTGTCTCAGAAACCAAAATAGTTGCTGTTTGAGGCATAACATAAAATGGTGGGTATCTACGAGGTGTAAAATCACATGAAGTTAATACAATAAATCCAATCAGGACATACACTTTTCGGAATCCCAATTCGGATTCTAAACAAATTCTGCGTATTTTCTTGTAAAACTTGAGACGCATAATTTTAGTCACCAATTATCAAAATAATAGGTGAAAAATGCGAATGTGACAAATCACATTCATTGGGGGTTGCCATAATGCAAAAGGTTGTGTATACTCCTCGCCGCCAGAGATGGCATCCCAAGTTGTACTCAGTTCGGGGACTAGCGCAGTCTGGTAGCGCATTTGGTTTGGGACCAAAGGGTCGGGGGTTCAAATCCCTCGTCCCCGACCACAAGAAAACCTGCTTTAGGGCAGGTTTTTTTAATTCCTGATATACCCCTGACCAAAAACGAGTAACATACATTATGAAAAAATTGATTGCGGGGTTTGCGGCATTAGCACTGACAGCATTTGTTGGTTGTACCAGTATCCAAGCACCAATCAATACATCACTCGAGGATATTCCAAACTTGAGTGATGAGCAAATCAAGGCTTTATCAGAAGCACAAATCGAAGCACTTGGTGCCGAAGTTAATGCCAATCTCGAGGTAACAGCCTCGCAATTGCAATTGCAAACCACGATTCGTTACCCTAATTACGCAGATACATTTGTTTGTTGCAACTAGTATTAATTACGAAACGTATCTCTCGAGTTATTATCGTCAAACCGCTGGTCCAGATTGGTCTGATGATGGTTGCTCAGGTCCAACACCACCTGTGATTTTTGATGACACTGCTTGCCGTCAACACGACTTTGGCTATCGTAATGTCTCGAGATACGCGGCTGGTCGGAATGAAACAGTGCGAAAAAGCATAGATGAACGTTTCTTATCGAATATGTATTTGCGTTGTGATCGGCGTTGGAGTAAATGGTATCAAGCACCATTAAAAGTGGCTTGCAAAGGTGATGCCTTAATTTTTTATGGAGCTGTTCGTAACTTTGGCTCGAGTGCGTTTTACGGTAACACACAAACATTTTAGTGAATTTCTTTAAACCTCAATGTCACCAAAGTATATTGAGGTTCATTTGTTAGCTTTTAAAGTGTCATTCCCCTCGATTTGGAACATTGTTTTTGAAACCCCTAATTTGTAGCATTAGTAAAGTTTTGCTCGAGATGGGTGCCTAAAACCATAAGGCTTTGTTCGAGGTAGGCAACCCCATAGTCGGTCTCGAGTGTTATCGTGTCGCGTATGTCGGTGCGGTTGTTGGTGGGTGCTGCGCGTAGCGGGAAAACTCGGGCTGCGTGGCGTTTTGCGCTCGAGAAAGTTGAGTTGTTTGAACGTGTGATTGTGCTGACGTTGCCAAGCCAACGAGGTTTTTGGCTCGAGGGTTTGGCTGGGTTGGGTGCTAGTTTGGGTGTTGAGGTGACAAATTTGCAGAATTTGTCGTATCGCATGTTGGATCGTTTGGGGTCAAATAAAGCGGTGGTGCTGAATCCTGGTCGGGTGGCTTTGACAGCTCGAGCGCTTGAGATGGTGTTAGGACGTGCGGCGCTAGTCGGCGAGGCGCGGTTGTATGCCCAAGCAATTGCGGAGTGTAAACGGGCATTGTTTGTGCCTCAGGTGTTTACAGATGAGTATGGCAATGTGCTGGCTCGAGTCTTTGTGGCTTATCAGGGTTTACTCGAGTCTGAGGATTTACAAGATTTAGATGATGTACGTCTTCGGGCGGCAGAATTATTGTTGCGACAGCCATTACCATTAGGAGCGCATTTTGTGGTGGATGGGTATCGGTCTTTGAATGCTTCGGAATTTGCAGCGATTCGGGCATTGGCAACTTGCGCTGATTCAACACTGCTGACCTTGCCTTCTGGAGCACCCGATACCGCCAAGGAATCATGGGCGCATTTGGTACGTGTGCCTGATTTGCTCGAGATACAAAAAGCACTTGGGGCAAAACTCGAGCGTTTACCAAGTCTGGGCAAGCCGTGGGCAGGTTTGCCTCGTGTGGTGCGGGTGCGAGCTAGTGCCAATCCTGTTTCTGAGGCTCGAGCGGCATTGCGGCAGGTCAAGGCTTGGTTACTCGAGGGTGTTTCGGCACGAAGTGTGGCGTTGGTTGTGCCGAATCATGTGTCGGCACGAGTGCTTGAGGCATTGGCTCGAGAGTATCAAGTGCCGCTCGCGCCTGAGTCGCTTGGTGGTTTATTGGAATCATCTTTGGGTCGGGTGCTCGAGGCGGCGTTATTGGTGGCAGCTCGGGATTTTGCTGCACCTGAATTGCGGGTTTTAGCTGCCGTGTTCCCAGACTTAGAACGCCTTGCTGATGCCTTAGATAAACGTGGTTTGCAAGGTGGTTCGAGTGCGTACCGTGTACTACTTGAAACTGATGATTTACTGTTCGCTTGGGCAGTGCTTGATGATCTGCGGATTTTGTGTACACCACCTGAATTTGCTGATCCCACTGTTTTGGTGCAGTGGTTTGAAATTTTACTCGAGCGTATTGTGCCGCTGGCTGCTTGGTTGCCAAGTGCCCGAGTGATGGCTCGAGAAGCGGCACGGTTATTGGTGGCTTCTGGGCAGGATTCAAGTGGTTTGCAATTTGCTGAATGGGTGAGAACCTTACTTTCAGCAGCTGCATTACCACATCCTGATGCTGCTCGAGGGGTAGCAGTTTTAACACCTGCCGAGGTCAGTGGGCGGCGTTTTGCTAAGGTTTTGGTACTTGGTGTGACCGAAGGGGCGTATCAGAATCTCGAGTCCGAAGATTTTTTTATTCCTGAAGATGATCGGGTTGCTCTCGAGCAAGTGCTGCAAGGTACAGCCGCTGCCTTGCCTTTACGGATGAATGGTTTAGCCGATGCTGCTTTGTACGATGTTGTCACTCGAGCCGATGAAGAACTGATTATTTCCTTTCCACGTGCCGAACGAGGCTCGAGTCTTGCGCCACATCCTCGGTTAGCTCGGCTTGGTGTGCCAATAGAACCCGAGTTACGGATAACGGCTGGTTTACTCGAGTTAGCCCATACACAAAATCTTGGTTCGAGTCCTGTGCAAAGTGCTGTTTTTAAAGTTGAACCGCGAACAGCACCATTTGCTGCAACTGAACTCGAGGCTGTGGCACGGTGTGGTTTGCGGGCATGGGCAACACGGCTTATGCCTCGAGAAAGTACCAATAGTTTATTGCCTAGCCTGACCTTAAAAAATTTGCGCCGCAGTGTTTCCGAAGAAACATTGTTACAACGTGCTCCACAAAGTTTGCAAGCCAACCTCGAGCGCTTTGACCCCAATTTTATGGCGTTACTTGAATCGTTTGAGCCTGCTGGTAATCCACTCGAGATGCAAGTTTTTAAGCGCACTTCGCAGGGTATTGAATTTGTTTTAGACGGTATGATTCGCCGTAATGATAGCAATGGTAATGCCAAATTACTCGAGGTTTACCGTAAACTCGAGGATATCGAATCTGCTTTTGAAGCTTTTCGTGATTCCGAGCGTCACCGCGAGTGGTGGTTTGCTGATATTGCCATGCAAAGTGGTTTGCGTGTTGCTTTTTGTGCCATAGATAACGAGGGGCGTACCAAGAATGTGATGAACCCAGGGGCAGAAAAAAGCCAGAAACGATTACTTGAATCTCGGGCTGTGCTCGAGCGTAGTCGCAACGACCTCGAGCGGGGTGTGGTGCGAGCCACAACAGGTTTTTATTGTCGTAGTTGCACTTATCAAGATTTATGTCGGGAAGTAACATGAGTTTACTCGAGATTCGGGCAGCTTCGGCTGGCACAGGTAAAACCACCAGTTTAGTGCAGTTGTATCTTGAGGCATTAAAAACCATACCAGCGCGGCGAATTGCAGCAGTGACTTTTACTCGGGCTTCGGCTCGAGATTTGCGTCAGCGTTTGCGGGCGGGGCTATTGCAATTGCTCGAGACTGGGCGGTACTTAGATGTGGTAATGCACACCCCAGAGCCTTTTGAACGGGCGTTGCGCGAACTTGATTCGAGTGTGATTTCGACCATTCACGGGTTTTTTCGGGTGTTGTTACGATTAAACGCGCCAGCTTTAGCGCTTGACCCCGAATTTACAAATTTAGACGAAACCGAAGCTAAGGATTTATTCAAAGCCGCCGCCTCGAGTGTGTTAGCTCGAGCGGCTTTAACCAGTGGTGCAGGCGATAAGTTATTAGCTGAACACGGCTGGGAAGAAGCCCTTGAAGCCCTCGAGATGCTTTTTGAAAAACGGGTTTACGCACCATTTTCGGGCGAAGATACAGCTTTGCTTGAAGCTTTTACGGCTGCCGAGACCATGTACCAAGCGCGATTAGCTGGTATGGCACTCTCGAGTACCGATGTCGAACTTCGCACTTTGGATTTACTGCAACAACCCAGTGTTTTGTCTCGAGTAAAGCAGCGTTTTACCTTGTTATTGGTCGATGAATTCCAGGATGTCAACCCATTACAAGCCAAAGTTTTTACCAACCTTAACCTCGAGCGAATTGTCTTTGTGGGTGATGCCAAACAAAGTATTTATGCTTTCCGCGATGCTGATGTCAGTGCATTTTTGCAGATGTACAGCCAAGCTAAGCAACTCGAGCCGTTAACCACCACGTATCGTCATGGGCAGCAATTAGCCGCTTTGTACTCGAGCCTAGCTGAAGCGTTGTTTCCAGAATTTACCGAGCAAGGTTTGCCCGCAGCCGTGCAAAGCGGCAGAGTAAAAGCCCCATCAAGTGCTGAAATGCACTTTGTCGAAGCCAGTAACCTCGAGTTAGGGCGGGCGACCGAAGCCAGAATTCTTGGACAAAGATTATCGGCATTGCATCGTCAAGGATACGCTTGGCGTGACATGGCAGTGCTGTTACGAACTCGAGGTTCGTTAGCACAACTCGAGCCAAGTTTACGTGCCATGCAAATCCCGTTTTTGGTTGGCAGTGGGCAACGCTATTACGACCGCCGCGAAATCCGTGATGCCATGCTGTGTTTACGTGCCAAGATGCAGCCTTTTGCGCCTGATATTCTAGCCGCTCTTGCTCGTTTACCAAGTATTAATCTATCACTCGAGAGTATCGAACAATTATTTGCTGGCGATATCCGCCGAGCTTTGCAAAACCCAGACTTTGCGCCTTTAACCGCGTTACTCGAGGTGATTCATAGTGCTACAGATGCCTTAGGTTTACTCGAGGCAGCTTGGATGCACCTTGGGACAAACCTGACTAAGGAAGCGCAAAGCTATGCCAATTTAGATGGTTTGTTGTATCAACTGGCAGCTCGAGGTGCACGAGACCCACGTGCGGCACTGCTTTTTCTTGAACGAGCCAGACTAGGCGAAGCCGAAGGTGACGAACCACTTGAAGGTGAAGATGCGGTGCGGATTTTAACCATTCATGCTTCTAAAGGCTTGGAATTTCCTGTTTGTGCAGTCTTTGACTTGGCTCGAGGTGAACGCAACACAGGTGAGAATATTGTTATTCATCCAAATGGTGAAATTGCTTGGCGTGGTACGGGGCGGTATTTTAGTATCCAAAAACACTGGAATGCTCGACGAGACGGCGAAGCCAATAGGCTTTTATATGTTGCCTTAACTCGAGCCAAAGATGTGTTAATTCTCACAGGTTCCAGCACAGGCACAGCTCGAGGTTGGTTAGCGACCCTTGAGAAAATTGGTTGGTCAAACTTACCTTACCTCGAGTTAAACACCTATCACGAAGACGAAAGCACTCCTCTTGGGCAAAATTCAGAAAGTACGGCTTTTATACCGCTTGAACGTAACGAAACCTTAGCCAAAGCTGTGTTTAAACGCCATCAGCCCAGTGTTCGAGCACCAACTCGCTCGCCCGAAGCCAACGAAGAACACCTACCAGACGAACTGCGCGAAGGTTTACCCGAAGCCGACCCCAGTGGTATCCCAGAAGCCGAACGGGTTATCGGTACACTGGCACATTATGCCATTGCCGAGAATTTCTCGAGCCAAGATGTTCAGCATCAACGTATTCTCGCCGCGCAGTACGTACTGCATCCGTACACCGAAACCGAACGTGCCATCATGGTGCAGCAAGCACTTTGGTACTTAACCCAATACGAAACACTTTACCCAGACCGTACCAGCCGTTTTGAAGACAACGCCGAACTGCCATTTGCTTTTGTGCACCAACAAACCACTTGGCAAGGCATCATAGATCGTTTTTATCAACAGCCAGATGGTACTTGGATACTCGAGGATTATAAAACCGATGATATTCCACTCGAGCAATTACCACAACGTGCCAGAGCGTATTATCGCCAACTCGCCATTTACCAAGAAGCGATCCGCCAAGCCAGAAATATTCTGCCAGAAGTGCGCTTAACGTTTTTACATCACGGCATTGTCTATCAACTCGAGACAGACGAGTTACAAGCCATCATTACCAGATTGTAATTATTTTTTGGTAAGCGGAATATTCCAATACGCAGCCATGACTTTTCGGACGGCTGGCAAAGCAATACCAGAACCTTCGACACCATTTTCAAAAAAGGCAACCACTACTAAATTAGGGTCTGCCACTGGACCATAACCCATGTACCAAGCATGGTCTTGATTCGGACCTTTAGGGTTTTCGGCAGTACCTGTTTTACCAGCAGTTCTGATTGGAAAATCACGCAGGATTTCTTTAGCTGTACCTCGAGTGACTGTAATTTCCATGCCTTGTTTTAAAGTGCTCCAATGTGTGCCGCTCAGTTGCACCATTGGTTTAGGTGGTTGAATTTTTCCATCTACTGCTTTGACCAAAGTTAATTCAGGGCGTTTACCATCATTGACAATGGTTGCTAACATCCGCGCAATCTGTAAAGGAGTGGCACGCATATCACCTTGACCAATCGCATAATTCAGGCTATTGCCTGGATACCACTTTCGACGACCATCAGCTTCCATTTGTGTCGGACTAGGCACCAGACCACCTGTTTCACCAATCAGTTCAATACCAGTTGGTTCACCAAAACCAAATTCTCGAGCGCGTTTGGCTAACATTTCAGCAAAACGCCGTGTGCCAAAACGTACTGCACTCTGGAAATACCATGTGTTACACGAATTGGCAATGGCTAACTGAGCATTCATAGAACCCATATTCCGATACCGATTCCAATTGCGAAACGCCGCCCGACCCAAGTAATATGTGCTCATACATTGAAAATACGGGTTGCCTGCACCACCCTCGAGTAATGCGCTATTGGTGACTAATTTAAATGTGCTACCAGGTTCAAATATTTTGACTGCCCGATTCCACATGGGTAAGTATTTATCAAGTAAAGCCTCACCAGCTTTTTTGTCTCGAGGACGACTTGAAAACCAATTTGGATCGTACTTAGGACCAACTGCTAATGCCAGAATTTGCCCTGTTTTAGGATTTAAAGCCACGATTGCCCCTCGAGCTTTAGAAATTAAAGCAACGCCATGCTGACGATTTTTTGCATTAATTTCATCTTTGGCTTCTTCAATGGCTTTTTCGGCAGCACGTTGTAATTTTGGAATCAATGAGAGTGTAATTGTTTTGCCACGGGCTGCTTCACGCACCACACGGTCACGTCCGACCACCACTCGCCCTTTAGAATCCACTTCCTCGAGTTTTTCGCCATGCTGACCATGTAATAAAGTCTCTAAGCCCGCTTCCAGACCCGCTTTTGGTACTAAATCCTCGGTGTCGTAGAGCGGGTTACCATTGGCATCTTTTAACTCGAGATCATCAGCATTGGCTGGTTCCATATACCCAAGTAAATTGCCAGCTAAACCACTCGGATAAGTGCGTTGCACTCGGTACCGTAACTCGAGCACTTCTTGCTGCCCAGCCAACCATTCCTCGAGAGCAGGAATATTGCTTTCAGGAACATCTTTTTTAACAACAATTTCGTATTCGCCATCTTTTGGTTGTTCGATTGGTAATGTAAAACCAGCCAATCTGGCAATACGCTCGAGTTGTTTTATTTCGCCACCTTTGTACACAAGTTCAACAGCATTACGATTGGTGACCAGTAGTGTTCCATCGGAGGCTCGGATTTCGCCGCGCACAGCCCGTAAAGAACGTGGTTGCAGCCGATTATCTTTGGACATGGTGGTGTAACGTTGATACTCTATAATTTGTAAGTAATGTAAACGCAGCGCATATAAACCAAGTAGTACAGTAAAAAGTAATGCCATGCCATACAATGGATTGCTGGGCGGGCGTTTGGTTTTTTCGCGTTTCGGTAAGAAAATCACAGCAACTCGTATTTTGACAGAGCTATATGAGAAGTCAAGAGCGTTGATGGGCAATAGCTAAATTTGTTTTTGGCTCGAGTTCAGGGAAACTGCCACCTCGTCCAAAAAACACATGCCATGCCACAGATTTAAAAGGCTCGAGTTTTAGGGCAGCAAAACCAAGCTCGAGTAATTGTGGTTGTGTGACGCTGCTTAACAAGCGTCGCATCCATAACCGAGAAGTGAATCGGGTTCGCCAAGCGCTGCCGTTATATGTTTCAAGAGCTGTTGCATCACCACCAAGGTGCCGCTCGAGAATATGGGCAGCAAAATTGGCAAGTCGAATAGCAGGGTCAAGCCCACCAGCGGTTAATGGGCTGACTGCACCTGCTGCGTCACCAAGCAGTAAACCTCTGGAATGCACAATGTTTTTTAGAACTCCACCCACAGGAATTCTGCCACCACGCCGCTCGAGCCGTTTAGCCTTAGAAAAATCAAATTGCGTACTGACACTTGCCCGAAAAACCTCGAGTGCCTGAGCCGCATCGAATTGAGCTGCGTAACCGCCTGTACCCAGATGAACGTGTTCGCCATCATGAACCACCCATGCAATATAACCAGGAGCAAGTTTGGGTTCGATATACACATGAAAACAGGGTTCGCCAACCAGTGGCACGCCTTCTAGCACATCTTCGACCCCAATAATAAATTCTTTATTTTGCTCGAGCCGTAACTCTTGCGCCACCTTCGAGACAGCGCCATCAGCCCCAATGACAAAACGTGCTTGGGTTGGCATACTTTGCCCATGACGCTCGAGATGTAAAACACTGCCTCGGCTGGATTTGCTGATGCCGCGCAAATGTGTTGCATTGGAAAATACTGCGCCTGCATTTAAGCCTTGCTCGAGTAAATGCCCATATAACTTGCCCATACGCCCAACTCGGAATTCATCATGAGGGCTGCTGAGTGCCAGTACTTGCCGAGCAGGGGAGTACAAATTGACATGTTTAACAGCTTCGCCTAGACAAAAATCGGGTATGGCAAAATCCTCGAGAGTTTTACGAACAAAAATACCAGTGGTATGTACATGACGTGCAATATCAGCTTTACGATCCACCAAAAGTACACTCAAACCACGTTGGCTAAGCGCTCGAGTAACCTCGAGTCCTGCTAAACCAGCACCAATCACTGCCATATCAAACATTTCCATAGACCTAGGCTAAAACCGATATGTGAGTTGGTTTCTCACAAAAGCAGCAAACGCCCCTGTGAACACCTGATACACTAACAACTATTGTGAGCAACACTAACATCCGAAATTTTTCAATCATTGCCCATGTAGACCATGGTAAAAGCACCTTAGCAGACCGAATCCTCGAGATTTGTGGCGCAATGACAGCTCGTGATAAACGCGAACAAACCCTCGATACCCTCGACTTGGAACGCGAACGTGGTATCACCATTAAAGCCACCCCTGTGCGTTTAGATTACTTAGCTAAAAACGGTGAACATTACACTTTTCACTTGATAGATACCCCAGGACACGTGGATTTCAATTATGAAGTCTCGAGAAGCCTAGCCGCTTGCGAAGGTGTGCTGTTGCTGGTGGATGCTAGCCAAGGGGTCGAAGCCCAAACCATTGTTAATGCGTACTTAGCAGTCGAAAGTAACTTAGTTATTGTGCCAATCGTCAATAAAATAGATTTACCCAGTGCCATGCCAGTGGAAAGTGCGATGGAACTCGAGGAAGTGATTGGTATTCCTGCCGAGAACGCCTTATTTGCCAGTGGTAAAACAGGCGAAGGTGTGGTCGAAATTCTCGAGGCAATCATCGAACGTATCCCTGCACCCGCAGGGGAAGCCAGTAATCCACTCAAAGCCCTTGTTTTTGATAGTGTTTACACCAGTTACCAAGGTGTGATCCCGTTCATCCGAGTGCTCGAGGGAGGCTTAAAATCGGGTGACCGAGTGAAATTCTGGAACACCGAAAAAGAGTGCATCGTAGATGAAGTCGGTGTTTTCCGCCCAGCCTTAGAAAAAACTGATACCCTCAGCGCAGGTGAAGTGGGTTGGTTCACTGCCAATATCAAAGACATCCACGATGCCCAAGTGGGCGATACCGTGACTGGTGCAACCCGCCCTACCCTCGAGCCATTCCCCGGATTCAAACCATCACAACCTGTGGTTTTTAGTGGTTTATACCCCACCGAAACAGCGGATTATCCCCGAATGCGCGAAGCCCTCGAGAAATTACAACTCAACGATGCCGCGCTGCACTTTGAACCTGAAACTTCCGAAGCGCTCGGCTTTGGTTTTCGTTGCGGGTTTTTGGGCTTACTTCACGCCGAAGTTGTTCAAGAACGCCTCGAGCGCGAATTTGATTTGGATTTAATTGCCACAGCTCCAAGTGTGGTTTACCGAGTCACCAAAACCGATGGTACCGTTTTTGAAATGCAAAACCCAGCGCAACTACCAACCCCAGATCGCGTAGACAAAATCGAAGAGCCATACATTAAACTGTCGGTTATATTGCCCGAAGAATACGTTGGTAGTGCCATGCAATTACTGGTCGAGAAACGCGGCAACATGAAAGATATGGTTTATGTTGGTAAACGCGTCGAACTACGCTACGAAGTACCCTTTGGTGAAGTGCTCTACGATTTCCATGACCGCTTAAAAAGCTTGTCTCGAGGTTATGCCAGTATGGATTACGAACAAATTGGCTACCAAGAAAACGATTTGGTAAAGGTTGGTATTCTGGTCAACAACGAAATTGTCGATGCACTGGCAATTATTTGCCACCGCGATAAATCCGAATTTATGGGCAGAAAAATTGTCGACAAAATGAGCGATGTCATCCCAAGACAAATGTTCCCAGTACCCATCCAAGCAGCTATTGGTGCAAAAATTATTGCTCGAGCCACGGTTAAAGCCTACCGCAAAGATGTGCTTGCCAAATGTTACGGTGGCGATATCAGCCGTAAAAAGAAACTGCTTGATAAGCAGAAAAAAGGACGCAAACGCATGAAATCCATTGGCACAGTCGAAGTGCCACAAGAAGCTTTCTTAGCAGTTCTCTCGAGTGACGAATAAATAAAAACTGCCGCGCAACTTGCGCGGCAGTTTTTGTTAATGTGTTTACTCAGATTTTGGCACTTCGAGATTCAGGTATACAGGTCCAGTATTTTGTTTGCGCGCTATTTCTGCAATGGTCATGGTGATTGGATACGAACCAGCAGGTGTACCTGCTGGAACTTTGACACTGACAATTAATTCAAGTGTATAAGAAACTTTATATGAGATGCCTGTACCAGTAGATCGTGATTCTGTAATTGTAGCAACACCTTCTTGACGCACAATTTCTAATTTCCAATTGGTTGGTGCATTTGTTGAAACTTGTTCAATCCAATTAACGA
The DNA here is from genome assembly GCA_013298595.1 of Deinococcales bacterium. Lineage (GTDB taxonomy): Bacteria > Deinococcota > Deinococci > Deinococcales > JAAFIG01 > JAAFIG01. Next base: position 13,797 of record JAAFIG010000016.1, on the reverse strand, counting down.
TAATGCGCCGTGTTGCACCAGGAGCGATTTCGTTATAACTGGTGAATTTCAATTCTTCTTGGGCAAAAATACTGGCTGGTAGTAAACCTGCTGGACCAGCAACTCGTACAAATGTCTCGTTATTACTTTGTACTTTAGCTACCACAGTTCGGGAAGTTGGTACAGGGTTACCACGAGTCCCTGAAGGATATAAAGATGGTCCACAAGCAGTTAAAAAAGCTAAGATAAATAGTGCTTTGAAAATGTAATTCATTAAAAAATCTCCTCGAGTTTTTACGCTCAGGAGGTTAACATGAGATCCAAGAAGTACCTGTGATTTTTGCACAACCACGCTTTTCCCTCGAGCGTTATTTCTGATTTGAAAACAGATTAGAATTTGCGTATGACAGAAAATATTTACGAACTTGGGCAGGGCACAAGACAATCTTTTCCATATGGCGTAGATTTTGTCCCAGATGACCAAAAAAACCCGATTATTTTCTGGGAAGGCAGCGGACACAGCAGTGGCTATGGGCGATTTAGTGCCCAACAAGCCCTCGAGCCACAATGGAAAAATCATCTCGAGATTGCTGGGGTGATGTGGTTTGTGCCTTTTATTGAACGATTAGCGCGTCAAGAAAATGTTGAACTGACAGAAGTGCTCGAGGCATACAAGCAAGTTCATGGTCAAGCTGTCAGAGTTGTATCGATCCCATGAACGATAATCAAAATGTCTTGAAATTTGAAATCGTTAAATACAATTCGTCATCGGTGGTTTTGATGTTCTGGTCAAGCGTAATCTGGGTTGGATAACCACGTTGTGAGTACATGACTAAGGCAACTCGTCCACCTTTTTGCAGGACAGTTTTCATTCTGGAGTACAGCTTTTCGATACTCGAGAATGCCATCAGATCGTTGGCATTTAAGCCTTTGCTGACATTACTGATTTTGCTTGTGCCATTACTGACTTTAAATTGCATCGAACCACTTTTTGGGGCGCAAAAGCAGGATCGCTCGAGGGTGAAACTATAGTTTTTGATTTTCTGGGCTTTCCAAGCATTCTCGAGTTTGGTTAGGCTGGCAAGGGTTTGGTCTTTTGGTGTAAATGGTGCAGCTAATGTCATTGTGCCAAGTATCAGTATAAACAAAAATTTTTTCATACTTCGAGCATAGTAGTGGTTTTTATGATTTTCCCTGTTTTTTGATGAGATTTTGCACAGTGATACTTTAGATTTCCCAGTGATTTGGAAATTTGCTGTTAGCAAATATCTTTTGGGTTTCAGTAAGCATTTGTTGGCGTTCCTCGAGGTTGTAGCGTTCCGAGATATGAAAGAGCATTAACTCTTGAACACCAGATTTAGCAGCTAACTCTGCCACTTGTTTGTTGGTCATGTGATAATTGCGTTCTGCCATCTCGAGATCAATGTGCAAATACTGGCTTTCACAAAGCATTAAACGCACACCCTGTAAGGCGGGTCGGAGTTTATCCACGGCTTCTTGATTAAGAATAAAATCGGTTAGGTAAGCAACGCTATCACCTCGAGTAGTGCTTAGCAATTCTTCGCGTAACGCTTTGACTGGATAAGATTTCCCTGCAATCATCAGAATTTCTGCTGCAAAGTTTGGGTTTTTCAGATCGCGTACCCAAGCACCTGGTTGTAAACCCAATGCTTTCATACGTTCAGGCTCGAGGTTGGTATGGTCGGTCTCACGAATAATATAAGCGATGCTTGGGGTTTTATGGTCAAGAATAATCGCTTGCACATTGTAATCTGGGTGCTTGAGAACAACGCCTGTATTTGGTTTTTTTGGCTCGAGATACGCATTTTCAAAAGCATCTGATAATTCGTAACGGTATGGGCGAATCATATCCTCGAGAATGTCGTGGACGTGCCAAGTGGCGTTCATAATGTGATGTAAATTCCATAAGGTGCCGCAAAATCGGTGTTGCATAATCCGAGCCGTGTGGTTTGGACCCCAAATCATATTTTTTTTGCTATCTCGAGCGTATAAACCCCGAAAAAAACCATCAAAACCAGCAATATGATCCATATGTAAATGCGAGAAAAAAACCTGATCTATGCTGAGGATTTCGTTATACTCAAGACTCGAGATGGTATTTTCACCACAGTCAAAAAGCAATCTATGAATTGCCTGACCTGTGTCTATTTTGACAAAAGCAGCATTATCCTGACCCGCATTGCCGAGAACCGAAAGCTCGATGGACATAGGCTCGAGTTTAACGCATGACCGTGGTTTTGCCATTGGTCTATGCGCTTAGAATTTGGCTACGCCATCTCGCAGAGTCAATTGCCAGTGTTTTGCGGCACAATAGAGCCTATGGAAAACAATCGTGTTGTACAAATAAGTAAAACCATGTCCAAAGCCTTGCGTCATAAACCTGAAAGTCTGGGTTTGAAACTCGAGGAGGCTGGTTGGGTGGCAGTAGATGCTTTATTAACAGCTTTGAATCGTAAAGGCTTTACCATTTCTCGAGCCGAACTGAATGATGTGGTACGTCTGAACGATAAGCAGCGTTTTAGTTTTGACACCAGTGGCAGTAAAATTCGGGCAAATCAGGGACATAGTGTAGAGGTTGATCTGGCATTAATTCCACTCGAGCCACCAGAGCTATTGTTTCATGGCACAACCATCGGGTCTGTTGCTTCTATTCTCGAGACTGGTTTGCAGCGTATGAACCGACATCATGTGCATTTGTCTAAAGATTTGGAAACAGCTTTTCGGGTTGGTAGTCGGCATGGTAAACCTGTTATTTTGCATATTCGAGCGCTCGAGATGCACAATGCTGGGCACCAGTTTTATTGTTCTGAAAATGGTGTTTGGCTGGTAGATGCTGTCCCAACGGAGTTTCTCGAGGTACAAGGGTCGTAGTTTCTCGAGGTGCAAGGGTCGTAAATGTTACGCTTAGCAATATGGAAGTTGGGTTGCTCGAGGTATTATCGCCTGTTGCGTTTGCTGAAATCATGGCAGCTTTGCAGGTCGAAGGTGCAGCTTGGATTGAAGGCTCGGAAATTACGCAACCATTTATTGCTGGCTTGCAGTACGAGCATTTTAATGGCTGTATCTTGGTTCGAGAAGCCAATAGGGTTTTTGCAGTGATGTTTTTTGTGCAAGGTAAACTGTCCCAAGCTTGGTGCGAAACCGAAACGGGTATCGAAACCCGCAGCCGAGGTTTATCTCGAGCCAGAGTACGCTTAGCCCATAGTCAAGCCCAATTACGAAAATTACCTATGACAACGCTAGAAACAATCATGGTATTACCAACACAACCCATTTGGGAATCTGTGTTAGCAGCCCAGATAGACCCAGCTTTGTTGTTTGAGCAATTGCAAAACACGGTTTTTTCTGGAGCTGTAGTTTGGCATTACCAGAACCAAGCTCGAGTCTGGTTTTTTATTGATAGTCTGGTTTTAGAAAATCCTGATTTGCCTTATCAATTTGAGTGTGGTGATTTGCATTTGATTGTGGTGACTGGCAGTGTTTCCGCAGATGTTTTTGTTAAAAGTCAGGTACTAGATTTTTTACAAACCGAAATGGAATTTGTAGCAGTTGAACCGAGTGATGTAGAAATTGATCCAGCACAAGTGAATACTGCTAAACCAACGGAAGTGATCATTGCCGAACCTGTAGAAGTTGCTGTTGCCGAACTTCCAGAAATTGCTGCTGAGCCAATCTTTGTTACCAAACCAAACTCTTGGCAGATTGCCGCAGTTGTGCTACTCGAGGAAATCGGAGATTCTGCCCTGCGTCTGATGACTATGCAATATCCAGATATTGCCACAGCCAACGCCGCTACTATTGCCCATTGGCTCGAACAGATGTTTGGTGTGCCCGTGGCTCGAGAGTTCACACGACGGCTCGAGTCGCTGTAAACTAAGCCCATGACCGAAACATATAAAGGACGTGTTGGCGATAGTGGCAATCTTGTGGGTTCAGAGGTTGATCCAAGCTTTGTTGAAGATGGTGGTGGTATTAAAACTGTGCGTGGTGGGGGTAAAAACCGTGGTTGGAATGGTATTCGGTATAAACAAGGTATCAGTGGTAAGAATGCTGGTACCAAAGCCTTATCGATGAATGTTGCCACCATTGCACCAAGTGGCATCGCCTATGCACATATCCATGATGGTTTTGAAGTGATTCTGTATATTCTACAAGGACATTTGCGCCACCTGTACGGTGAAGGTCTGACAAAAAGTGTTGAACACGAAGCAGGCGATTTTATTTACATCGAACCTGGGGTGCCACACGAAGTCTATAATTTATCAGATAGCGAAGAAGTTGTGGCAGTTGTCTCGAGAAGTGCTGCCGACGAGTGGGATAAAATTATTCCTTACGATAAAAATGCTCAGTAAAGCTTAAAACAACATTTTTGGTTGCTAACCTCGAGTGTTGTTATTGACTCGAGTGTTAGGCTTTTTGTTGACTAATTGAACTCTCTACGCCTGTGCCACGTATCTTAGAAATGCGATATTTAATCCTTCTACTGCTTTTTGTGTCTTGCACAAATACTCAAAAAATTACCGATCCAAGCATTGGTAGGCTCGAGCGTAGTGGCATGTTTTATAATGTGGTTCACACAGGAAGCGGCACGGCTCAATTGCTGAAAAATTTGGATGGTTCGTATGTTGTTCGCCTTGAGCAATTCCAAACCGAGAACGGACCTAAACTCGAGGTGTATTTGTCAGCGGCTGTGAAACCAAGCTCAAGTGCGGTTGTCTCGAGTAATGCGTTTGTGAATCTGGGTGATTTAAAAAGTACCAATGGTTCACAAAATTATGTTGTGCCTAGCAGCGTGGATATCTCAAAATTTAACAGTGTTGTCATTTGGTGTTCGACATTCTCGGTTAATTTTGCCAGTGCAGCCCTCGAGTGAACCATGTATCCTATTTTTGACATGTTAAGTTAAAGCGAAAACTTGGGTCTTTGATGGTGTATTTCGCATTGATTTTAGGTTTGACTTTGGTGGTATCTATTTGCAAAATCAGTTTTGATGGTAAGGCTTCTGGTGCACTTTCATCATCAATAAATTTAATCTGATGCACAACACTGGCTCCTGGCAGTAATGCGACATCGCGGACTTTACTCCAATCTCGAGTACCAAGTCCTGTGGTGTCGGCACTGAGTAATGAACCGCTGGCTCGGACGATGGTTGGCGCAGCATTCAAACCCATATCAAAAGGGCTGAGACGTTCGTTGGTGCCATTTTTAAATTCGGCATTCAAAGCCCAGCCCTTGAAACCATTCCATTGGGTTATACCAAGTGTTTCGAGGCGAACGAGTTCGGAAATTTTGACCCTTAACATGCCATTAAACAATGTTTCACCAAGACACCCTTCAAGTGCCGAGATTTGATTGGCTCCACCTTCGACGGCACTCGAGAGGGCTAAGGTATTACCTGTGAGACTACTTTTGATCCCTAAGGCAGTTAAGGCATTGACGGGTACATAGTTTTGGTTTTGAATAACAACCGCTTTACTACTAACAGGTTTTCCATTGATAGTGAGGTTTAAATTGCGTGTTATAGATTGGGCAAAAGCAACTCCTGCAAGCGTCAAACCAATACCGAGTAGAACATCACGGATACGAACATTCATGGTTAACCTCCGAAATACTACAGTAGCATGGTTGCACAAATCTGAAGGTTTATGGTGTCTAGGACTTGTTCTTGTGCACTTGAATCTCATTTTATTATTCATAAGTTTGTTGTCTTTTGTTCTCGAGTCAGTGACAAGTTTGAGCTTGCGAGTTCAGTCTTGAACGAGTACAATTACCTAACAAGCGTTCGTTTCTGAGAACGCATTTTTTATAGTTGTATTCCAAACAAACGTTCGCTTTAGGAGAAACCCATGCTTGTAGCCGATTCAACCCGTGCCACGCCTCTCGAGACCCAAGGCTTTACCACCAAACAAATCCATTACAACCTACCAACTACGCGTTTAATCGAAGAAGCAGTGCGCCGCAACGAAGGCTGGCTCTCGAGATTTGGTGCTTTTATTGCTCATACAGGACAACACACAGGACGCAGTGCCAAAGACAAATTTGTGGTTCGAGGACCCATTTTTGGACACGAAATTTGGTGGGCAAGCCCGTACCAACAAGAACTTGAGGAAAGTAAATTCGAGACGCTGCACAAAGATGTGCTCGAGCATTACAACAACAAAGAAGCCTTTGTGCTTGATTGCTTTGCTGGTGCGGATATGCGTTATCGTTTAAATGTCCGAGTTGTTACCGAGAATGCTTGGCATAATCATTTTGCCCGTAATTTATTTATTCCTTGCCCATATGCTGATACACCGTTGTTTACTCCCAATTTTACGGTGATTAGTGCCCCAAGTTTTAAAGCAAATCCAGAACGTCATGGTTCGAGATCAGAAACCCAAATTGCTATTTCCTTAAAACGTAAATTGGTGATTATTGTTGGCACAAGTTACGCTGGTGAAATTAAAAAAAGTATTTTTACGGTGCTCAATCATTTGTTACCCGCTGGTAATGTGATGCCCATGCACTGCTCAGCAAATATTGGCAAACAAGAAGATGTTGCCCTATTTTTTGGGATGAGTGGCACCGGCAAAACCACACTTTCGGCAGACCCAGAACGCGATTTAATTGGTGATGACGAACACGGCTGGTCAGATGATGGCGTTTTTAACTTTGAAGGGGGTTGCTACGCTAAAGTAATAAAACTCAACCCCGAAGCCGAACCACAAATTTATAAAACCACTCGTACTTTTGGTACTGTCCTCGAGAATGTTGTTTTTGACTTGCAAACAAGGGAATTGGATTTAAATTCTGATAAACTCACCGAAAATACTAGGGCAGCTTATCCATTAACCAACATCGAAAATGCACGAATTCCTAGTATTGGCGGGCATCCTAAACACATTATTTTTTTGGCAGCCGATGCCTTTGGTGTTCTACCACCAATCTCAAAACTGACACCAGAACAAGCCATGTATTACTTCCTGAATGGTTACACTGCTAAAATTGCAGGTACAGAAAAAGGGATTACCGAACCCCAAGCATCATTTGAAACAGCTTTTGGGGCACCATTTTTAACTCGAGAACCACATGTGTACGCCGATTTGCTGCGCGAAAAAATTCAGCAACACGGCACACAAGTTTGGCTTGTCAATACAGGTTGGAGTGGTGGTGCTTATGGTATTGGCAACCGCATCAGTATCAAACACACTCGGGCAATGATTCGAGCAGCTTTAAATGGGCAACTCGAGCACAGCCAAACGATTCAACATCCCATTTTTAATTTAGCCATGCCACTCGAGATTAACGGCGTGCCAAATTCGGTTTTGAATCCTCGAGATTCATGGGCGAACAGCGAAGAATACGATGTTCAAGCCCAAAAACTTGCGGGTATGTTTGCACAAAACTTTAAGCAATTTGAGGAATTTGTCAGTCCCGAAGTGATTGCCTCAGCACCAAAAAACTAGTTGGCTACGCTGAAAATCATGTATTCACCACGAAAACAAAGGTCTAAAACGCCAAACCATAAGCACCAAGTTCCCTCGAGTTGTTGTGCATCATTTTGCCGATCCAGCAGCACGAGGGTACATTTTTCATCGTTATGCAATTCTATTTTGCCGTGGAACATAACACCTGTATTGGTGAGTAAACGAATTTGATAATTTTCAAGAATCTCGAGCCTGTGCCATGTTTGATTGGTATCTATGGCTCGCCAACGCCCATGAATACTTGCTGGTTGCTCAACCTGAGGTTGCCCAAGATGCACCTGATTGGTGTTCCCTTTTGAAAAAACTGTGATCATGTTCTAATTTTAGTACGATATTGATGTATTTTTGCTAGTCTTTTGGTGAGGAAAAAATTGTGTCTTTTTCGCATATTTGCAGGCTAATTGTTGAAAATATCATGATAATTCGAGAAAAGCACTCCAAAAATGGTTCAGGCAAGCTATTTACTGATATTCAAAGTCAAACCCATTTTTGGTGTTGGTCTCGAGCCACCCCCACGGAATATTGAGATCGTGTGGTGGGCAAAGAACAGCCGCTTCGGCATACCATTCTGGGAATAAGCGTTTGCGAGTCTCGAGCGTGGTGACTGGGTATAAGTCGTAACCCATGATGTACGGATACGCAATATGAGCCGTGGTTGGTAGTAAATCAGCAGTATAAATCAAGGTTTGTCCATTGGAACTAAAACGCACAGCATTTTGCCCTAAGTTATGCCCAGGCACAGGCACAAGGTGTAATTCGGGGTAAATTTCGGCGCTACCATCGAAGGTATCAAACAGATTTGCCTCGAGAATAGGCTCGAAGTTATGGGCGTTATAGCTGGCTCGGTTGCGTTCATGGGTGTGGGTAGCCTCGTGGAGTTCCTGATGAGAGACAATATACCGCGCATTTTTAAAGGTTGGCTCGAGTAAGGGTGTGGTGTTTCGCCCTGCATGGTCAAAATGCAAATGGGTATTAATCACTAAATCAATATCATCTGGCTCGAGTCCGATTTCGCGTAAACAAGAAAAAATGGTTTCATCGCGGTCTACTGCAAACATCGTCTCGAATTTCTCACCGCTTTTATCATCCATACCTGTTTCAATCAGGATATTTTTGCCACGCAATTGAATCAGCAGCGGATTGATCCGTAAGGTAATACGATTTTTTTCATCAGGTGGGCATTTTTTCTCCCATAATACTCTGGGCACAGTACCAAACATGGCACCACCGTCTAAGCGAAACATTCCATCGGTGAGGGTGTAAATATCAGCGATACCCATTTTTTTGTGTTGAACCCAAGACATACTTTAGTGTACTTGTTTCAACGTTTCTTTGTTTTCTGTTTGCGCTGCGAATTCTGCTCGAGTTTGTCTTGTAACCAAAGAATCAAAGATGCAAAACTTTCGGGTTGTGGACTCTGGCTTTGAATGCTTAAACTGCGCTCGAGAAAGGTTTGTAAGTACTTGCGTTTGCTTGGTTTAGCCATGCAAAACAGCCTACACCAAGACTTCTCATTTTCAACAAGTCAGAATCAGGCGCGTATGACGACTCGAGTCAAACCCGGTTGGATTGTGCTGCTCCTGATTGTGATTGGGATACTGGCGTGGTTTGTACTCGTACCCAAAAGGTTCCGTGAACCAGCTTTAGAAGTGGGTTGCACAGGTACACCCACGCCAAATTTTGCCTTACCCAGAGCCACTCCGCAAACCCTTGCAGGCACACGAATCATGCTTAATCCTGGGCATGGTTTTACCCTCACCGAAGAAAATAATTGGGGTTTTCAGCGTCCAAAACCAAATGGTTACAGCGTTTTTGTACTCGAGGATGATTCAAATATCCGCATGGCTCGGACTGTTAAACGTATTTTGCAAGCAGCAGGCGCAGTGGTTTTAACCACACGCGAACTCGAGGCAACAAAATCAGGTGCCAGTGGCGAACCTGTTTGGCGTGAAGCCAGTAAACATCATCTTTCACGGATAGGTGTAAACAAAGGCATTTGGAATTCTCGAGGGTATTCTTTGCGAGGTGATTGCCGATTAGCCCAAGATATTCGTGCCAGACCCTTGTACGCTAATCTCGAACAAACCGATTTGCTACTGAGTTTGCATAGCAATGCTGGCAACCCTTTAGCTCGAGGTACACAAGTTTTTTATGGGGAGCGTAGTTTTTTACGAGTCGCGCCAAGAACTTTAGGGGCAAAAAATGCTTGTCTTGCGAAAAACTTGGCAATAGCTGTGCCAAAACAAATTCGGCTCGAGCGACCCGATTTGCGCTGGGGTGATGCCAGTACAAACCAATCCAATCAGTATGGCGAAAATGGCTTTGCACTGATGCCCAGTGTGATTCTTGAAGTTGGTTTTCATACTAACTTCATTGACGGCAAAGCCCTACAAGATGAAACATTTCGCGTGGCAGTAGCTAAAGGCATTCGGGTTGCGCTCGAGCTTTTTTTGCAAAACCCCACTTGTTAGACTTTAACCCCAAAACTGCGCCGAATAGTGTCCCATTGTTCTGCGATACCCAAGCCACCACGTAGCAACACTGTATATGCCTCGAGTTGTTGCTCGAGTAAATCCTGATGTAAAGCATTAGCAGTTTGCTCGAGATCATCGCGTAACAAATCAGTCAGTGCTGCACTACTTGTACCAACAGCCACAACTCGAGGTGCGCCTAATCGCAAATATGCTGTTGGTTTTGCCTCGTTATGATACTCGAGCCGAAAAGCCAACGGACGCACCCGTAAATCCTGATTTTTAGCTGCCAAATTTGCCAATGTTGCCACCCCAGATTCAAAAGGTATTGGACGCAAATGTGGACTACCAATCTCACCACTAGGAAACATCAGTAACGCTCGAGGCATAGGTTGTTGCAACTCTGAGACAGCATAACGCAAACTCTCAAGCGCTCCTCTGGAACGACCCCGATCAATACCAAATGCCCCAGCAAACCGCAAAAAACGATACTTTTTTAAATTCTCCTCAAGCATCATCACCCGAAACTCGAGTTGTAAATGCCGAGCCAACTGCAAACCCAAGTACCCATCCCACCAAGAAACATGCGTACCATGCCATAACGTTGTGATAGGCAAAGAATCAGGTTGCACAACCAAACAACGCACACTCGAGAAATGATTCCGAGTGCTACTTTCAATAAACCATTGCCAGAACGGTGTGAAAAACGGATGTTTTTCGGCTACAATCACACTTTCTATTCTGACACGAATTATGCGCTGACTTGTACACCTTTCCAAAACGCAATCCGCCCAGCTATTTGCTTAGCCGCATCCTTGGGGGTTGGATAAAACCAAGCTGCATCCGCATTGATTTGCCCATTCACCTCAAGTGAATGGTAACTCGCTACACCCTTCCAAGGACAAGTTGTATGGGTGCTCGAGGCACGCAAAAACGCTGCCTTGACACTCTCGGCAGGAAAATAATGATTCCCTTCTACCACTACGGTATCCGAGGATTCTGCGATCACTTCACCATTCCAAATTGCTTTCATAGCAATATTGTGCGCTTCTCGAGATAAAAAAGCTGTGATGTGGGATGCTAAAGGATAAAAGATGAAGGCTCGAGCTGTGTATGTGATTTTGGTCGCCTGTGACGATAAAGACGTTCGTAAACCGTAGGGGCGAGGCATGCCTTGTCAATACCCTAATTTTTTCATTGCGGCGCTTCGCATGATTTCAATTGGTGCAGGTTGCCCTATCCAATGCTCGAGAGCAAGTGCGCCTTGGTGTACAAGCATTCCTAATCCATCTATGCTATGTAACCCAGTGGCTCGAGCATCACGTAATAGTTTTGTCTCGAGCGGTTTATAAACAATATCGCATACCCAACCTTGTTTTGGTAGAAAAATGGTGGGTGTTTCGTTTGGGTTCTCGAGTCCGACACTGGTAGTATTGACCAGTAAATCGCAGTTTTTTATGGCTTGTCGAAGGTCTGAATCGGTTAAGGCTTGGGCATCAAAATCTGTAGCGAGAACTTCGGCTCGTTTCCATGTGCGATTATGAATTTGTACTCGAGCTTCGGCTTGTTGTAAAGCATAAACAATGCCTCGAGCTGCACCGCCAGCACCAAGAATAACCACCTCGAGATCCGCAAATTCGGTTAAGCCAGCTTCGCGTAAACTCTGCATAAAACCTGGGGCATCGGTGTTCAAACCCTTGAGCTTGTTATGTTTAACCACGATGGTATTGACAGCACCAATGGCTCGAGCTTCTGGGGTAATACTATCTAAAAACTCGAGCACAGTTTCTTTATGTGGGATACTCAAGTTTACGCCCCAAGCACCAGAAGTTCGTAATGCCTCGAGATTGGCTTGTAAGTCTTGTGGTGCTACATCTTTGGCTTCGTACTGCGCGGCGATGCCCAAATGCTCGAGGGCGGTATTGTGCATGGTAGGGGAGAGGCTGTGTTTGGCGGGATGGGCGAACAAGTATGCTCGAGTTGGGTACATGATAGAGATTCTAATGTAATCCAGTCAAACTCGATGGCTGTATTGCCATAGCGCATAATTATGTGACAAAAAGGTAGACTTGGTGTATCAAGTTAAGGAGTTCAATATGTATCAAACTGTTGCTCGTCAAGCCCTTGTCGCTGGTGGTTGGCAAACCATTGAAAAAACCTTTCCTGTTATCAACCCATTTGATGGTTCGACCGTAGCCGAAATTGCTGATTGTGGTGTGTTCGAGGCTAAAGAAGCACTCGAGGCAGCAGTGACTGCTTTCTCGAGTTTTAAGCTCACTTCTGGGTTTGAACGCAGTATTATCATGCAAAAATGGGCACAGTTAATTCGTGTTCACGCCGAAGAAATTGCTACTGCCATGACCCTCGAGATGGGAAAACCAATGGTCGAGTCTCGAGGCGAAAGTGGGTACAGTGCCACTGCTATCGAGTGGTATGCGGCTGAAGCGGAGCGAATTGCTGGTGAGATTATCCCCAGTCGTTTTCCGCAAAAACGGGCATTTAGTCGTCCTGAACCTGTGGGTGTGGTCTACGCTGTCACGCCGTGGAATTTTCCTGCGGCAATGATTGCACGTAAAGTTGCGCCTGCATTGGCGGCGGGTTGTGTGGTGATTCTTAAACCCGCCGAGCAATCACCATTAACTGCTTTGTTATTAGCAAAACTCTGGCTCGAAGCTGGGGCACCTAAAGATACCTTTCAAGTGCTGCCTTGTGCTGATCCTGTGCCTGTTTCTAAGGTTTTGATGTCCGATGCTCGAGTGCGTAAAATTACGTTTACGGGTAGTACCGAAGTTGGCAAATTATTGTATGCCCAAGCTGCGCCAACCCTTAAACGCATGTCACTCGAGTTGGGTGGACATGCTCCGTTTATTGTTTTTGAAGATGCTGATGTGATTGCGGCAGCCTTAACTGTTTCCAATTCTAAATTCCGTAATGCTGGGCAGCAATGCGTTGCCAGCAACCGAGTCTATGTCCACGATCACCTCACCTCGAGTTTTGAAGATGCTTTTGCGGCACAAGCCAAAGGTTTTAAGCTAGGCAATCCACTTGATGCCGATACCACCATCGGACCGTTGGTAGACAAAGCTACCCTCGAGAAAGTCCAAGCCCATGTGCAAGATGCGGTGTCCAAAGGGGCAAAAATTGTCACTGGTGGACATGCTACAGGTGGCTTATTCTTTGAACCCACTATTTTATCTGGTGTCAACACCACCATGCGGATACTCGAAGAAGAAACCTTTGGACCTGTTGCACCGCTGGTCAATTTCTCGAGTGAATCCGATGCTGTGGCGTGGGCGAACAACACCGAGTATGGCTTAGCGGCGTATATTTGGACTCGAGATATTGGTCGGGCTTACCGTGTTGCCGAAGCCTTAGAGTACGGTATTGTTGGTGTTAACGATGGTGTGCCGAGTGCCATGGCACCACAAGCTCCTTTTGGTGGCATGAAAAACTCAGGTGTTGGACGTGAAGGTGGGCGCTGGGGACTCGAAGCGTTCCTCGAGCTAAAATACATCAGTATTACCTTGCCTTAGCTTTTATCAGTTCCTAGCCGTGAAGAGCTTCTCAGGCTGGGCTGATTAAGGTATATTGACTTAGTTCAACAAAATTAACTCTGGAGGAATTCCCATGAAATTAAAAACATTGGTTATGCTCGGTAGTATTGGTTTAGCAGCAGGTGCGTTGGCTTTTACGCAAGTTGGGGCACAAAACAGTACCATCCGTGTCTTTGCTGGTTCAACGTTCCGCCCCGATTTGCTGCAACCGATTTTTGATCGCTTTGAGAAGAAAACAGGTACTAAAGTGGTGCTCGAGCTGGGTGGTGCAACCTCAGAATTGCAAGGAGCATACTTAACCACAGT
>JAAFIG010000015.1 GCA_013298595.1 Deinococcales bacterium | reverse complement strand
TTACTTGATTTTTCTGGTGATGTTGAACGGGTTAAACGGTTGTGTGGGTGGGATTGGATCAAAGAGAATTTATGTCTTACTTAAATGCCAATTTGGTATAAGGACAACGTATCTACCGCTGAAATGGCAGAATTGCCGCTTTTTGAAAATTCTAAAATGAAAGCGGTAGATACGTCAAAGGCTTGCCACTGGCAAGCCTTTGACGTTTGGTGGACGCGGAGGGGGTCGAACCCTCGTCCAAAAACCCGTCCAGCGGGCATCTACGAGCGTAGCCTTCGTACAAATCTTAGGCTTGAGTGAACCCAAAGGCAGGTTTCTCGAGCAGCGCTCTCATTATTTTCGCCATTTGCTATGAGGTATCGCTTAGGCTAGCAGTCTTTTTTTAAGCGGGTTAGACACCAACTGCCGGGTCTCTAAGCGGCTGTGGCTGAAATTAAGCAGCCATTTGTAAGTTTGCACGAGGTGCAAAGCTCAAAACATTTGTGCCATTTAAAGGCTTGGTGGATTTTTTCGCAGCCAACCACCATCTGCGGCTCGCAACCTCACCTTCAGCGATCCCTGTCGAAACCAAGTACGCGCCCACAGTGGCAACCCGAGCCGATTCTCGAGTGCAAAAAAATTCTAACACGTTTTATTGGCTGTGTCGTATGCCAAATAGCAGATATCAAAAAACCAGCTCGAGATAAATTTTATCTCGAGCTGGTTAATCAGTTTAAATACGAACAAATTTCAGTAAACTCTTTAACTCGAGCATCACAGGTGGTGCACTTAATACGGTTGGGTTACCAGCACTGGTGATTGTTGCAGTGCAAGGTTTTCTCAGAGTATCGCCCGCTTGTTGATTACGGGCTTTGTACCATGTTTCGCCATTGGTAAAACTTGCGCCATTGGCTTGTACATTCTTTGGGAAAACGCACCAAAAAGTTCCCGTGGGATCAAAGAATTGGAAGTTCTTTTCGCCATTCTCGCTGTCGGTAAAAGCGTAAGCGCTCGAGCTAAACGAACCCTGTTTACTTGTACCTTCTGGGTCGCCATCACGATCTAAACGCAGGAATTGTAATGTCCACGGCTCGAGTCCTTGAACAACAACTTGCCATGTTTGACCTGGTTTTGGTGGGAAAACAGCGGTTAAGTTGCTTGGGTTGCTTGGGGTTGTTGTGTTTGGTGGATTGGTTGGTAGTGGCGGTGGACCATTTGGGGCGGGTGGCGGCGTTGCAGCGGTTGGTAATAAAGTAACTGTGCAAGGTTTTTTCAGTGATTGCCAACTATCAACATTGGGCGGGCTGATCAGGGCTTTGCCATCTAGTAAGGTGTTGTCTTTGAAAGCGATTGGGTCTTCAAAAACACAACCATAGGCTGTGCCTTGTGAGGATTCAACATGGAAAAAGAACGAGCCATCGTCTTCGTAGGTGTAGACAATAAATTGTTGATTGCTACCTGCCTGCGAGCCATTACCTGTTGGGTCGTTATCACGATCTAAGCGGGATAAATTGAGTGTCCAAGCGGGTAAGCCTTCGATGGTCATACTCCAAGCTTGTCCAACTTTGGCTGGTAATAAACCATTGGCATTGCTGGCTGAACTACTGGCTAAACCTGTGGCATCCACACCATCAGGAAGTGTAGGACGACGACCGCCAACATAAGCAATATCTGAAACATTAGGATCAAAAATTTGATATGCCAAATGAATCGGGCGCAAATAATCCTGATTTTCGACATTCAATGCCGACAACCGACGGAAAATACCCGCTGTTGGCACACCAATCAGGTTGCCTTGTTCGTCAAAAGCCCCACCACCAGAGTTACCTGCATTGATTTTTCCATCGGTTTTAATCCAGTTTGTACCAGCACTTCGATAATTCTCGCCAGTCCAACCACTAAAAACACCGTTGGTAAAAGTAATTGTTCGTCCACCAATATTGGGATACCCTGCCAGTGTTAAACGCTCGCCTAGCACCATATCAAACGGATTACCTATTGGTGAAGCCACGTATTTGATATCGCTCGAGATTGGATTGCCTGTGGCATCTTGTGTAATTTTAAGTAAAGCTAAATCTAATTTAGGTAAGGCAGATACAACTGTGCCAATACCTTTTAAGACAGGTTCTTTACTGGGGTTATCGGTGAAACGAATGGCGTGGCGTTTAATAACACTGTTGGTATCATCATCAAAAACAACGTGGTAATTGGTCAGAATATAACCACTGGTACTAATCATGGTGCCACTACCACCTTGATTACCAAGTTTAGGTGCGCCTGCATCATTATCTAATGCCAGCACTTCAACGACCGATTGCATAATCCGAGTTCGTATTTCTTTGGGTAAAGTTTGTGCCTGAGCAGCAGAACCAACCAAAGCCACGATTGCCAATACACGAGTTACTAATTGTTTCACGCTTTGAATCCTCCAGTGAACCACTATTGTAGATGCCTAAACCTGAGAATAATCTGATTTTTGATAAAAATCATGTCAAACACAATATTTGTGAGAAAAACCAGTCTTCACTCGAGGTTTAACTGTCAATCATGCTTGTTATGAGTCTACTCGAGGAATTTGATTATCAGAGTTGTTTACATCACACAAAATTTAAGTATCTACCGCTTTTCTTAACCCTAAGACGCACCTCACGGGCAGGGTCGCTCATTTTAGAATTTTCAAAAAGCGGCAATTCTGTTCTTGCTTCGCAAGATGCTCGTAAAATAGCACCTTGCGGGCTACTCGCGCTCATTACAGCGGTAGATACTTTATCTTTACTCAGTTGATCGGAAATGTTTTAGCAAAAAACATTTCAAGGAGGTACTTAGGTATGCCAAGCTGCTTGGTTAAACGCTCGGCGTAACCCAGCAATATCGTTAGGGGTTTCTCGGGATGGACAAACCCGATTTGTCAGGAGCACATTGCATTGCATGGTTTGGAGTGAAAACCAAATACCTGTGCCTGTAAAACCTGTGTGTCCTAAGGTATCTGGTGGTGCAGTGTTGCTGCCAAGCCAGTTTTCGTGTGGTAAGACCCAACCAAAGGCTCGAGCATCATTGGTTTCTCGAGCCACCTCTTGGTTCATGGTTTGTAAGAGAGCAGGGGAGAGGATTTGTCCTGTCATCAGGGCAGTAAGGTATTTTGTAACCTCGAGAATATTGCCGAATAACCCCGCATGACCAGAAATACCATTCATGGCAGCCGTATTTTCATCATGGACACGTCCGATAATCAGCTTGTCGCTCGAGTCGAGTTCTGTGGCAGCGCAGTGGTTTGGGTTGGCATGATAGGTCAGATCAATTTGGTGTGTTGTAAAAAGTTCTTGTTTGGCAATAATGTCCAGTGTGTTGTTGTATAACTTCTCGAGTAAATAAGTTAAAACAATAAAACCTTGGTCGCTGTAAACAATGCCTGTTTTGGGTCTTGACATGGTCAGTGCTTTTTGCAGTGCTTCAGCTCGAGGTAAGCCCCAAGTTCTCAGTGGTGATAATGCCTCGAGTCCAGATGTATGCGAAACCAATTGCAGTACAGTGGTTGTCTCCAGTGGCAAACCACGCACCTCGGGTAATGCCTCGAGCAATGGCGCATTGGCATCGAGTTTGCCTGCGCCAATCAGTTTTAATAATAGTGGTACAGTCACTAAAACCTTGGTCAGACTGGCTAAATCAAAGACTGTCTCGAGGGTTGTGTGTGGTGCATCGGCAGTGTGCCATAAATGCCCTGTGCACCCTGTCTCGAGTTGTCCAACATGCCCAAAAGCCCAAGTTGCTGCAGGAATCAGATGTTGTTCGAGATGCTGAGTGACAACCAAATGAGGGTTCATAGACTGAGCCTACACAGAAAACATTTTGAGAGAATGAAACCAGACACTGTTAAAGAAAATCGTCTCGAGTTTCCGCTCGAGACGATTCCGTTTCTACTTAGGCTTTTGGTTTAGCAAAACGCCACAAGCCAAACATCACAGTAGCCCCTAATCCAGCAATAAATGCGATAACATTACGAAAAAACTCTACAGTCAATTGTTGCAACGGATAAATATTGTTATCTTTTAAGTACTTATCGTTGACGTACCGTAAACCATTTTCACCTGTTTTCTCGAGGAAAGCTTTTTCGTCGTTAATAATTAGGCTTTGCGCGCTGCCAATAGGCTTACCAACTTCGTTTTCTGCTCCAAACAAAGCTGCTACACCAGCTTCTTGAATTTCAATGCGTTGCGCCAGAACTGCATTGCGGGTGATGACACTCGAGACTATAAAACTAGCCATTAGCACAATCACACCAAGGATGGCTAATGTTAGAAAAACTGGTCGGAGTCTCGAGATCATGATTTATTTGTCCGTTGCAACAACTGCTAAGGTAATTTCTACACTATCATTGACTCGCCCTGCGCCAATGGCTGGGTGCTTAACGCCAAAATCTGAGAGTTTTACTTTGAATTTGGTGCTTAGGGCTGCGACATTGCCAGCAAACCCCATGCTTTTGGTAACTTCGTTGGCATTGGTGATTTTCAGGGTAGCGGTGGTGGTTAAACGCTTGGTGATACCTTTCATGGTTAATTCACCGACCACTGCGTAATTATTACCTGAGGTGTTGCGAACACTGCTGGCAACGAATTTAATCATGCCATCTTTATCAAAATTAAACCAATCGGCGCTTCTCATGTGTTCGTTTCGCAAGGCTACGCCTGTGTCAATACTTGTACCATCGACAATGATTGTTCCGCTGCCTGTTTTGGCGGCTGCATCAAAGTTGATTGTGCCCGTAATTTTGCTGGTACGACCCGTAAAATTTTCAATATCAGTTTTGTTCTCGACCGTCATGACACTGAAACGCTCGTCGGCAACAATTTTCCAAGCGCTACTTTGGGCTTGGGCGATAGCAGCAACGGTCAGAGCAACAACAGCACTTGCAAACATTACTTTTTTCATGGGTGGTTCTCCTTGTGCCTTGAAAAGGCGATTTGACTTTCGGGACAAAACCCGAAGTGATCGCATTCTGCAATAATTTTTTTTTATTTGTGTCAAGCGCATAACACAAATGAACAAAAGTCTTGAATTATCCGTATAACCAATTATGACTACTGGTAAGTTAAGTATTGTGGAAAAACCAACACTTTATCAACAAATAGCTCGAGTATTGGGAGTCAAAATCCCTAAATCCCAGTCTGCAAATGCCGAAACTTGGGTGGTACAGAACACCAATTGGGGTCCTAAACTCAGCGCCGCAGATATGAAAATCATGGGTACAATTTGTCCGCCGCGTCCTTATCGTAAAGGTGAATTTATTTACCGCAACGGCGACAATGCCGACACGCTTTTTATTCTGCTCGAAGGTCATGTCAAAGTTGCTTTGCCCAACGAACGGGTGGTAGCAGTGTGTGGTCCCGATGATTTTTTTGGCGAATCGTTTCTGACTAACCATGTTAAACGGCTTTCGGACGCGATTTGTCTTAGCCAAAACGTGATTGCCTGTCCAATTTCTCGAGACCAGTTTTTAATGGTGGCACAAAGTGTTCCCAATGTTGCACTGGCTTTTGCTACGGTTTTATCTGAGCGCAACCGCACCTTAGAACTCGAGTTGCAACGCTCGAGTTTACCTGCCGAAGCACGATTAGCCGCAAGTTTAATACTGCTGACCAAGCGCTTTGGTACATCGGTTTCGGATCATATCTATGCATTGAATCTGGATTTACGTCAAGATGAACTGGGTGCTATTGCAGGCACAACGAGAGTCAGTGCCACCACTGCCCTGAGTGCATGGCGTGAACAAGGCTGGTTAGAAGGAACTCGAGGCTCTTATAAGGTGCATATCAAAGCACTAGAAGCCTTACTCGAGCGTTTAGAAACTGCAAAATTACGATAGCTCATGCTTATTTGCACCCAGTCTAGGCAGTTGAATCTACCCCTCGAGTGAGCCGGGTGTTACACTCCTACCATGACGCAAACCCTCGAAAAGCCAACACAAACCCACGACCCAATTTTTGACTTAATTGACCTTGAACATGCGCGACAACGCGATGGACTCGAGTTGATTGCTTCAGAAAATTTTACCAGTGCAGCGGTGCGCCAAGCGGTTGGTAGTGTTTTAACCAATAAATACGCCGAAGGTTACCCTGGTAAGCGTTGGTACGGTGGTTGCGAAGTTGTAGATCAGGTCGAGCAACTGGCAATTGATCGAGCCAAAGAATTATTTGGTGCAGCTTGGGCAAATGTGCAACCACACTCAGGCTCGAGTGCCAATATTGCAGTTTACAGTGCACTACTTAAACCAGGCGATACGGTTATGGGCATGAATTTAAGTCATGGTGGGCATTTAACCCACGGTAGCCCAGTCAATTTTTCGGGTATTAATTACAAAATGATGACTTATGGTATCCGCGAAGCCGATGAGCGTTTACACATGGAAGACGTTCGGGCGGCAGCACTCGAGCATAAACCAAAAATGATTATTTGCGGAGCTAGTGCCTACTCGAGAACCCTCGATTTTGCTGCTTTCCGAGCCATTGCCGATGAAGTTGGTGCATACTTGATGGCAGATATTGCCCATATTGCTGGTTTGGTTGCAGCGGGTGTGCACCCAAGTCCAGTGCCACACGCACATGTTGTTACCAGTACCACCCATAAAACCTTGCGCGGTCCACGCAGCGGCATTATTTTATCCAACGATCTCGAGGTCGCAGCATTGGTAGACCGAGCGATTTTCCCTGGTACCCAAGGTGGTCCACTCGAGCATGTGATTGCAGGTAAAGCCATTGCTTTTGCCGAAGCATTACGTCCAGAATTTAAAACGTACAGTGCCCAAATTATTAAAAATGCCCAAGCGATGGTGGCAGCTTTTCAAGCCAAAGGGTACAAAATTTTATCGGATGGCACAGACAATCACTTATTTGTTTTGGACATCCGACCATTGGGCTTAAATGGTACCAAAGCCAGCCGTATGCTCGACGCAGCCCATATCACCATTTCCAAAAGTACTTTGCCTTTTGATACCGAAAAAATCATGCACGGTGGCGGTATTCGTATTGGTACACCAGCCATTACCACTCGAGGAATGCTCGAGTCTGATATGGCAACCGTTGCCGATTTGATAGATCGCACGTTGCGTGGCGAGGATGCTGAAACCATACGAGCCGAGGTCAAAGCCTTTGCCTCGAGATTCCCATTACCGTAGACTAGCGTATGGGTATTTTACAAAATTTCTTCTCGAGTCCACTGGGTTTCATTGCAGGTGCCATCACACTAATTAGTTTGATTCATGCTGTCACACGTCGAGCAGATATTTACTGGTTCTTTATTATTCTATTTATCCCGTACCTTGGTGCGTTTTTTTACTTTGTTTCAAATGTGCTACCCGATATGCGTCGTGCTAATGTTGGCGCGGCGCTCGAGGGTTTTAAGCCCACAGGGATGAAAGTCAGGGATTTAGAAAAGCAACTCGAGGACGTAGATACCGCCCAGAACCGAGTTGCTCTTGCCATTGCATACCGAGATTCAGGGCAACTCGAGAAAGCCGAGAGCTTACTCGAGAAAACCCATCAAGGTATTTATCGTAACGACCCACATATCACTTACGATTTTGCCACAGTTAAATTTGCCCTTGGTAAATACTCAGATGCCGAAGTATTACTGCGAGAATTACTAGGCAACGCCCCAGAAGAATTACGAGGAGTCAGCCGAGTATTGCTTGGACGTATCCTCGAGAGCCGCCAAGAATACGCAGAAGCCGAAACGCTGTACCGTGCCGCACTTGGCATTAGCAACGAAGAACCACGCTACCGCTTAGCTGCTAACTTAGTAGCCCAAGAAAAACTCGAAGAAGCCCAAAGTGTGATTAAAGAACTCGAGCGCAACCAAAAACGAGCCACACCACAATACCGAGCGCAGCAACGCCAATGGTTTGAAGCTGCCAGCAAATTATTAAAATAACTCAGAGCGCATTTAATACTCGAGCTTCTAAACCAGACAGTACTCGCTTAGCCCGTGGGAAAATCCCAAGTGCATCGTGTAACTCGAGATTGGCTGGTAAATCCGTCGAGACTACTTCGCCCCAATGAGGAGCTGTTCCCCAGAATTCAGCCCGTAACAACCAATGTTCGTTTTGCTTATAGGCAACAGCGTATGCTGCACCCAATTCACGTAGCACTGCAAACCCAGTTCCTTGCACACGTTGCTCGAGACGCGTCACAGGCACTCGGGGACGCAAACGCAACGTGGCTTTTTCAATGCGTACTCGCCGCTCGAGACTGGCATCCGAAGCAATAACAAGCCGCACAGCATCGTACCCTGCGACATTCTTGACCACTTTACCACCAACACTGACACTGCCATGCGCCGCAACGTACTCGAGACCAAGCACATCCTTACGCACAGGTGGCATCTCGAGCAAACCAACACCACCACTCAGCAACCAATCCTCGAGAGTCATAGCAAGGCGTGGCGCACGGTACTGTAAGCCATGCGGCAACGCATCCTCGAGTTCAATCAAGGTGGTGTTCCCAGAAACAATGGCGTATTGGTCTTCGGCTTCGATGGTTATCATGATTTAACAGCAGTAAATTAGCACGAATTTCTAATTCACCAAAATGTACAGGTTTGCTCTGATTTGGTATTTTTCCATGAAATTCCCGCATACCATGCGGGAATTTCATGGAAACAAGGATTTCGTTTTTGGTTTTACTCGAGACCGAAACCCTAAAACTTCGTAGGGTAAACTATGCCATGAGCGATCACGAACAAATTGAAAGCACCATCAAACACTACTTCCAAGGTCATGCAACAGGCGATGCCAGCCATATGCGCCTGGCATTTCTGCCATCGGCTCGAGTTGAAGGGATTCGGCAAGGACAATTCGCATCATGGTCTTTTGAGGAATACTGCGCGTTATTTAGTGGCAACCCTGCCGCTGATGAACTCGAGCGGCAGCGCACATTAGACCGCGTAGATATTTTTGGCTCAGTAGCCATTGCTGTGGCAACCTTGGTACATGGTGCAACCACGTTCACCGATGTTTTTGCACTGCATAAGCTCGAGCAAGGATGGAAAATCAGCAACAAGTCCTACCACGTTGCCCAAAACTGATTACCGCGACTCTCTTGCATGCTCTGTGTTGGTATGTGCTTAGTAGGAGAATAAGCAATTTTGCTTAAATTTATCCCCAAATTACTTATTCTTCTATATTTACCATGAAATTCCCGTATCGTATACGGGAATTTCATGGTAAAATCTATTATGGTCACTCGAGACAAAATCATTCAGCAAATTCAAAAAGCACTGAGCCGCAGTAAAAGCGTTGCCTTAGTCGGACCTCGTCAGGTTGGCAAGACCACATTAGCCCGTCAATTCCTACCGTTTACGCATGCAAATTATTTTGATCTCGAGAATCCAGTTTCACGTGCCAGACTGAGCGAACCAATGACCGCTCTTGAACCACTCAAGGGTTTAGTTGTTATTGACGAAGTTCAACTTGCACCCAATTTATTTCCTGTGCTACGCGTACTGATGGATCAAAAACCTGATTTTGGACAATTCCTGATACTTGGCAGTGCTTCACCAAAATTATTGCAACAAAGCAGCGAATCCTTATTTGGCAGAATTGAAGTGATTGAAATTCGTGGTTTTGGACTCGAGGAAGTCGGTATCGAGAATTTACAAACCCTTTGGCGACGTGGAGGTTACCCAAATTCTTTTACTGCCGCTACTGAAGAGAACAGCAACCAATGGCGCAGAAATGCGATCAATCGTTTTGTTGAACAAGATTTATCACAACTTGGAATCAATGTGCCAGCCCCAGCAATGTTGCGCTTCTGGACAATGCTGGCGCATTATCACGGACAAATCTGGAACGCGGCAGACCCTGCTCGAACGATGGGTAGCAACGAAAGTACAGTTCGCCGCTATCTCGATTCGTTAACCCAAACTTTTATGATTCGGCAACTTCAACCTTGGTTTGAAAATCTGGCAAAACGTCAGGTTAAACACCCAAAACTTTATTTTTCCGATACAGGATTACTTCACTATTTACTGGGTATACACACCGAAGCTGATTTACAAACACATCCCAAAACTGGTGCCTCTTGGGAAGGTTTTGCACTCGAGCAAATCATCAAAATAATTGAACCAGACGAAGTTTATTTTTGGGCAACCCATAATGGCGCAGAACTCGATTTACTAATTTTCAAAAATGGTAAACGCATTGGCATTGAATGCAAAATGATAGACGCTCCTCGAGTCACAAAATCCATGCAAATCGCACTTGAAGACTTACACCTAGATGCTCTTTACGTGGTTTACCCAGGATTACACCAATACCCAATAAATGACCGTATACAAGCCATTCCATTGCAATTATTTGACCAACTTACATTTTAAGCACTTTGCAATTGTGCTGCTAATACCGTGTTGTACAACAAATGCGAAACCGTCATAGGTCCAACCCCACCTGGCACAGGGGTAATGGCACTCGAGATAGCGGCAACTTCAGCGGCGCAATCTCCAACA
This sequence comes from Deinococcales bacterium, assembly GCA_013298595.1. Classification (GTDB taxonomy): domain Bacteria; phylum Deinococcota; class Deinococci; order Deinococcales; family JAAFIG01; genus JAAFIG01. The sequence goes on along the minus strand of JAAFIG010000015.1, from coordinate 74,717 downwards.
AGTTTTTCTTCGTTTTCAACAAAAATTCGGTTGATGCTGACATCTATGACCACTGCGCCAGCTTTGACAAATTCTGGGGTAATAAAGTTCACTCTTCCAACAGCAGTAACAAGAATATCGGCTTCTCGAGCCACAGCTGCCAAATCGGTGGTTCTCGAGTGTGCAATGGTCACAGTGGCGTTACGCTCGAGACACAGGGCAGCCAACGGCTTTCCAACCAGTTGTGAACGGTTGATAATCACCACCCGTTTACCCTCGAGAGGGATGTTGTAATGGTCGAGCATGGAGATAATCCCAGCGGGCGTACAACTGCGTAACCCAGCTTGTCCCGACCATAATCTGCCTGTATTCACCACATGTAAGCCATCCACATCTTTATCTGGATGAATTGCCTCGAGAATCACAGCTTCGCGGATACTTGAACCTTTGGGAAATGGTAATTGCACCAGAATGCCATGTGTGTTTTTATCGCTATTCAGCGTTTGAATAAACTCGAGTAGCACAGCTTCAGTGGTATCGGCTGGCAATTCGGTTAAGGTGCTGTCCATACCGATTTTCTTGGCACGACGAGCCTTTAAACGCGTATACGAAACACTAGCAGGGTCATCGCCAACGCGGACAACATGCAGGTGTGGCTTAACAGAAAGTGTTGCCATCAGGGTTTGGGCTTTCTCGAGTAAAGCTGCTGCGGCTGCATTACCATCTAAAATAAGTGGTTGAGTCATGGGAAATCCTTGGATTATTGATTGATTTTGACGCGTTTGGGTTTATCAGTTTTAATTTTGCGTTTCTCGAGTGGTGCTTCGCGTTCCAGAAACCGTGACAGAACACCGTTGACAAATCTGCCGGAGTCGTCGCCACCATAGCGCTTAGCCAGCCGCACAGCAATTTCGATCACCGCCGCCGCAGGCGTATCAATATGCAAAATTTCAAAAGCACTGATGCGTAAAATCGCCAAATCAGTCTGGCTCATTTGCGTAAACGTCCAACCTTCAATCACCCGCTCGAGCGTTTGATCTACTTCGTAACGATGCTCATCGTAACCAAGCAATAACCGATGGGCAAAAGCAATATTTTCAGGCGTTAACACTTCGGGGGTTTCCTCGAGCATTCCCTCTTCGGTTTCAGGGTCGAGCACATCGTCTAAGGCACGTTGCAAATCGAGTTTCGCTTCGACCCAAGCTTGATTGATACTATGCTTACCTTGTTCGCTCGAGAACAACACACGAAAAGCGAGTTCTCGGGCTTTACGACTACCATTGACTGTGGTTGGAACGTGTCCTCGAGGATCAGACATTACTCACCACAGGAAGAACCACACCTTGCACCGTGACATTGACACTTTGCACCGTTAAACCAGTCATCACTTCGATATTCTCAGCAACGGTACGTTGCACTTCTTTAGCAACATCAGGAATCACCCGACCATAATCCACATTGACACTCAAATCCACCACCACATTGCTACCATCTCTCGAAACGTTAATCCCTTTGAGGCGTTTACCATTGAAAAATTCGCCAAGTTGCAAAGGCGCAGTCACAGGAACCACGCCTTGCACAGCTTCAAGAGCAATACTGGCAATACCAGTAATCACATCTTTGTTAATGTCCACATCCACGTTTTTAGGGGTTTTAGCTGCCATAAAAGTATTGTAGCTCGAGAAGGTGCAAAGGTAAATGGTCAAACTACTGGTTCTTGTACCTGATGTGGTGCGCCTTACGCTTTGAACTAGACTCGAAAGAACTCAACTATCTCGAAACTGCTCGAGCTTGTATCATTCGCCTGTGGCATAACCAGTATGTTGTCGCCATTGTGGTGGTTGAAAGCCAAGTACAATCTTATCTTTTGGTACACCTAAACGCATCAGTTCACCGGCTACGTCGTAATCGGTGTTATCAGCAACTATCCAGACCAAATCGCCACGTAAGTCTATTTGCACTAAAATACCGTGAGTGTAGCGTTTATTTTGCCATCCAACCACAACCAGTTGGTAATGATGCCTTTGTGTATCCATGACAATTTGATACTCGAGGTCTTCTGGGGTCAGAGCAATCTTTGGTGTGGCAATATCCTCGAGAATGGTTTTGATAATTTCAACTGTATTCACTAACAATCACCTCTTTTTCAACATCGTAGACAAATATGGCAATGCTGTATTCTTTTATGGCTAGTTGAGTAAACTCTCGTTGGTAAAAAGTGTTAAAAGTTTCTTCTGGTACAGCTAAATACAATTTGTATTTTGGGTGTGTTACGCGTAAAGCTAAGCGATAGTTTAAGTATTGTCCAAGAACCGCATGGAATTGGTGAATTGTTGAGGTCTGACTTAATCCTTTTATTTCGACAGCAATAAATTCTTGGTCTCTTTGGGCAATCAGGAGTCGTTCGGCTGCGAGGTCAACAAGCATGAAATCTGTACCAATTAAGATTTTCAATGGATCATGAGAAATACGCCAATGGTCTTTCTCAAGGGCAATTTTGACGACTTCATGAAAAGCATCTTTTGCCATGTCAAGCAGTGTACTACAAATCATTTCTCAAAATATCAACAGTGTTTTACTGACGAGTTGATTGCTCGACCAAACCCTCGAGAAATCACCAATTCGCCTTGTGCATGTCTCGAGTCTTTGCTACCTGAAACGTGTATTGTCGATGGAAATCTATGCTCAAGTTTTGACCTACTACCGCGAATACCCAAACTGTATTTCAGATTCGTTCCTGAATGCTATGCGGAGCACCATAGGCTGCTAATAACTCAAGAAAAGGCACCGCATCAAAATGCTCTGGGCAGTACACGCCAGCCCCAGCCCACGAACCGTTATAAATCAGCTCGAGGGCAACCACAGGATTGATCGCGGTTTGCCACACCACAGCTTGACAACCGTATTCGCGCATGGTGACAGCATTATCAGCAATATGATGAAGGTAGGTTTCTCGAGGTAAACCATTTTTACCAATACCTTTAACCCACGTTCCAGCGCAGGTTACGCCGTGCATCCGATCACCTAATTTGGCAGGGTCGGGTAGGGCGGCGGCTACAAAATCACGTGGTGAAATGGCGAAATCGCCAAATTGAATTTTCTTCGTTGAATCTAAACCGAGTTTATGCAAGGTTTTCAGCACATCGACAATTTCTGCGCCAAGCCCGTACTTAAAACTAACGCGTTGAACATCGATATAACGCGGAATAAACAAGACTTCCTCGTGTTCCACAGCCACACACTCGAGACTGCCAATACCCGCTGGGAAATCAAACACCTCGAGATGACTCATTGGCTCAGACGTATACCATCCTCGAGTTTTACTGTAATGAATCGGTGGGTTCAGGCATTCCTCGAGCATCGTCCAAATGTTAAAAGTTGGTGCAAACGCGTAGCCATCAATGGTTAAATTTCCACCATCACGTACCCCAATTTCTTCGATACTCGAGAACAAATGATCTGAGGCAAACCGAGCAAAAACATCGGATAAGCCCGGTTCAACCCCGATACTGGTAATTCCCAGCGCCCCTCGAGCCACCCAAGCCTCGTGCGCTGCGAATTGATCCACCCCAAGGGTTTTACCCATTTGGTTAAACGGATCGGTTGGGTGAGGCTCTGAGAGATTCGCTGCTGTGTCCAAATAAACAATTCCCAATTCATAAGCCGCCCTGAATATAGGAGGATTAAAAAGTGGAGCACACAAATTGATAATCGCATCCACCTTGTGTTTTTGCGCCACTGCCAGCACACGCTCAAACGAACTGGCATCAACAAATTCAGCTAAGCTCTCAAGACCATCTCGAGCCGTATCGGCGGCTACGGCTTGGGCTTTCTCGAGGCTATAATCTGCCACCACCAACAAAGACACAAAATGACGCCGCGCCGCAATAACTGCGAACGCGCCACCAACTCCACCTGCACCAATCAACAAAACACGCATAGAGACCCCTTAGGTAAAAAGCGAATAGCACAAAAGGGCAAAATTCGCATCACCCTTTTTAACCGATCTACCTGTCCCTAGCCAGCTTTGGAACGTTTGACTCGCACCGCAGTATGTAAAGTTGTTTGTGGGTGCTTCATGACTCGAGGGTACTCGAGGTTTTGCGGGCTGTCAATCTGTGGTGGACGGAGAAATATAATTTTGACACTCGAGTGACTGGTTTCTTTTGCCACTTTTGCAAAGGATTGAGTTAGCTTGGGGACAAAGTGAAAGGGCTTTTTAGGTTGATGCAACTTGAGTGAATCCAGACAATTCAGGGTTGTAATTCGGGTAGCACTTTTTTCGGGTTCATAATACCGTTCGGGTCAAAGGCGTGTTTGATCCGCCACCATGCTTCTAAGGTTTCTCGAGGTGTCGCTTCGGTCATAAAACCACGTTTCATCATGCCAATGCCGTGTTCACCACTGAGCACACCACCGTGGGCAATGGCAACTCGAGCCACTTCATGGGCAAAATGGTCTACTTCTTCGATGCTATCTTTGGTGCGGTCAAAAAGAATGTTGGGATGCAAGTTACCATCGCCTGCATGTCCAAAAATCGCAAAAGGAAAATGTGGGTAATGCTTAGCAATTTCCTGCATTTCGCGCATGGCAGGCTCGAGTTTACTGCGTGGCACAACAATATCTTCGTTAAATCGGTGCGGACGGATATTGCCAAGCGCAGGTGAAACACTGCGCCGCGCTTTCCAGAGTTGCGCAGCTTCTTCAGGGCTGGCAGCTAAACGCACCTCCCTGGCATTGGCTTCACGAAAAGCCTCGGCAACCGATTCAATTTCAAGATTGACAATATCGGCATCATCGCCATCGGTATCGCAAACCAGAATTGCTTCGGCATCTGTTGGTAAACCCATATTCATAAATTGTTCAACTGCTCGGATACTGTTCTGATCCATCAACTCGAGTTTGGCTGGGGTTAACCCTCGAGCTGTAATCAGTGCAACGGCGCGACCTGCTTGACCAAGTTCGTTAAACACAGCAAAAGCCGTGCGGGTGTACTTCGGCAGTGGCTCGAGTTTCAAAACAGCATCGGTCACAAATGCCAGTGTGCCTTCAGAACCAATAATCATCCCAGCTAAATCTATGCCACTGCGGTCTGCGCGTTGAATTTGCCCATCAGCGGTAACAAACTCGAGTTCAAGTACATAATCGCCTGTCACACCTTTTTTCAGGCATTGCGGACCACCCGCATTCTCGGCGATATTGCCACCAATTGTGCTTTGCCGACTCGAAGCTGGGTCAGGTGGGTAGTACAAGCCGTGTTTTTTGGCTGCGGCACTAATAGCATCGGTTATTACACCAGGTTGCACTCTGGCAATACGTTTAATCGGGTCTATCTCGAGTCGCGTCATACGGTTTGTAGCAATCATGATGCAATCCCCTACAGGCACAGCACCACCAGAAAGCCCACTGGACGCACCTCGAGGCACAACAGCCATCTTCGCAGCCGAACACAACTCGAGGGTAGTTGCTACATCCCTGGCGGTTTCGGCAAGCACAACAGCCAGTGGTGCAGGACCTTGAGCAATCGCATCGTAACGGTATAACAAGGTATCCGTAATTTTATCGCGGACTTTATCGCCTAAAGCTTTTTTTAAGGAATCAAGTAAGGCTTTCATAACAATAGTTTACGCCTCGAGTGCCCCATCTCGGATTCGCACAATGGTATCGGCTCGAGCGGCAACTTCCATGTCGTGGGTAATCAGAATCAAGGTGCGGTGCTGACTACCTTCCATTGGTTCGGTTAATAACTCGAGAATCCCCTTGCCTGTGCTGGTGTCTAAGTTACCTGTGGGTTCGTCGGCAAACAGCACACTTGGGTTAGTTGCCAGTGCTCGAGCAATCGCCACGCGTTGCTGCTCACCACCAGAAAGTTGATTTGGGTAATGGGTGCTGCGTTTTGCCAGTCCGACTCGTTTGAGAATTTCTATGGCTGTAGCACTGCGTTTGGCTCGAGGTACACCCGCCAGCGATAAGGGCATTTCGACATTTTCTTGAGCGTTCAAAATCGAAATCAGATTGTAATTCTGAAAAATAAAACCAAAGTGTGCTAAGCGATACGTGGCTAAAAGTGTTTCGGGCATGGTGGTGATATCGGTGCTTTGGTGTTTGACACTGCCACTCGAGGGACGGTCAAAGCCCGCTAGTAAATTCAGCAACGTGCTTTTGCCGCTACCCGAAGGTCCAACAATGGCAGTGATTTTGCCAGCTTCAAACGATAAACTCAGGTGATTGAGTGCTGTAACCGTGTCTTCGCCGCTGGGGTAAATTTTAGAAATATCTTTTGCCTCGAGAATCTGGGTCATGACTTAATTCCTTCCTAAGGCTTGGGTAATCACTAAGCGGCTGGCAGTTCGGGCAGGTAATAAACCAGAAAGCAGTCCAAGCACTGTGGCGACACCAACAGCTAAACCAACCAAGCGAAAAGTCACTTGGGCAATTTCAACACTGACTAAATCGCGCACCGCAAAATTGACAGCTATAGTGCCAAGCCAACCAACAAAAATACCGCCAACACCACCAAGCAATGCCATCAGTAAACTCTCGAGTACCACCAATTGAAAAACAAAACTGGGTTTAGCACCGATGGCGCGAATCACACCAAATTCCTTGGTTCGTTCGTACACGCCCATCATTACTGTGTTGGCTACAGCCAGCCCACCAACAATTAAGGCAATTAAACTAATACCAAACCGAAACGCATCCCCAATGGCAATGGCTTTATCCAGCACTTGCACCACATCGCCTTGGGTTTGGGCTTTTAAGTCGCCAGCAAAACGCTGATTGATAATATTAGCAGTGGCTCGAGCATCGGCAGCATCATTTAATTTAATGGCAATACCTGTGGCTTTACCCGACACTGCCAGTGTCGAACTTAAACTAGCAAATGGCAAGAAAATAGCCGAATCGGTAATACCCTCACCTTTCTCGAGTAAACCAACCACTTTGTACCGATCTGTCCTCGAGAGACGCAGCTCATCACCAAGGGCAAGTTTGGCAGTTTTCGCGGCTTGTGAACCAACCACAGCCACTTTTGCATTGCCTTCGGAAGGTAAAATCCAACGTCCAGAACCCAATTTCATATTTGGATAAACATCGGTCAGTTTCGTATTTTCAAATGGGTATGCCAGAATCACATAGCCACTGCCCGAAAAACTGCCTCGAGCAGTCAACATATAAGGAATCACCTGACGAATCCCCAATTCTTCTTTTAACGTCTCGAGTTTAGAGACAAAAGAAATTGGCACATCAGGAATGGGACTACCAAACACACTCGAGGTATCCGAACCTGCCAGTTGCACTTGAATATCAGGACCAATATTACTGACCTGATCGCCCAGTGCTCGGCGAAAACCTTCACCGAGTGATAAGAAAACAACCATACTGGCAACCGCTACTACAATGCCAATAATTGTCAGCAAAGTACGGACAGGGCGACGCATCAAACCGCGTAACGCCAACGTGGACAAATCAGCAAAATTCATAACTCGAGTGTAACGCGTTTAGCTCGGGCGAAACGTCTCGAGGGTAGCCTAAGACTTGACGGAATCAGATTTGGCAGGTACATTATCTGGCGCTACGCGGGTATGGTGTAGTGGTAGCACAGCAGCCTTCCAAGCTTCTGGCATCAGTTCGAATCTGATTACCCGCTCCAAAGCACCCCTCGAGTTAAATGCTCGAGGGATTTTTATTGAGTGGCATACGCTGTGGTATCAATATTTTCCATTGCATCGCCTAGCAATTGCGAAACCATATCGCGGACATCCGTGGATTTCATACCAATATAATTACCAGTTACCCGAATTTCGGCAGTGGCAGCTAACATCATCTCGAGTTCGATATCACCAAGGTTCTCGAGCAATTGAGGCTCGAGGGTAGCGCGAATTTCGTCGAACATGCCATCCCAGTCAAAGTAAGGGCTGGGTTTTTCGTTCCCTTTGGCATCTCGAGCAGGTAAGGGTTTGGGGAATTTCAGGGTGATTCGGTTCATGTTTTATATTACGATGAAAACAGAATAAAGATATGAGGATAGTTGTCGACAACATTGATTCTATTTTTTATAGCTATAAAGCACTATTTAATTGTTCTATATATTGCAATTGGGAAAATATGCAAGTCCGTTGATGAGTTTAATACATTCGCAAGGCTAGTAAAATCAAAATTGCCAAAAGCGCCTAATTTGCGACGTTGTCCCTGATTGGTTAGTGGAACACCAAGTACAGTAACTTCGGTAAGATGAAAAGAGTACAGTGAATGTAGTTGTTCAAGACTCAACGTCAAATGAAGTGGATTAATCACGGCTGATGCAGTAAATGTATCTACTATAATATGTGCAATTAGATTATCAAGTTTAAATGCCTGAAGTGCTTTTGACATTGCTAGCATTTTTTGAGCTTGCTTTTTTGAATCTTTCATTTCATTTTCATCTAATAAACCAGCTTTAATCCATAAGTCGAGTTTACTCAATATTTCATCGACTTGCTTTCTGTCTTCAATTTGAAGAAGCCCATTCACATATATAAAACCCGAATAATTATTATTCAACTCATAATCATTGACGAGGTTTTTCTCATTTATATATTTTTCAAACAAGATAAATAAATTATCCTGATCTATTTTTGACTCACCAAAAATAGATTTTTCTAATCTAATTAAATAATCACCACCAGTTGAAACTTTATGAGATTTTTCTACATTGGTAGACATATCTATGCCTGCAATCAGTGGAATCTTTAATTCACTAGAACCTGTGATAGTAGCTGTATGACTATTCTCCTCTTGTTTTGTTGTCTCTACATCACCTTTCATAACAACGGATTGCAAATCACGCCTTGTGGTTAAGCCATCATAAATTTGGGCAATGTACGAAGTGAGCCTTGGTCGGTCTAGGTACAAAAGTTCACGAAGTTCAGTAACGCTTGAATCTATGTTGTTGTTTAGATTGGTGTCGCTCATACCAGGTCTCATTTCTGGCACGGTTCTGCTTATCTTTAACCTCAGACTGTGCCACCATTTCAGTAAGTTTTGAAGCCGTAAAACCAGCTTCGTCAAGTGCTTCCGAAACGGCTTTCAACGATTCTATGAGAGTGCGTGCAGTCACACGCTGTAGCTCTTTAAGTTGCTCGTCTTCGAGACTCATAGCCCAGATATTAGCACACCCTCCATAGACCACAAAATTATTTAATGTAAACTGTCAGGTACCTAGAAATATAGTTCTCAAGGTAGATACAACAGGTTGCTTTCAATGAGTTGAACAGAACCAGATTCTAAATTGAACATCACCTAGTTTGGTGGCTCAAGTTTGATGTGAATACCAGAAGCGTGCCTTGAACCTCGAGTCCGTTTTATAATTTAAAACAGATTGGTTGTACATGGTTTCTGGTGGGTGTTTCTGGCATTGGTAACGAAAGGTGTTTTCAAAAATTTCTATTCGAGTTTAGTACGATCACCAATTAATACAAGAAAAAGTGCTGAAAAGAATAAAACTTGCAGCAAGCAAATAGTCTGCATTATCCTCAAGTTTGTGTGTTTTCCTCGAGGAATAACAAAAAAGCCACTGCATGTGCAGTGGCTTTTTTACTTTGACTTGTTTATTTCACTTCGAGCTTACGAACTAATTTACTGCTATTGATAAATTTGAATTTGACAGCATCGCCAACGTTAACAGCAGCTAATGTAATGGCTCTATTATTTTTCTCGAGCACAGTATCGGCATCAATGTTGTAAATCACACTTGCCACAGTGATGGTATTGGTGTTTACTGCGCTGATTGTACCTTCGGCTTTTGCATCGGCATCGGCGTAACCTTTTTTGGCACGGCTAAACTCGAGTTTGTTAGCGGTAATGCTGCCATCTGCATTGAGGGTGCCGTGAACTTCGACTCGAGCATCATTGGCAGGTGTCCCTTCGATGCTGGCGTTGCTGTAATTAACACTGTAGCCCTGAATGCTAAGGGTTTTTGCAGTTGCATCTAAGTTGCTGCTGATACCTTCAATTTCGATTCGACCAGTTGTACCTAGGTTGGTGGCTTTTTTAGTTAGCTCGAGTTTACTTATTACAAGAACAGTGTTGCTTAGTGTGCCTTTGGCTTCAACTCGAGTACCATTATTCAGGGTTGGTACGGGTGTGATGTTGCTGTAATCAATTTGTTGGGTGCCGAGTACAAATGTTTTTGCAATGCTATCTAGGTTCGTTATTCTCCCTTTGACTTCAACAGTGCTTGGCTTTGTCCCTTTTTCGAGTTCGATGCGGCTTGCTAATAAGGAATCATCGGTTTGGCGTAAACCATAAATTTCGACAAAATCGTTGGTTTGTAAATTACTCAAACTGAGTGCACTGCTATCAGAACCTTGGAATACGGTGTTGGCATCAGCTTTGATGGTTTGTCCGAGTACCACCATGCTGGCGTTAACGAGGTCAAGGCTCGAGATGCTGCCTTTGAGTTCAACTTTGACTGTTGCAGTGGTCACACTGACTGTTTCATCGTCGTTGGTTTTGCCGCTCACTGTTACGGTGCTGCCTTCGGTGATGGTGTTGCTGCTACTCGAGCCTTGTAGTTGTAGGCTGCTGGTTGCACCGACATCTGTTTTGAAACGAATTGCCATCATGGTAAAGCCGTTGCTGCTGACGTTGCTGGCAATACCTGTTGCATTGATGGTTCTTTCGGTTAGGAGAGTGCCTAAGCTGTTGCAGGAAGCAAGTGTGGCAATGCCGATAAGCATACTGGTGGCGGTACGAATGAGTTTTTGCATAGTGAACTCCTGGTTTGAGTGCTTCAGATGTTTTGTGGCAGAGCATTGTATGGTTAAAACTACCTCGGGTTTTGTAGCTCTTAGTGTAATTATTTGTTCTTACATGGTTGGCACAAAATTATCTTGAGGTTTGACATTTCTATCTTTAGTGGATTAGGTTCGTCTGTAACAGTATTGGTGTCAGTGGAGTGTATATTCTTGATTTCTTCACTTTGTAATTTTCCAACATTCTTGGGTGTTTGGTGTGATAACCCAGCTTGACAATTAAAAACTAGCCAGTTACTATTGATTCATGGGACGTACCGCCACCATTTCCAAACCCCAAATTCTTATGGCAGCTCGCGAAGTTTTTCTCGAGTTGGGCGTGAATGCCACGGCGGTGGATGTGGCTAAACGAGCTGGTATCTCGAGTGCCAGTATTTTTAAGCACTATGCCACCAAGGAAGATTTATTTTTTGCGGCGTTGTCCTTGCCACCGCGTCAACCTGTCTGGACGGCTGAACTTGCCTCTAGCATCGGACATGGCGACCCCAAAGCCGATTTGCTGCGGATTGCACGACGAATTGGTGAGTATATTGCCGAGATTCTACCTGGCATGATGTTACTGATGTCGGCACGGCAACAATCTGGGTTTCCGTTGCCTCCGCCTGTCGAGAATGATTTTGCAGCTTTAACTGCTTATTTAGCCCGTGAAATGGCTTTGGGTCGGATTGTGCGTGGTGATCCAACCATCCCTGCTTTAACGCTGATGCACACGGCGGCTGGTTTTGCGATGAGCCAAGCCACGCAGTCGGTCTCGGGAAATTTTGGTACAGATGGCTTTCTCGAGGATTTTATTATGGTTTTTTGGTGTGGGTTAGAACCAAATGGAAAGGAGGAATGATTTTTTTAGCTTAAATAATAACTAACCAATTATTTATAAATTATGATGGCTATAACAACACGAAAAGGAAACAAACTATGAAAAAACCACTGATGTATCTTTTAGCAACAACCAGTCTACTGACGCTAGGTGTGTTAAACACATTTGGACAAGCTCAGAGTGGGTACATTCCTACGTATTACGTAGATGTACAACCGATTCTCGAGAAAAATTGTGTTTCTTGTCATGTGGCTGGCGGGATTGCGCCTTTTGCCTTAGACAACCCTAAAGAAGCAGTGGCAAGGGCAAATCGGATTGCTGAGGTCACTCGAGAAGAGTATATGCCGCCATTCCCACCAAGTCGTGAATCACAACCGTTTCTTAACGAACGTCGTTTAGGTATTGCCTCGAAAAAAGTGCTCGAGGATTGGGCAAAAGCCAAAGCGCCGCTCGGTAAACCACCAAGGAAATGAGGTTTATTATGAAAAAAGTTCAACAACAAATTTGGCGTTGGGTCAGAGGTTTAAGTGTTACAGCTTTGGTAGTAACAGGAGTGGCTTTTTTGCTGCAAAGCTCGCAAATCAATTTGAATCTCGAGGCGGCTCGAATTGCACAAGATCATCACCGAGGACAAGGGCAGTTTGGCACAGCTGTTTCGGATTTTCCAATAGGATTATCGAATGCCTATGCAGCAAGTGATGATGAAACAATCAATCTCGAGGTTTCGGATGCGCCGTTCACACCTGATAATTCAAAATCTAATGATGTATACCATTGTTTTGTCCTAAAACCAGATTTCAAACGTGATGTCATGGTGACAGGTGTCGAGATTATTCCGGGTAATCGAAAAATTGTTCATCATGCAATACTTTATAAAATCGAACCTAACCAAGTTCCTGCGGTATTAGCCCAAGATAAAGCCACCAACGGCAAAGGCTGGGATTGTTTTGGTGGTCCTGGGTTAATGTCTGATAATCCACAAAATGGCGCGGCTGGTGGTAACTGGCTCAGTGTTTGGGTTCCTGGAGCAGGCGATGGTCACTTCCCAGATGGTATTGGTAACCCCATGCCTAAGGGTTCATTGATAGTCATGGAAGTGCATTATAACCTCAATAACGGCTTGGGTTCGGATCGTTCAATGGTTAAAGTCAACATCGCAGCTGAAGGCAAGCAACTGACCCCAATTCAGTCTATGTTGCAATTTGCCCCTGTCGAAATTGCTTGTCCAGATACTATCAAAACAGTGGCATGTACTCGAGAAAATACATTGCGTGAAAATGTGGCTCGAGCGGGTGTGTTGGCAGGTTCGTTTTTGCCAAATGGCATGTTGCAAACCTGTGGTCAGACGGCAGCTCAGTACCAAAAAGGTGTAGGTGATGCCAGCAAAGTGGTGAACAGTTGCGATCAACGAGTACGAACCGATACCACGTTGTACTCGATTGGTGGGCATATGCACTTACTCGCAAAAAGCATTAAGATCGAATTAAACCCAGACACTAACGATGCTAAAATCCTGATAGACATCCCAAAATGGGATTACCACTGGCAAGGCAACTATTGGTTTAGAACCCCTGTAGCACTAAAACCAAACGACGTGATTCGTACTACCTGTGTTTTTGATAACTCGGTTGAAAACCAACCAATTATTGGCGATGTGCAAACAACACCAAAATATGTGATGTGGGCAGAAGCCACCACCGACGAAATGTGCCTCGGGATTCTGATGGCCAACGTCAAAAAAGACTGATCACACCTCGAGTCAAAGACCACACGTAAAAGGTTCCTCGAGCCTCAACACTCGAGGAACCGCTCTCAAACACACCCCAAGGAGATTGCAATGACACACAAATGGTTTACCGCCCTCACCCTGACCGCACTCGGAAGTTTTGCCCTGACCTCCTGCATGCCGCAGGCGACCGCGCCGACACGGGCCAGCCAAGCGTGCTTGGCGACACCAGAAGCCCTCACCAGCAGCCAAGGTGTTGCGTTCGTGCGCACACCGGACGCTTGCTTCCAGAACCTTCCCGACTGGAATTACGAGGTCAAATACCTCGAGATCGACGGTTTGCGACAGGCGTACTACGACATTGGCCCAGCCAATGGTCAACCCGTTTTGTTGCTCCACGGACAGCCGTCGTGGTCGTACCTGTACCGCTACATGATTCCAGAATTGGTCAAAGGTGGTCATCGCGTGATCGCCATGGACCACCTCGGCATGGGTCGATCTGACAAACCTGTTGACCTCAAGTACCACAGCTTCCAGAACCACGCCAACCGCTTGAGCACGTTCGTCCAGTGGCTCGAACTGAAGAAACTGACCGTTTTTATGCAGGACTGGGGCAGCGTTCTCGGTCTGTACATTGCCAGCAAGCAACCGGACACCTTTGACCGCATCATTCTCGGAAACGGCGGGTTTCCCAACATCGACAAACCCTACGCGACACCGACGGACATCAACGCTACCGTCGCCTCGTTTGGCAAGCTTCTCGGCTCGATTCCTCCGCAGCAACCCGATTTCTACGATGCACAAGGCAAATCCTTGGTTCCTCTACCAGCAGGCAGTGGAGATGGTGCGTCCGATCCTTTCGCCGATTGGGTCGCCTATGCCATGTACGCCGAGGACTTCAAGCCTTCCATCATGCTCGAGGCCAACACCTACAGACCGCTGACACCTGATCAAAAAGCGGCCTACGATGCCCCGTTCCCCAGCCGAACCCTGATGGCGGCTCCGCGCACCTTCCCGAGCTTGCTCAATCAGACCGTGGGCCTGTACAAACCGGTGATGGAAGGGCTGACACGCTACAACAAGCCGTTCATGACTATCTTCGGAGCCAACGAACTCGGATTGGACCCTGCGATAGAACAGGGATACCAGAAGAACATTCCTGGCGCACGCGGCCAGGACCACCACCGCTTCCCAGACGCAAGCCACTACCTGCAAGACGACAAGGGCAAAGCAATCGCGGAGCGAATCAACAAGTTTATCGCCAAGAATCCACTCTGAACCGGCACTGGATTCAAACGAACAACGGAACGTTTCTCGAGCCTGAACACTCGAGAAACGTTCCAACGAAGCAGCACAGATTGCTCGAGTGTTCTTGGTCAACAACCGCACAAGTCAAAACTGGATCGGGTTAACATTACGACACGCACACTCAATTCTCGCGCTGATTTTCCAAGCCTGAACGTCTCGAGCCTCACGGCACTTTGAACTTTCTACTTTCCACCCATCTTGAATAGGAGCCACCATGACCACCTTAGCCACCGCAACCCTCGACCCCACCGACATCACCTCGCCAGCATTTCGTGCCGATCCGTTCCCGACCTTCAAACGGTGGCGCGATGAACGACCTGTCGTCCCCGTCAAAACGATGGTCGGTCGAGCTTGGCTGCTGACCCGTTACGACGATGTCGAGCAGGGCCTCAAAGACGAACGGCTGGTGAAAAACAAAGCCAACACCGCCACCCCGGACAAGCCGCACCGTGGAGCGCCACTGCCAGGATTTGTCAAAGCGATACAAACCAATCTGCTGGACACCGACGCGCCCGACCACACGCGCTTGCGGTCATTGATTCACCAGGCGTTCTTGCCGCGTTTGATGGCGCAGATGCAAACCCGAGTTCACGAGTTGGCGCATCAATTGATCGACAAGGCCGAACAAAAAGGCGAGATGGATTTGGTGCGCGATTTCGCCGTGGAAATTCCGTTGGTCGTGATTTGCGACATGCTGGGCGTTCCCGAAAAAGACCGCGACAAGTTCCATCACTGGTCCAAAACCATGACCAACATCGGTAAACCCATCGAAGCGATCATGGCGATGCCGAGCATGTACAGCATGGTCGGTTACCTGCGCAAACTCTTCCGCCATTACCGCGAGAATCCCGGCGACAACCTGGCGACCATGCTGGTCAAAGCCGAAAGCGAAAACTCGAGCTTATCCGAGGATGAACTCGTCGGCATGGCGGGCATTTTGTTGTCCGCCGGTCACGAAACCACCAGCGGTTTGATCGCCAATGGCACGCTGGCACTGCTGAACAACCCAGATCAACTCGAGCGTTTGAAAACCGAACCGGCATTGATGAAATCCGCCGTTGAAGAACTGGTGCGTTTCGCGCCGCCAGTGCTGATCGCCACCCCGAGGTACGCCCGCGAGGATTACGAAGTCTCTGGCACCAAGATTTCTCGAGGTGATTCTGTCTTTGCGATGATTGGTTCTGCCAATCACGATGAACGCAAATTTGAGCAGGCCGACCAATTGATTTTGGACCGTGCCAGCAACAAACACGTCGGTTTCGGACAGGGCATTCATTACTGCGTCGGTGCGCCATTAGCGCGACTCGAGGCGAGCACTTCGTTTCAAGTCTTGTTTGAACGCCTGCCGAATTTGCGCCTGGCGGTCAAACCCGAAGAGTTGCGTTGGACTGCGGGACTCGTGCCACGCGGGTTGCAAGCCATGCCGATCAAGTTCTGAACCTCGAGCTTTGACCTCACCCACAACTCCAGACCCTCGGCCAGAGGCGCACATCCTGGCCGTCGGTCAGGTGTTGCCTGCACCACCATAGGGGAGAACCATGACCAGCACCACACCAACACCAATAGACACGCCAGCCATCAGTAACCAAGCGCGACTGATGACCATGATCGGCATGATCCTCGCGCTGCTCTTGGCCGCACTCGACCAAACCATCGTCGCCACGGCAGGCCCGGCGATTCAAAAAAGCCTGGGGATTCCAGCGTCGTTGTACACCTGGCTGACCATCGCCTACCTCGTCTCGAGCACCGTGGTTGTGACCATCTACGGCAAACTCGGCGATCTGTACGGACGCAAACCGATCATGGTCTTTGGTGTGCTGCTGTTCTTAGTCGGATCGTTGCTGTGCGGCCTGGCCTGGGATGCCACCTCACTGATCGGCTTTCGCGCCATTCAAGGACTCGGCGCGGGCGCACTGCTGACCACCGCATTCGCCATCGTCGCCGACCTGTACCCGCCCGCCGAACGCGGCAAAATCAACGGTGCACTCGCAGGCATCATCGGTCTCTCAAGCATCCTCGGGCCGCTCTTGGGCGGGTGGATCACCGATTCGTTTGGCTGGAAATGGGTCTTCTTCATCAACATTCCCTTGGGAGCTATCGCCCTGACGTTCATTGGTACGCGCATGCCGTTCGTCAAACCCGCAACGGCTCGAGGTCCCATCGATTTCGCGGGCGCGATCTGGTTGATCGTTTCGGTCGTGCCACTGTTGTTAGCGCTCAGTTTGGGCAGCAGCGAGCCTCAACCTGGTCAGACGGCGTTCGCTTGGACTTCATGGCAGATCATTGGTATGTTCGCTGTATTCGTCGTGGGCCTGATCGCCTTTTTGATCACCGAACGTCACGCCAAAGACCCGCTGCTGGACCTGAACCTGTTCCAAAACCGAACCTTCGCCTTTGGCAACCTGGCAGGCTTCGTGCTGCAATCGGCGTTCTTTGCCGCCTTCGTTTTCCTGCCGTTGTTCATGGTCAACGTGGTGGGATTGTCCGCCACACTCGCCGGGTTGACCACCACACCGATGACCTTTGGCCTGATCGTCAGTTCGATTGTCTCCGGCATCCTGACCACCCGCTACGGACGCTACAAACCCGTGATGCTCGGCAGTTTGCTGATCATGTTCGTCGGATTTCTGATCATGGGCTTCACGCTCTCGAGCGAATCGAATCAACTCGAGGTGTCAATCAAAATGATCGTGATTGGTTTGGGATTGGGCGCATCGGGAGCCTTGTATAGCCTGGCAGTACAAAACGCACTGCCGAGCGAAAAAACCGGTGTCGCCACCGCCAGCGTCAACTTCTTCCAGCAACTCGGCGGCACGGTTGGCCTGGCCGTGATCGGCACAATCTTCGCCTCGAGCCTGACCGCTGGCATGCAAAGCAACATGGCGCAAGCGATGAACAGCCTGCCCGCAGAACTGAAAGCGCAACTGAATAGCAACCAGCAGCCAGCATTCGGCAATCTGGATTTCGCGGCGGTCAAACGCAACATTGAACAGGCGAGCAAGACGCAACAACAATTGCTCACAGCCCTCCGCGACAGTGACAGCGAAAACGACAGCAGCAGTGCACAGGCACTTCTCAACAATCCGCAAACGCCCACGGAACTCAAACCGATCTTGCAAGCGATCCTGGCAGGCGAAGCACCCAACGCCAAGCGCGAAGCCATCCTGAGCAAAGTGCTCGAGAATATGGAGCGCACAAAAACCGTTTTGCTCCAGGGCATTAATCGGCTCGAGCAAGCCAGCAAGCAGGCGTTCACGCAGGCAATCAGCGGCATTTACCGCATCAGTAGTTTGATCATCCTGCTCGGGTTTTTGATCACGTTGTTCATGCCGGAAATTCCGTTGCGCAAAACCACCCGAACCGACCACATCGTCCTCTGAAATTATCGTTCAAAAACACCTAGCTCGAGGCGAACACCGCTTTTCAAGTCCTGTTTGAACGCTTGCCGAATTTGCGGCTCGCGGTCAAAGCCGAAGAACTGCGTTGGGCTTCGGCTTTGGTGCCACGCGGATTAAAGAGCAAATCAAGTCATGGAACCTGTTCAATTGAGTAAAACGATTTATACTAAAACTGGTGTTTGGGAAGTACTAAATTTGTGGCTCGAGTAATTACGCCAAGATTCTTGAGCTTTTTTCAGCAGCACCTTTGGAAAGCGTTGAGAAGCCAATTCGTACTTTGAACCATTCCAATCAAAGACCACACTCACCGATGGAGAATACGCATAACCACCAGCAAAGTATGCCAGCATATCAGACGACCCAACCAACTCAAGTTTTGAATCTGTATCTAACTGCATTGTCTCGAGGTTGCCAAAATTACCAACATCAAAAGTAAACAGGTTATGAACACCCGTTTTAGTTCGCTCGAGAACTTGCCAAGATGGTGCAGCAATGTACCCCACCTGTACAACCATTTAGCTCGAGTTCAGGCACACCATAACCTGTCCAGTCTTTGACCTTAGTACTGGTCATGGGTTGAGTCATGGTCGCTAGCACACGCCCTCGAGCGTTCAGGACTTCCACACGGGTTTTATTTTCAAATTGATAATGGATTTCAGTGTGACGAATAGTTAAATTTTGCCAGCGTATCACCTGACCAACGCCAGCAGCTAAGTACATCCCTGAAATATTTTAGAGTTTTTTGCTAAAATATTTCCGACTAAAAGGAGTAAGGGTGATGTATCTCACGCTGTAATGAGCGCGAGTAGCCCGCAAGGTGCTATTTTACGAGCAAGAACAGAATTGCCGTTTTTTGAAAATTCTAAAATGAAAGCGTGAGATACTTAGCACAAGAGAAAGACGAGGGCAACAAAAAAATGTCGAATCATGATTTATTGTACCGATCGAGCAGCAATTCACAGTCGCACAGTGAGTCTTAGCTTAGCATCAAAGGCTATTGTCTTAATTCTTAATTTTGCCCAAGGGTTTGTCTAATGAGATTCGGATTGAAAAGCAAATCAAGTCACTCATTTATTCTACAAGTTGTAGATGCCCTAAAAAAGCGGAACGCAAATCTTCGGGTTTGCGTTCCTGATGTGGTGGGCGATACGTGATTTGAACACGTGACCCCTCGCGTGTGAAGCGAGTGCTCTACCGCTGAGCTAACCGCCCTCGAGAAACCTGAGTACACCTACACCTACCCTCGAGCTTTGGGATTGTTGCACACGATTCTGGTTTTTGCAAGCCCTAACCATGACCTGGTATCCCACCAGGAGCATTTGGTAAAAAGAAAAACGCAATTGCCAGAATGGCATAAACACCAAGTAACATAAATCCCTCGAGCCAATTGGTTTCGCCATCCCTTGTGACACTGTTACCAATTAGTACTGCGCCAATTAGGGTAACAATCTCGAGTGGGTTGTTTAACACTAAATCCATTGGTTTGCCAATTACCCAAGATAAAATAACGAGGATAGGTGCAACTAAAAGTGCGACTTGGATAGTACTACCAACAGCAATAGTAACAGCCAATTCCATACGGTTTTTCATGGCAAAAACCACAGCACTGGCATGCTCGGCGGCATTACCAACAATAGGAATAATAATTAAACCAACGAAGAATTCGGATAACCCAAATGTTTTAGTGAAGCCTTCAATGCTACCGACCAAGAATTCTGACATAAAACCAACCAGTACAGTGCTACCTAATAAAACACCAATGGCAACAGGAATACTCCACTCAGGTTTATGGTGTTCTTCAGCAGCTTCATCGGCAGTGGAAAGCAAATCTTTATGAGTAATAAGTGTAAAAATGATATTGGCTACATACAATGCTAGCAATACAAACGAAACACCCAAAGCCAAATTATTATCATCAATTTTTATCTGATCACTCGAGATACCAAATTGTTTTTCGGTTACATCAAATAATGCAGGAACCAGAAAAGCAATCACACTAATGACCAATAAACTAGCAGCAGTACCAGCACTGTCACGACTAAAAGTTTGTTTTGGGTACTTTAAACCACCTAAAAATAAAGCCAAGCCCAACACCAAAAGCAAATTGCCAATAATACTCCCTGTAATACTGGCTTTAACCACATCAAATTTACCAGCCGACAAAGCAAAAAACGCAATAATTAACTCTGTAGCATTACCAAAAGTAGCATTGAGCAAGCCACCAATGGTCGCGCCTGTTCGCGCTGCAAGTTCTTCTGTGGCTTTACCCATTAAACCTGCGAGTGGCAAAATAGCGGCAGCAGAGACAATAAATATCCACATATCCCCAGGGTGAACAAAAAACTCGAGAATAAACGCTATCGGGACTAGAATCAGTAACCAATTCAACATTCCCCTAGTTTACGAGATTTTTCGCTAATAGCGCTACTACGACAAATCAATGGGTGCTCGAGATAAGTTCTTTGTGACACATCCCGTAGTAGACTGGGTTTATGCCGATTCATTTACGTGCCGAACCCAGTGATGTCGCCTCATATGTTCTTTTACCAGGCGATCCTAACCGAGCTAAATTCGTTGCTGAAACCTATCTCGAGGATGCCAAACTTTATACCGAGCATCGTGGCATGCTAGGTTTTACTGGTACTTATAAAGGTATCCGAGTTTCTGTGCAAACCACAATGATGGGTTGCCCCAGTGCTGCTATTACAGTTGAAGAACTTGCCATGCTTGGTGCGAAATTGGTGATCCGCATTGGAACGTGTGGTGGTACAAGCCCAAATCTGAACCCTACAGATTTAGTTATTGCTCAAGCTGCTCTTGCCAGAGATGGTACAACCCAGCAGTACCTTGGCGAAGGTAACCATTGCCCAATTGCCGATTACCGAGTTATTCGTGCCCTCGAGCAAGCCGCAACTGCCAAAAAAGCCGTCCATACGGTTGGTTTAATTGCTTCTGATGATGCTTTTTATGGTGTCACAGCCGAAGAAGCCCGAGGGTTATATGACACTCGAGGTGTGCTCGGACTCGAGATGGAATCCAGCGCAGTGTTTACCGTGGCACGTTTACGCGGACTCGAGAGTGGTGCGATTGTGGCGGTGTCCAATTACATTGGCGATGAAAATTTGGTCGCTGATGACGTACTGAAACGTGGTGTGAGCACCATGATTGAAACAGCACTTGAGGCAATTGTTTTATTAGATGCCCAGAAAAAACTCTGATTTACGCTGGATGCAAAGTAGCTGCCAGTAAAGCAATTTGCTCGAGTGGAATATCTTCGCCCCGAGCAGCTGGCTCGAGTTTTGCATGTAATAAAGCGGCTTCGATTTGTTCATCTGAGTATTTGGCTAAGCGCAAATTATTGCGAATGGTTTTTCGCCGATGGTGCAAAGCAGCCTCGAGTACTTGAATCATGCCTTTGGCGGGTTTTGCGCCTGATCGAACACTTATTTGTGCGATACTCGAGACGACATCTGGAATGGGGTAAAAAGAGTTTTTGCTGACATCGCGCAATCGTTTTGCCGAGCCGTACAAACTGACCACAGCACCAAGGAAACCATAGCCATCTTGTCCTGGAGCTGCCTCGAGCCGTTCAGCGACTTCGCGTTGCACTAAAAAAGTGAGTTGCGAAAATTTTTGAGACTCGAGAAACTTGGTAATTAAAGCAGTCGAAATGTAATATGGCAAATTTGCACAAAGAATCGAATTATTGGGTAATTGGCTGTAATCCCACTCGAGAGCATCGGTAAAAATCACTTTGGCATTGGGAACATCAGCTAGGGTTTCGGTTAAAACGGCTTCAAGCCGCGTATCTTTCTCGAGGGCAGTCACTCGCGCTCCTGTCTCGGCAAGTCCATGTGTTAGCACACCCAGCCCAGGTCCGACCTCGAGCACATCCGAATACGCTGTTGTACCACTGGCTTCAACCATAAAACGCAGTGCATTACCGTCTATTAAAAAATTCTGCCCAAGGCTTTTAGTGGCTCGTAAACCGTATTTCTCAAGTAATTCTTTGACTCGAGCAGGGGAATACAATGGTGCACTCATAGTTCCTCGAGTTCAACGCGTGGTTCAAGGCTTTGAATTAACTCGAGATGACCGAGTTGTGACCCTGGTACGCTGGCAGTGGCACTACCGCAGGCAATGGCAAAACGCAGTGCTGCTTTTGGCTCGAGTCCGTCGGCAAGTTTTGCTAGTAAACCCGCAAGGAAGCTATCACCTGCGCCAACAGCACTGCCTGCTTGGATAGCTGGTGGTTTTGCATGGTAAGCGTATTCTTGGCTGACCAGTAATGCGCCATCTCCACCCATCGAGGCAGCCACGATTTGCACACCTTGTTTCAGCACTTCTTTAGCAGCACTTAACACATCTAGCACGGTTGGTAATTGGCGTTTAAGCAATCGTTCGAGTTCGTGGCGATTAGGTTTAATTAGTTTTGCGCCCGAGGCAATACCATGCTCGAGTTCAGCACCATCGGCATCTACAACAGTTTTAATGCCTTGGGCATTGGCTTCTTCGATAATACCTGTGTAAAAATCTTGTGGTGTGCCTTTTAATCTCGAGCCACTTACCAATAACCAATCTGGGGGGCGCAGGGCAAACACACCATCGCGTAAACTTTGCACAGCTCGAGCATCTGCTACAGGACCAAGTCCAGAAACCCGTAAATGCTCGCCGCTGTTGGCTTGAATAATTGGATTGGTGCGGGTTTCGCCTTGCTCAAGAGGCGTAAACCAAGTGTTGACCCCTTCATCCTCGAGTAAACGCGCCACTTCTAAGCCCGTACCACCCGCTAGGAAGCCCAAAGCAACAGTTGGATGACCAATGCGGTTACAGAGCCTCGAGACGTTAATGCCCTTGCCTCCAGGGGCACGGTAGACCGTATGAGCACGCACAGTGTCATCAGTATGGAAAGCTTCGACCATATACGTTAAATCGAGGGTCGGGTTTAAAGTGATGGTGTGAATCATAGCTCGAGTATAACGGTTTATCAGATACCCAAACTGCTCTCGAGGTGTAAAAACTTTTTAAGAAGCACGCAATTCGCGTTCACGATTATACAATCCGCGCAGTACAGCACGCTCGGCAATGTTTAAATTACGCCCAAAAACAGCTTCGCGTAACCACTCGAGAGCAAGTTGAACCGCAGGTGTTGCAGCAGAAGTTTGTTTGTGTCGCCACGCATTTTCCAGAGCTTCAATCAGGTTTTCCATATCGGTTTTTAATTCAGTAAAATCTCGAGTTTTCATGCTGGCAAAACTACGATTAGCGCTTTGCTGGCAAAACTTTTCCAAAGCAATCCAAATGTAATCGGTACTCGAGTAGTGAATGATAAAATCTGTTTCGGGTAGATACACAAATTGCATGCTATTCAGAACAACTTTTTTCATACTAGTATCGGGTAAGGCTTGAGCAATTCTGGCTAAACCCTGAATAATTTCGATACGCGGATGATTCTCGAGGAAGGCTAAACCAAGCATTGTCTCGAGTTCGGTTTCGGTCATGGTTTAGTCTATGCCAAAAATAGGCTTTTGTTGACTACTCAGCAGCAAGCATGGTCAAGGTTTAGTTATGTTGTGGTTTTGTGCTGTGTGGGTAATGGTTTTGATTGGTTGGAATCGTTGTAGCATCATTTGCTCGAAACTGCTTGGCAGAAAGTAACGCAGCAATGGCAGGTATTTAGCGATGTTTCCGACTGCGTAACGCAATTTTGGTTTAGTAACTTGTACTACCTGCGTAATACTTTTCACGACACTGTCTACACTTAAACCGGTTTTTTCTGCTTCGGAACGCAATTTATTTGCAGTGGTTTGTGCAGCATTTTGGTATATAGCCAGTGGTTGCCTACCAGTAATAATAGATGTTGCTAATGATTCGGTATTAACTTGCCCAGGTTCAATTAAAGAAACGTAAATACCAAATGGCAGTAGTTCATAACGCAAGGATTCACTATAACCCTCGAGAGCAAATTTACTAGCCGCGTAGGCACTGTTAAATGGCAAGGCAAATAAACCACCCACCGAGCTAATCTGAATAATTTTGCCAGCACCTCGAGTTCGCATTTGTGGCAATACGGCTTGGGTAACTCGAACGGCTCCAAAAAAATTGGTCTCGAGTTGAGCGCGTAATTCGGTTTCTGTGGTTTCTTCGGCTGCACTGTATAAATCATAGCCAGCATTGTTAATCAGGATGTCTATGGGTTGTTTGATTTGCTCAAGGCAATCTCGCAACGAGTTAGCGTTATTAATGTCGAGTTCTAACATTGTGAATGGGTATGGTTGTTGGCTGGGTTTTCGACTTGTGCCATATACGGTGTAACCAAGTTGATTGAGCCGAGTGGCGGTTGCTAAACCAATGCCGCTGGATGCGCCTGTGATAAGAATGGTTTTCATGGGTTTCTCTCCTGAAATAGATTGCAATTACAAAAACAACATTAATTAAATAAACACTGTTAAGTAAAAATCAAAAAAATTACATGGTTAATTCATCGCGTAAAATCCGCATTTGCCATTCAAATAATGGTTCGGCTGCCTCAAGTGGAAAATGCGAAGTGGTCAGGGCTAACGACACTACGCCATGCACCGAAGACCACAACAATGCAGCCATAGTTCGGGGTTCAAATGGTTTCAAACGGCGATATTTTATTTCTTCTTCGAGTGCACGAATTAAGATACTAAACGAGTTGCCAAAATCAGTGTACCCACTTGGGGCTGGTTTTGCTAAGAATTCACCACGCTGCATAAACATCAAACGGTACTGAATAGGATGGCTTAAACCATAATCAAAATAGGCTTTACCGATGGTGTAAATACGATCAAAACCTTGGTTAGTAGTTTGATATGCGGTTTCCAGAGCGGCTGCGAAATCACGAAACCCTTCGAGAGCAACAGCCAGTAATAGATCGTCTTTGTTGGCAAAATATAAATAAATGGTGGTTGGTGAATACCCAATAACTTCGGCAACTTGACGTAAAGAAAAACCTTCATAACCATGAATTGCAAACAGTTCCATAGCAGCTTCAAGAATCTGTTGTTTCAACTCGAGTTTGCCCTGTTCACGCCGAGAAGCGCTGGCTTTTTTGAGGCGTTTGTCTCGAGTTGTTAAATCTGACTTCACGCCATCAATTTACTTAACGCTGTTAATTTTGTCAAGAGGCGATCAATGGTCGCCAAACCATTGTGTGTACAAACTCGAGTATACGTCTCCATTAATCAACTCGAGCAATGTCCGATTGACGACTTCACGTAAGCCACTGCCAGATTGTAAAGCAATACCGTAAAATTCACGCTTAAATGTAGACCCAACCACCCGAACCCGACCGCGACCCTGACCATTAGCATACGCCAGTAGCACAGGTGAATCGTAAACAAGCGCATCGGCTTTGTTTTGCTCGAGTAATCGGTAAGCTTCTTCGACATTTACTACGCTCTGAAAAGTGATATTTTGCTGTTTTAAATATGTACTGGCAGTGGTAGCTGTAACTGTTAAAACACGTTTGCCATATAAGTCTGAGGGGTTTTGAATATTGCCCTGAATTTGTTGCACAGTTAAATTTGTGGTGATTGCAGCGGTTAAATTGGATACCAAAACCACACCCAGAATCACCCACGAAAAAGCCACAACCCGACCAATACCTGTTTTCGGTGAACGATCACCAAAACCACCCGTGGCAATGGTAATACTTGCCCGCCAGATACCTTCGGATATACCCTGCCAGTAACCACGTGGGAAAGAAATATCTATGCGACGCTCGACCAACCAAATCACATGACCAGCAAAAATAATAATCCCTAGCATCACTGCAAAAATCCGTAATAAATCACCTGAGAAAACATTTTTCACACTCT
Organism: Deinococcales bacterium; assembly: GCA_013298595.1. Classification (GTDB taxonomy): domain Bacteria; phylum Deinococcota; class Deinococci; order Deinococcales; family JAAFIG01; genus JAAFIG01. The sequence goes on along the minus strand of JAAFIG010000015.1, from coordinate 48,852 downwards.
CAAGCCAACCCAGATAGTTGCGTTCAGGTACCATAATTTGCAAACCAGCATTAAACATTGGGTACGAAAAATCCACTAGTTTCTCGCGCTCCTCGGTCATGCTAATACCAGCAATGCCAATGTCAGCTTGTTTTGTACGAACAGCTTCGATGACTTCTTGGACACTCGAGAAAAACTTATACTCGGTTTTCCAAGCATTGGTTTTTGCAATTTCTTCCCATAAATCAATGCTAAAACCTTGGAAAGACTTACCTTTTTGCATCACAAAAGGCTCGAGTTGTTTAATCGCTACCACTTTTGTGAGTGGATCCGAGTTGGTCTGAGCCAGACCAAAACTGCTAAATAATAAAGCGATAAAGACAAAGATGTAGAGCATGAATGACACAGTATAAAACATTCTGCGCGTACAGAATCAACCTCGAGCTACCAACCCACAAATTCAGTTGGTCTTGGTAAACGTTTGAGTTTACGAATTTCCTCGAGTGCCACTTCGTATAAATGATTCATGGTAATTGGGCTGTTTTCACTAGAAGCATTAAAAGCAGCATTCAAAGCAATATTACGAATATTACCACCACTCACCTCGAGTTGCGCTAAACGCTGATAATCTAAAAGATGGGTTGGTGTGTTCTTAGGGAAAATGCCACGCCATAAATTGGCTCGAGCCGCAGCATCAGGCACTGGGTATTGCACCACAAAACGTAAACGCCGTAAAAAAGCAGAATCCATGTTATTTTCTTGGTTAGTGGTCAGAATCACTAAGCCTTTAAAAGCTTCCATACGCTGCAACAAGTAACTAACCTCGAGATTGGCATAACGATCGTTGCTGTCTTTGACTTCAGAACGCTTACCAAAAATAGCATCGGCTTCGTCGAACAACAAAATACAACCACCATACTCGGCAGCATCAAACAACTTAGATAATAACTTCTCGGATTCACCAATGTACTTAGAAACAATGCTTGGTAAATCAATGCGTTGCAAATCCATTTTTAATTCTTTGGCAATAATTTCGGCACTAAAAGTTTTCCCTGTACCACTCGAGCCACCAAACAAAGCACTAATCCCAAAACCACGGCTGCTATCTTGTTTCCATCCCCAATTTTCGTAGACTTGTTGACGTTGTTGAACGTGTGTCACTAAACGTTTTAGGGTATTTAATTCGCGTTCAGGTAAAATTAAATTAGACCAACTGGCACGCTCAGCAGGCTCGATGCGTTGTGTTAAACCCTCGAGTGCAGGGCGCAGTAAGGCTAATCCTGAATCCCATAAGGTATCTCGCAGCAGTGCGGCATCACTACCCAACGAATCCGAAGTAACCCGTTCAATTTGTGCTCCTGTAAAATCAAACTGGGCTGTTAAATCCACAATATCCGCATCCGATAAGACCGAAACATCAAACCGAGCACGCCACAAAGCACGTTGCTCGAGGGTACTCGGGCGTTTAACTTCAAAAGTCACAGTATCACGACCCCAAGTTAAAGCAACTCGGCTAGTGATAAAAACAGTTCCCTCGAGTTGCTGCACAAAAACTCGAGCTGCTTCGAGCTGTACGTTTTTTTCTGTGGTTTCGCCAACAGCAAAATCGCCAATATTTAATAGTAAAATAGCTTTTTTAAGCCGAGCAAAACGATTCCAACGCACAGCAAAATCATCAATTGAAACCATATCTAATCTCGAGACATTTAATTCAAATAACGAGCACTCCAAACCCTGAGCTATGGCGGCGGCTAAATGCGAACGCATTTCGGTTTCTGCCCCAGCAATCTGTACAATAAAACGAGCATCTGCCGCAATGATTTCTATGGCTCGAGCCACCATGCCATGCTGCAAATCACTCAGATACCCAGCAAAAGCTTTAGCAGGAGCAACCACAGTTTTAAGGCGATGATCCAGTGTTACCAAACCAATCAGCGCATGGTATGCCCATTCATCTAGGAGTATTGGGCGTGAATGCGGTAACACAGTTTGTGGTTGATCCGCAAAGGAAATAAACTTATGATTTCGCAATTTGGCTGTTGGTAAAAAAACTTCTTGTACATCTTCGGGATGACTGACAAGTACCCTAAGCGCCGAAGTAAAATCCAAATTCGAGCCTGATACCAAACCAATCTGTGTTGCTAATTCTGGACTGACATTTAAACAAGCCAATAACACCAGCAAATCTCGCTCGAAAATAGATAACCCAAAAGCCAAGGCAAAACTTTCAACAGCTGTACCATGAAAAGCTCTTTTTTTAAACAAAGACGGCGAAGGTACAACATTATTGCTCGAAGCATTCAAAATATGCTGAGCTGCTTGCTGAATGGTTTCAAAACCAAACGCTTTTGAAACAGACGAATCGGTACCAATTAACATAAGAACATTGTACTGTTAGAACGTAATAACTGCACATATCACCCCTAAAGTGTTTTAATGTTGTAAAGTAAAGTATGTTGTTGGAACGCAAGAAAAAACTTGAAAAACCAACCGTGCAAGAACCTCGAGTGCAACAAAAAAATCATGTCCATCCTGAATTCCACGAGCATCCACAACACGATTACGATTTCTTACACGACGCACATTATGATAATCAACCATTCACAGAAAGTGAACTCGAGCAACGAAGTTCACGTCATAAACCCTTAAAACTAATGGATTACACAAATCCCAGATTCCCATACCGCCCAATCACACCCCAAGCAACTCGAGCTTTAGAAGCGTATCAAGCAACACAAATTGCTCTACAAAACCAAGCAACACCTCTGCAACCAAAACCAGATGATGGTATCACTCGAGTGCATCTCAGAAAACCAGTGATTGAAAACCCTGAATTCACACCAGTGACGCGTATGCAACGCCCACTGGGTTTTACACCTGTACGTTTCCGAGAGTATACCCCTGAGCAAAAACTTGAAGTTCAAACACCAACCCAAACCATTCAACCACCCGCGATTGCTAGTCTCGAGTCAGCAAATCTTGAATCATCTCATCTCGAGCAGAAAACACTGCTCGAACAACGTAAAACCCGTATTTTACAAAACTTGAGTAAACCCACTAATCCCCTGAGTGCAGAACCCAGCCAAGCCCGAAAAGCTCGAGAATTACGCTTAGCCTACAGCACTCGAGTTGCTCAACGTCAACAACAAAACGCTGCTTTACACATGAACAATCTACGCCAACCAGCTTTTGATGTTAAAACTAATCCACTAGCTGCAATGAGTCAATACTTCATAGACCAAGTCAACCAATCAAAACCCACTCGAGTTGCAGATCAAGAAATTCATACTATTCAAACTCTGAAACCAGCTGGAACAAACTTAGTCCGAACCGCTCGAGCTACTGGTTTTGATACCACTCAACTAACCAATGCTATTCAACGATTCACTGACCCAATCGCCAATAAAACCGTGCGAACAGGTGTGATGAGTGCATTACACACCAGCCCAGCCCTTTCACTCGAGATTCAAAGAGCTTTAGAAATCAGTGATGCTAACCTCGAGTTACAAAGACAAGCTTTTCTAGTTGAAACCCAAGAAACTGATACCTCGAGTTTAGCGGATAGAATCAGTGCTGAATTCAATAATGGTGTGCCACTCGAGAAAGGTGTTCAACGCTTACTCGAAGCTCACTTTAATACTGATTTAAGTCAAATCCGAGTGCATACGGATAGCACAGCCAATGTATTAGCTAAGAAAGCCAATGCGATTGCTTTTACGACTGGGAAACACATTTTCTTTCAAACAGGTAAATTTGATCCAACCTCGAGCAGTGGATTTGAACTCTTAGCTCACGAAGTCACTCACACTATTCAACAAGCAAGTGGACTTGTTAGTGCTGGAATTGACTCGAGTGCAAGTTTAGAAAGTGCTGCTCAAGCTGAGGGTCAAAAAGCTGTGAGTAACAAAGCGACTCTTGAGCAAAAAGTCAATAATTTCAATGATTACATGCTTAAACCAAAACTTGAGAATCAAACACCAACCTCGAGACCTCGAGCTTATATCAACAACATTCAACGCAGCCTCGAGAAACCATTGACACTGCAACGCGACCCTGCTAAAGGCGCAACCCCAAATTCTGCAACAACTGGTTTTGTGGATAAATCCAACCCTCGTAATATTCCACTGCCCGCGATGGCAGGAGCATTTGATAACACAGGCGTAAAACTCCGAGAAAAAGCCAGTACTAGCAGCAAAGAACTCTTTCATTACCCACAAAAAGCATTATTCTTTGTAGAAATAGACCCTAAAGCGCCAACTTGGTATAAAGCCCGAGCTTTAGATGGCAAAATTGGTTATCTCTCAAGAAACTTAGTACGTGTTGCGCCTGAACCTGGAGCGCGGATGGTTGTTGTGGGAGAAGGTGATAATGCCTCGCAATTAGTGATTAAGAATTATGCAAATATGGAAGGTAATCTTAAAGTCGCTCAACGACATAAGATGATAGCTGCGTTAAGTTACTTAAACCCTGAAGCACTCCCGAAACCTAATGCTAACGCTGGTTGGGATGAAGTGAAAGCCCTAAAAAACTTTGCTATTTGGTTACCTAGCGAAACTTTTGCTAAAAGTTTATCGGGGAAATTCGTTGTTAATAGCGGTGCTGGTGGTGCGTTTACCGATGGAGTTGCAGGAGTTGCAGATACCGTTTTAACTAATTTAGCGAATGCTGGAGAGTATGTCCTCAAGAACACTATTGGCAGATTGCCTGGTGGTAAAAGCGTATTAGCATGGTTGCAAAGAATTGGCAAACAAGTAGGTAAAGTCTTTAGTCATCCTGGGGCATTTGTTAGTCATCTAGTTGATGCTATTAAAAAAGGATTTAAGCTTTTCAATGATAATTTGGTGGGAAATCTCGAAGCAGGTATGATTTCGTTCTTAACAGGTTCAATGAGTGGAACGGGTGTTACCCTACCTGCTAAATTTGACACTCAAGGTGTAGTTTCTCTTGGTTTACAAGCTGCTGGTTTAGACCAAAATGCTTTCAAGGCTCGTTTAGGGAAAGAAATTGGAGTACAAAATGTTGCTCGATTAGAAACACTAGGTGGTGGTGTTAGTGATTTAATGGGTAGCGTTTCAAAGAATGGATTAGCTGGAACAGTAATGCAGTATGCTGAAAAAGCAAACGGATTAAAACCCATTATTTTTGATGGTATTAAGAAATTCCTTGTTGAAACCTTAATAAAGAAAGCTATGGCTACAATTGCAGGGCTTTTTATTCCGGGTGGCGGTTTGATTACTCTTGGTATCAAGATTTTTGATATGGTGAGTTTTATTATCGACAAAGCCAAGCAATTCGCTGATGTTATATCAGGGATTACCAATTCGATGGCTGATATTGTAGATGGCAAAATTGATTCTGCGGCTGAACGAATCTCAAGTACAATTAAGAAATTCTTACCCGTTGGTATTGGTTTACTCGCCAATTTTGCTGGTCTGGGAAAAATAGGTGGCAAAATTAGGGATGTTCTCAAAACCATTCAAGATAAGATTTCAACAGCACTTGATAAGCTCGTAAAATTCATTGCAGACAAAGCACGTCCTTTACTGGCAAAAGTAACCTCGAGCAGCACCAAGCCAGTGACTACAAAACCAGTAACGGGTACAAAACCAGTTACCTCGAGTACAACAGATAGTAAAAAAGCCAAATCATTAAGTGTTTTTCAGACTTTTGCTAAACAATTTGGAGTAGAAGCTAAACGTATTCTGAAATTCACAGATGATAAAACCAGTGATGATGCTCACGATGAAAAAGTCGCTCGAGGATTAAACGCACTCGAGACTAACGAGCAAAAATATGTTAAAGATGGTCTGATAAGTATTGAAGATGCAAAGACAGTAGCAGCTACAACTAAACAGAATCATAGTATCTTTAAATCACTTCAAGCTGTAGCAGATGAAAGTACAAATAAAGTGACATACAATTGGACAGCATCCGTTGGTTCGCATAGTAGTGCTGCAAGTTTACGAAGACCACCATATACCAGTGATCTCGAGCCAGCAGCAAATGAGGGAACTCGAGCCAATCCATTCCCATTAGATTGGGCGAAACCAGCCAGCAAAGATTATCCTAGTATTTACATAGGAGACCAACATGCTAGAGGAACAATGTCTCAAGCTAAACTAAAAGAACTTTATGAAAAACAAGAAAAAGACAATAATGTTGTGGTTCAGAAATTAGACCCGCATGGAAGTTATACGCTTCCAACTGGAGAGACTGTAGGTCTTGCTAGTCAATGGCAATTAGATATTGGAACTGTAATTGGTCCTTTAGCACCCACAGGTACTACAACTCCTGGTGGTGGTTCATTTAACAGCATATTTGAAAAGTTTGGTTTCCAATCAACTAAGGACAAATTACAAGGTGATCACGTTCATGAGATCCAACTTGGTGGTCAGGATATGTTAAGCAATTTATGGTTTCTTGACTATAAAATTAATACTGGGGCTGGTTCAAAGTTAGACAAGACAAGTATTACATTGAAAAATGGCAAGTCCATTAAAGTGCATCAACTTCGGGATTTCGTAAAAAGTAAACCTACTCGACAAATTTGGTTCAAAATCAACTCAGTTAGAACAGGTTAATTATGAATGATATTTGGGAAAGAATTAAACAACAATTAGGAGTCTTACATCATCCTTCTTTAGAAAACCTTGCAATTGGAGCAGCAGATGTTGAACTCACAAAGCTAGAACTTTTGATTTCCATTAGAGTTGATGATTTTTTTGAGTCACTTCGAGTAGTGAATGGTCAAAAATTTTCTACTCCTGTTTTTTACTACCAATTTGCAATATTTTCAATTGATGAGATTATTGATCATTATTCTTTGATGAATAATGAAGTAGCTCCTGATCTTGTTGAATCGGGTATTGATCTTGACGAAGGTGATTCCGTTGGTCCAATTAAACCACAAATTTGGAATTCTAAATGGATTCCATTTGCTGGTGATGGTGGTAATTTTTTATGTGTGGATCTTGACCCTGATGTTGATGGTCGGGTTGGACAAATATTTAGTTGGTGGAGAGATAGTTCACCAAATGAATGGATAGCTCCAAGCTATCGTGCTTGGCTTGAGCAATTTTTATCTGATTTAGAAGGTGGGAAATTTTATTGGGACGCAGATAGCAACCAATGGTTGAAACAAGAATAATGCTAAATTTCAAAATACTCAAAATAGTAATGCTCAACTGCTCTACCTCGAGCTTACCTGACATAGCAAATGGGAACAAGCGTGTGATTGATAGGTTAGTAATAGATAAAGGCTCTTCTAAGCTAGTTACAACAAAACCAAGTGCCACTAAACCAGTTGCAAGCATAGCAACAAAGCCTGATTCTCGAGTAACTAAGTCATTAAGTGCTTTTAAGACTTTTGCCACTAAATTTGGAGCAAAAACCTCAAGAATCAAGTCATTCACAGACGATAAAACCAGTGATGACACGCACGATAGCAAAGTTGCTATCGGTATTAAATACTTACAAAGTACCGAAAAAGCTGTGCTTGAAGGCTTAAAAGGAGATGCGAGTTTTACTCTTGACCTAGCTCGAGGTATTGCAAGCCAAACCAAGTCAAAACATAATGTGTTCAAAAGCGTTAATGTCATCAAAAATGGTTTAGGATTTAATTATCAATTTATTGCCTCCGAAACAATTATTACTGCAATTTACCCAGCAAAAGTAACAGCTCATCTTGAAAGCCTAAAAGCTAACCCAATAGCGTCACTCGAGGAATTAAAGAAAATAGAACCAACTGTGGATCAACGCTACGTAACTGATTTTGAAATACGAGAAACTGCTGGATTGAATAAACTGGGTTTCCGAGCTTATATTGCGGGTCGAGCCTCGAGGAAACTAGGTAAATCTGGTGAAACAGATTCGATTGCTTTGTATAACAAAGCAACTGGACGAAGTGTGACGAAAAACAACACTCTTTTCATTGCTAAAGATCGAGCTGGAAATGAAAAAGGAAGGGCAATTCCCGACTTCTTTACCCCTGGTGTTGTTGTGGGTGATGTGAAAGATGTAAAACGTCAAAGTAATGATGACCAGATGAAAACAATAGCTTTAATAGCCAGAGGTCAAGGTATATTCAAGGAAAATGGTGATGCTGTTGACACAGGTGGATCAATTGCTTTCGATTTAGTAGTTAGAAAAAGCACTGTGGTTTCAGAACCTCTTCGGATAGCCATAACTGCATCAGATGGTGGTGAAGTCAGACCGATTTTAGAGGATAAAAATGATTGAGTTTCCGTATAAAATTCGACTTTATACTCAACAAAATTTGTTTGAGGAAAGTAATTTAAAACTTTTGATAAATGAAAAATTTATTAGTAAATATAAACCTAGTAATTATGGCGATACAGAAGATTTGAAGTTTAACTTCAATGCTAATAATGTATCCGAAATAGCGAGTTTTTTTTACAATTCTTACAATTTTTATCTAAACTTCGATCAAAAAAGTTTAATTTGGTTTGATGAAATTAATAAAAAAGTAAAATCAGTTCTTTATTTTCTATCTCAAAAAACTAAAATAAAAGATTTAAAATCTATTTTAATTGAAATAGTAAACGAAATTAATTTCATTTTGCTTTCAGGATACAGCGAAGAAGAGTATAAGATTAAGCATCATAAAGTAACTTACAAAGATAGTAACGTAGTAGGCATTGGCGCAGTGGGCACTTCGAGAACCGAGTTTTCTAAGTATCTTCCTGGTATCTATTCATTTACTGTTTTTGGTCCCGAAATTATTGAATTCTTCTCTCAAGAAAAACTGGAGGGTATGAAAACAGTCTTCCCAAATCTTGAATATTTCAAGGACACAAATTACTTTGGTTTCCAAATTGATGATGAAAACCAACCCCTCGAGATCGTGATTCTGATTCAGAAAGAAATTGCGAAGTACCTTGGGCAAGAATACTTTTTTGACCGTGATTTAATTGGCATCGTAGACTTTAAGCCTATTCCAACTATTCTCGAGAAAATAAAGTGACATTGAGTCTAGCATCGGCTGCTGGTTTAACGAAAATAGCAGGAAGTCTTAAAGTTGCACTGGATAAAATTCAAGAACCAGCTAAGAAGATACTCGAGAAAATAGTAGCTTGGTTTAAGAAGATGTTCTCGAGCTGTGTGAACATCAAAAAACTTGAGATCAGGAGTGACGCGTTGCCGTATGGGTACTCGAGCTATCACTTGGTTATATAAATCGGTTTGCCACTGATGTTGATGGGTTTGCCATAAACGTTGATGGTGTGTGCTGAGCGTGTCGTCCATGCTGCCAAAATTGTTTTTGTGCTGTTAGAAAACTCCATCAGATAGTCATTTTCGCTCGAGGGTAGTTGTTTATCAAACGACAAACCATTTAGCGTCTGAATCATTGTTTTCACCTGTGAATAAACAGGTTTTGCACTACCATTAGCATTGAACCAACTAAAGCCGAGTTCGTAACTATCTGCAGTTGGGTCAGGGCTGCCTGCTTCTAATTTGTAACCAATCGAAAGAACATCCTGACTTAAATTGATTAAGTACATGCGGGTTAAGTAATTGGCGTGAAGCTGTGGTGTATTTGCAAATGCAGCCACCGACGAGTAGCCCCATTCACTGCTGATAATTGGCAGGGTTTTGCCGTATATCTTCATCAAAGAGCGAATGTCATTGTAAATGTCTAAGGCGAGTTCTGGTTCACCATCAGGGTAAGGGTGAATGCTGATGGCATCTACATGGTTCAGAATGCCCAAGGCAAAGGTGCTTTCCAGATAGCCAAAATCTACTTTGATAAGTTTGTCTGTTTTGTCTAGTGCTGGGGCATGTCCCAAGCCAGGAGCCATGACAAAAAGATTGGGTTTAGCCTGACGCATGGCAGGCACGACAACTTTCAAAAGGTTCGTGTACTCGAGTGGGCTTGGGTCACTCCAGAAGGTCGGGCGGTTGGGTTCATTGTAGATTTCCCAAAGCGGGTTGATCAAATCCTGATACCGTTTCACGGCTGCAACGGCGAAGTTCTTATAGCCTTCGCGTTCCTCGGGTGTATCAATGCCGTCCATTTCACTGCCTGCGCTGTAGTTGGGGTTATTAAAATCGAGAATAAAAAGGGGGCGCAGCCCTCTGGCTTTGAGGCGGCTTACTACTGCGTCGTACTCGTTCCAATCGTATTGACCCTTGATAGATTCAACCGCGTACCACGCCAAATCCATGCGAATGATTTTGAAGCCTCCTTGCTTTGCACGGTCAAGATTTTCGTTACCTGTGTCGTGGATTAAAACACCAAGGGTATTGGGTATACCCTTGGAAAGATCAAGTGTGCTGAAGGTATTCGTAGAGTTAGACTGTCTTTTGCTGCATCCTGTCATAAGGAAAAAAGTGACCAAGTAAATCATCAAAGTTCTGGGCATCAGTCAGCTCCTTATGTACAAGGTTTTGCGATTTATCTTCTTCTCGAGAACGAACTACAAAAGGAAAGTGCTTTTACCAAACTTTGGGAAACAAAAGTGTCTCAACTGCTGTAAATGGTCTTCAACACACAAGAGGTTGTATGATGGAACCCCAGAGGGTGGTGCAACACAAGGATTCGTTTCAGAAGCATAATGTTATTGTAAGCAAAATTTGGTTTCGCTGAACGTATTTTCTTATAAGCTGATCGTAATGTCTATTCATGAATCAGCCGTGAAAAACTGCTACAAAATCTGTGAAGGAGTGAATCGTTTTTTCACAGAAAAAATTCTCGTGCAGGTTTCACCTCGAGAATGATTTGTTTAACAAAAATCGAGATCAGGACATCCTAACTTTGAATGAACAAGAGTCTGACAGGTTCAGAAAACACTTTATTCAATTGCTAGAAAATCAGGGACGACATCGTGACTGATAAGATGATCTGCTAAGTTTAGTTTTTTGGTGTGGTTATCAAGCGCTCGAGTGATGCTGATGACCACAAAATTCTAGTCAACTTTTCTTAATTCTGGGCTTTTAAGTAAAAATCTTTTTGGTTTTAAGTTTGTGGTGTTTCAATTAAAAAAATGCCCATCAAATAATCGCCGCTTCCATCGCGTTCAAGGTAACTCGAGTAAAGTTTAACCAAGTCGGTTTGTAAAGCTTTGGCATCGGCAAAACTGAGTTTTAAACGCAACCATGCGGCGGCAAAAGCTGGAAAATCGGGGGCACTAGCATCCCAAAGTTCGCCATTGGCTTTTGCTGGTGTCAGCATGATTCTACCGTTGGGTGTATGTGATGTGATTGCTCCGTACCCTTCTTCGATTAAGCGTCCTTCAGAAAAGAGTTTATTCATGGCACTAAGCATGGTTTCCCAGTTGCTTTTGGTGATTTCGGCAATAAAGTGTTCAGCGGGAATATGGGTGAATGGTACAAAGAAGGCTGGTGCGGTGGCTTGGTACAATTTAATGGGTTTACCACGTCGCATGATTTCTTTGGTACAAGTAATAAATCCGAGTGTCTCGAGTTTTTTAACGATTTTGAAAGCAGCATTTGGGTTGAGTTCAAGTTGAGTGGCGAATTGGGCAATGCTTTGTTCGTTTTGTAAAAATGGATCAAGTAAGCGCAAATTTTTTGGTTCAACCAGAAATGCGGCGGCGGCTCGAGATTCTAGGGTGAGAAATTGTCTATGTGCAATAGTTGGTTTCATGGCACATAAGCTAACACGTATTGTTTGCTGGTAAGCAGCTGTATTCGTGCTTAACAAGGAGGAAATACTTTGCTGCTGCAATTACTACCTCGAGTTTATGCGGCTATAAGGTTTTTTGTTTTTGTGGGTTTATGGCTGTTGAGTATTTTGAAAAAAAGTTGGTTTGGTAGGGGTAATCAACATGTTTTGGAAACGTAAACCAACTGTATTCATGTCGGCAGGTGATGCTTGGTTGCTTGGGGTGCTTAGTCCTTTGCTCGAGGCTGTTGGTATGCCAAATGAGCAATTATTTGTAGCAGATGATCATGATGATTTCTTGGTTTTGCTCGAGGAATTAGATCGTGGTACTCGAGAAGATATTTTGGCAGATGTTGTTTTTAGAATTTTTAAGGGCGAACGATCCGATATTGCTGCTTTTCAACGGGCGAATGCTACTCGAGTGCAGTCCGACCCAGTGGTTTACGATTTGTTAATGGGGTTGTTGATGTGTCGGGCGGCTTGGAATGCTCGGTTGCTCGAGTCAGAAGAAGCATATGCTTTGATGTTTTGTTATGCGCGGCGTTTACAAGTTTTGTTTGCGACATGGCGTGATTTTGTGGTGGTGTTTTCAGAAATTTTTGTGCTGCATCGCGAATTGATTGGGCAGACTGTACCTGAGATTGCTTTGGCTAAACAAGCGATTTATGCCAAAGCTTCGGCGTTGTTACAGCCCGATGGTTTATGGCAGAAAATTCCGTGGAAATTATCTTTACCAGAAAATGGTGAAACCGAACTCGAGGTTATTCGGGCGAAATATTTAACCAATGCTCTTTTTTATCGGGCAGAAAGTGCGTTTATCGCCTCGAGTTATCATTGGTGTTTAGCTGTGGCTGCGATTTATCGTGCATGGTGGGGCGAAGCCGTAGATTCACTCGAGCCAGCCGAATTTATGCAACACATGCTTGACCGAGACTGGGGCGTGACGAATCGCCGTGAATTACTCGAGGTTTTGCGTGGTGTTTTCTTAGATAGGCATAGACCTGAACTCGAGGCAATGCAGCAACAACCGCTACAAAATCTGATTGCTTGGGATTTGGTACGTTTTATGCAACTGGCTACCAGTGGGGTTTGTATGGGGCTGCTAACGGTTGCAGAGGCTCATGATTTGATGTTAATTGCAGCGCAACCTCTGCAAGCTGCTTATAGCGATTGGCGGGATATGCTGATGGCATTTAAGACAGGTCGTAACTTGTGGCAAATCTATGCGGGTCAAACACCTGAGGATATTGGCACTACCAACGAGGAGCTTGATCAATTGCTCGAGCTTTTGCAATACAGCCCAGCCAGTCCGTTACAAAAAATTCCGTGGCAGTATCCGCTCGAGTCTGTGTCAGCCGAATCGGAATTTGCAAATTTTGCGACTGCTCCGAAAGTGCAATGGTGGCACGAACCAAATATCAATAAGAAGTATTAAAGGAACGAAAATTGCTTTTTGCCCGTATACAGATTTACTTCAAGGAGAAATCAATGAATCCAGCGGTTGAATTAAAAAATGTTTCTAAACAATTTGGCAATCTTAAAGCGGTAAATGATGTTTCTTTTGATGTTGCATCTGGCGAAGTTGTGGCGTTTCTTGGACCTAATGGCGCAGGCAAAACCACGACCATTAGTTTAATGCTTGGTTTGCGCCGCCCTGATAGTGGTACAGCTCGAATTTTTTCCCAAGACCCACAAGACCCAACAGCTCGAGAACGAGTTGGTGTGATGCTGCAAGATTCTGATGTGCCAAGTACACTACGGGTTTCGGAAGCACTGGCATTAATTGCAGGTTATTACCCTAAGCCACTCAGTGTGGCTAAAGCCCTCGAGATGGCAGATTTAACTGCTAAAGCGAGTAATATTTGCTCGAGTTTATCGGGTGGGCAAAAAAAGCGTTTGTGTTTTGCGCTGAGTGTGATTGGTAACCCAGATGTGCTTTTTTTGGATGAACCAACAGCTGCTTTGGATGTCGAATCAAGACGTGGTTTTTGGCAACAAGTTAGCCAGTTTGCCGAGCAAGGCAAAACCATTATTCTGACCACGCATTATCTCGAGGAAGCCGATGCACTTGCCGAACGCATTGTGGTGATTAATCAAGGCAGCATTGTTGCCCAAGGTAGCCCCGCGCAAATTAAAGCTCGGGTGGGTGGTAAAATCATTCGTTTTAAAATTGCTACACCCAATGTTTTAACAAACTTAGCAGCTGTCTCGAGACAACACCAAGTGGGTGATACTACCGAGTTATACACTTTAGAACCCGAGAAAGTGCTGCGTGAAATTTTTGCCCGTAATCTCGAGATTTCTGATTTAGAAGTGCGTGGTGGTGGCTTAGAAGAAGCATTTGTGGCTTTAACAGCAGCAAAGCCTATTATCGGGGGGCAAGCATGAATGTTTTCAATCAGATTCGCGCCGAGTTACTGCGGATGCTGCGGAGTCCAGCTTCGATGATTCCAACGTTGTTATTTCCGATTATGTTCTGGACTTTTTTTGGTTTACCAAACGCTAGTGGTAAAATCAATGGTTTTAGTGTGGGTGCGTATATTCTAGCCAGTTTTGTCATGTACTCGGTCATTCAAACAGTGATGTTTAATCTGAGTATCGTCATTGCCACCGAACGAGACACAGGTTGGTATAAGTACCTTCGCACTACTCCCGCTCGAGTTTGGATGTTATTTGTGGCAAAAATTGTTTCAGTCATTTTGCTTGCACTAATTGCCATTAACTTACTGATTATTGTTGGCACAATCAGCGCTGGGTTTCAACTCGAGGTTGGTAAATGGTTGAACCTTGTGGCTCGAGCTATTTTTAGTGTCCTACCTTTTGCAGCAATGGCAGTCTTTATCGGTTATGCAGTGCGTGGTGTAAATGCAGTTAGCCCAGTGGTCAATCTTATTTTCTTTCCTATGAGTTTTGCTTCGGGGTTGTTTATTCCTTTGGATGGTCTACCAAAAATGGTGCAAGATATTGCCCCATTTTTACCTGCTTATCATGGTGGACAACTGACTCGAGCAGCCGTTGGTGTGCCAAGTGCTGCGGGTGATGGTACGCATGCACTGTGGATTCTTGGTTATACCGTGGTGTTTTTGGTATTGGCAGTCTGGGCATATAAACGCGATGAGGGAGCAAATTACCGTTAAATCTGGGCAAATGCTTGTAAGGCAGCTAAAGCAATTTCTTTGCCTGATTCTTGAACAAAATGCCCTGCTTGGCGAATCTCGAGTGGTGTAGGGCAATTGCGAATAGTTTTACGTAAATCTTGCATCACTGCTGCACCGAGAATCAAATCTTTCATTCCAACTGCCATAAAACTCTGCCCTGTCCATTCATTTGCCCACCATTGCTTAGCAGCTCGAGCCAGTGCTGCTTCGGGTGCATCTGGACGACTTGGAACAAGTTCTGGGAATATTCGTACACCCGCTTTGTAACTCTGGTCAGGAAATGGTGCATCGTAGCCTTTGGCTTCTTCTAAACTGATATACGGTTCGCTACCACGAACCAATTTACTAATGGCTAAATCGGGGTTGAGTTTATTAAAGGTTCGCCATGCTTGAAAAGCTAAGCCACTGGCGATGGTTGGGGCTTTACCAACGGCAAGAGTGGTGTTCATGACTAATAATCTCGAGAAGCGTTCTGGCATGGACATTGGAATGGTTAGCCCAAGTAAACCACCCCAATCTTGGCAAACCAAAGTGATGTTTTGTAAATCCAGTTTTTCGATCAAACGCAGCAAAGATTGCCGATGAAAATCAAAGGTGTAATCACTTTCTGCAACAGGTTTATCAGAACGCCCAAAACCAAATAAATCTGGAGCAATCACACGATGCCCTGCACTCGAGAAAACAGGAATCATTTTGCGATACAAATAACTCCAAGTTGGTTGCCCGTGCAGACATAAAAAAGTTTGCCGAGCATGGCGTTCGCCTTCATCGAGATAATGTAAACGCAAACCCGTAAACCCTGATAAATCCTCGAGATAATGTGGTGCAAAAGCATAATTGCTGAGGTTCTCAAATGCCTCATCGGGTGTGCGTTTGCTATTCATACCTAAAATGCTAACAGAATAAGGCTTAGGATAATGTAAACAAAAACTAGGGAGTTAGGATGATGTATTTCACACGGAATTCCAAAGCTTTGCGCTTTTGGTGGAATCGTGTAATGCAGTTATTAAGATACTAGACCTCGGGCGAAAGTCACCAAATTCAATCTCACATGGGAGGGGACAAGCCCCTCCCCTACGAAAAACATCGTTCTTGCAGGGGCGAACCTTGTGTTCGCCCTGCCCCAAAATCAAAATGAAATGACTTAAGTCGTTTGACGCATGGCATTTTCTTGTGGACACCGTATATTGCTTGTCATGAATCTCGAGATTGCAAAAAATAAAATCAATACCGCTGCTCGAGTGGCTGTTCTCACAGGGGCTGGTATCAGTGCTGAGAGTGGTATTCCAACTTTTCGTGATGCTCAAACGGGCTACTGGGCGCGGTTTAGCCCACATGAATTGGCAAGCCCTGTAGCGTATGAAAAAAATGCTGAACTGGTTTGGCAATGGTATGCCGAGCGCTTTATCACCTGCCAGACAGCGCAACCTAATGCAGCGCATACTGCCTTAGCTGCTCTCGAGCAACGCACAGCTTTAACTGTGGTGACACAAAATGTAGACCAATTACATCAACGGGCAGGTAGTCAAAATGTGCTCGAGTTACATGGCAATATCACCACGGCACGTTGTGAAAAATGCAGTCATGTTCAAGCTTTAAGCCCAGATTTTGTCCCACCACCAATCTGCCAAAAATGTGCTTCGAGAATGCGTCCAAATGTTGTTTGGTTTGGTGAATTACTGCCTCGAGCCATTCTTGAACAAGCTTGGAAAACCTTTGAACAATGCGAGGTTGCGCTGGTCATTGGGACTAGCAGTCTTGTTGAACCAGCTGCCAGTCTTGGACGTATTGCCAAAGAAAGTGGCGCGTTACTGATTGAAGTCAACCCAGAAGTCACACCGCTATCTAAGTACGCCGATCTACGAGTCTCGAGCAGTGCGATTAAAGGCTTAGGCGCTTTACTTGGTGAGTACTCGAGGTAGTGGAAAATCTCGAGTTTCTTGAGCTAAGCTCGGATAATTCAGTTTTGAACCTTTACCTGTTTGCACTATTTTTTCGTGTACCTCGAGCCAACTGGGTATGCTGGCATCGGCTTGCTCCCAACGTGCCATAACCGCTTCGCAGCACGTTTCGGCAAGGTCTGGCATAGCAGCTTTGTGTGCGCCTGAACGCATGTAAGCTTGCATAGCCGTTTCGGATTTCCAGATGCTGCAATTCCAAAAAGTCAGGTTATTATCTTGCAAAAAATTGGTTGCTAAACAGCCAGCAGCGGTTTTGACTTGTTCGATACTTTGCGTGGCATGTGTACCAAATACAGGCATGAATTCTGGGGCACGAACCCGCAACCGAGCAGCAATCACAAGAGGCATAACTCGAGTGTATTGCAATCACTGCCAGATAATTGCAGGCGCAGACGCAATTTTCTCAAGGAACAAATAAGCCACTTCTAAGGCTGCTCGAGTATCACCAACCGAAACACTCTCGCTTGGGTGATGCGAAATACCACCAGGTGAACGAATAAACAGCATCGCAGTACGGGTTACATCAGCAAAAATCATTGCATCATGCCCTGCCCCACTGGGTAATTCAAAACGTTTCCGCCCTGAATCTTCGAGTGCATCGCCTAAAAATCCGATTAGCATTTCATCACATAAACTGGCGTTTTGCTCGAGTTTAATTTCATGCTTGAAAGCTAAATCGCGTTTACGAGCGATTTGCCAAGCAAAATCCAGAATTTCTGCGACAGCTCGTTTGCGTGTAGCATTATCTAAATGGCGCACATCTAAACTGAGGGTGGCGGTTTCTGGTATGACATTACCAGCTCCAGGCGTGACTTCGATCATGCCAACCGTGGCAACCAAATTAGGTAAACTCTTAGCAAAGCGTTCCACCTCGAGAATCACCTGAGCGGCTGCCACCAAAGCATCTTTTCGTAGATTCATAGGAGTTGTGCCCGCATGATTGGCTTTACCTGTTAAGGTCAAACTGGCTCGAGTCTGCCCAGCAATGCCTTGTACCACACCCAAAGCTAAATTTTTAGACTCGAGCACTGGACCTTGTTCGATATGCAGTTCTAAGTAACCAAGTAAAGCCTTGTGCTTGGCGTTGACCATATCGAATGGGTTCAAGCCAAAATGCTGAATTGCTTCGGCAACACTTACGCCGTTTGCATCACGTTTCTCGAGCATTTCCGAGGTTAAAGATCCAACCACAGCTTTTGAACCAATAAATGGCAAAGCAAAACGTACACCTTCTTCCTCAGAAAATGCCATGATCTCGAGCGCAAAGGGTAATTTTTGTCCACTGATCTGCAAACCTCGAGCCAAAGCAATGCCTAGCATCACACCTAAAACACCATCGAATTTACCAGCATTAGGCACAGTATCCACATGCGAAGCAATCACCAAAGCTCGAGTATCCTGTGTGCCCTCGAGCCGCCCAATAATGTTGCCAGCCGCATCCACACGAACAGTCAGACCAGCTTCACGCATCCACATCGAAAGCAGCGTATGCACTTCTTTCATTGGATAGGATAGAAAAGTACGAGTGATACGCCCAGGTTCTTCGGTCAGGGCAGCTAAATCATCGCAACGTTGTAAGGCTTCGGAAGTCAAAGTGGTTAAAGTAGTGGCATCAAGTGGCATAGAGACCTAAAAAAGATGAAGGTAAGGGCTTATTTTATGATCCCCGATAGGTGCTATAAGCAAAAGGGGAGACCAGCAAGGGCACATGATAATGGGCAGTTGCATCGGCAATGCCAAAACGCACAGGTACAACCTCGAGAAAATGAGGTTCAGGTAAAGTTAAACCCATTTTTTTGAAATACTCAGCCACACAAAACTCGAGTTCGTATTGCTTGGTTTCAAGATGTGTTCCCTCGAGCAGAGGTGCATCCACTCGACCGTCGGCGTTGGTTAAAACAGTTTTAATCAGTTCACGACTTGGAAAATGATACAAGCGAATCTCGAGACCAACAGCTGGTTTGCCATGCGTGGTATCTAAGACATGCGTGGTGAGTTTACCCATGCTCAGCAGTGTACCGTGCTTTGCTATATTCGGGCATGAGCGAAATGGCATAACCCAGAGACACGAAGCTACTGGAGAACAAAAACAATTGTGCGGCTCGAGATAAATTCGCAAAAGCGAGCGATTCTACCTCTGAGGTGTGGCTTTAATTAGCTTTTAACTCATGTAGTAACTGCAAGCGGAATGTCTCGAGTTCTTCTCTGATCAATTGACGTAGCAACGCAACTTCGGCAGGTTCAGCAGCCGCTTCTTCGCTAATTTTCTGGACTTGTACTTCGGGTTTGGGTTCTGGGGTAACAGGTGTAGGACGGAATTGTTGATCTATTAAGCGTTCAATCTCGAGACGATCCGCCACCACTGGGCGAATGCGTTGCCCGAGTAGCAATTGTAAGTCGTCGAGGGCAAAGAAATTACGAGGGTCGGTCATCAGGACACTGATACCATCGGTTTCACGGCGATTAGGGAATAACGAGTATTGCCGCATGACTTTTTCTGGAATCAGTTTAACTAAACTCAGATCTGGTGGGTCGGTAATGGGGTTAACAAACGCATAACCAAGTTGCTCAGCAAGTCCTCGAGCTAAGCGTTCAGAGAAGGTGGTTGGCTCAGGGTCTTGGTTGCTGGCATTGGTTTCGATTTGTTGTGTGGTTTCGGAAATATCTGAACCCGAAACAAAACCTTGTTGCACCAGCACTTCTTCGATGGTGCCACGTCCGCGTCTGGATAACGAAAGCACTTCGTTGCGCTGCTCGAAATTCAGCACACCTTGTTGTAATAAATTTTGCAAAAGTGGTTCGTTGATTGTCTCGAGTTGTTGGATGAGAATTTTTAATTGCGTCGGGGTACACATCATTAATTTGATACCTCGAGCAAATAAAGGTTGTAGTTCGGTGAAGATTTTTGGTTCGGTGGTTACTAAAGTCACACTGGTGTCATCAGATAGCATTGGCACAACTTGCCAGCGTTCAGCTTCAACCCGACTGAGTAACAAAGCCACATCTTCAGGAATTTTCCATTCCTCAGGAATTGCCACAAAAGGTAAATTATTCTGCGCTGCCAAAGCACGGTACAAATCAGCTTCGGTGATATACCCAAGCCGTAACAACACTTCGCCTGTACGACCCGCTTTACCTGGGGTGCGCTCGAGTAAAGCATCCTCGAGTTGCTCTGGGGTCAGCACACCTTGGGCAATTAAACGATTCCCAATGCGGTTCTCAAAAGGATCCGTCAAGGTTTTAGGGTCGGCTGCTATCAAACCCAATTCTGGGTAATGCCGTGCCACAGCCCAACGCATCACATCTCGAGGGGCAAGGTAAATCAGAATTTGGTAATCGGCAAAGCCTTTCATTGAAGCCAGTGCATCTATATCAGGGACATCCAAAAAAGCCACATATAAACGCTGACCATCCACACGAAACGGCACAGCCATCTGCGATTGTGCCAAACTAGCAGGAATAATTTGTGTAATAACAGGGTCTATATACTCGAGGGTTTTAAAATTCACCAAACCTAAACCTTCGTACTGCTCGAGTAAACGCAGCAAACGCGCTTCTGGAACCACATTGGTGTCTATGAGGTAATCAGCAAAACGCCCACCAATTAAGGCGTGTTGTTCTAAAACCCGTTGCAAAGCCGATTCGCTCATCACATCGTATTGCACTAGAAGCGTTGCCAGTTGCTGATCCGCGCTCGAGAGTTGACCCATATCTCTAGTATACGATGTTCTGCTATTCGTCCCTCGAGTTTTTAGCATCTCTCCTGAATAATGAAGTATGTCAACTTTGTACTTTGGTTTATCTGGACTAATTTTGCTTGGTTTTGCAGCCCAATGTATTTGGGCTTTTATTTGTGTGAGACAGAAGAAAACCGATTTGCCAAGCTCGTTTTACATGCTGTTAACCATCACCCATATTGTCTGGATTGCCGCTACCGTCGCTGGTTTCTTATCGGGCGGTGGCAAACTTGGCTTACGATTTGTCATCGAATACACCCTTGTTTACGTTGGCGGCGGTGTTGCATACGCCAGAGGCTTACTGCCCAACGGTTTTTGGTGGAAAGTCTTACGAGACCCGCCTCGAGTTCCGTGGGGCATGGTCACAGCTAACGGTTGGTGCTTTGCCGCTGTATTAGGTTACATCTACCGAGTATTTTTACCCTAAGCAGAACCTATCCGCTCTTGACTTTTGCTTTCATCTTTTAATTCTCGAGTTCAGTTCTGGCTCGAGTCCAATCTGAAACTGTACTGATCGCAGTAATTTCGTCAGGGCTTAGACTGACATTGACAACACCCATCGAATCCTCGAGTTGTTTGGTGTTGTTTGCACCAATAATCGGTGCGGTCATAAAAGGTTGTGCCAGTAACCATGCCAAACTGACTTGGGTTGGGGTGCAGTTTTTAGCGGCTGCGATTTCAATTATTTTTTCGATGGTGTCCATGTTCTGGTCGTTCATACGGCTGCTGCCAATACCACCAGCGCGAACACTATCGGGTAATGGCTGCCCACGGCGGTACTTGCCTGTTAAGAAGCCACCAGCTAATGGGCTGTAAGGCACAACACCAACACCATATTCGAGGCAGACTTTGGCAAGTTCGCGTTCAAAATTGGCTCTGGTTGGTTGGACAAGACTGTATTCGGGTTGAATACTGACAAATTTCTCGAAACCGTGTTTGTCCGAAGCCCACAGAGACTGCATTAAACGCCAAGCGGCAAAATTGCTACAACCGATATAGCGTACATAGCCTTTTTTCACCAAATCTGAAAGTGCCGATAAAGTTTCTTCGATTGGGGTTGCTGCATCCACCCAATGCACTTGGTACAAATCAATATAATCTGTTTGCAAACGCTTTAAACTATCTTCACAAGCTTTGATAATCCAGCCTCTCGAGAGACCTTCACGTTGTTTAATGGTATTGCGTCCTTCCGAGAAATTTTGCCCCATTGCACCACGAACTTTGGTGGCAATCACCAAATCGGCTCGGTTACCTCGAGCTTTCACCCAACGCCCAATGATTTCTTCACTCACGCCACCAGCGTTATTGGCTGCCCAAGAACTGTAAATATCGGCGGTATCAATAAAATTCCCACCTGCTGCATAATACGCATCCATAATTTCGATAGAACGTGCTTCGTCGGCAGTCCAACCAAACTGCATGGTGCCTAAGCCCAAAGGAAAAACCCGTAAACCCGACTTACCGACCTGTCTGTAATTTGTCATGAAGCAGTTTACCCCAAGAAGCATTATGCTGTAATCCATGCCAGCCAACACCGACCCACCGCGTCATGCGCCACACCGCGATTGGATCAAAAACTTTTTGTATGCTGTTAATGGCATGCGCTACGCGTGGCGCACAGAACGAAATTTCCGACTCGAAGTGAGAATCAGTTGCATTGTCATACCTCTGGCAATTCTGCTCGAGATTCAGCTTTTCCCGATTGTCTTTTGCTGTGCGCTGGTCATGAGTTTAGAACTGATGAACACAGCTTTAGAAGCCATTGTGGATTTGGTATCGCCAACCTATCACCCACTCGCCAAAATTGCTAAAGATACAGCTGCTGGCGCAGTACTCCTCTCGAGTTTAGCCAGTTTACTGATTGGTTTAAGTTTATTTATTCCTGTAATTCTGAGAATCTTCTCGAGATAAAAGCCTACTTACCTAATCGCATATCTCGAGCTTGATAAGCCCGTAAAGCCCGTAAAAAATCGATTCGACGAAAATCGGGCCAGTTGGCTTCACAAAAATAATATTCGCTATACGCGCTCTGCCAAAGCATAAAACCACCCAAGCGAATCTCACCACTGGTACGAATAATAAAATCGGGATCGGGTAAATCAGCAGTGTACACATGCTGACCAATGGCTTCAGGCTCGAGATTGGCTGCAACACTTTCTAAGGTTTCGCCAGCTTTAGCCTTATTCAGTAATAATTGTTTAACTGCATCCACAATTTCTTCGCGTCCACCATAACCCACTGCAATGTTCAGGTTCATACCATCGTAATGGGCAGTGGCACTCTCGAGGTCACGTAAACTCGCCAGCACAACTTCGGGAAACAAATCGTGTCTGCCAATGGCACGCACCTTGACACGGTTGCCATGAATCCGTGGGTCTTTGGCTAAATTTCGGGCTTCGCGTTCAAACAGGTGCATTAGGTGTTTGACTTCTTCGCCATCACGTTTTGTAAAATTATCAGTAGACATCACCCAGATTGTTGCAGCAGGAATACCAAGCTCTAAGCACCAACCCAGTACCTCATGGGCTTTATCCACCCCAAATTCGTACCCCGCTTTACCATCTAAACCAAGTGCTCGAGCAAAACGCCGATTACCATCTAAAATCAAACCAATGTGTTTAGGCATAGCTGCTGCACGTACTGCTGCTTCAAGACGTTTTTCGTAAACAGCATACAAAGGTTGCAACACAGCTCGAGCCGCTTTCACAAATTGCGAGCGGGTACTCGAGGCAGCAGGAGTTGAGGTCATTGTCGGTAGTGTAACGCGAGAAGCAAGCATAGCGGTAGTCTAAGAGGCATTGTATGAGGTGATTCTCATCATCTTTTTCGTCTGACAAGTAATTTTTGTGGTCTCTCATGGATATATTGAAATTGAGTATATACTTTAATTCATGTCGCAAGTACGCTTGCATCGCCCAACACAGATTCAGGAAGTCAAAAAACCTGAAGCTGCGAAAACGGTGGTGCAACGAGTCAAACAATCCTCTATTGCTTTACGACAACCGATTAAACCTCGAGAAATTGATTTACTCGAGTTACAAAGAGCTAGAGAAACGCAACAAGCTGAATTAAAACAAGAACAAATTGCAAAACGTGCTCGAAGTCTCGAGATTCAACGTCGAAAAGAGTTTGTTGTTCAAACTCGAGTTGCTCAACAACGCTTGCAAATCATTCAAAAAGCAACAGCTCGAGATCGGCGAAACTTAGAGAATGAAGTCGTGGTCATGCGTTCCACTGTGGATTTGCAAAAGGAATACAACACAAAACGACTTGTGCAACATCAAACTCAAAACGCTGAATCTCTCGAGCAAAGTATTCGCCGACCAGATGTGCCATTACAACGAGGCAAGAATCCCACGCTTGCTGGAGTAGCAGAACATTTCATTACCCAAACAACGGATATGAAAGCCTCGAGAATTGAACAAGCTTATGTTTTGCAACGTTGCAAAGATGCTGGTAAAACCTTGATTTCGTATGCTCGAGTGCAGCGTTTTCCAATGAGTGAACTAGCCAGTGCAATTCAACGTTTTGTTGATCACACCGAGAATACAGCAGTTCGAGCGAGTGCTTTTGCTGCTATTAGCAATGCTCCAAACCTGAATCTCGAATTACAAAGAGCCTTAGCCCAAAGTGATAATGACCTCGAGTTACAAAGAAAAGCCTTGCAAACCAATACAACCCTCGAGTCTGAAAAGCAAACAGGAATCTCAGATCGAATAGCTGCTCAACTAAGTGGAGGAAACCCACTCCCACAAGCCATTCAAAAACAACTCGAGTTGCACTTTAATACTGATTTATCCAAAGTGAGGGTTCATACAGATAACACAGCGCATGAACTCGCTAAGAACGTGAATGCGATTGCATTTACGACTGGTAATCATATTTTCTTTCAAAATGGTAAATTCGATCCTGACTCGAGTGCTGGCTTTGAACTTTTAGCTCATGAAACTGCTCATACCATTCAACAAGCAACTGGAATGGTGAGTGCTGGTATTGACTCGAGTCCTAGTTTAGAAAGTGCTGCTCAAATTGAAGGTCAGAAAGCTGTTGCGAATAAAAGTATTCTCGAGCAGAAAAGTAACACATTAAAAGATTACATGGGTTTCCCAAAACCACTTGAGCAAATTGGTCAACTCTCCCAACCCGTCCAACGTAAACGTGCAATTCAACGTGACCGTGGTGCTGGTAGTGTAAGTGCTTCGCAAAAATCGACGAGTGATGGTATTTACGTACCTGTGGATGCCTCGGTGGATACAAAAAAAGAACTTATGGTTCGCCTTTTAGTACAACTAGGTTTTGATAAAAGTCTGGCAGAAACCCATACAAATGCAAATGGCGATTTTAAGTTTGAAAATAATGGGCGTAGTTGGACGTACTGGCGAAAACCAAATGCACAAGAAATCAAAGCAGGGCGAATGTGGGTTGGACTGAATCAAGGTGAAGCAGAAGATTTAAAAACAAAATCTGCCCAAGCCAATATGCGCTTCCAAGCTCAGGGTGGTATAAGTGCGAGTAACCAAAAAGCCAGTGATGGTTTCCGTGTCATTGTGCAAGAACGCTTATACCGTCGAGGTGAAGTCAAAGGTCAACCTGCTTTGGTTGGTGAACCAGCCTTAAAAGTCGTACCTGTGGGAACAGAAATTAATTATGGTTTTGATGATGGTGAAGGACCACAATATCAATCATCAGATTACAAAGACCCAAGGCAATTTCGTTGGTTTGTGCAAAATGATCCAAAAACAGTCAAAGGAAATATACCTGCTGTTTTTGAAGGACCCAGTAAAGCTATTTGGACAGGTGAAGATTGGGATATTACTGGTGATCATCTTGTTGTTCTCGAGGTAACATCGCCAAAAGAAAAATTGCGTATTATCTTTACGCAACGGGTTGGTAAAATTGAAGATATTGCTAGTCAAGCATTAAAAAGCGCTGAGGCAGCCCCTGATTATGTGCCTTTCCGCGCCATGCAAGAAATGCAATCCATACAATTATCAGGTGGTGGGTTACTCGAGAATATGCGAGAAGATCAACGCATAACTAGCACAGGTAGTAACCCAGCTTCGGGGGCAAGTTACATCAGCCCTAGTAATCCACCGCCTGAGTACACATACGCTATTAAACCAACAACAGGAGCAGTTCGGTTTTCTTGGCGAGCCGTTCCTGAAGAAACGAAAACAATGGCAACCAAGAACTACTTTGGATACCAAGGCGAATACATTGATAATCGCTTAGCGTACATCATGCCAGGCAATAAACCCCAAGCCCGATTTGTCATCGCATACCCGAATATTTATAACATCATTTGCAACGAATACGATGCTAAAAATAATAAGATCGGCGAAGCCACATACCGCCAAGTTGTACTAACTTCCGAACAACAAGCACAATACGACCAATGGCAAGACTACGTAGTACAAGGCGATAAAGCTATTAAAACCCTAGTAGCAGGTAAAGAAGTCGCCATTAAATCGGTTTTTATTAATCAGGCAACAGCTGTTGCCACACCAATCAACTTATTTATTGGTCCGAACACCAAAGGTGGTGTGACTTTACTTGACCTATCACCAGGCGCACCACGAATCGAGTTTAAAGGCGATTCAGCAGCCGAAGCCCTCGAGTTATTCGACGAAGCTAACAAATACCCCAAAGGTCAAATTGCATTACAAATCCCTAAAAATGCCAATGGCATACCAGAACTCGAGCGGAACTTCAAAACCGATGGCAAATCTACCCTCGAGTCATGGGCAGATGGCATTGGTTGGGCATCCATTGGTTTAGCTGCAGCAGGACTAGTGGCAGCTATAATTCCAGGGGGACAAGTAGCCGCAGGGTACTTATTCTTAGCAGCAGCAGCGGCTGGTGGAGTCTCGAGCAGTCTAGCCCTTGCGGACGAATTAAAACAAGCTAAACCCAGTGGGGTTAATGTGGCTGTTGATATTCTAGGTATTGCCTCGAGTTTAATTGGTGCTGGAGGTGCAGTACGAAGTCTACGTGCCTTAGCCAAAGGTGGCGAAGTTGCTTTAAGCAAAGCAGTTGCCAGTAAAGCAGGGCAGTACTTAATTATCACTGACTTTGCCTTAAATGGTGCTCAGGGGATTATTATTGCTGCTTCGAGTATTAAACAAATAGATGACATTGCTAGTAGCAACCTCAGCCGAGAAGAAAAGATTCAACGCATTGTGCGAATCCTCGCTGGGTTAGCCATCAACGGAACACTGCTTGCCTTTGGTGCTAAAAACCTAGGAGGTAACAGCACAACTCGTGCTGTTACAGCCATGAACCAAGCTGAACGCGAATTGGTCAATGTGCTACCCGCCAGTTACCGCAACAACACCACGTTAAAACTCAACCCCAGCCTTGAGCCAAGTGTGATCCGAGTAGTTGGCGATAAAGGTAGCTTTGGGGTGCTCAAAAACGTTCGTATTGAAGTGGGTAGCGTAAAAGTTAATCAAGCCGACTTATTACTACATCTCGAAGCACTTGATGCCATGCGAATGTACGCTAATTTCTCAGGTAGACTCCGTGCATTACGAGACCAATTCACCAACTGGGTTAAACGCAACGGCAAACCCGCGCCAATGTCTCGAGCTTGGGAAATAGAACAAGAAATCGCTAAGCTCGAGAAAATGATTGCCACTCGAGCATCGGCTTTGGAAACACAGAAATTATCAAAAGCCCAGAAACTGAGTATTCAAGAAGAAATCAAGGTTTTTGATAAGAAAATTGCCGAGTACAAAACTTCGCTCTCAAGTAAACCCAAAGCACCAGGCACAGGAGAAATTGCTGCGCCAAGCACTGGAGGACGGGTACGAGCACCAGTCGCGGGACTGTATGATTCTGTTGATGTGTCTGTTCCACCGAAAGGATGGAATTTTCAGGATTCACGAATCAATATCACAGCCGATGGTACAAAAACATTACAAACTACAGTCACAAGCCCTACGGGTAAAAATGGTTCATTTGTTCGATCCTATAATCCCAATACGCAAAAAATTGAATTGCAAGAAGCATTTTTAAATGATTTACCTAACTGGATTGACAACACTTCGGTTTCGCTGGTAGCCGGAAAAGGAATACCAACAGTCACCTATATGACCATGTATCAGATGAAGCGGTTAGGCGTGGATTTTGGCGGTGTAAAGACAGTCAAAATGAGTACAATTCAGAATTTTGATGCCATTTTGCAACTTGAAACGTTACGCCGCCAAGGAATACCACTTAATGAAGGCGTCTTAAAAACCCATTCGGTTCAATACGCTGATACCAGTATCATCCAATCAGGACATGAAATCACAGGTGCGAAAGTGATTACATCAAATCAAGCAGAATTCACGGACATTGGCTCATATATGCAATTTTATGAGCGACGCACCCCAACTTTGAAAGCAGTTCATGATGATTTATTGAAAAAATATGGATTATCGAGAAGTGATAAAATGTGGGTGAATTACGACATAGAGCTTCAAGTCAAGCCATTAGCTAGTGGGCAAGTCGCGCAACCATTGGAGAACATTAAATGACACCAGTAATACAACCCATTCTCGATTTTACCCCACTTATTGATGAAGGAACACTTTCAAAAGACGACTTGACGCTTTTACAAGAGCAGGTCTACGAAGTGCTCAAGTTACTAAAATCAAAATTGGGCAAACACTTGATTGCTCAGGAAAAATCGAAACTAGAAGCAGATGTCGCACCAAATCAAACTTTACTTTGGTTTTGTTTTACGGCAACTCAAGCCAGAAAACTATCTTCTGAACTTACACCAGCGCAAAAGGCTCGAGTAATCCTGTTTTACTTTCATGGGGAGCAGCCACTGCAATTGCTCGAGGAAACAGGTTTTTTAGGGCTTATCACACAGGATGCTGTCTCGAGTTGGGTATCAAACCACCCTAAGCAGTTTCATAAGATGGGTCAAGGGCACGGTCTATACGGCTTGAAACGATTCTTTGACGCTTCTTTGTTTGAACAAGACTTTATGGATGTGATGCACTCAGAGCATTACTGTATTTTTTATAACTATGAAATTCATGATCTTGATAGGCTATTGTTGATGTATCTCGAGCAAATAAAATGAATTCTAAAAACTTCTCTAGCTTGAGCTTAGGTCATAAAAGTGATGAACAAGGTTTTTCAGTAAGCAAACTAATTATTTTGGTGCAGATAAGTTGCAAACTTTCCAAGAACCCCTTACATTTCAGGAGAAATTATCCTTTGCTCGAGTTGCCCTTGGGCATACCCAAAAAATCACTGCAAGTTTTTACGCCACTCGAGTGTCGCTGGGCTGCGCTGAAAGCCAAGTTTTTCGTTTAAACGCAGAATTGGCGTGTTGCTGCTGGCGTTAAAACTGGTGATACCAGCAAAACCATGAAATTGAGCAAACTTAATTCCCTCGAGTTTAAGTGCAAGGGCTAATCCGAGTCCGCGTTGCTCGCGGCGCACACCTGTTAAACCATTGTGCAAAATCCGTCCGCTCGAGTCGAGATACAAAATATTCAAGCCAATAAATTGATTGTTTTGTACAGCAATTGTTACACCATCAGGGATGGCACTGGGGCTGTCGTAATTGTTGGCGCAGAATTCCTCGAAACTGGGTGCTATATAAGCTTGGTCAGCTCGAGGTGCGTCTTGTTCGAGGGTTAAGTAGAGTTGATAAAATTTCTCGGCACAA
The DNA here is from genome assembly GCA_013298595.1 of Deinococcales bacterium. Lineage (GTDB taxonomy): Bacteria > Deinococcota > Deinococci > Deinococcales > JAAFIG01 > JAAFIG01. The sequence continues at coordinate 19,702 of JAAFIG010000015.1, read as the reverse complement.
TCCCATTCGTGGCGTAAATGCGATAAGGGTTTTAAGTGAATGTTGTGTTGATCGAGCTTTTGCCAATCCACTTGATAATTTTCTGGGTTGACTTGCGTCACATCCAACCATTGCGAATAACCACGAAACGATTCACTGTACCCACGATGCCATAAAAAATGATTGATCCCAGCATCAAATTCGCCTGTATATAACAAAATGACATCGCTACCAGATTCGCGCAGTGTTGCCTCGAGTACACCAAGTAAAGCCCCGCCAATACCACGCCGCCGAAAATCTTCACGCACTGCTAGACGCACTTCACCTCGAGAAAACCAAGGTGCTGGGCGCTGGGTTGCTTCGATGTAACCAATCACTTCGCCCCAACCCCACAAGGCAACTAAACGCATAAACCCAAGGTTGGTATCTCGAGCCATATCGCGCTGCTCGAGTTCAAAAGCACTGATTTGTGTGGCAAAAAGCGCATTCTCAAGCCATGCCAACCCTTCGTAATCGGCGTGTTGGAATTCACGGATTTGCAGCACGGTTCTAGTATAACCCGCTCTGTCAGCCTTTTATCGGTTACACTTTTGTTTGTGACGGTTTACTGGCGAGCCTCGGTGTATTACATTGCTTTTTGGGGCGCAATTGGTGCCTTTGCTGGTTTTATTAGTGTGCGTTGGACACAGCTTGGTATTACACCAGCTCAATTGGGAATCCTCGCTATTTTTGGTCCGATAGCAGGTTTAACATTAGCGCCTATCCTCTCGAGAATTGCCGATGCAAGGGGTACTCACCGCGTTATTTTAGCCAATAGTTTATTGCTGATGGGCGCAAGTTTAGCCCTTGGTGTCTTTGTGCAAAATTTTGTTGGTGCATTGATACTTTCGGTTGTGACATCTATTTTTGCTTGTGCAGTCTCGCCAGTTGGTGATGGTTTAATTGCTCGTATGGCAAGCAATAATGGTTTGCAATTTGGACGTATTCGTTTATGGGGTAGTTTTTCATTTGCCACCATCAGCGGCATCATGGGCTTTGTCTATGCTAAAACTGGTTATGCCCCGATGTTTTTATTAGCAGGATTGGGTTTAATGGCAACAGCACCACTGGCACGCAAACTCGAGCCTAGCCAAGACATAGACCTCGAGCCAGATGAAGTGTTGCGTAAAACCACATCCGAAGCTGTTGTACAACCACGTCTCGAGCAGGGTTTAATGGTCATTTTATTGGTTAATTTACTGATTGGACTGGGTTTAGGTTTTGTTGGACCGTATTACAGTGTACGAATTTCGCAACTTGGTGGTGATGCTACGCAAATTGGTTTGTTTTATGCCTTAATTGCTTTTTCCGAATTACCCAGTATGCAATTCGAGAAACGCTTAGCTAAACGTATTGGTGATGCAGGTACTCTGTTACTGGCAGGTATTTTGTACAGCCTTGCACATCTATCCTACGCTCTTGCGCCCAATGCACAATGGATGATTTTGACTGCCTGCTTACAAGGCTTTGCTTTTGGACTCTTTTTTGTTGGTAGCGTCCGCATGGTGGATGCTCGAGCGGGCAGCCTGATGAGTACCTTACAAGGTTGGCGTAACGCCATGCTCGGTGGTATTGCACCTTTGATTGGTGCTAGTGTTGGCGCTTGGCTGAGCGGACAATCTGGTATTCAAAGTGTTTTTTTACTGACCACTGCCATGATGGTGATCTCGAGCCTAGCCATTTACGCTGCTCGAAAGAAATTATGATCTTTATTGTCACCTTGTGTACAATGTGACGGTGAAAAAGAATTGGCTATGGCTACCATTACTCACTGCTTTATGCTTCGTGGCACAAGCAGCCCAGTTACCACGAGTTACCCTCTGGACAGGATTTGATAACGATGACTTACAAGGCGCAACTCTAACAGGCTTGAGTAGCAAAAAAGGAAATGCCGTCGAAATAAAACTCGAGAAAAGTAAAGAAGGCATTCTTGAAACAGCCATTATTCCAGCCCGATTTGATACAGCTGTGTTTTCATGGAATGTCATCACCCCAGCTAAAACCTCATTGCAATTAGAGGCTCGAGCACGATTTGGTAGCACTTGGTCAAAATATTACAAAATGGGTATTTGGAGTACCGATCCAAACTTATCAAGACGTAGTTTTTCCAGACAAAAAGATAAATTTGGTAGTGTCGAAACCGATACACTCACCCTCAGTAGCCTCGCAGATGGCTTACAAATTCGCGTTATTCTCAGCAGCGAAACCACTGATATCACTCCGACCCTGACAGGTTTAACGGCTGTTCTCAGCGATGCCAACCAACACTACCAAGTGATTGCCACAAAATCTGATCAAACAGCATGGGGCAAAGACGTAGCTGTACCAATGCGCTCCCAGATGATCTACCCTAATGGCGGTGAAGTCTGGTGTAGCCCCACCAGCACCACCATGCTCCTCGAGTACTGGAGCAATAAACTCGGCACAAAACTTGCCGATACCGTACCAGAAGCAGCTAAAAGAGTTTGGGATAGCACATATGCAGGAGCAGGCAACTGGTCATTTAATGTTGCTTACGCCGCATCAAAAGGCACAAAAGCCTACGTTCACCGTCTCAGCAGCCTGACCGAAGCCGAAAAATATATTAACAAAGGTATCCCTTTAATTCTCAGCATCGCTTGGGACGAAGGCAAACTTGATAATGCTGCCCTGCCCTCGAGCAGCGGACACTTACTGGTACTACGAGGCTTTACCACCACAGGCGATACCATCGTCAACGACCCCGCTGCCGCTACCGATAACCAAGTTCGCCGCATTTACAAACGCTCCCAACTCGAGAAAGCCTGGATTGGCGCTTCAGGTGGTATTGTCTACGTCATTGAGCCTAAATCATGAATGAATTACTCCCCGTCAATACCCTCTCAGATATCCCACTCGAGTACCAAAACACCCCCATCGGCAAATTACTGGCTTACCACAACTTAGGCGCACCCCTCGAGAAATACGAACGCGCTGAGCTACTGGTCGGCATGTGCATGGATAACCGCAAAACCCTGCACATCCCCGATAATTTTGCTTATGTTCTCCGTACCAGCGGCGCAAACCTACGCCACAACGAATTCCGAGTCTCATACGCTCTGGCTATTGGCGGAGTCCGCCACATTGCCCTGATTGCCCATAACAACTGCGGTATGGTCGGACTGACCCGCCGCTTACCCACCTTTGTTCAAGGCATGATCGAAGTCGGCTGGAACGAACAAGAAGCTCGAGATTACTTTTTCCTATACGCCCCATTTTTTGAAATCGAAAACGAAATCGAATTCGTTAAACTCGAAGCCCAACGTCTGCGCGACAAATACCCAAATATCAGCATTGTGCCACTCTTGTACCAACTCGAGGATAATCGGTTGTACTTGGTTTAAGGCGAATACGGTTTTTGTGTGGCGAGGCATGCCTCGCCGCTACGGTTTTGGCTGCCACAATTGCGCCATTGGTCTACGCGCTCAGATTTGCTAAACTAGGCATTATGAAAATTGTTCTGAATGTTGTGATCTTTGTGGTTCTGTCCATTCTGGGTTGCGTTTTAATTCCTTTTCTGGCTATTCAATACCCATTGGTTTGCCTTGTTGTCGTTGCGGCTGGGGTGTATGCGTTCTCTCGAGCTTTTGCTCAGAAAAAGAAATTTCAATGAATTACTTTGAACTTGGTGATGGCGAAGTCCACATTACCGAAAATCAAATTCAAACCCGAATCAAAGAACTTGGTGCAAAAATCAGCCAAGATTACGCGGGTACGCAACCACACCTGATTTGCGTACTCAACGGTGCGTACCACTTTATGTCAGATTTAACTCGAGCCATTCAACTCCCATTAACCGTGGATTTTCTGGCTGTCTCGAGTTATGGCGTGGAAACCAAAACCAGTGGCGAAGTCAAACTGGTCAAAGACCTTTCCTTACCACTTGCTGGGCGCGAAGTGATTCTGGTCGAAGATATTGTGGACACAGGTTTAACCATGAGTTACCTGCTGCATTACCTCGAGGGGCGCGGACCAAACAGTGTCAAAGTCGCCGCGTTACTTTCTAAACCCTCGAGACGCAAAGTCGAAGTGCCAGTGGCATACCTTGGCTTTGAAATCCCCGATGCCTATGTTTACGGTTACGGTTTAGACCGAGCGCACTTTGATCGCAACATGCCGTTTATCTCGAGTATTAAAAGCTAGAGGAAGGAGGAAAGAGGAAAGAAAAGGGTACGAGGGCTTTCGGCTTTCCTCTTTTGACTTTTCTCTGATCTTAAATGCTTGAGAAACCATGTTTTATTGTGTCATGCCAAGCCCGTGATGATAATCCGCTGACGGGCGCTGTGTACATGCAAGCAATGGCGTTAGCAGCTTTGCAAGGTGGGGCTGGGGCAATTCGTGCCAACGGCGCAGAGGACATCCGCGCTATTCGCAGCATTACCGACAAACCAATTATTGGATTACTGAAAAAAGACCTAGCCAATTTTGAGGTCTACATCACACCAGACCTCGAGAGTATTGCCGAAATGATCGCCGCAGGTTCGGACTGCATCGCCTTAGATGTCACGCATCGCACCCGACCAGTGCCACTCGAGCAAATGTTCGCCGCGATTCACACGGCGGGTAAAAAAGTATTTGCCGATTGTGCCACACTCACAGATGCCACTCGAGCCGAAGCACTTGGCGCGGATTTTATCAGCACCACAATGGCAGGGTACACACCTGAAACCGCGCAACGAAAAACCGATCAGCCAGATTTTGCGGTACTCGAGGAAATCATCAAAGCCGTGCGAATCCCCGTGATAGCCGAAGGGCGATTCTGGACACCAGAACACGTCACTCGAGCCTTTGCTCTAGGCGCAAGCGGTGTTGTGGTTGGCACAGCCATTACCAATCCTCGAGATATTACCAAGCGATTTGTGGAAAAAGTATTTGGGTAACTCAAGTCCTAGCAGAGATTTGCGCTTATTGTCCAGCGCCACGAACGCCTCTGCACCCAATAAATCGAAGGACTCCGCCAAGCCCAACACCTGTACGACACTACTACACCAAGCCTTCAACCAGTAAAAGGACACCATGAAACACACCATCCTCGAGTATCCCAATTGCAACAAATTCCTCAGTAAAAAAACAGATTTTGAATTTAGTCAACCAGAGTTATTTCTTGCAATGGCACATGCACAAATACGCATCCGCATGACCGCACAACAAGCATGGAATCGGGTGGTCAGTGGTTACTTAGAATTACACGAATTTTTTGACTCGAGAAAAGATTTTTTGTTACACCCCATGTATTACAAGAGTTTCAAAGATTCGATACTAACCAGTTATAGCGCTAAAATCGGTGATGCCTTTGGCTTGATACTGATGGAAGAATTAGGCTTAACGTACTTTGTGCATTTTGAGGATTTAGGCTTAAAAGCAGGTCGAAAAAAACGCCCTGATTACTGGTTTTACAATCCAAAAACCGATTGGTCAGTGCTGCTCGAGTGCAAAGGCACAACTCAGCAGAAATTCCCCACTAAGTTCTTTGATAAAACCGTGCCAGAAGGAGCAACACAACAAATAGAACCTTGGTTACCCTTGCGGATCGGCTCAAGCATGACCACCGAAGGGGTTTGTGTTGGAGCGCTGGTTAATCAGCATTACAATGGTTTACTGACCAAAGTAGTGATGGTTAAACCACGCGGATTTGCCAAGCACACTGGCTTATTTCCAAGTTCGGCATTGCTCGAGCATCATTATGGACGCTGGTTGTTGGCGCTGGGTTTCCCAAACATGGCAAGGGCATTGATTCGACGGCAGTTGTACAACCGCACCGACGAAGCAAATCGCGCTCGAGAATTCTCGAGCCGAGGGTATGTCAGGCGTTCTGTGTCGAACCTTGGGCTGGGTATGGGTTTAACAATTGGACTCGAGCAGCAAATTTTTGAGGACTTGGTGAAAGCCGTGCAAGTTGTATCAGCAGAGCGCTCAGCATGGTTGCAAGAAGCACTGAGCGAACGTTTCGGGCAGCAAAGCCAATTACCTATTGAATACGACGATGAGGAGCAACCCGTGTTGCAACTGGGGCAGCGCGTGATGACTCGAGAAGACAATGCGCCGAACATGGCAACTCGGCGCGATGGCACGATGCTGATTATAAATCAATTATTGGATTCGTAATGGCAGTTACTTCAATAGACTTCTTGCATAAGTAGAAAAATTTCCTCCCATAAGGGTGGGTAACAAGACCCATCCCTACGATGGTGACGTGGTTTTTGTAAGGCGCAACCCTTGTGGTCGCTCGGTTCTTGATAACAATTTGGATTTATGTAAGAGGTTCAATAAAATCACTTGTATTGCTAGGGTTGGGTGTTAAGCAATTTGGGCAGACTTGCGACATTGTTTGTATTGTATGAGGTTACTAGCATAAAAGTTGCAGCTAGATTTTTTGTACTCGAGGGTTTAGACTTTTTCTATGTCCAGTGTTGCTGAATTAAAAGTGGCGGATTTAACTGTTGCTGAGTTGCGGAGTTTAATTCGGGAAACTGTGTGGGATGCCATGCGTGAAGCTGATCCCGATGCTGGTCTGGAGTTAAGCGATGAAATTATAGCAATTTTGTCGCAGCCTGAGCCATCGGAGGGTCGTATCAGTGTTCAAGAACTTGCTGCTTCAGTGGGTTTGAAGTGGTAGGTTTAACACTCGAGTTTGGTGTTTTAGCAAAAAAACAATTTTACGAATTTGATGCAGGTTTGCAAGCTAAAATCCTTGAGCGTTTACAATGGTTTCTGAATAATGATGTGCTACCAGACCCGTTGGAAGGGAATTTCAAGGGTTTATTCAAACTTCGGGTTGGTGATTACCGAATTATTTATCGGTTTGAGTCTGAAACAATCATGCTTGTTCGTGCAATTGGTCATCGGTCTCGAGTCTACAAAGACCTGGTCCGATTGCTTTCCTCATAATTCTCATTTGAATTTGTCTACACTGTTGCGGTTGCCATCAAGAGGATGGCGTTATACGCAAAGTCAAAAATGCGTAGGGTCGCGTAGGCACGGGATGGTTCTGGGTTAAGCGCGAAAGAGCGAGTTGTTTAGAGAGATGTTCTCTCGAGAAACGTCTCTAGTTGCGACCCCGAAAGGAATACCCCATGTTTACGGATTATCCGTTGTCTGCTGCTGTCGTCTCGAGCCTTGCCGCCCGAGGAATTACCGTCCCCACGCCAATTCAAGCTGAGTCTTTACCGTTCTCGCTTGAAGGTCGTGACATTCTTGGTCGTGCTCGTACTGGTACGGGTAAAACCCTGGCTTTTGCTTTGCCAATTGTCACTAAACTCGAACCGAGCCGCCAAAAAGGGCGTTTGCCTCGGGCTTTGGTGTTGGCTCCAACCCGTGAACTTGCTAAACAAACTGCTAAAGAATTTGCTTTGCTGGGTGTACTCGAGGTGCAAGAATTTTATGGTGGTACCAGTTATGCCATGCAGGAACGCGCAATTCGTTATGGCGTAGATGTGATTGTTGGTACGCCTGGTCGAATTCAAGATCATTTGGATCGTAATAATCTTGATTTTTCTGAACTCGAGTTTGTTGTGTTAGACGAAGCCGATGAAATGCTGAGCATGGGTTTTCAAGATCAAGTTGAAAAAATTCTCGAGAGTGCCCCAGCTAATCGCCAAACCATGTTGTTTAGTGCCACCATGCCTCGTTGGGTGGAACGCTTGGCAGCCAAGCACCAAAAGAATGCTGCCAAAATCGATTTGATCGCCGATTTATCGCATTCACAAGCAACCACTGTGGAACACCATAGTTTAAAAATTCAACCAGTGCAACGCACCCGAGTTTTAGCCGATATGCTGACCGTTTTAGCTCCTGAACGCACAATTATTTTTACCCGTACCAAACGCGATTGCGACGAATTGGCGCTCGAGTTAATTCATCGTGGTTTTGAAGCTGAAGCGATTCATGGCGATCTCGCCCAAAGCCAACGCGAACGGGTTCTGGATGGTTTCCGTGCTGGTCGTAGCCGTGTCTTGGTTGCTACCGATGTGGCAGCTCGAGGCATTGATATTCCTGATGTTGAATTAGTTGTGCAACATCACTTCCCACACGATAGCGAAAGCTACGTGCACCGTTCGGGTCGAACTGGTCGGGCTGGTCGTAGTGGTAAAGCAATTGTGCTTTACACCCAACGCGAAGAACGCGAATTGCGTAACTTAGAACGTGTGACAGGCGTGCGTTTCTCGAGCTTGAGTATTCCAAATCCAGAAGAAGTTCGTTCGGCAGCGGCGCGTCATGCGGCCAACGAATTAAATCGTATTCCTGTCGAAGTGCTAGCACCGTTCCAAAAAGAAGCTGATAGGCTGCTCGAGGAGCATGGCGCAGAAGCTTTGGCTCGTGCGTTAGCCGTCATTGCTGGTGTGACCACGTACACTGCTCCGAAAAAAGTCAGTTTATTAACAGGCGAAGAAGGTTTAACCACCCTCGAGTTACGTGGTCAACGCCTGAGTATTCCTCGTGCAGTTGCGATGATTTCTAAAGGTGCCAATATCTCGAGTAAAATTCTGGGCAAAATGCAAATGTTCGGCGATGGCATTTATGTTGATGTACCAAACGAATTAATGCCAAAACTGATTGCGCTTTCACCACTCGAGGATGTGACCATCGAAGCAGCTACCGAGTTGCGTGGCGAACCACAACAACGTTTTGAAAGTCGTGGTCGTTCCGATGACCGTGGCGAACGTCGTTACGATGACCGTGGCGGACGTGGCGGTTTCAACAATCGTTACAGCAATGATCGGGGTAGCAACAACCGTCCACAACAACAAAGCAGCGGCGGTTTCAGCAGCGCACCACGCAGTGGTGGCTACAAGTACCGCGATGACCGTGGCAACCCAGTGGTCGTACCACAAGGCAATGCCCAAACCCGTGCTCAAGCTGAACGCACAGGCAGTGCGCCTCGAGAGAGCAACAGCAACCGCCGTGATTTCTCACCAGCCCCTCGAGAAGGTGGCTTTTCACGCGGCAAGCGCTTTGAACGTCGTTAATTTTTACATAACCACAGCGGCGAGACATGCCTCGCCTAACAGGTAACTTACATAAATTTCATTGCTTAAAACAAGGCGATGACAAGCATCGCCCCTACGAAAATCAGGTTTTCGTAGGGGTTTTCATTGGGCTAAAAAAAATAATTTGGGCTTATGCAAAAGGTCTAATAATTTCCACTGCAAATGGCTTTGGCATTTGCAGAGCTTTTTTGTATGCTGCCAAGCAATGTATTCATTGATAAAACCACTACTGTTTTCCTTAGATGCCGAAGTTGTACATGATGGTGTGATGTCCTTGCTCGAGTTCGTGGCTCGCAATAAAACGTTACTCGAGTTGACTAAGCAATTTTGTACTGTTGCCAATGCAAAACTCGAGGTTGAGTGCATGGGTTTGCGTTTTCCAAATGTGATTGGTTTAGCTGCGGGTTTAGATAAAAATGCTAAGGCATTACCGATTTGGGCTGCGCTGGGTTTTGGTTTTCTTGAGATTGGTAGTGTGACTGCTAAGGCACAATCGGGCAATGATAAGCCAAGACTTTTTCGTTTACCTGAAGATAACGCCCTGATTAACCGCATGGGTTTTAATAATCATGGGGCAAGTGTAGTGGCAGCGCGGCTCGAGTTATGGCAACACACGCATGGCACACCAAAAATTCCATTGGGAATTAACTTAGGTAAAAGTAAGGTCACACCACTCGAGGAAGCCGCGCAGGATTACTTAGAAAGTCTCACCAAGCTCTGGGCATACGGCGATTACTTTGTGGTCAATGTCTCGAGTCCGAATACGCCGGGTTTGCGTTCCCTGCAAGACCGAGCGCCGCTCGAGGAATTATTAAAAACCACAACTGGGTTTGCAAAATCGCAAGGGCAAACCAAACCAATTTGCTTAAAAATAGCGCCTGATTTAACATGGCAACAAATAGATGAAATTCTCGAGATTGCTTTGCAGAACGGTTTAGGCGGCATCATTGCCACCAACACAACCATTGCTCGAGACGGCTTAAAAAGTTCTATCAACCAGACAGGTGGTTTATCTGGTGAACCACTCAAAGCCCGTTCACTCGAGATACTGCGCTATGTTGTAGACAAACTCGAGGGGAAAATGCCAGTTATTTCGGTGGGCGGTATAGCTACTGCCACTGATGCCAAAGAACGACTTGATGTAGGAGCAGCTTTAGTGCAGTTGTACAGCAGTTTTATCTTCCAAGGTCCGCTGTTACCAAAACACATGGCACAAGGTTTACTTGAACAAATATGATATGCTCTGAACAGAATAGAGGTATGTCATGAAATTAGACCTAATCAGCATTATCGTCACCGACATCCACCGCAGCCTCGAGTTTTACCGCTTGCTCGGTTGGGAAATCCCCGAAGTCCCAACCGACGAAAAACACGTCGAAATCACCCTCGAGAACGGCTTACGTTTCGCATGGGACAAACTCGAAATGATGCAAAGTTTCGACCCAAGTGCCAGCATACAACCCCACGGTGTTGGCGCATTTCTCTGCTCGAGTCCTGCCGAAGTGGATGCCATCCATGACCGTCTTGTGGCAGCGGGGTATCACAGCCACAAAGCCCCGTGGGATGCTTTTTGGGGGCAGCGGTACGCCATGATTCACGACCCAGACGGTCACAGTATCGACTTATTCGCTCAGCTTTAACTTGTCGGGTAAAGCTTCTTGACGTTGATGTCATAGTACATTAGAGCAAAACCTTGCTAGTAGACATAGAAATATGGTCAGGCAGCCCCTCATCCGACTCGTTCCTCGCCACCTTCCTCCATGGGGGAAGGACAAAACCATGACTGAATAACCCTCTCCTGCGCTTTTTAGCGGGATGAGGGTAACGAGCTTCAAGCGACCCGAGCCCGTCAGGTGCTGCTTTAGGGGTCAAGAAGCGAGTTGGGTGAGGGTTGGGGTGCGGTATGGAAAATTCATTCTTGAGAAATGGATTTTTGTTGTTTTGTACTTTTCATTTCTGATGCGTAGGGGCGAGGCATGCCTCGCCTTTGCAGGACAGTGTTTTGGACGAGTTGCAGGTAAATTAATCAAAAGCTATGTATCAGATCTTTACGCCCCGCGCTCGAGCATGGCTGAGCGTCGCAAAGCTAAGAAAATATCGTTGGGTGCTGCACTCTCGAGTCTGGTTAATTTTAATCCAAGTGCTCGAGTTAAGCCTGCTAAGCTTTCTAGGTGCGCGTGTAATCGCTCGAGGTAGCGTCGGCGGGCAGCGTCGTCTATTTCGAGGCTGTTGTTGGGGCTTTCGGCATCGTTGACTCGCCATGCGCCTGTGGGTGGCTCGAGGTCGTCTTTGGTTAGGGTTTGTAACCAGCTGACATCGAAACCTCGAGCGGTCAGGGCGGTTAAGCCTGTGCGAATACCTGTCAGGGGTTCTAAACCATCGGAGACAAGGAGTACCAAGCCGGGTTTCTCGAGGGCTAATCGGGTTAAGCCTGTGTGTAAATCTGGGATGCTGCGTTCAAACCATCTGTCAAGACGAGCAAAGGGTTGAGCGAAACTCAGGGCGGCTCGAGCAATGTCTTGTTTATTTTGCATCGAAGCGCTGTTGTCGAGTACCGCGTAGACTCGAGTGGCTTTTTCGGCGGCGAAGCGGCGAACAAATAATTTGCCACTGCGGGCATAAACATTCCAATCGACAAAACGGGGTTCGTCGCCGGGTTCGTAAGCGCGGTGCTCGAGGAATTCTCCGCCTGAACCTGCGTTGCGTGATCGTCGTTCGCCTGCGCCGCTGGCGAGTGCTCGAGAAGCTAATCTGTACCCTCGTAATTGCATTGAATAAACCTCGGAAAAACTGGGCGAGGCGTGCCTCGCCCTTACGGTATGGTTAGGCTTTGACGGTGCTTAATACTTTCTCGAGAATGCTGCCAACCTTGATTCCCTCGAGTTCAGCTTCAAACGATAAAACCATACGGTGATTGGCAATCAGTGGTAAGGCACGCAATACATCTTCTTTAGAAACAAATGGACGAGCGGCAAGCAAGGCAAAAGCTCGAGCCATGCCCAATAAGGCTTGCGCGGCTCGGGGCGATAAACCATAACGAACTCGAGGGTCGTGATGGGTGGCTTCGACCAGTTGCACCATGTAATCGAGCATGGGTTGCGAAACAGGTACTTCGCGGGTCACAGCTCGAATTTGCTCGAGTTGCCCTAGTTCAAGCACTTGATTGGGCGGGCTTGGCTCACCTGTTTCAAGAATGCGTTTTAAGGTTTCAGGGTTCGGGCGTTGAAACTCGAGTTTGGCTAAGAACCGATCCAGTTGTGCTTCAGGCAGCGGATACGTACCTTCCATCTCGAGTGGGTTTTGCGTAGCAATCACCAAAAAAGGCTTAGGTAATTCGTGGCGTTCACCTGCAATTGTCACAGCACCTTCTTGCATTGCCTCGAGTAACGCCGACTGGGTTTTTGGTGTGGCACGATTAATTTCATCGGCAAGTAGCACTTGGGCAAACACAGGTCCACGCTGAAAACGATACTCGAGTTTCCCTGCCGAAGACTCAATTACTTGTGTACCAGTAATATCAGCTGGCATCAGATCAGGTGTGAACTGCACCCGTCGGTACTCCAGATTCGCAGCTCGAGAAAAACTCGAAGCCAACAAAGTCTTACCTAAACCGGGCACACCTTCAAGCAACGCATGACCACCCGCCATTGCCACGGCAATCAGATTTTCAACTACCACGGTTTGCCCAATTAACACACGCTCGAGGCTCTGCTTTAACTGTGTCGCCGCACCATGCACCAATTCAACTCCATCAGACATACACTAGGGTAGCACTCGAGTGGCAACCGATTGGTGTCTTGGGTGTGACAGAAGGGCGGAGAAAAGACGAAAGCGGAAAGCCAAAGGGTAGTGCCTTTCTCCTTTAACCTTTCTTTAGCTGTTAACGTTGCAAGGCGGATTCACGCATTAACTCGCCCAGTCTCGAGAGACAACGAGCATATTTTTTGGCATACCCACCATTTTTGTAGGAACTGGGGAATAGGGTCTCGAGGGGTTCGCCAGTCAGGCTGAGTTTGATTTCTCGGTCGTAAAGTTTGTCCACAAAATGCACAAAACGCAGCGCATCATCTTGTTTTTCGATTGGGGCTAAACCCTCGAGAAACACTGCGTCTAAATCCTCGAGCATGTGATTAAAACGAATTGGGTGCATAGCAGCAAGGTGCCTGAGTAAACCTGTGCAGGTTTCCACAGCAATGTTACCTGTGGTGTTTTCGATAGCATGTTTGAGTTGTAAACTCGAGAGTGGTTGAGGTGGGCGTAATCCTTCGCGGTGACGATAATCCGCGCCATCTATGCGAAAACCTTCAAAGTGTGCGGCTATCCCTTGAATTTCGCGTTTGAAATCATCGGCATTAAAACGCCCTTCGCCCAGTTGTTCGGGTAAGGTGTTGCTGGTTGTCACAACTCGAGTGCCACGTGGCAATAATTCACCCAGAAACCTCGAGACAACCAGTGTATTACCAACATCATCGAGTTCAAATTCGTCGATGCAAAGCAGTTTTGCTTGACCAAAAGCTTCGACAGCTCGAGGCATACCAAGTGCACCAATGGCAAAAGTCAGTTCGGCAAAACTGAGAAAAAATTTGCTCCCCGTAAATTCATGCCATGTTGCTGCCAGTAAATGCGTTTTACCAACACCAAAACCACCATCTAAGTACAAACTCGGCGAGATACTGGGTTTTTTCAAAAAACCAAATAAGCCCTTGCTGGTGTCTGCTCGCACAAAAGCCTCGAGTCTGGCTCTGGCTTGGGCTTGCGTAGCAAAAGCAATATTGGGTTGATAATTATTAAAACGCACTCGAGCAAACCGAGCTGGTGGTATAAAACCAGCCAGCATCTGCTCGGGTTTGACCTCTTGATTGCGACTGCGTAATTCAACAACGGGCACAACTCGGAGCTTAACAAATTGTTTTGGGCAAAAAATAGGAGTTTCTGCCCAAAACTTCCACGAGTGTACCTTTGATGCCAGAGATGCAACTCGAGACATCTGTAAAGGAAATACGTGTAGGGATGATTGTTTGGATGTGCTAATTGAGAAATATTGAATTCGAGCTGCCTGTGTACTGCAATGTTTATGTCAGTAACTTTAACACCATATCAACTCGATCTAAACCGATGGCGTATCCATTGGGTGTGACTTGAACAATTTCAAATCCGTATTTTGCAAAGAATCCGCTTGACAATGGTGTGGTATCTAAATGCAATTCATGTACTATGGGTTGTGTTTTTAGCCAAGCTAAACGGTACTCGAGTAGTGCTTTGCCGAAACCTTGATGGTGTAAATCTTGTTGCACCATACCCCAGCATAAAACCCAAATACCTGTACGAATTTGCTCGAGTCCGCCGCAAGCAACAATTTGGTTTTCTTTCTCGAGCACAAAATAATTTAAGAACTCGGATAAGTCGGTAATAAAAGCTTGTCTTTCGTTTGGTGCAAAAAATTTTGGGCAATTAGAATCAAAGATCTCGAGACAAGCAGCTTGATCGTTTATTTGATATAGTCGAAAAATCATGGCTTGAGTGTAACGTTCATGGCAGTGGCAATGGTTAAAAAATCTGCGGCTGGTATCTCGAGTTGCCCTGCTCGAAAAGGGTGCCCCCAACGCTGCGGGTCTTTGATAAACGATAAAACCCTGAGCAGCGGTTTGATTGGTGCATCAGTTGCTGCTAGAAATTTTACATCACGGCGATATGGACAAAAAGAATTTTCACTCGAGACTTGGTAAACTTTTTCACCAATAACGTTTCCGATACCAGTAAAGGCTTGTAGTGTTTCGCCTCCCTCGAGTTCGGTGCGTGGTGAGTAATAAATAATCCAATCGCCAGTATTTAATTTAGCAACGCCGCTACGCTTGCCATGTCCGAGTTGGGCAAAACCACCAGCAATACCGCGTTGCACATGGTTTTTGCAAGCTACACCAATCCAGTATTTCATGGGGTTTCCTTTCCAATTAAACGTTGTAACTCGAGTTTAAAAACATTGGATTGCTCAAGATTGGCAAAGAACAGTTCATCTGCTTTTTCGACTAATGGAATGGCTTTTCGGACTAAAGCTAAACCTGTTTTTGAGAGTTGTAATGTATTGGCTCGAGCGTCGCTCATCTGTTTTGCTCGTAGCAAATAGCCTTTTTGTTCCATTGATCGAACCAAACTCGAGGTGGTCATCACATCAGCTCCAATGCGTTCGGCAAGTTTAACTTGGGTTACTTCACCTGTTGTCTCGAGCGAACCCAGATTGGCGAGTAAAACAAATTGTGCGTGGGTTAAACCTAAATTTTCTAAAGCATCACGGATACTGCGTTGCCAAGCGCTCGAGACTCGCCACAATAAAAAACCCGTGCTGTCGTATGGGCTGCTAAATTTCGAGGCGATATGGTTGGACATACTGCTTAGTTTACAGATTGGCTGCCAGTATTGCTAAGGTCTCTACAGCTTTTGGTAAGTCTATTTCGATTTTTTGACCAATTGTAGTAGCGTATTTTTGCCAGTCTAAGCCACTTATTTCGGCACTATGGGTGATGCGTGTGCCTTCTGGGACAACCTCGAGCGTATGAGTGAAAGTGATATTTGCATTGGGTAGTGGTGTGATATCCACAAATACCTCGAGTGGAATAACTTTGGTTAGTAAAAATGGCAGGTCGATAAGTGACCCGTTTGGACGGAGTGTGCCGCTCGAGCCAACTGAAAAGGTTGTTTCGAGGGTGCTGTCTTGAATGCCAACATCCCAGTTTTTCCAGTTGGTCACGTCTTCATATAGCTTCCAAATGGTTTGTGGTGTTGCGCTCGAGATACTACTTGTTTGGGTTTTCCACATTTGAACCTCCTTGGTTCTTGGGTTATATAATAAGTATACTTATTAAAATTTGCAAGTCCAAAACACCACTAAGCTAAAAAGCTCATTCAATAAAATCATTTACCACGATGTCGTGCTTTAGCTTTTGCCCGATGAATCTGATACTGCCGTTCAGCTTCGGCTTCACGTTCTTCTTTAGACACCACACGACGCTCGAGTTTTCGCCGCTCGAGTTCTAAACGCATCACATCCGCAGCAGCACTCGAGACACCTGTATTCAAAGCAGAGCGTTTGGCTTCTCGAGTGGCTCGTTTAGGATTAACCACTCGAGATTGATGCAACGTTGCCATGCTAACCTGCGAAAACTCAAGATTTGAGTAATGCGTTAAAAGCCAACTCAGTAACTCAGGAGAGGTGGGTTCTGATCCAAAAACTACTCGAGCTACACTGATTTTGCCTAACTCTTCGCGTTCAAAAATAGCAATCCAAAACGGCGCTTCAAACAACACTGTCAACACAATTCGCATCACAAAGCCCTTTCTCGAGATACCAACATCAGCGAAAAGTTCGCTGACACTCGAATTAGGTTCTTTGAAAAGTGGGCAGTGCAAGCACTGTAAGGGGTGAATCGCTCGGACTACCAACCGAGCTGTGTGTTTCTTCTCGAGAACAACGCAATTTTTTTGCGCTACGTAACTTTACCATAAGAAAACATCTCGAGTGGCTGAATAAGCAATCAAGAAAACCATGTAAAAAGCCAGCCAAACAAGGCAAGTGCCACATTTGGAGAAAAACTAAACATGATATAACCAACAACCGTCACAGCAAGCCCAATCATTTAATAAAGCGTGCCATTGTAAAAAGAAGTTATGACGCTAAAACCAATCCAACTCGAGAGTAAACTAAGAATATACAAGGTACTTGTGCCAAACCAATTTTGGTTATCCAGTTGGTTTTTAATTTGTAAGGCATGAAAAGCTGTCCAAATCAGACAGAGAAGCGTTACAACAAGTATGTGTGAGCCAAAAAAAATCTGGTATTTTTGATAAAGATTTGCACCAATCAATCGCAGGAAAAAGTGTTGTACTTCGGTTATCAAAGGCAATACTAACCAAAGGTTTTCTTGTTCTTTGGTTAGTATCCATGCCAATCCAACTTGACCAACAATCAGGGTAAGTCCTGTGGCAAACAGTAAAAAATGGCAGTTACAAACAATCTTCTCGAGATCGTCACGCATGACTTACCGAGCTTTTAATTGCGTCCAAACAGCATCATATAAACGTTGATTCACACCAACATCTTGGGTGTACTCGAGAGTGGCTAAAGTGGCTGCATTTGGGTATACCGATGGGTTATTCAGAGCTGCTTTCTCGAGGAATGGTTTAGCGGCTTCGACAGGTGTGCTGTTCTTGGTGGTGTTCGCATTTTTAGCGGCTACTTTTGCATCCAGTAAGTAATTGATGAACTTATGGGCTAATTGCCAATTCGGTGCATCTTTAGGAATAGCTAGGTTATCTAACCAAATTTCTGCACCCTCTTTAGGAATAAAGTAACCAATATTTGGGTCTTCTTCGGCAGCCCGTACTGCCTCGGAATTAAACATGATTGCCATGACAATTTGTCCAGCTAACAATTTTTGTTTTCCATCGGGGCTACCACCAAAACCAACCGATTTGGCTTTGGCTGTTCGTAAAACCTCGAGTGCTGCTTTTAAGTCAGCTGTGTTGGTGCTGTTAAATGGTTTACCTAAGTATTTGAGTGCAGCGCCAATGGTTGGACGGGCATCATCTAAGAGCTGAAAAGAACCAGGGGTTTTTTTAGGATCAAAAAACAATGCCCAACTCGGATCAAACCCTTTGGGTAACTTATCTTTGCGATAACCAACACCAGTTGTTCCCCAAAAGTACGCAACTGTGTACTTACCACCTTTATCAAAATCTGGGCTTTTAAATTTTGCACCAAGATTCTTTAAATTAGGAATCAGAGCTGCATCTAACGGACGTAACAAATTTTGTTTAACCATCGCCCCAACAATGTAACCACTCGGAACAACAACATCGTATTGTTTTGTGCCACCTTGTTTGAGTTTAGCTAACATATCTTCGTTAGCTTCATAGACACTTTGATTAACTTTGACACCCTCGAGTTTCTCAAAATCTTTAATGATTTTTGGATCAATGTATTCAGACCAATTAAAGAAATTTAAGGTTTTATTCTGGGCTGAACCAAAACCAGCCAATAATGCGGCTAAACCAAACGCGCCAATCAACACTTTACGCATACGAACCTCCTCGAGAGAATTCATTGTAAAGGGTAGAAGCACAGAAAGGTGAAAAGAAGGTTGAACCGTAACGGCGAGCCGATCACACCCCAATAATTGTAGGGCGCGAGGCATATTTGCTCTTTACCGCATCATATCCTCGAGCACAGTTGGGTTTTTAGCTGTGTTCATCATCATATCTAAAGGTCCGATGGCTTCGGCTGGGCAAAGTGCCATAAAACGGTAACGGCGTTTACCTGTGGAAGTCATGACGCTCGAGAGGAGTTTCACTTCGAGTTTGACCCAACCACTGATAAATAATTTTGGTAATCCCCGAGGGACTTGGGTTTCGCCATGTAATTCAAAATGACCTGTGACTTCGCCACTGCGTGGGTCTAAAGTGCGAAGGTGACACTCGGCGGTGTTGAGGGTCAAATGGTCAGACGTTATTTTTGCATCATCGAGAATCATCGTTTTTGTATTATGCACTTTCTTCAGCGGTTTTTCAGTGAGATTCAGACACTATTTTGGTTTCCAAGTTCTTATTTTGCTCTGATGATTGGAATTTTGGAGTACGTCAGAAGGCTAACTTGGTTTTTTGAGCGCAGACTGCTAGACTAGATTCACCGCGATGACACCGGTCGCAGAAAATCGGTGTGCTTGAGATTCTCGAGTTCTAAAAAAGACAGTGACGGTAAGTGGCGCTTTAAGCGTTTCACGAAAGGATTGTTTAATGAGTCAACAAAAACATCTTGAAGTCATCCCACTGGGTGGCTTTGGGGAAATTGGTAAGAATATGATGGTGTTTCGCTATCAAGAAGAAATTTTAGTGGTAGATGGCGGTATGGCATTCCCAGATAGTAATCAACCGGGCATAGATTTAATTATACCTAAAATAGATTATTTACTCGAGCATGCTCATGAAATTAAAGCGTTTATTATCACCCACGGTCACGAGGATCACATCGGGGCATTGCCGTATATTTTGCCACGATTACCAAAAGTGCCATTGTATGGTGCGAAATTAACCTTGGGGTTGTTGCGTGAAAAATTCTCGGAATTTGGTATTGCTGCCGAAGATTTGGATTTACGCGAAGTGACCACCGATGAGCGCATTAAAGTTTCGCCTTGTTTTACAGTGGATATGTTCCAAATGACCCACTCGATTCCTGATAACTCTGGGTTACTGATTCATACCCCCATTGGTAATGTGATTCACACAGGTGATTTTAAGCTCGATCAAAACCCAGCAGATGGTAAAACCAGTCATCTCGAGAAAATTTCTAAAGCAGGTGCTGATGGTGTGATGCTGTTAATTTCCGATAGCACCAGTGCCGAAAAAATGGGTTTAACCCCTTCTGAAGCCGATGTTGCGGCTGAAATTGAAAAGATTATTGCCAATGCCAAAGGCAGGGTTTTTGTGACCACCTTTGCCAGTCATATTCATCGTGTGCAAAATATTATTCGTATTGCCGAGAAGCACAATCGTCGGGTGGTGATGGAAGGGCGGAGTATGCACAAATACGCCGAGATCGCTCAAGAACTTGGTTATATGACGCTCAAAGATCGCTTGATTAGCACCGATGAATTTGCTGATTTACAAGCCAGTCAAGCTGTTTTTATTTG
>JAAFIG010000014.1 GCA_013298595.1 Deinococcales bacterium | reverse complement strand
CATGTTGCCCGTAATCAGCACCGTACACCAGTGCTGCTCGAGTTGGACCAAAACTGCGAAAACCCTGCGGTGGATAACGACAAGCTGCCACAAAATTTTGTGCCTCGAGTGCAGTATTCACCATCGGACAAATAATGCCAAGCGCCCCAGTGTCCAAGAATTTCATGATTTCACTTGGGTCGTTCCAAGAAACCCGTACAAAAGGTGTTGCTGCACTCCTCGAGACCGCGCTAACCAAACTTAAAGCTGTATCTATGCCATATGGAGCATGCTGATGGTCAATTACTACTGCATCAAAACCTTGAGCTGAGATTAACTCAGCCACAAATGAATGCCCAAAATGCAACCAACCCGCTGTGGCTGCAAGGTCTTTACTCCATAAAGTCTGAATTGGATTGGTCATCATGGTTAAGGTTCAGCTAAGTGTGGAAGCGTTGGATGAATTGACGAGGACATACTAATTATTTTTTCTTTTTGCTAACTCGAGCTTTTAGGGTCTTAGCTTTAGGACGCATCTTTAGGCTTTTCTTCACGGCTTTCTCGAGCTTTGCTGCCAATTTGGCTTTGCGGGCTGCGTAATCTTTTGGTTTGATCATTCTACCGCTTGCATCGGCTTTAAAACCCAGCTTAGCGGCTTGTTCAACAATACGTTCAGACCAATATGGGTCTTTGCTTCTAAATTGGTCATGCGGGTCTAGTACTGCAAAACACCAGGCTGGTGTATCGGAAATGTTTTCAAAACCACGCCACAAGTGCATTGGTAAACTAATGCTATCCCACGGCTCGAGAATCGCTTCGCCTTCGGGTATACCTTCGGGGTCGTTGCCCCAGTAAAAACGCCAGCGTCCAGACATCACAAAAAACATTTCGCAATAATCGTGACTATGATAAGCAGGTCCAGAATTTGGTGGGCAACAAAGCATTCCAATCTGAAATTTGTGCGGCGCAGTAATGGCAGCTTCAAAATCCGAATTTTCCGAAGCAGTGTCGCCAATCACTGCATAATTCATACGCTGATGACCTGGTAAGCTTGAATCAATAAACATTAAAGGAATACCGTTTTGTACAAGCTGATCAAAGCGCACAATGCGGGCTTCGACTTGTGCATTTTCAATTCGGTATGAGCCAAGGGTTTTAGGCTGTAAAACTGCTTTTTTTGCCATTTTACGACATCCAGACCGAGCGCAGTGGCTCGAGAAGAATTTTATTGCATAGGTATGCACAAGATTCTGCTACGATGAGACTGGTGCTGTCAAGTGGGCTGTAGCTACGTACTATCTGTGTTACATTTTCAACAATGTCCAGTTACCCAATTGTTTTCCTACACGGTCATACGCTCGACCAGCGGATGTGGCAACCACAACTCGAGTTTTTTAAGTCCAGTTATGCTCCAAATTTGCGCGGCTATGGTCGGGTCAATCCGCCCAAGGGCGAATTTTCTTTTACCGATGATGTGTTACAAGAACTCGAAGGACAACCTAAAATTCATTTGGTTGGGTTAAGCCTTGGTGGTAATATCGCACTCGAGTTTGCAATTCGTTATCCAGAAAAAATTCAGACCCTGGCGCTACTCGATTCAAGCCTTAAAGGCTTTATGCCTGATATTGCTCAAATTGAAGCGGGTACAGCTGTACAAAATGCTTTTGAAAAAAATGGACTCGAGGTAGCTAAACAAACTTGGTTGGGCTTACCGCTTTTTGCAGCAGCTCGAGAAAATCCTGAGCTTATAAAGCAGTTGCAAGTATGGTTGAATGATTATTCAGGCTGGCATTGGATACAAGGTATTAGCCCATCAGCAGCTATAGCAGATGTCTCAAAGCAACTAGATCAGGTCAGGGCTAAGACCTTAATTATGGTTGGTCAGCGAGACACAGCGTATTTCCAAAATGTGGCACGGTATTTACACCAAGGGATTATGGCATCAAACCTTGAAGTGATAGCAGCAGCTGGGCATATGGTTAATCTTGAGCAACCCAAAATAGTCAATGCTTTACTCGAGTCTCACTTTTTTTCTTGAAATTTATTTAAACACAGGTTGCCTAACAAAATCTCGCCAAGCTTTACGGGCACGTTTTACAGCTTTTGTACCAATAGATGCCAATTGTTGCTGACGTAAGTTACCATGTCGAGCTAATAGCCAAGCTTCGTACTCGAGAATAAATGGTTGAATAAGGGCTAAAGCTTGACGGTGCGGTATTGGTTTAGGATGAGCATAATTGCACCATGCGAGACTGGTTTGACTAAATTGCTCAAAACAAACTTTTGTATCCTTTGGTAACACATACCAATTTTTACTTGGGCGACGGTACACCAGAATTTCCGTTGTGGTCTCGAGCCAAATTCCATGACCGTGTAAATGCAGTTGCTCGAGGCTATAGATGCTGGATTCGCTATTATCTGGGCGGGGTTTTTTAAGAAAGCCTCGAGCGGTTAAATCGCCTCGAATGGCATCTAATCCCCAAAGCCACATCTGTACAATCATTGGGTTTTGAGTGGGATTCATAATAATTTCCAAAAGCCCTACCATGTCATTTAGCAGGGTTTCTTGAGTCGTAATTTGTTTAGTGACGTATACCTTGTACCATGCTGATAGCAATGCTGGCGGGTGTACCACCTACTGCTATCCGTCGGGCAACTTGCATTTTGTTGGTATTGACTTCAACAATAATGCCTTGGTTTGGGTTGGTTACAAAAATACGATCTTGCATCACCGCAAAAGAAGGTCGGATGACACCTTCACCACTGGTTTTGACTTCTGGCGTGACACTGACACTTGCAATGACACTGCGTTTGACCACATCTATATTGTGTAAAAAACCATCAGTGGTGAGTACGATTAAATTTCCATTTTCAAGAAATTCCATTTTGATTGGGTTTGCAGGTAATGCCATAAGCTCGAGAACTGTTTTATTTGGGTCTACAAAAACAATGCCTTTGCCAAAATTACCAATTGTAAAGTTATGTTTTTTGGATTCCGCCAAGACTCCAACTCGAGTATTGGCAGGTGTGTTGGTTGGGTTAGTAATTTTAGTAGCAATAAATTTATCATTGTCGCGTTTCAACAGCATCACACCATCACTACAACCCCAGTAAAAACCAGTGTTGTGCATCGCTTCGCCATGTAATGCGGGGCAACCTTCAAGTGTTTGTTGTAACTTGCCAGTTTTGCGTTCAAAGACATCTATTCGCCCAAGCCGTAAATAGCCAACCAAGACTTGATTCTCGAGGACAATGACACCAGCATGGTCTGGTTGGGCTGCTTTGATTTGTTCAAAATCCACACTCAAACCCAGTTTATCTTCGTCAAGAATGGCTACTGTACCGTCTCCATCGTTAAAAAAAGCAATGGTTTTATCGTGGACAAAATAATGTGTGGGTTGTTTTCCGATATTCATCGTAGCGGTAATGTATGGGGCTTTCTCAATGAGGTCTTTGTGGTCGCCGTGATCGGTGGTGCTCAGACCGCTGTTAAGAACAGTTAGCCGATTATCATCACGGTGAGCTACCAGAATATGTTGCTGGCTACTGCTCGAGATAGCGTATGTGATTTTACCTGGAGTGCTAAACGTCGCTATTTTTTTGCGATCATTGAGGTTAATGATGTTTAGGGAATTATTTTTTGCATCACTGTAGATAAGGCGAGCGCTGGTAACTTCGGATTGTCGGGCGAGGGTCATACTCAGTCCTGCGGACAGTATTACCAATAATGCTATTTTTTTCATATTTTCTCCTAAAGGACTTATCAAGCGTTTATAAATTTAAGCGGATTGCTGGTCGCTAACTGATTTACGTCAATGTAAAGTACGATTAGCTTATTGAGAATACATTATCAATAAGGATTTGACAAGCCGCATCATCGCAAGGCTTTAAGTAATGTCGCCGCGTTATAACGCATCAAAGATGTGTAGTCTTTAACTAAATTCGAGCCTTCTGGATCAAGTACAAATACATTCGCACCAACTTCAAGTGCAATCGCTCGAGCCATCCGATCTGGTAATTGTGGTTCAACAAAAATGGCTTTAATTTTGTCACGGCGCATCAATTGTACAATTGCAGCAATTTCTTGAGCACTTGGGTCTCGGTCAGCTTGAACCCGAACAACCGCTGCCACACGCAAACCATAAGCTCGAGTAAAATAATTCCAAGCATTGTGAAACACCACCAGACCAGCATTTTTAATTGGCTCGAGTGAAACCAGTATTTCTTGATGCAAAGCCAGTAATCGTTGTTGTTCTTGTTTCGCTGCTTGCCGATAAGCACTGGCATTGGCTTTATCAAATAAAGCGTAAGACTCGCCAATTTCTCGAGCCATTTCTGCCATGATACTGGCATCAAGCCAAGTATGGGCATCTATTCGCCCAGGCTGCCCAATTCGCACAAATTGGGCTTGTTCGGCAAGTTTAATCAACTGTACTGACTGACCACTGACTCGCCACAGACGCTCAAACCACGCATCTATACCGTAACCATTTGCCAACAGCAAATCAGCATTACGCGCTGCAATTACGTCTCGAGGAGTCAGGTCAAAAGCATGTGGACTTGTACCAACAGGTAGCAACATCCTCACTTCGAGCCGATCACCCGCAATCCGCTTGGCACTCTCGAGGAGTGGCAAGAAACTCACCAGCACCACAGGGATTTTGCTTTGGGCTTGGCTCGAGAAGATAAGTGCAACAAGCAAAAAAACAAATAACTTTTTCATCATTGCTTACAGCGTGATTGCGTGGTGCAAATCTGCTCCTGCCAAAGCCGCGTACAAATCTGGGAAGCAACCAACCTGCACCCCTGCAACCGTACCAGCAACCACGGCATTGCCAGCTTCACCTGTGGCAAGTCCTCGTTCTAAGGCGCACTGGTCGCACATCATCAAGAGTATCCCGTGTTCGGCTGCTACTTTGGCAAGGCGTTCGCCGTGTGGGTCGCCTGAGCGCAACAGGTAAGTGTTATCGTCAAAGAAAAACATTCCAATAACTTTTGCGCCGTGTGTCCCACGCTCGAGTTGTGGCAAAATCATTTTTCCCAATTTATAACTGGCGGTATGACCACTTGTGGCAAAGATATAAGCAACGTTCATGATTCTCCTTTTGGCTACCAAACATTTTTAAGGTACATGAATAGAATTTTTGACCAACTCGAGAACAATCAGGCTTGGTGTTCGGCGCCCCAAACAGGCAGTGGGTCGCGGTAAAATGCCCATTTTTCGGGTTCAAGCATTTCCGCATTGGTCAGGAGCGCAGTGTTCAGTTGCTGCTCAATTTTGGCGCGGTTCATTTTTGCGCCAATGAACACAATTTCTTGACGGCGGTCTCCGAATGGTTCTGACCAAATATCCTCGAGATAGGCTGTAAATTCTTCATCATTTGGAATTTGTGACTTATCCACGGCTGCCCACCACAACCCCGCCATATCAAAACGCGCTATTCGCCCAGCTTGCGCCCATGAACCCGCGTATTCCATTCTCGAGGACAGCCAAAAATGCCCTTTGCTTCGCACCACACCTGTAAAATCGCCTTGTAAGACTTGATGGAAACGCTCAGGGTGAAATGGTTTTCTGGCACGGTAAACAAAGCTGCTGATGCCGTACTCCTCGGTTTCGGGGGTGTGTTCGCCTCGAGCTTCACGCAACCAACCAGCATTTTGGCTGGCTTGGTCAAAATCAAAAAGGTTTGTACCTAAAACGTTCTCGAGTGGGATTTGACCAAAGCTCGAGTGAACAAACTTGGCGGTTGGATTGAGTTGTTTTAAGATCGCCTCGAGCCTTTGGACTTCGCTTGGGGTGCAAAGATCGGTTTTGTTCAGCACCATCACATTAGCAAATTCGACTTGTTCGACCAGCAAATCAGTCACGGTGCGTTCATCGCCCTCGCCAGCCGTTTCACCGCGTTCGCGCAGGCTTTGGGCAGCGTCCCAATCACGCAGCCAGTTGTAGCCATCCACTACGGTGACCATCGTATCTAAGCGGGCGATGCTGTTCAGGCTTTGTCCGTTCTCATCTTCAAAAGTAAAAGTTTCAGCGACAGGCAGTGGTTCGCTAATGCCTGTGGATTCAATCACCACATAATCAAAACGCCCTTCTTTTGCCAGTTTTCCGACCTCGAGCAGCAGGTCTTCACGCAAGGTACAGCAGATGCAGCCGTTGCTCATTTCAATCAGTTTTTCTTCGGTGCGCGAGAGGTGGGCTTCATTGTGGACAATTTGCGCGTCTATGTTGACTTCGGACATGTCATTGACAATCACGGCAATACGTTTGCCTTCACGGTTAGCGAGGATATGATTTAAGAGCGTGGTTTTGCCACTGCCAAGAAAGCCAGATAAAACGGTAACAGGTAAGGGGGATGTGTTCACCATTTTATCTTAATGATAATTGATTCTCAATAACAAGTGTGTATTTGTCCTCAAGTCAACTTGGTTCGTTGAAAGATAGATGAGTGCTTGGCTTAACTAAGTGCTTTTAAGAGAATCCTGTCAAGCAGCTTTTTTAGTTCGAGACATAGCCAGTAAATGAGTATTTTATGTTTGTCAAATAAAGACTTTTTATGAGGCATTTCATGTGATTCGAGTTTTTCTTAAAACCTTACTCGGTACATTGCCCTCAATTCTGCAACTGCAATCTTGAGTGGCTGACTGAGGGTTGACAAAGCCTTTGTAGAATTACAGTAATTTGCCATGCTTACTATTATTTTCTGCTATCAACGGTTGCTCAGCACAGATAATCTAGTCAATCCCAAAGGAAGGTGGCTTTATGAAACGAACCATTTCTATTCCATTTAAGGACTTAACCTGCGAATTTATCGAAGGACTAGAAACACAGATTCGGGCTTTGGTTGGCGTTGATGATGCCTTGGTTTACTGGGATTTTGCGGCTGCCTTGGTTTGGTTTGACTCGAGTATTATTTCAGCACAAAAACTACAAGCCAAAATTCGTAATTTAGTTGCCAGTAGTCAAGTACTGATTTTGCCGCATTAAATTACAGACTCGTTTATAGCTCGAGAGATGTATAGCTCGAGAAGAGGTAGATATGAATCGAAAACATCGAATTGCCATACTTTGTCATGCCAGCGCAGGTGGTTCAGGCGTTGTTGCCACAGAATTAGCCCTTGCACTAAGCGAACTTGGTCATGAAATCCATGTGATTGCTTCGGAGCGCCCATTTCGACTGACCGATGACCGTTTAGCCATTGGTAAAGATAATACTGCTCTCGAGGTGACAAGCACACAACAGCTCAGTTCTTTGGGGCGTTTAGGGCAGATGTTGCTACAGGCTAAAACAGGTATTCAGCAGTGGGTGCAACGGATTCGTAAATCCGATCTACTCGAGGCAGAAGTTGCTTCGCCTAAGCTACATTTTCATGAAATTTTAGGTGGGGCTTATCCGCTTTTTAATGAACCGATGACAGCCTTAACAGCAGCCAATTCTTTAGTTAGTTTAATCGAGCAACATCACATTGAAATTGTTCATGCACATTATGCAATTCCTTTTGCGACCAGCGCAATTATGGCAAGAGATATGGGGTATCCAATTAAAGTCGTAACAACTTTGCATGGCACCGATGTAACGTTGTTAGGTCAAGACCCCGCATATGCAGCCACCACAAAACATGCTGTACATTTTTCGGATGCAGTTACAGCCGTGTCGCATTCTTTAGCTGCCGATGTCTACAAAGCATTTGGTGATAAGAAAAAAGTTGAAGTCATTCATAATTGGGTGGATACCAACCGCTTTGTGCCCAATGGTGATACCAAAACTCGAGCTAAATTTGCCCACCCAGAAGAAGTGATTTTGGTGCATGTTTCAAATTTTCGCCCTGTCAAACGACCAGAAGATGTGATTCGGGTTTTTGCCCAAGTCAATGCCGTCCGACCTGCTAGGTTACTGATGATTGGTGATGGTCCTCAGCGAGCTGCGTGTCTTGAATTGGCTCGAGAACTTGATGTGCTAGGTAGAATTCAGTTTATTGAATTTGTGCCCAATGTCGAAGATTTTATTTGTGTGGCAGATGTGTTTTTACTACCATCGCAACAAGAATCTTTTGGTTTAGCGGCGCTCGAGGCAATGAGTTGTGGTGTGCCAGTGGTGGCTTACAACGTTGGTGGTTTAAGTGAAGTGATTGCTGACGGAGCCACTGGGTTTTTATGTGAATATGCCAATACTGAACAAATGGCGCAGCGCACACTCGAGATTTTACAAGACCCAGACCTGCTTTTAACCATGCGTTTTGAAGCCCGTACTCGAGCTATCGAGCAGTTCCATCCAGAATTCATTATGCCTCGTTATGTTGCGCTTTACGATGCACTGATGGCTGATACAAAACAAACTGATGTGCTCGAGGCGGTGTTGGTATAAGCAGTTGGGGTGAACCTCTATGTTTGTCCCCTAGGGCTTGCCTGAGAAATTTCTTGCAGTCAAAAAAATAGATTGCGTTAAGATAGGACTCGAGGCATATGCAGAAATCTTTGATCGTTATTAGTTGTTTGGTAGTTTGTGCGTTTTTGGTGTTTCTGAGCACCAAAACCAAGGCACAACCTGAGCCATTACCACCGCCAGTGGCTGGGCAATTGCGTGGGCTTTGGGTGGATGCTTTTGGTGCAGGTATTCGTAATCCACAAGAAATAGATCAATTAATCAGCGAAGCAAAAACCATGCGTTTAAATGCCATTTTTGCTCAGATTGGTAAACGAGGCGATTGCTATTGTAATAACGCTGCCATGCCACGCACCACAGACCCAGCTGTACCTATTGGTTTTGACCCACTGGCATATTTACTCGAGAAAGCACATGCTCAAGGCATTCAAGTCCATGCTTGGATCATTACCACTGCCATTCATAATGCAGCTACAGCCCCAACCGATCCAAACCATGTTTTTAATTTGCATGGCATTACAGCCCAAGGACGAAACAACTGGCTGATGACTCGAGCCGATGGTGCTAATAAAGCAGGTAATGATTATTTACTCGACCCTGGACACCCTGATGCTGCTGAGTACATTGCCAATATGTATCTCAGTGTGGTGAAAAATTACACTGTGGATGGCATTCAATTTGACCGAGTACGTTACCCTGATTTTAACCAAACAGCTTTACAACCCACTTGGGGTTATAACCCAACAGCCCTCGAGCGGTTTAAACTCGAGGCGAATCGTCCTGAAATCAATTTGGCAGATACAACAACTTTTCCAAGCCCAACCGATGCTGTTTGGATGCAATGGCGACGCGACCAGATTACCAATCTGGTACGGCGGGTCTATCTCGAAGTCAAACGTATTCGCCCTGAAATTTGGGTGAGTGCAGCCACAATTACCTACGGTGCAGGACCGAAGGATGTGCTCGAGTGGCAAAATACGCGTACTTATACCGAGGTTTTACAGGATTGGCAAGGCTGGATGCAGGAAGGCATTCTGGATTTGAATATCCCTATGAATTACAAACGCGATCATCTGCCAGAGCAAGCCCAATGGTTTGACCAGTGGAATATTTTTGCGGCTGCTCAACGGTCAACTCGAGCTGTTGCAATTGGCACTGCGATGTACCTTAATTACCAAGATGGCACGGTTAAACAAATCCAGAGCAGTTTTGCTCGAGAAGGTATCAGTGGCTGGGTTGGTTATAGTTATCGCACCCCAGATAGCGATGTGAATGCTGGGACAAGCAAAAAAGAAGATGTTATTCCAGCTTTAACCACGAAATTAACCTCGAGTGTATTCTCGAGCGAAGCTACTTGGAGCACTGCACCAACCCAACAACTCAGTGGTTTACTGGGCAGACTAAGCAAAAATGGTGTGGCACTTTCTGGGCAAGAAATTCTGGTTATTGCAAATGGTATAATTATCCGTAAGCTGATGACTGATGGCAATGGTTACTTTGGCACTTCAATACTACCTGTGGGTGAAATAAACCTCAGCTATGGCAACTCAAGCGGTGTGACCAAAATTGAAACAGGTACAGTGGCATACCTCGAGTTGAAAGCCGAATAAATCCTATTAGACTAAAATACCCACACCTCGTATAATTCTGGGCATGTTGTTCCACGATGCGTTTTACCGTTTTGTTCACCTCGAGCACCCCGAATTGGTTCGTACTCATCTCGAGCGAAGCTGCTTAGAAGCTGGAGTCCTTGGTACGATTTTACTTGCTGAGGAAGGTATTAATGGCATGTTATGTGGCTCGAGTCAGGCATTGCAAATGGTGCGTGATGTACTTGAAGCTGACTCGAGATTTTCCAATCTTTTTTATAAGCGTACTGAGTGTAGCCAGCAAGTTTTTAAGCGTTTAAAAGTGCGTGTTAAACCAGAAATTGTACCACTTGGTATTGCGGGTATTGATACCCAAAACTTTAAGGGAACAGATGTCTCGCCGCTCGAGTGGCGAGAATTACTGAGCCGAGATGATGTGATTATTCTTGATAATCGCAATAGTTTTGAATTTGAACTTGGACATTTTAAAGGAGCCATTAACCCAAATGTCGAACACTTTCGCGATTTTGCTGCTTATTTAGACGCGCATCTTCCCGAATGGCAAGCGCAGAATAAAACCGTTGCCATGTACTGCACAGGTGGTATTCGTTGTGAAAAAACCACGGCGTGGCAAGCCATGCGCGGCTATAACATTTTGCAACTCGAGGGTGGCATTCTTAATTATTTTCAAAGCATAGATAATGCCGAAGACGATTATGACGGAACGTGCTTTGTTTTTGATGCCCGCGAAGTGCTCGATACCAAAAACCAAGAAGCCCAAATTTACGATACCGATTTTGTCAGTAACACCGCCCGTTTATTCACCACTGCTCGAGAAAAACCACTAATTGAGTCGTAATTGCCAAATGTCTCATGCAAAAGCCTTTATACTCGAGGTATGAGCCGACGTTGGATCAAACGCATGATATGTACTCGAGCTTTATTGCTTGCAGTACTAATGCTTTGGTTTGCGACCCATCATCTTGCGCCTGGTTTTGAGCAACGGATATTTGGTTTGGGTTTGCATGCTCATCCAGTTGAATGTTGTGAGTCAACTCAAGTTACGCAAGCTCATACCCATTCAGATCATTGTGAATTTTGTGGTTCGGCTGGGTTTATGGTGCAAACCTTTGATAACATCCTGCCGCGAGCACCACATACAGTGGTGTACCATCAAGAAAGTTCAGTGTTTATCACAACACGAATTGTTATGACACGCTTAGCTCGAGCACCACCAATGGGCGTTTAACTGCTTAGTCGTTTTCCGTTGCAGTTTTTTGCTTAGGTTGTTGTTAATGATTCAATTTTTGAGAGTATGCCACGCACTTTGTTTGGTTTTAATTTTGGTAGCTTGTGCTTTGCCAGCTGCTAGAAAAGACTTTGATATTGTTTTGCAGATTCCATCTGTGCAATATGTTGGCTTTAGACCTGTAAAATTTAGTCTCAGCCAAGCAGGCAAAGCATTGCTGGTCAAGGAAGTCAGTATCACAGGGCAGATGACACATGCAGGTATGACCCCAGTATTGGCAAAAGCCAAACCTTTGGGTGCTGGTGTGTACCAAGTGGAAAATTATCATTTCAATATGGCAGGGGATTGGGTTTTACAACTCGAGATCAATCAGGCTGGTAAGCGACTACAAGCTGACATTCCTTTGATTGTTAACCCATAAATACGTTTGTTTTTTCGTAAAACATCATTGCTTTCAGGAGGTATGTATGAATTCACAAACCCGTAATTATTTTCTGATTGGCTTAGCCATTGTCGCAATTCTAGGTGTTGGTTTAGTCACCAATATTGCTCGTTCAACACCAAATAAAACCACTGGTGATTCCATTAGTGTTTCATATACGCTTAATGGCAAAACCCAAACCCTCGAGTTACAAAAAGTTTCTGTGGATGCGTTTGTGGGTGCTCAGTTTAGCAGTGGCTCGAGCAAAGCTCAAAACACAATTGTCGAATTCGCCGATTATCAATGCCCAGCTTGTGGTACTTTTGCTACGCAATACGAAGGTCTGTTTAAAACTAAATTAGTGGACACGGGCAAAGTTCGCTATGCTTTTCGTGATTTTCCGTTACCTCAGCATCAAAATGCGCCATTAGCCGCTGAAGCTGCGGCTTGTGCACAACTCGAGAACCGTTTTGATAATTACAAGGCTATTTTGTTTCGTTCACAAGCCGAGTGGAGCAATAGCTCGAGTGAGGTGGCTGCCGATCAATTTACCCAGTACGCTTCATATGTTGGTTTGAATAAGCTTCGATTCACTGAATGTCTGAAAAAAGCTGGTGCTGCCAGTGCGATAAAAGCGGATATGGACATGGGTAACAAAGTTGGTTTAACGGCTACACCGTCTTTTGTGGTCAATGGTTACTTGGTATCAGGTGCATTGCCAGTTGAAGCGTTTGAAGCCATTCTCGAGCGGGTTGGTCAATGAATCAAGCGAGGGCTATCCGACTAATGCTCTGTGCTACTTTTGCACTGCTTGGTGTCTTGGTGGCACTGTATTTACTGCTGCACAGCTTGGGTTACTCGAGCCTGGTTTGTCCGATTGCTGGTTGCGATAAAGTCCAAGCTAGTGTTTACTCGAAAATCCTGGGTATTCCTGTTTCGGCGTATGGCATTGCACTTTTTATGGTTTTGCTGAGCAGTGCAATTTATGCGCTACTGAACGAAAAAGATACACTTGGTAGCAAAATCCTTTTACTTGGCTCGAGTATAGGTGTGCTTGGGTACATCTACTTTACGTATCTCGAGGCATTTGTTATTCAAGCATGGTGCTTTTGGTGCGTTACTTCGAGCTTCATGATGCTTGGCATTTATATTGCATCGTTTGGATTACAAAAAACTAATTCGATATGAGGTTATATGAAAAAACTATTGGTTATTTTTGTAGTGAGTCTTTTTGGATTTTCCTATGCTGGTAAAAACGGTGGGTATGTCCAAGGTGTGGTCACATTGGCTTCAAGTATTAAAAATTGGGACAAGGTGGTTTTAATTGTTTGTACCAAAGAAGATGAGATGTGTCTTAAACCTGCTGCGGTTTTTAAAGCAAAACTGGCGTTTATTACAGCTCGAAGTGCACCGTACACCAGTCCAAAATTGGTGGGTGGGAAGTACACTATCTATGCTCTGAACGACAAGAACGATAACTTGACTCACGATTCTGATACCGAAGAGTTAGGCGGCTATTTTACCGAGGGTACTTTCGATCCCATTTTGGTTGAACCCTCCAAACTTGGTGTGAATATTCAAATGATTGGGTTTTAGGTAATGCTTTAGCCAGCCCCAGAAACAGTCAATCTTGGTAACACCTGATGGTTGAAAAGGAATCGATATGAAAAAAATTCTTGTAGGTACAGTTTTTATGGTCGCTAGTGTTTTTGGACTTTCAAGTGCACAGAACAATATGGTCAAACATGATTTGAAAATCAATCTTCGTGTTGGTAATGCACCACTCGAGCTGGGTAAAACCTATAAAACATCGGCAGGTGCTGAATACAGCGTGGATTTACTAAAATTTTATGTCTCAAATGTGCAGTTGGTCAAAGCGGACGGCTCGAGCCACAGTGTACCTGGACTAAGTTTAACTTCGTTTGAAAATGCTGCCACAAATAGTATGGCAGGTAAAATGCTCGAGGGTGGACAGGTTTATAATGCCAAAACGACACAAGCACAAACAATGTTTTCTATTTCAGCACCAGCTGGTGATTACAAAGGTGTTCGATTTGAAATTGGCGTGCCAAAAGAACTCAATCATCGAGATGCCAGCACAGTTGCCATGCCTTTAGGACTCGAGAGCGGTATGTTCTGGGCGTGGAACCCTGGATATATTTTCTTTCGTATTGAAGGAAAAACAATGGTAGATGGCAAAACTCAACCTTGGTTACTGCATATGGGAACAGATAATTGGCGGTTAAATATCAACCAGTTTGATTTGACAACCAATAAAATTAAAGTGCTTGTTGATGGTAAAAACAGCACAACTGTGCAACTGGACCTCGAGAAGATATTTGCAAAAGGACCAAATGGAGCAGCCAGTTGGGATTTAAGTCAACCAGCTTTACGCGTCATGCACGGTGGTCCAAATGTTGGACAGGCGTATTTAAACTTGCTTGGTGCTTGGAGTTTGGCTCAATAAGTTTTTGGGGCAGGCGAAACCCTGCCCCGCAAGGACTGTATGCAAACATTTCTTTTACCATCTCGAGTTATTATTGGTGTTTTACTGCTTGGTGTTATGGTTTTTGCCCAAGTGTACTTTCCTGTTTTGCCTGTGCCAAAAGATAATCCGCAAACCCCAGAAAAAATTCAATTAGGCAGAAAACTTTTTTACGACACGCGTTTGAGTGCTGATGATAGCCTGTCTTGCTCGAGTTGTCATCAACAACAATTTGCTTTTTCAAACGCTGGTAACGCTGTGTCTACAGGTATTCGCGGACAAAAAGGCTCGAGAAATGCGCCTAGTCTTGGTAATGTCGCTTGGCGGAAAAGTTATTTTTGGGAGGGCGGTAGTCCTAGTCTCGAGTTACAAGCAATGGGTCCGTTGACTGCACATGATGAAATGGCAATCGAACCACGTGTTTTGGTTGCAAAGTTACAAGCCATTCCTGAGTATCAAAAAGCTTTTAGCAGGGTATTTCCTGAGGGTATAACAATGCTTAATGTCACAAAAGCAATTGCTAGTTTTGAACGTACTTTGGTGACAAACCGTAGTGCCTATGATAAATACCGTGCTGGTGATGAAAAAGCCATGTCTGTAGCTGCTGTTCGAGGTATGGAACTTTTTTTTGGTGAATCTGGGGATTGTTTTCATTGCCATAATGGTTTTAATTTCACCACTGAAACCCTGCATAACACTGGTTTGAAAAAAACCAATCCAGACCTTGGTTTAGCAAGGATCACAAACCGCCCAGAGGATGCTGGGAAATTTAAAACCCCAACATTGCGTAATGTCGCCCTGACTGCACCGTATATGCACGATGGCAGTATTGCGACGCTCGAGAAAGCATTAGAACACTACAACAAAGGTGGTGAAGATAACCCAAATGTGGACATGCTGATGCGCCCATTGGGGTTAAGTAAAACCGAGATCAATGATTTAATCGAATTTCTCAAAGCACTCACAGATGTAGAATTTACTCGAGACCCTCGATTTTCTGCACCAAAATAAGGAGTTATATGAAAAAGCTTTTTGTGTTTACGCTGGTTATTTTGCTTGGTTTTACTTTGGCACATTCAAAACCAGAAAAAATTACTCCAGCCCTTGGTGCGACGGTTAAAACAGTTTCGAGTGTGGCGATTGTTTTTGATGAGGCAATCGAGTCGCAGTTTAGTACTTTTAAGGTTTATGCTTATACGGGTAGTACCAGCAATGGTGCGTTGCGGGCGTTTGTGAAAAGTAAATTGGCAATTAAAGATAATTCAGCAGCAACTCGAGTGGATACTGCTATTAAAGCCAGTGGTACCACAAAAAATGTGACAATTTTGCTAAAACCCAAACTCAAAGCAGGTACGTATGTGGTGCTTTGGCGGCTTTTAGGAGCAGATACACACACTGTGGATAGCTTCTCGTACTTTCGCATTAAGCCATAATCGCGTTACACTACTTTTTATGCCCGATGCCTCGCGTTTCCCTCATGACCACTCGAGCCGCTTGGTGGATGTGAAAAACCTTGGGGTCAATTATGGCGAAACCACAGCCTTAGAAGGTGCTAATTTTCATTTATGCCCTAAAGAATTTGTTGCCATTATTGGACCAAATGGTGCTGGTAAAAGCACTTTACTCAAAGCCATGCTTGGTTTAGTGGCGTACAAAGGCGAAATTACTTTCTCGAGTGTTTTACAACCCAATCCTTGGCAGCAAATTGCTTATGTACCACAAGCTCGAGCTTTGGATTGGGCATTTCCTGTCACCGTTTGGGATGTGGTGATGATGGCTCGAGTTAAACGAATTGGCTGGTTGCGTCGTCCTAGTGCTGTAGATCGTGATGTTGTCAATCAAGCTCTTGAACGCGCTAATTTACTGGATTTACGCAATCGCCCAATTGGGGCATTATCGGGTGGGCAACGCCAACGGGCATTACTGGCACGAATGATTGCTCGAGAGTCAAGCTTACTTTTCCTTGACGAACCATTTAATGGTGTGGATAGCACCTCACAAGAAAAAATGTTGCAATTACTCGAAGCTGAACGTGAATCGGGAAAAGCCATTTTGATGGTGACTCATGATCTCGAGTCGGCACGCTTGTGGTGTTCACATATTTTACTGGTCAATCAAACAGTCATTGCCTCAGGCAAACCAGAAACAGTTTATACAGCCGAGAATATCACTCGTACTTTTTCCCGAGGTGTGCTGTGACTTGGTTGCTCGAGCCTTTGCAATACGAGTTTTTTCGCAATGCTTTATTAGGGGTTAGCATTATTGCCATTTTATGTGGTGTGATTGGTTCTTTTGTTGTCTTGCGCGGCTTATCCTATATTGGTGATGCGATGGCACACGCTGTTTTTCCAGGGATTGTGGCAGCTTTTTTATTAAAAATAGATTATTACATAGGTGGGCTAGTTGCTGCGATGGTCACAGCTTTGGGCATTGATTGGGTCTCGAGGAAAAGTGGTTTAAAACAAGATGCAGCTGTTGGTACAGTCTTTGTTGGTATGTTCGCCTTGGGTATTGTGCTGCTCTCGAGAACCCAAACGTACAGCGCAGATTTAGCGCATTTTTTGGTCGGAGAATCCTTGGCAATTGCGCCTAACGATATTATGATTACAGCAGGTTTTACCGTGTTTATTTTGGCAGTTTTATTTTTGCTACGTAAAGAATTGGTGCTGGTGGCATTTGATGAAATTGAAGCTCGAGTGGCGGGTTTACCAGTGCAGCGACTGAACGCGTTTTTATTGGTTCTGATTGCTTTAACAGTGGTGTTAGCCATTCAAATGGTTGGTACGGTTTTGGTGGTCAGTTTATTGGTTACAGCGGCTAGTACAGCTCGAATGTTGACGCATCGATTATCTCATATGATGCTGATTGGCAGTGTTATCGGAGTGATTGGTGGCATAGTTGGCATGTATTGCTCGTATTATTTTAATGTTCCTGCTGGTGCGATGATTGTGCTGGTGAACACGGGTATGTTTTTACTGACTTTGATGCTGCGTCGAAAAAATTAATTCAACCTTTTCACGTTGATTTAGGCTAGGCTACGAGCATGACACACCGTGACCAAGCCCCTCGCCAAGTCCGCGCTGCAATTCTCACCATTTCGGATACACGCACCTTAGAAACCGATAGCAGTGGGCAATTTCTGCTTGAATCACTCGAGGCGGCAGGGCATCTGGTCTCGGCAAGAGAAGTTGTACAAGACAACCCTGATGCAATTAAAGCACAACTCGAGATTTGGTTAGCTGCTGATGAAGCCCAGATTATTTTGACCACTGGCGGTACAGGTATAACCAAGCGTGATAACACCATTCCGATTATCGAAGGACTGCTCGAGAAACCATTGCCTGGCTTTGGCGAGTTATTTAGAATGCTGTCCTATCAAGAAGTTGGTGCAGCGGCGATGCTCTCGAGGGCAACAGGTGGTTTAGCCACGGGTGGACATTGCCTAATTTTTGCTTTGCCGGGTTCGCTAAATGCAATACAAACCGCTTGGAATGGTATTTTTGCCAAAGAACTGGCGCATTTGGTGTATGAAGTGGTGCGCTGAAGTTCATGTCTGAACTATTACCTATCGAAGCGGTTCTTGAACAAATTGCAGATTGCCTAAAACAACATAATACTGTAATTATCGAAGCTCCTCCTGGTGCAGGTAAAAGTACAGTGCTGCCAATTGCCTTACTCGAGCAATCGTGGTTAGCTGGGCAACGAATTATCATGCTTGAGCCTCGGCGTTTAGCTGCCCGTAGTGTGGCAGTTCGGATGGCAAGTTTGTTAGGGCAGACAGTTGGTGGGCGAGTTGGTTATCAAGTGCGTTTTGAACGAAAAATCAGTGCAATTACGCAACTCGAGGTTGTCACTGAAGGGCTTTTAACAAGGCGTTTACAAGATGACCCAACTTTAGATGGTATTGGTTGTGTGGTTTTTGATGAATTTCACGAACGCAGTATTCATGCCGATTTTGCTTTGGCATTGTGCCGTGAAATTCAACGTGAATTACGACCCGATTTACGCATTATTGTCATGAGTGCCACCCTCGATAGCCTTGATCTCTCGAGTATTCTGGCTGCACCTGTTGTCCGAGCCGAAGGACGCACGTATCCAATTGATATCCGATTTGCCACTCGAGAAAGCGAATTACCAATTGCACAACGTGTTGCCCAAGGTATTTTACGGGCACTCGAAGCAGACTCAGGCGATATTTTGGCATTTCTGCCAGGAGCAGGGGAAATCCTAGGGTGTGCTCGTTTACTCGAGCATACCGAAGCGGTTATTTTGCCGTTGTACGGCGAATTATCGCTCGAGGCTCAAAACAAAGCGTTACTGCCAGATGCCAATGGGCGACGCAAAGTTGTGTTGGCAACCAGCATTGCCGAAACCAGTTTGACGATTAACGGTGTACAAGTTGTGATAGACAGTGGTTATGCTCGAGTGCCAAAATTTGACCCACGGAGTAGTTTAACCAAACTCGAGACGGTCAGAGTGACCCATGATGCCGCCACCCAACGAGCAGGACGTTCTGGGCGGACTCAAGCGGGCATTGTTTACCGATTATGGACACAAGCCCAACATGCCAGTCTCGAGCGGCAACGCAAACCCGAAATCCTTGAAGCTGATTTAGCACCACTGGCATTAGAATTGGCTGCTTGGGGTACAAATTCGCTGGAATGGGTGACCCCCCCAAACACGGCAGTGTTGGAAAAAGCCAATGATTTATTGGTGCGTTTAGGAGCACTCGAAGCTGGTCGAATCACCACTCGAGGACGTGAAATGCTGCGTTTTCCCGCTCATCCACGCTTGGCGCATTTAGCACTTGAAGGGCAGACACTGGGGTTTGCAGCTCTGGCAGCTGATATTGCCGCAATTCTTGAGGAACGCGATTTTCTCGAATCTGACACCACCGATATTGGTACTCGAGTAGAAGCCTTACGGGCAGCTCGAGGTGGTAAAAGAGTTGTTAATGCTGATAAACAACGGCTCGAGCGGGTGGAGCAGGTGGCGTTGCAATGGGCAAAATTGTTGCAAACACAACTCGAGACCAGCCAAGTCAATCATGCTGTGGTGGGTCAATTGGTGGCAATGGCATACCCAGATCGGATTGCACAATTGCGAACAGGGGAGAGCAAACGTTACAAATTGGCTTTAGGACGTGGTGTGCAATTACCAGCCTCGGATCCGTTAATGAGTACACCATGGCTAGCTATCGCTCAAGCCGATGCAGGTAACGAAGAAGGTAAAGTTTTTTTAGCTGCCCCACTCGAGTTAACCGACCTTGAGCCTTTCACAACCACCCAAGATGTACTGCGTTGGGATACTCGAGAAGGTGCTTTGATTGCACGACGTGAAAAACGCATTGGCGAATTGATCCTCGAGGTTAAACCCACAGATCAAATCAATTTGCTCGAGAAAATCAAAGTGCTGTGTGATGCCGTCCGAGCCAATCCATTGCTGCTCGAATGGTCTGATCTATCTAAGCAATTTCAAGCTCGAGTCCAAAGTCTGCACCTATGGCGTGGTCAACTATTCCCAGATTATTCGGATAACACGCTGCTCGAGAGCTTAGAAGAATGGCTTGCACCACACCTAGAAACCATTCGCCGCCAAGCTGATTTTACGCGCTTAGACCTGCGAACTATTCTCGAGCAAAACCTGCCTTGGGAAATCCAACGCCAACTTGAGCAATTAGCCCCTGCCAAACTTGAAGTACCGAGTGGTAGCCAAATTCGCCTCGAGTATCACATGGATGGCAGTGCTCCTGTTTTAGCTGTGCGGTTACAAGAAGTTTTTGGCTTACTCGAGACACCAACCATTAACGCTGGGCGTACTGCTGTGTTGCTGCATCTGCTTAGTCCAGCGTACCGCCCAGTGCAAGTGACTCAGGATTTAGCCAGTTTCTGGAAAAACACCTATCCACAAGTACGAAAAGAACTAAAAATTAAGTACCCAAAGCATTCGTGGGCAGAAGATCCTTACACTGCTGTGCCAGTACGCGGCGCGGTTCGCCGCAAGTCATAACAAACAGCTCATTGAACCAAGTAGAATAACCACATGGGTATTTTAACGATTCTGTGCGGCATCATTATGCTGGCAATTGGTGTATTTGGGCTGGTTCGTAAGCAAAGTTTATTACCAGAAATTAAAGCGGGCGAAGCTGCCTTGGCAACATTGCCAATGGGTTTTTTTATTTTGCTGATTGGTATTATTATTCAGACCAAAAGCTGAAATTTAAGCGATGTTTTAAGGTTGAATAATGTTACACGGTGTAACGTTTGTGCCAACTTTCTGGGAAAGTTAGTTTATTGCCATAAACAAAGCGAATCAATTGTCCGTGATGTTGTACTTCATGCTCAAGCAATGCGAATGCAAGATCAACTTGAACATCGGTGAAATTTGTAAAATCAATTTCACTCAGTTTCAATTGTGTAGATTCCAAAACGGCAAGCACTGATGCTTTCAGCTGTGGCGTTTTTAAGCTGCATGAAAAACCTTGCCAACCACCAACCTCAAGCGCCTTAATATAGCTTTCTCGAGCGCCAATAATGCACCAAAGTTGCCCTGAGATTTGATTGGATGGCAGATTTGGTAAATCCAAAATCAGAGATTTCTCCTCCAGATGTGTTACAAGGTCATGTGTCAGTTGAAATGAGCGTTCCAGTTTTGCTTTGAGATGATAATGATTCATGAAAATCTCCTTTGTGTGGTTTCGTCATATTGACTGTATTTTCCAACAGATAGCAGCGCTCCACTCAATTGCATTAGAATAAATCCAATGAAACATATTTTAGCCTTAGACCAAGGGACAACCTCGTCTCGAGCCATCGTTTTTGCCGAAGATGGCAGAATTGTTAGTAA
The DNA here is from genome assembly GCA_013298595.1 of Deinococcales bacterium. Lineage (GTDB taxonomy): Bacteria > Deinococcota > Deinococci > Deinococcales > JAAFIG01 > JAAFIG01. The sequence goes on along the minus strand of JAAFIG010000014.1, from coordinate 90,954 downwards.
AGCCCAGCGTGAGATTAAACAACTGTATCCGCAACCAGGTTGGGTTGAACACGATGCTAACGAAATACTTTCTTCGCAATTACAAACAGCAAGGGAAGCACTTTCGGGTGTTCTTGGCGAAGTAGTCAGTATTGGTATTACCAATCAACGTGAAACCACAATCCTTTGGGAACGAGCCACAGGTAAACCTGTCCACAATGCCATTGTCTGGCAAGACCGCCGCACCGCTGCCTACTGTGACGAACTCAAAGCCAATGGACTTGCCGAAAAATTCAAAGCCAAAACAGGTTTGCTGCTCGACCCATATTTTTCAGGTACAAAATTACGTTGGATGCTCGAGAATATCCCAGGTCTTCGTGCTCGAGCTGAAGCTGGAGAATTGGCTTTTGGCACGGTGGATAGCTGGCTGATTTATAATTTAACCGATTTCGCAGTGCATGCCACCGATGTTTCTAATGCAGCTCGGACATTACTTTATAACATTGCAACCCTAGAATGGGATTCTGAAATCCTCGAGCTGCTGAATATCCCAAGGGCTATTTTGCCAGAAGTTCGAGCCTCGAGTGCATCGTATGGTGTGGCAAAAGCGCTGAATAACTTGCCAATCACAGGAGTGGCAGGCGATCAACACGCTGCTCTTTTCGGGCAAGCTTGCCTCGAACCTGGTATGGCAAAAAATACGTATGGCACAGGTTGCTTTATGCTTTTGAATACAGGTTCTAAATTGGTTGCCAGCGCCTCTGGTTTACTGACTACCACGGCTTGGCAAGTTGGCTCGAGTACCACCTATGCGCTCGAGGGAAGCGTTTTTATTGCTGGTGCAGTGGTGCAGTGGTTGCGTGATGAAATGAAGTTTTTCTCGGATGCTAAAGAAGTCGAAACCTTAGCTGCCAGTGTTCCAGATAACGGTGGGGTCTACCTCGTCCCAGCTTTTGCGGGCTTGGGTGCACCACACTGGGATGCCTATGCAAGGGGAACAATTATTGGTTTAACCAGAGGCACAGGTAGAGCGCATATTGCTCGAGCAGCACTGGAAGCAGTGGCATTCCAAACCAAAGATGTGCTTGAAGCCATGCAAGCCGATAGTGGTGTGAAACTCGAGGCATTACGGGTGGATGGTGGCGCAACCAGCAACGACCTGCTGATGCAATTCCAAGCCGATATTTTAGGGGTGCCAGTTGAAAGACCAAAAATCACTGAAACGACAGCGCTTGGCGCGGCTTTTCTGGCTGGTCTCGAGTCGGGGTTAATGAACTTAAATAGTATTCGCAGTACTTGGCAACTCGAGCGGCGTTTTGAACCACAAATGAGTTCTGTGGAACGTGAAAAACTCTATGCGGGTTGGAAAAAAGCGGTGGAACGGGCTAAGGCTTGGGCAGAATAATGATAATTTCAGCTCGAGTTGGCTATTTTCAGTAGCTTTTAGGCAGACATCAGATTAAACTCGAGGGGAATGCTTGCCCTCGAGTTTTCTTTTATTGTGGGTTAAACTCGAGCTTATGCTGGTTGCTCTGGATAATGTTGAAAAATTTTATGGTTCACAAGATGTCTTAGTTGGTTGTAGTTTAACGATTAATGAAGGTGAACGCTTAGCGGTGGTTGGACGCAATGGTGCGGGTAAAACCACTATTTTGCGAATGCTAGCAGGTATCGAAGACCCAACCAATGGCAAAGTGATTCGTGCCCCTGGTTTATCTGTGCGGGCTTTGGCGCAAGACCCTGTGTTTGCTGCTGGGCAAAGCATTATCCAAGCGGTTGAATCGGCTTTTACCGAATTTGATGCGCTCGAACAGAGTATGAAGTCACTCGAGCCGTTTCTTGAAGATGAAGACAAAATGCACGAGTATCACGAACTCGAGGAGCATTATCGTTTGCGTGGTGGTTATGCCAGAGGCTCGAGACGGGATGCGGTTTTAAGTAGTCTTGGTTTTCTTGGACGTGAACTCGAGAAAATTGATGGGCTTAGTGGTGGTGAACGAACCCGTTTGGCATTGGCACAAATTCTGGTGGCACAACCCGAGTTGCTGCTCTTGGACGAGCCTACAAATCACTTGGATATTGTGATGCTCGAGTGGCTTGAAGGTTTTTTACGTGGTTACCCTGGAGCGGTGCTGATGATTTCGCATGATCGTGCTTTTTTGGATGCTGTCGCAACCGATACGGCGCTGGTTTTTAACAAAGAAGTCAAGCGTTACCCTGGTAATTATTCGGCATTTAAGAAAGCCTGGACTGCCGAACGCGAAATCCATGATCGAACCCGCACCAATCAACTCAAAGAACTCGAGCGTTTAGAAGCCAGTGCCGAAAAAACACGGCAATGGGGTCATAGTAATGAAAAACTGGCAATTCGTGCTCGAGCTATGGCAAAACGTGCCGAACGCTTTGCGGAAAATGTATTGGGCGAATTAGCTGCCGAACAAGGGGCAGCCACGGTTGGTTTTCAAAGTTCGGAAACAGGTGATGTGATTTTTCAAGGTGGTTATATCACGCGACGTTTTGGCTCGAGGACTTTATTTAGTGGTGTCGAAGCGACCATTCGGCGTGGTGAACGCATTGCGATTATTGGACGTAATGGTGCAGGTAAATCTACGCTGTTAAAAACCATGCTTGGCTTTGAACCATCCGATGATCCTCGGAGTTCGGTACGGCTTGGCTCGAGGGTTAAACTTGGGTATTACGATCAGCAACTTCGTGGTATTGACCCGAACAGCACGTTATTTCTCGAGATTAAACCGTTTTTTGAAAAAGACCAAGAAGTCTTTGATTTACTGGGTGCGTACTTGTTTCCATTTAGCAGTAAAGATAAGAAAATCTCTAATTTATCAGGTGGAGAACGTGCTCGTTTGGCATTGTTAAAACTTTCTTTGCAAGAGTGCAATTTTTTGGTTTTAGACGAACCAACCAATCACCTTGATATGGAAATGCTCGAGAAGCTTGAAACAGCAATGCTGAACTTTGCGGGCACATTGGTGATGGTTTCGCATGATCGGCGATTTATTGAAAATGTGGCAAATACCATTTGGATTGTTGAAGATGGACAACTTTTTACGTATCCAGGTAAGTACGAATATGCCCTCGAGAAACATAAACTTGCTACTGCCCCTGCTGCTGTGCTCGAGACAAAAGTGGTTGCAACCAGTGCTGCCACTAAGAAATCGGTTAATCCGTGGAAATTACGCGAAGAAATTAAAACCTTGGAATCCAGAATTGCTCAGCTCGAGACGGAACAATTAGCGGTGCAAACCGAATTGGGTACACCAAAACCAACGTCCGATTTTGCACTGCTAGGAAAACGCAATGCGGAAATTGATGCGGAACTGCTCGAGGCGATGAGTCGCTGGGAAGAAGTTTCACAAGTGTTAGAAGGTGCTTAAAAGACAATATTTTCGCTGCTTGCGAATGACTGACTCCTTGCCATAGACTATAGATTGTCTGGAAATTCGGTCAAAGCAATCTTTGCTAGGTGGGGAGGCAAGAATGGGATTCATGTTCGATTTCTGTTCGTTTATTTTGGGTGGCTTGTTGTTTTGGCTGCTGGGTTGGTTACTCGATTGGTTATTTTCGGGTCAAAAACACAGTCAGCAACAGGCTTTAGTTGCCGATCTCGAGCGTAAAATCTCGAGTGGTAATACTGAACTTGAACGAACTAAACTGCAATTCGCGGAGCGTAATTCGTTATTTGGGAAACTGGAAACTGAAGCCAGCGAATTAAAAGTGCGTTTACCAAAACTCGAAGGTTTCGAGCGTGCCAATGCAGATTTGCGTTTGCAATTGCAGGGTTTTGATACTGTCAAAGCCAAATTGACAACTGCCGAAAGTGAATTGGCAAGTTTACGAGTCAAAGCCGCAGATTTTGATGCACTACAAGGTCGGTTTGATGGTTTGCAAACCGAGTTGTCGGGTTTAAAAACCAAAACAACAGGGTTTGAAGCTATTCAAGCTCGAGCCAGTTTAGCCACGGATTTAGAAGCTAAAGTGGCAGCCCTTGAAGCCGAGAAGGTCGCTCAACTCAAAGAAGTTAATGTTGCTGTACTCAAAGCCTCGGATGCCGAAGCCGCTCAACTAAAACTCAAAGCCAGCCTTGCGGAAAGTGTGGCAGAAGTGGCTCGTACTCGAGCTGGAATGCAGCAGTTTGAGGGCTTAAAAGCCCGCATTGATGAACTCGAGGCACGAGGTGTTTCCAACGAAACTCAAGCAAAACTCGATAGCCTCGAGACTGAATTAGCTGCTTATAAAAGCCGAGTATCACAACTCGAGATGGCAGGCAATACAGAACTTGATGGTGCCAAGCGTCGTATTTCAGAACTTGAAATTCAACTGACAGAAGCTCGCAGCCATGTTGGTGCACATACCGAACTCGAGACTTTACAAGCCAAGTACGCTGCTCTCGAGGCAGAGCATCATGCCAAGAACACAGAATTATTGGGCTTCACCAGTTTAGCAGCAGGTGTGGGTGGCTTAGCAGGTTTGCAAGCCAAGCTTGGCACTGATCATTCAGCCGAATTGACTGCTTTGCGTTCACAGATTACAGAACGCGATGCGGAAATTTCGCAATTGCGTTCCCGCTCAGTAGCTAAAGCCGATAACCTTGAGGATATCAACGGCATTGGTGCAGTTATTGCGCGTAAACTTGAAGCAGCTGGTATGACAACTTTTGCCCAATTAGCGCAAAGCAATCCCGAAGCGTTAAATACCCTAGTTCAACCCAAAGAATTCCAAAAATACGATTACATCGCTTGGATTGAAGATGCTGCGTTCTTTGCTCGAGGTGAAAAACCACCAACTCGAGAACGTGTTATCGAAGCCAAACTTTCACGTATAGAGGGTATTGGCGATGTGGCTGAAACAAAACTCGAGGCGGCTGGAATTAACACCTATGCTGAATTAGCCGCTGCCTCCGACGAAGTCATTCTTGTTGCACTCGGGCGTAATGTAGACTCGGAAGAACTCGAGTTATGGCGAGCTGAAGCCATTGCCCTGCGTGATGGTACCAATGTTGCCGATGCCAGAGAAGCCACTCGCAAAGCCCAACTCGAGCGCCGCGAAGCCGAAATGAAACGCTTACAAAGCGAATTAAAAGAAGCTGAAAGCTTGCGCCGAGATCGTTTTGATTTGATTACAGGACTCGGCGATGCTGCCATGCGAAAACTGTACGGCGCGGGTATTTACGTATACGAAGAGTTAGCACAGATGTCACCATTAGCTATTGGTGCTGTGCTCGAGAATGAAGATTTGAATTTCGAGCAAATTAAACTTGAAGCAGCAGCCTTTGCCAAAGGTGAAAACGTTGTAACCCCAAAGGATGGTGAATGATGCCCAATTGGATTCGTTGGCTTGTTGCCATCATCTTAGCGTTACTGTTGTTGCTGTGTTTCTTTGGTGTTTTTGGCAAAATGGGTGGAACAGCCTCCTTAAAAGCCCCGACATTGTTGGCTGTTTCTGGTACACCCGTCGTCGGACAACCTTTTGGTTTAGCTGGTACAGGTTCACCCAATTCAACTGTTGGTTTATATGTAGCTGGAGCAGAAATTGGACGTGCGCCAGTTAATGCCAATGGCGAATGGACTTTCCCAGGGGCTAATTTTGCTAGTGTTGGTACACAAACTGTAGAAGTCAAAGCACTCAACGCCGATGGCATAGCTGCTACAGGAGTTGGCTCGGCACTAACCAATGTCAATGTTGTGGCTGGCTCGAGTAATGCTGCCTTCTTGTACCCCAATGAAAACGAAACCCTCGATGCCCAAGATTTTATTCTCGAGGGTACAGGTAAAGCAGGTGAAAATCTCGAGATGTTCCGTAATGGTACAAGCGTTGGTACTGTGACTGTGGATGCCAATGGCAAATGGAGTTACCCAGTTTCAGGTGCAGATACCAAACCAGGTGAATACACTTACGAACTGCGTAATGCTGGTGGTGCGTTGGCAACTCGGAAAATTGTTGTTAAAGCAGGACAAACCACTGCCAGTAATGCCAAGTGCCCATGTAAGTTCCGTATCTCGAGTTTTACCAATGGCAAAGTCCCAACACCCAATGCGAACGTGATTTTGTATAAAAATGGAGCTGAAATTGCTCGAGGAACCGCTCCGTATTTGTTCACACAATTGGATGCAGGCGAGTACACTTATACTGTCGAAGCAGCAGGCTATAAAAGCCAGACAAACTTAAAAGCAGTTGCGCCAAAAAACAAAAATATCCCAGTTTACTTGGCACCGCAAAAGTAAACCTACAAAGTGAAAGACGAAAGCAATGTTGCTTTCGTCTTTTTTGTTAACTCGAGATGTATTTTGCCTTTTTTACCCTCGAGTTAATCGCTTAAAATCGTTTTTACCTTTTTGCAAAACCACTGGTTCTGCTACCTCGAGCATCATCTTTTCATCAGTCACCGTTTCGCCATTGAGTTTGTAGCCTTTATTTTGAATCATGCGTTTGGCTTCGCCGTTGCTGTTGGCAAATCCTGAAAGTACTGCTAAGCGCAAAATACTGATGCTTCCACTCGAGAATTCTTCGCTTGGAATGGTAATTTCTGGCATTTGGCTGGGAATACCGCCTTTTGAAACATTGTCGTATCTCATTTCGGCAGCAGTGACAGCATCTAAGCCATGAAATTCTGTGACCACAGCTCGAGCTAAAACTCTATGGGCTTGTACTGCGCCGAGAGCAAGAGTTGCTTCGACCTCGAGATTGGTGCAATACATGATGTATTCTTTGAGGCTGCTATCTTGGACTTTCATGATTTTTGAGAACATCACATCAGCAGGTTCGGAAATACCAATGTAATTATCTAAACTCTTGGACATTTTTTCTACGCCGTCTAAACCAACCAGTAATGGTGTGGTCAGTACAATTTGCGGTTCCAGTCCAGATTCGCGTTGAATATCACGCCCAACCATTAAGTTAAAGAGTTGATCGGTGCCACCAAGTTCGATATCGGCTTTAATTGCCACGCTGTCCTGCGCTTGGGCAAGCGGGTAGTACAACTCATGCAAACTAATCGGTGTGCCATTGTTGTAACGGTTACTGAAATCTTCTCTGGTCAGCATTTGCGCCACGGTGTACTTAGCACTGAGGCGAATCACTTCTTCAAAACGCATTTCTTGTAACCACTCGGAATTATAACGAATCTCGAGTTTATCAGGGTTGGCATCTAAAACCAGTGTTGCCTGTTCGATATAACTTTTGGCATTGGCGCGGGTTTCCTCGAGCGTTAATGGTGGACGGGTTTTGCTTTTGCCACTTGGGTCGCCAATCATGCCTGTAAAATCACCAATAATCAGAATTACTTTATGCCCTAAATCCTGAAATAAACGCATTTTGCGGAGTACCACAGCGTGCCCAAGGTGCAAATCTGGACGGGTTGGGTCGCAGCCAAGTTTGATAATCAGTCTGCGCCCAGACTCGAGTTTGGTTTTTAATTCATCCATTGGTTGCAAATGCACTGTGCCACGTTGAATCAATCTAATTTGTTCTTCAATACTTAAATTGTTCATAAATCACTCCATAAAAAAGCCCCGAATGCACGGGGCGCGAGAAAACACGTTTGACTCGAGCCACCTAAAAAGCTCGAGGATAATATCGCTTTGAAAAATTCATACTCGAGAATATAGCATGGTTCAGGGTTGGTGATGCTACAATGCGTTAAAGTGATTTGAATGATGCAAACCTACAAAGCAATTCTTGAGGGTGATTCAATTAAATGGCTGGCTGAACGCCCATTGCAGACCGAAGCGACTGAGGTTTTAGTGACTGTATTGCACGAATCCAAAAAAGGTTCAGACCGTCAAGCGATGGTTGCTGCCTTAAAGAGACTCACGCGGTCAGGTCAACGCTCTTCGTTTGGCGATCCACTTGAATGGCAAAAAGAAACTCGAACAGATCGTGAGCTACCAGGACGTGAGGAAGAGTAATGCTGCTGGACAGCAATATCCTTATTTACGCAACCCAACCAGAACACGAATTTTTGCATGACTTTATTCTCGAGCATCCAACGATGATCTCGGCTATTAATGTGATTGAAACGATTGGTTTTCATAAAATTTCACCACTCGAGAAATCAGTCTTGGAAGACTTGTTTGCTGCTGCAGAGATTTTACCAATCTCGAGTGCAGTTGTAGATCAAGCAGTTGCTTTGCGCTAACAAAAGAAAATGGGATTAGGCGATTCGATTGTGGCTGTAACTGCGATGGTTAATCCATTAACGCTTGTGACTCGTAATGTCAAAGATTTTAGTTGGATTGCAAATTTAAAATCCTTAAATCCATTTGATGAAATCGTCTAAGTCAGGGATGTTAGAATCTTGGGTGTGATTGTTGTTAAAGTTGGCGGTAGCCTCGGAATTGATTATGATGCAGTCTGTAACGATATTGCAGACCTTTGGCTCGAGGGTAAGAAACTTGTTTTGGTGCATGGTGGTAGTGCCGAAACCAATCGTATTGCCGAGTTGCTGGGGCATCCACCAAAGTTTGTGACCAGCCCAAGTGGTTATACCAGCCGATTTACGGATCGTGAAACCCTCGAGATTTTTGAGATGGTTTATTGTGGTAAACAAAACAAAGGTATTGTTGAGCGTTTGCAACGGCGTGGTGTCAATGCTGTGGGCTTATCGGGTTTGGATGGCAGAATTTTTGAAGGTAAACACAAGGATTCTGTCCGAGCTGTCGAAAATGGTAAAGTCAAAATTTTACGTGGTGACCACACTGGCACAGTCGAGAAAGTCAATGGTGCATTGCTGCATTTGCTGCTCGAGAATGGGTATTTACCTGTTTTGACTCCGCCAGCCTCGAGTTTTGAAGGGGTTGCCATTAATGTAGATGGTGACCGAGCAGCGGCAGCTTTAGCTACCGAACTTCGTGCCGAGGCTTTATTGTTGTTGTCTAATGTGCCTGGTTTGTTACGCAATTTTCCAGATGAAAGCAGTTTAATTACCCATATTCCAGCCAATGATGTGGAAAGTTATCTCGAGTTTGCCCAAGACCGGATGAAGAAAAAAGTGCTTGGTGCAGCCGAAGCTGTGCAAGGTGGTTGCCAAAAAGTGATCTTTGGGGATGCGAGGCTCGAGAAGCCTGTTTCTAAGGCATTGGCAGGTCAAGGCACAATTATTTCGTAAGATAGGCTGCACAAACCCAGCCAAATGCAGTATTCTGCTTTTATGTCAACCAAATCTATGAATTCTGTCACCAATGAGTCCAGCCTCGAGCAAGTCCGCGATATTTTATTTGGCGAGACGCAACGTTCTTTGGGCAAAGATTTATCCTCTTTGGAAGCCAGAGTTGTTGCCCTTGAACAGCGTTCGGAGCATCTCGAGAAGGAATTAGCTGCTGCTAAAGAAGATTTAGATTCTAAGATTCGTATGGAAGCACAACGCCAAGATAAGGCATTGCATTCTGAAGCAAATCGGATTTCTAAGAGTGTGGCTTTTGAGGTTAGTCGTTTGGACACGCAACATGCCGAAAATGTCAATACAGCTGCTGGGCAACGTTTGCGTGATAAATCAAAATTGGCTGCTTTATTGGTGGCTTTAGCCCAACAACTCGAGGCTGAGTAAACTTATGACTGCTGTTCGGGATGAGCTTCGAGAAGATAAAACAGATGCTTCTTTAGAAAAGTTGCGGGGTGTTTTATTTGCCGATGAACACCAACGGCTTGGTTCGCTCGAGCATCGTTTAGATGATCCTTTGGTCAGGGCAGCGGAGTTAAGTGCTGTGATGAACGAAGCGATGAATTTGGCTTCTAAAGATGCTCGGTTTGCTCGAGTGCTGGCTCCAACCATCGAAAAGGCTTTGTTTGAATCGGTTCGGGCTAATCCAGAAGGGATTTCCGAGGCATTATTTCCAGTTATGATGCCAACCATTCGGCGGGTGGTTTCGAGTTTGGTCGAACGGACTTTTGAGAATTTTAATCGTGTTTTAGATGTCAGTGTTTCGCCTCGTAGTTTTGCTTGGCGGCTCGAGTCTATGCGTACAGGCAGACCTTTTGCCGAAATTGTTTTGTATCACACCTTGGCGTATCGTGTCGAACAAGTGTTGTTAATTCATCGTGAAACAGGGTTGCTACTGGCTGAAGTTGGTGCTTCTGCCAGTGCCGATGGTGATTTAGTCAGTGCCATGCTGACCGCCATTCAAGATTTTGCTCGAGATAGTTTTCAAATGCAGGATGAAAACATCAGAACTTTTAAAATAGGTAATTTGATGGTTCTTGTGGAAACCTCGCCACATGCAACCATTGCTGCGGCTGTTCGAGGCACAGCCCCAGCAGAATTAGCTGATGGTTTAGCAGTTGCCCTCGAGAGTATTGAATTACGTTTCTCGCCGCAATTAACCAATTTTGTCGGTGACACATCCAGTTTTGAAACTGCCAAGCCTTTACTCGAGTCTTGTTTAACCACTGTTTATGCCCAACAAGCCCAAGAAAAACGCAAACCTGCGCCTAGTTCGCTGATGCGTTATTCCAAACAGATTATTGGTTTGTTGGTTGTGGCTGGGTTGGTGTTTGCTGCTTTTACTGTTTTGCAAAATACACGATGGCAAAATGCGATGCGAAAATTGCGTTTTGAACCAGGTTTCTTAATTATCGAAGATAGTCAGCAGCGCTTAGTTGGCTTGCACGACCCACTGTCTCGTGCACCAAGCGTGGTGATGACAGAACTGGGCTATGCTGATACGGTTCAAGTTTGGGGTGAATTTCAATCACTCGAGCCAAAATTGGTGCTCCAACGAGTTAAAAAAGCCATTGAGCCAGACTCGAGCACAGTCTTGCAACTCGAGAACGGGATTTTGCGTTTAACAGGCTATGCTACTGAGGCTTGGTTAAAACGCGCTAAACTGATTATTAAAGGTTTTGCTGGTATTACTGGTATTAACTCAAAAGGATTGCAGTTAGTTGCTGCACAATGAATTATGGTGGAATTTTAATGAATACAGAATCTGTTATGCAATTTAAAGTGTGTTTACTGGGTGGTTCGGCAGTCGGCAAATCGAGTTTGATTGCTCGTTTTGTGCATAGCATTTTTTCAGCGCAGTACCATACAACAGTGGGTGTACGAATCGAAAAGAAATTGATTGAAAGCCAACATGGTACAGCCAATTTAATTGTTTGGGATATCAATGGCGAGGATGCGTACCAAAAAGTGCAAACCACTTACTTGCGTGGCATGTCTGGATATTTGTTGGTTGCCGATGGTACACGTCCACAAACTTTAGATGAAAGTCTGAAATTACATACTCGAGTGATCGAGAATTTTGGTACATTACCTGTCATTTTATTGTTAAACAAAGCCGATTTACAAAATGAATGGCGAGTAGACCTGCAACAACTCGCAGAACTGAATATCTCCGTGTTGAATACCAGTGCATTAACTGGTGAGCATGTTGAATCTGCTTTCCAACAACTTGCACAGGCTATGCTTTTAAAGGCAAAGTCATGACTGTCGTACCTGCTGAACTGCTCGAGAGTGCGGGTTGGGTGGCGCTAGAATGGCAGTTGAACGGCGAGTTATTACTACTGACTCGAGTGCCAAAATGGATGCAGCATTTTTTTCAGCAAAACGTGCTGAATGCCAGTCAGTCACCATTCCTCGAGAATTTTTTAGTGGATGCACGGGTATTTTGGGCTGAAGAAAAAATTGGTCGGATTCGCAGTGGTATCTGGATAGAAACCACAGATGGTAAAGATCATGCGCTTGAAGCCAGTGCGATTCATAGTCAGGAACGGGCTTTTTTGGTGATCGAAATTTTGGGCGGAAAATTTATTGAACAAACCCATATTCTGCAAGCAGCTCGGGAATCGCATTTGGAATCACAAAAATTGCGCTTAGAAGTCCAAGATTTAACCAGTCATGTGCAAAGCCTCGAGCGAGCCATGTTGCAATTGGCTTCACAAATGAGTGGTGATCAACAACAAAAAGCCGAAACGTTACTCGAGCAAGCTAAACAAGCAGCCCATCATTCACAAACCCTACAAAACCAATACTTAGCCCAACTTGCGCATGAACTCCGCACCCCACTTGCCATTGTCTTATGGGCTTCAGAATTACTCGAAAGTAGCCAATTAGATGAAGAACAGCGCCAACAACTCGAGCAAATCAGTCATGCAGCCCACCATTTAAACGCAGTGACCAGCGATTTACTTGAGTTTTATCGTTTAGAGGCGGGTATTAAAAAACCAACTCGAGCCTTGTTCCAACTCGATGAACTTGCCAGAAATGTGATGCGTGATATGTTAGAAACAGCCCGAAATAAACAAGTCGAATTGCATGTGCGAGCACCTGAAAGTTTATCTATAGCTGCTGACCAACGCCAAATTCGTCAAGTGTTATTCAATTTAATCAGTAATGCCATTAAATTTTCTAAACCCAATAGCAATGTTTATATCGAAGCGATTGACTCAGGTGATAATCTCGAGTTGCGAATCATAGATGAAGGTATTGGCATTGCCACTGCTGATCTTGAAAAACTCTTTAAGCCCTTTGGTAAACTCGAGAATCCAGAACTTAACCCAGATGGTACTGGGCTTGGTTTAGTCATTGCCCAACGCATTGTTGAAGTGCATGGTGGCACAATTCGGGTCTCGAGTGCAGTTGGGCTAGGCAGTACATTTACAGTGGTTTTGCCGCAAATACTGAATTAAGAAGTTATCGTGGCGAGGTTTATTTTAGTGATGTGGCTTGCATCGCTAAATACCTCGAGCACATAGAATACGTCTATGAAAAGATTTGTTGTCTTAGCCTTAGCATTGATTGCCTGTGCCCCTGCGACCATGCGTTCACTCGAGGCATTTGTTGAACGTAAACCCGATCCAATTCTTGATCAGGCAGCACATAAAGCACCTGTGGAATGGTGGTACTTAAACGCCCATCTCGAGATAAGTTCTGGTACAAGAGGTATTGCAGCAGCTATTTTCCAAGTCTATATTCCCGATTCCGCGCCGTATAACCTCGCACAGCAATTTCCGAATGCTTTATTTTTTGGGCATTACAGTATTGTTAACAAACAAATAGGCACTTACCAAAGTACTGAGTACAGCACTGTACCAAGAGCAAAACCCGAAGTGGCAGTCAAAGAAGGTTTTGCCGATACCACACGGATGAATGTTGGACTGGGCGATTGGCGAATGACTCGAGAAAATTCTGGTATTTACACAGCTAAGTTCTCGCTCAAAGGGCGAGAAGCCATAGATTTGCAATTGCGTCCCCTGCGTAAAGAAGCGATTCATGGTCCTGGTTGGAGTGGTAATCTCGAGACTGGGCGAATGTATTATTACAGTGCCACACGGCTCGAGATCAGTGGTACCTACAATGGCGAAAAAGTTGGTGGTATTGCCTGGCTCGACCATCAATGGGGTGGTAGCGATATTGGCACTGATGGTAGTGCCAGTTTTGCTCCGCGTTGGGATTGGATGAGTATGAATCTCGAGGATGGGCGCGATATCATGATTTACCGAGTGCGTAATGCCAAAGGTGGGATTTCTGATAAATTCGCCAGTATTTCTTACCCAGATGGCACCACCAAAGAGGAACGCAACATCGAAATGACCCCGTGGGACTGGTGGGTTTCGCCCAGTGGTGGCAAATACCCAACCCGTTGGTATTTAAAACTCGAGGATGGTACTGTGCTCAATGTCAAACCTGTGGTGGATGCCCAAGAAGTTGAAGCTCGAGCCACAGCTGGTTTTAATTATTACGAAGGGGCTATTGAAATTACGGGTTCGACTCGAGGTAAAGGGTATATGGAATTAACTGGGTACACCCCAATGAAAAACCCATTTGCTAATCCGTTCTCGTTTGTTGAACCAGCGAAATAGCTTTTTGTCTAGCAAGTAAAGCTTGGGTTTGCTGACCCACGCCCTCGAGCACAGCACTGTACTTTTGCCAATTGTAAGGGCTTTTGGGACGTACTGCGATACGTTCAGAAATCATACTCTGTGCAATATCAAAGCGTTTGCCGCGCAGTGCAGCCTCGAGTAAAGTTTTTAAGACCACGTCACGTTGGGCATGTGAACCACCAAATTCGTGAATGCGTCGCCGAATCGGATAGAGGAGAGCCACAACCGTATCAAATTGTTTGCGTTCAAATGCCAGAATTGCTTGACAAACAGGTAAGCCAATGGCTCTGGTCATGGCAGCATTGTTGCTTTGAGGGTTTGACTCGAGCCAACGCTCACGGCTGTTAATCAGGGCTTGGGCATGATCTTCCCAGCCTGCGCCAACAAATGCCATGGTGGCGTGCATGTCATTAAAGGCATAAAAAGCTGGCTCGATACGGTTGAGCCACTTATTTGCTAAACTCGAAAAGCGAGGCGTTTCTCTGTGCCCTTCGAGCCGTAAGCGCCATAACAAAGCACTAGCATCAAGTAATTGCAGTGCTAATCCACCATTATCGGGTGCAAATAACACAGCATCAAAAATCTCGAGTACCCGAGTTACTTCGCCAGCCTCGAGTGCAAACAAAGCGTAATGCCACCAGTTATGAATAATAAAATAATTACCTAATGTCCAATCATTGGCTCGAGCATCGTAGTAGTTCATGCCAGCCTTAAACTGACCTGTTTCCTCAAAAGTATGCCCGACGGCATGCAGTGCCCAAACATCGCGTGGGTTGCGTTCAACAGCTTCAAAACCAAGTTCAAAAGCTCGGTCATGCTGATGACATTCCTCGAGACCAAATGCCAGCATCCCCAATACATTGGCATAATTTTTATCTTCAGGTGTCCAAGCAGTTAAAGCCAATGCAGGGCGGTCTCGCAACATTCGGCTGTTACCTGTAAAAAAATCGATTTGATGCCCAACTGCTAATGCCAGTAAATCCCTTGGATTTTCTACCAGTACATCCTCGAGCACATGCCCAGCGCCAAGCAAATCCCCATCGAGCAATGCTGCCGCTGCTGCTAAATGCCCTCGTTCTCGCGTGGATACAGTCTTTTTTATATTGAATTGAAAAAACTTTTCTCGAGCTGCTAGTGCATCCAAGGGTTCTGTTCCCAGCACCCCTAGGTACGCCTGAAACGCATGACACAAAGCAAAATCAGGTTCTATCTCGAGAGCCGTTTGTAACTCAAGTGGCATTGAACCACGAAAATGTAAAAAGCAATCCAATGCAGCCTCGAGATGTTGTACAGCGGTGGCTGAATGGCTGCTGACAGTATTGCCAAGTGAATCGAGAGGCATTCTGTATTCTTGGGGTTCATAACAAAGCTGTCAAGTGGGCTTTTTGTAAGGATTTTGTAAGGATTGATTGATAACTTTAACCTTAGGTAATGCTGTTTAGTTGTTTTTAACGAATGAAAAGAATATTTTTTAAGAAGACACAGCTAAGCACACAAACTTATTTTTTTCGTCATTGCAAAATAAACCCATGTGCTAAACTTCACAACGATGAAGGCTTCCGTTGTGCTCTATGTGATTGTTGGAATTATATTCGCTATAACTTCCATTGTTTTAGGTATTGAAAATTGGACTCCTGAAGAAAAAACCTTACTTCTAGGACTACAAAGAAGTACCACTATTCCAAAAGACCAAACCAATGCAGTTGCTGATAATCCAAAAGCTGCAAAGCTAGGGCATCAGCTTTTCTTTGATAAACGATTCAGCGAATCAGGCGAAATTGCCTGTGCTTCTTGCCATGTGCCAGATACATATTTTTCAGATGCCAAACAAGTCTCTGAAGGTATCGGTATGACAAATCGTAATGCGCCAACAATTGTTGGTGCCACATGGAATAAATGGCAATTTTGGGATGGGCGCAGCGATTCACTATGGTCACAAGCCCTCGGACCAATCGAAAACCCGAGCGAACATGGATTTAGCCGAGCTGCTGTAGCACAGATAATTTTTACACATTATAAAAATGAATACGAAACAATATTCGGTTCGATGCCACCATTAGACGATTACTTTCGCTTCCCAGATAATGCCAGCCCACTCGGCGATGAAGATGCCAAAGCTAACTGGCAACACATGACCACATCCGACCAGATTCTGGTTAATCGAATTTTTGCCAATGTTGGCAAATCCATTGCTGCTTACGAACGACTGATAAAACCAGGAGAATCTCGAGCAGATCAATATATCCAAGCGCTGCGTGAAAATCGTAGTACCGATAAAATCCTTAAAGAAAACGAACAAGCTGGAATGCGGTTATTCATTGGCAAAGCCAAATGTGTCACTTGCCATTCGGGGTCACAACTCAGCGATCAACAATTTCATAACACAGGTGTGCCAATGGTTGCAGATTTACCATTAGATGTAGGGCGTAGCACTGTCAACCCACAAGTCTCGAGCCTCGAGTTTGGATGTGCAGGGATTTACAGTGATAACCAAAAAGTTTGTCAAACACAACCAGTTAACCAAGGTATTCAAGCCATGCGAGCTTATAAAACACCAAGTTTACGCAATGTTGCTCAAACAGCACCCTACATGCACGCAGGACAATTCAAAACCCTAAGAGCTGTTCTTGAACATTACAACGAAGCACCTAAAGCACCAATGGGTATAACCGAAATTACGGGTTTAGGATTAAACAAAAACGAACTGAATCAATTAGAAGCCTTTCTTGAAAGCCTTAGCGCTGCACCTGATAGCCCAGATGCACTATTACGCAATCCCGCACAGTAAAAGGAAATCTTATGAAAAAATTAATTATTCTAGCTGCCTTTATCGGCTCGAGTTTAGCTCAAGCTGCACCGTTTATTTTCCCAAAAGCATGGACTGTATCCAGCCCAACTGAAATCAGTGGTGGTACCTACAGTTATGGTGATATTTTCGATTACAAATTAAATCCATTCGCCGAAACCATCTCAGACAGCATTGAAAGTGTGATTAACCCCAGAGGATTATTTATTAAAGATCCAATTTCGGGGGACGCTTTGCCATACATGGCAGAATCTTATTCGCTATCAAGTAATAAATTAATTTGGACCGTCAAATTGCGCCCAGAATTAAAATGGTCCGATGGAAGACCAATCACAGGTCAAGACTGGGTGACAACAGCTAAAATTCATACTTCAAGCGAAATTATTACCAATCGCCGAGATCGCTTTTTTATAGAAGGCAAACCAGTACTTGTCAGTAGTCCTGACTCACAAACCGTTGTTTTTGAATTTCCCAAAGTGGTAGCCGATGCCATAGACACCATGTCCATTGTACCTTGGGCATCCCATATTCTCGAGCCAGTCTTACAACGAGATGGATTTGCAGGTATTAAAGATATGTGGGGAGCAACCGAAAAAGTCGAAAAAATGGTGTCAGCAGGAGCTTTTAAGCTTTCAAACTACGAACCTGGTGTGCGAATTGTGGCAGATAAAAATCCATTCTTTGCTGCTTGGAATGTCAACTCTAATGGTGTAGGTTTACCGTACTTAAATCGTATTACTCGTAAAGTCTATAAAGATCGTGCTGCATATCTAACCGATTACTTACAAGGTAGTTTAGACCAATTTGAAACAACGCTACCAAACCAAGTGACACAATTACAAAACGCAATTGGACAAGGTACTTTCAAAGGTAAGTTACAACTTAATGCTGTTCCACAAACCACCACATTAGCAATTTTCTTTAATTGGAATAAATCCGCTAACCTTTATAAGCAAGCTTTATTTCGCAATGC
Source organism: Deinococcales bacterium (assembly GCA_013298595.1). Lineage (GTDB taxonomy): Bacteria > Deinococcota > Deinococci > Deinococcales > JAAFIG01 > JAAFIG01. The sequence goes on along the minus strand of JAAFIG010000014.1, from coordinate 73,360 downwards.
TAACTTCCGTTTAGCCATGAGTTACATGATGAACCGACAAGCCATTGTTAAAGAAGCTTACGGCGGGCTTGCAAAAGTTGCTCAGAATGCCATGACCGAAGCTTTTGGAGATTGGCGTAACCCAGAATTAGAAGTCATAGACTATAACCTCGAGAAAACCCGTGCTCTACTCGCCAGAATTGGTTATTATCAACTCAATAATGATGGGTTACTTGTCAACCGTGACGGTCAAACCATTGATATTGATTTGGTCGCACCGAACACGTCGTCTTTGTGGAAATCGGTCATTGATGTTATTCAGCGTGATGCCAAAGTCATTGGTATAAAAATTAATCCACAATATGTGACGGTTCCTGTTTTGCTCCGTCAAGCTTTAACACGAGGTAAAAATCGAGAATTTGATATGATCATGGCACCACTTACCAGTAATATCCTAGGCAGTTATCCATTAACCCAATCGGTATATTCCTGTAAAGGACAAGGTCATACTTTGTACAACGCTTCAGGCGAATGCTTAGATCCACTCGAGACCCAAGCCATGGTTTTGTATGAACGTGGCAGGCAAACTCTCGACCTTGCCGAGCGCAAAGCCATTGTTTATAAAATTCAAGAAGTGGAACAAAAACTCCAACCACTTATACATTTAGCCGCGCCATCCACACAAGTTTCATGGCAAGAAAAACTGCAAGGCGAATTTGTGGATTACAAACTAAACGGGATTCGTTTCCCAGAATTATCATGGCTTAAATAAGCTTATTTAAAATCAGGAGCAATTATGTTGCTCCTGATTTTTTACGTATTTGGAATAGCATCTCGTAGTGCTGTCCAGTACGAAGCTAAAGCTGCTTTACCTGTTTTGGTAATTTTAAAACTGGTGACGGGAATTTTGCCACGGAAGGCTTTCACCACCTCGAGATAGCCAGCTTGCTCGAGTTTAGAGGTATGACTACTCAGGTTGCCTTTACTTAAACCCGTAGTCGTCTCGAGAAACTTAAATTCGACTTCTTCGGCACTGGAGCAGACCGTTAAAATTACCAGTCTGGCGGGTTCATGAATTACTCGATCTAACTCGAGAATGGTTTGCATTTCGGGATTGAGGGTATCGGTCATGAGTTACCTTGGTGCAGTTGGCTCAATTCTTGCTCGAGTTTTTTGAATTTTTGATGCTCCAGAAATCCGAGTGTTGCCACGCTGATCGGAATAAGTACCAGCAGCACCAGTTGCAGGGTGCGTTGCAATTCGCTGATGTTTTCAGCTGTGGAATTAATACCACCGCCGATCATGCCACCTAAAATAAAAACCACCATTCCAAGCAAGTCGCCGCTTTGCTTTAACACCCAGAAACCCAAAACGGCTGCCACCAAAATAGCTGGCACAGCATACAAGTATGTTTGTGGAAACTGAAACAAAGCTATTGTGCTCAGTAACCAGAAGATGAGGCTGCTTAAACCCAAACCAAACAAAATACCCAACACAAAATCCCGACCAAAAACTGGCGCAGCAGCTCGAGCCACACCAAATTGCTGGTACAACTTAGCCATCAGTGCTTGCCGAAGACTCAACCAAAGCCCGATCAGTACAACAGCAATCACGCCGCCGATAATGGCACCAAAAACATTTCGTGGTAAATGCTGCCCGATAAAAAACCCTGAGATCATCAGAGCGCTAGCAAAAAAATACGCCACACCAGACGATTTTCTCGAGAATTCGGAATAGGATTTCGTGAGATTTTGTAATTTCTCGAGCTGTTCAATTGAAGGATTCATGTTTGCCTCTGTAAGATTTTTAACGTTAGTATTGAAATGAAAACGATTGTGGTAGCTGTTCCTAAAACGGAATGTAGCTCTAGAAATTTTGGCAGTGTTGCAAAAACAAGTGCTCCAAGGGTAAAAGCATTGACGAGTTTGCGAAAACTGAGTGTCATATGGATCTCCTGATGCGGGTCACTCGAGGGTTTACGCCGACTGTCCAGTGCTTAGTGATCTCGAGGATAGCGTGCAGGGCTTGGTGTAGGGTTCGGCTGTCTTGTTGGCGGGTATGTTCGAGCAGAGCGTGTTGCTGTGCTGCGTGGTGAAGGATCTCGAGGCGGGCTTGGTCTTGGTAGTTGTTCATGGCTTGCTCCTTCTCAGACTGGTTTGCATAGCTATTTAGATTTCTTATATAGACTAGTTTGCAATACAAACCAGATTTTGTCAAGCCCCACACTGAGTACAATCCAACAAGCTCAAGTTGTCATCTTGCACCAACCTTTAGGATGTATTTTGCAGCACACCAGAGCGCTGTGTATTGCGTACCATTGCGCGAATTTATAAGGAGAGATCATGACCCCACTCGAGTTACAAACATTTTTAACCCAATTAATCCGCCAAGAAGTGCGTTTAGCTGTGATGCTGTGGGGTGCCCCTGGCATTGGTAAAAGCAGTATTGTTAAACAAGTGGCTATGGCTGCTAAGCTCGAGTTTGTGGATGTGCGCTTGTCGCAACTTGCACCAACAGATTTGCGTGGTTTACCTGTTGCCGAGGATGGCACTGCTAAATGGTTTCCACCAGAATTTTTACCAAAAAGCGGTTCGGGAATTCTTTTCTTAGACGAGTTAAACATGGCAGCACCAACCATGCAGGGCATAGCTCAGCAACTTATTTTGGATAGGGCTGTTGGCTCTTACACATTGCCAGATGGCTGGTTTGTCTGGGCAGCAGGCAATAGACGGGAAGATCGTGCCAGTGTGTTTGAGATGCCTGCACCTTTAGCGAATCGGTTCTTGCATCTCGAGGTCAGTGCTGATTTAGAGAGTTTTAAGCGTTATGCCCTCGAGAAAGGCTTGAATGAACGGATTATTGCGTTTTTAGCGTTCAGACCCAATTTGCTTCATGCACCCGATAATGCCCGTCCTGCTTGGGCTTCACCACGTTCTTGGGAAATGGCTTCACGCTTAATAATGGCTGATTTACCGATTGCTCCAGCAGTTGGTGAAGCTTCAGAAGCTGAATTTCGGGCTTTTGAACGTATTTACTCGAGCCTTCCAGAAATCGATGCAATTCTGGCTGGGCAAACCCATCTCGAGTTTCCAGTCGAACCCAGTGCTCGGTATGCTGTGACCATTGGTTTAGCCGCTCGAGCCAATGGTGTCACCGAAGTGCTTAATGCTTTTAAGTGGTTAGTGGATAAAGCCGAAGTTGAATGGGTGCATTTTTACACCCAAGATGCGTTGGCTCGGGTGCGAAGTGCTGGGCAATTAGGGGCTTTGGTTGGTATGGTTGAACGTGAACCACGATTGAAGGATTTTTTACGAGAAATTAATGAATTAACAGGTGCATAATGACTGATCTCGAGTTAGCCCAAAATGCAAATACCGATTCGCAAGTGCTGATTAAACTTGCTTCAAGTCGCTTTCGACTGATTTGTGAAGCCGTGGCACGCAATCCAAATACACCTGAAATGGTGTTGCAGCGCTTAGCAGTTTTGTATCCGAAGGCATTTCTCGAGAATCCAGTATTAGATTTTTTGCGTTTTGAAAACCCTGCTTGGTTTGCGGATTTACCAACTTATGCTCAACATGCTTTGTTGGCTTCAAGTGCTTGTCCGCAGGCGTGGCTCGAGAATCCGCGTTTAGATCATGATGCGCGTTTAGCAGCTTTGAAAAATCCAAAATTACCACTGACTATCATGACTTCATGGTTGGAGTTTGCCGAACCTCGGGTGTTGGATGCAATGGGTCATTATTGCAGATTCTCAGATCAACTGGGCTTAGCTTTGGGTTTGACATTGCCAGAATTAGACCGCAATAGTGAACTTCTTAAAGATGTTGTCGTTTCGGGCTTACCACTCGAGCCAAGGTTTCTTGAGGTTCTAGCTACTGACTACGATTCTGAATTACGTGGTTATATTGCGGCTCGAGCTGATACCCCACAAAGTGTGCTCGAGGCACTGGCACTGGACGAAGAAACCAGTGTAGCAACTGCGGCTCGAGCTAATTTAAAATCTGATTTTGCCACTCGAGCCGAAGCATTGGCTTTAACGGCTAGTCGGGATTTGCTGCGTTTAGCCCGTGGTGGCGTAAGGGCACGGCGATTAGCCGCACAACACGTTGGAATCAGTGCTAATTTATTGGCAAAATTATCTCGAGATGAGGATTGGCGGGTCAGACAAGCTGTTGCCCAGCATCATAAAACCTCGGCTCGAGTTTTACAACGGCTGGCTAAGGATGCCGACCGAGATGTCCGCGAGGCGGTGGCAAACAACCCAAAGGCTGCTGTTAATACAGTGCAATTGTTGTTATCGGATGTGTACGAACCTGTGCAAAAAGCTGCTCGTAAGCACCCGCATGCTCCTCAAGATTTGCTGCGTTTATTGATTCGCTTAGAAGAAAAAGATCCTACTTTTTTTGAACTCGAGAACTTACCCAGTTGGTTGGACGAATGGGTTGTAGCACACCCTAATGCGACTGTTGCCATGTTAGAAGCTTTTGCTAAACACCCATCCGAAACGATCCGTAGTCTTGTGGCAACGCATTTTAGAACACCACAAAAAGTGCTAGAAAGTTTACTCGAGGATGCCGATTTTTCGGTGGTGGTCAGTTTAGCGTCTCGAGCCAATTTATCAGATGTCATGGCACAAAAATTAACAACGCATGTTGAAGTTCGAGTCCTTGAAGCTGTAGCCGCCAATCCGAATCTCTCTAAAGCCATGCTCGAGAAACTTGCCCAAAGTACCAGTTGGGAAGTGCGACGGGTTGTGGCGCAACATCCACGTTGTCCAATAATACTGCTCGAGGAATTTTCGCTAGATGTTGATGCTGATGTGCGCGAAGCCGCTTTTCGTCATCCAAAAGCCAACTCTGTGGTGGCATTACATGCTTTGGGGGTTGAGTTACGTTTACCACAGGCATTGCAGCAAATCGAAAACCAGGACAGTGGTTTAACGGCTGATTGGCTCGAGTTTGCGGCTCGTCGGGGTAATACAGCTTTACGGCAATTGGTGGCAAGTCATCCAAATTTATCGTGGGATGTGATGGAGTGGTTTTTGGCTCAGGAATGGAAAATTCGTTTAGCCTTAGCCAAAAATCCAATGCTACCAGCAGCTTTTTTAAAACGCTTAGCTACCGATGACGACCGTGATGTTCGAGCTGCGATTGCCGCACATGACAATACTCCGCTGTATTTGTTACAGCAGCTTTCCAAAGACCCTGATGCCATTGTCCGTGTGGCTGTTGCCCAACGTGGACAATGTTTTGAAACACTTATTTGGGATGAAGACGAAACAGTGCTGGCATTGATTGCAAAGGATCATCCATACTGGCTATTAAGGCAAAAACTTGAAATTAGTGCAGCACTCGAGCCAGCCGAACTTGCGTTGTTATTGCAAATAGAATCGGTGTTTGTTTGGCAAAAATTGCCGCGCACCACGTTTTTACCGAATCTCGAGGCGTTGTTACAACACGATTTATGGCAAGTGCGAATTGCAGCTGTGCAAAATCTGTATTGTAGTGCAGCCCAACTCGAACAAATGCTGACAGACCCAGACCGTGATGTTCGAGCGGCTGTGGCACGCCATGCCAATTGCCCAGCCGAAGTTTTACGGGTACTAATGCAAGATACGGATATTCTGGTGCGCCGTGTGGCGTTAGCCCAAGCCAATCTCGAGCCAGCTTTGCGCCAACTTGCCCAAAGACTGATTCTCGATGAAAATCTGCGTAGTAGCACATTAAACCGCATGATCGCTCTGCCATTAACAACTCGAGTCTCAGAATTACGCAAACGCCGCAATTATGCCAGTCTCGAGTGGCGTGAGCGCTTAGCGGTGGTACAAAACCCGCTGACTCCACACGATATTCTTGAAGTTCTAAGTACAGATGCTAACCGTCTTGTGCAAGTGGCAGCAAAAACCAAACTCGAGGCACAACCATGATGACAGCCGAACAACGAGTTCGAGGCAGTTTATTACGACTCCGTAGCAAAAGCCCTTTTTTAGCAACCCTTGCTTTATTTGCCAATTTTCGTGCCGATCCAAGTCATCCAACCGCTGCTACCGACGGACGTGATGTGATTTACAACCCAGAATTTCTCGAGAAACAAAGCTTAGAGCAAGTGGATGGTTTACTGATGCACGAACTTTTACATGCGGCGCTATTGCATGTCACACGCCGTCAATGGCGTAACCCTAAAGGTTTTAATATCGCTGCCGATATTGTGGTTAATGGCATCCTCGAGCAGAGTGGTTTTCAACTTCCAGATGGCGGATTATTCGACTCGGATTTACAAAAATACAGTGTCGAAGAAGTCTATGCCATCCTAGAAAAACAAGCTCCTCGAGATCTCGAAAACCCAGATTTACTCGAGCCAGCCGAAGGTACGGGCAAACCCAAAGAAACTACGGGTGCGCTGAAAGAATCCCAAGTTAAAGCCTTAGAGCGCCACTGGAAAGAAGCTCTTGAACAAGCGGCTGCGGTGGCTCGAGGGCAGAAAAAAGGCGATGTTGCGGCTGGTTTATTGCGAGCAATGACTGAAACAGGCGCTAGTCAACTTGATTGGAAAACGTTGCTCTGGCGTTTTTTAACCCGCACGCCAACCGATTTTACGCATTTTGATCGGCGCTTTTTGTATCAGAGGCAATATCTCGAGGCACTCGATTCTGAAAGTGTACAAGTTTATGCTTGCATAGATACATCTGGTAGCGTCGAAGATACCCAAATGCAAAGTTTTATCGCCGAGTTACGCGGTATATCTCGAGCCTACCCACAAGCCAAAATCCGAGTTTTCTATGCCGATGCAGCTTTGTATGGTGGTTTTGACCTCGAGACAGAATGGCAAGACCCTCAAGGTGGAGGTGGTACCGATTTCAACCCGTTTTTTACCTATCTCGAGCAACAAAACCCAGAAAATACTGTGGCAGTCTACTTAACTGATGGTTTTGGTGATTTTCCAACCAATATGCCAAGCATTCCAGTGCTTTGGGTTGTCACACCAGGTGGACTCGAGAATGCCCAATTTCCATTTGGTGAAATGGCTCGTTTACTCGAGCCATAAAAATAGGGGAGAGTTTGACTCTCCTCATGACAACGGCGCTTGAAATTTAATCTTTGCCTAAGTCTGTTTTTGCGGCAACTTCTTCAACTGCTTTTTCGACTTTATCTTCGATTTTGCTTTCAACTTCGACCACTTTGGCAGTTTCAACAACAACTTCTTTAGGTTCGCTCGGGATAGGAGTGCTGCTCGAGGCTGTGACAATTGGTTTTTGTTGTAAGCGTGTGACTGCAAAATACACCACGCCAACAATGATTGCCACAGGTACAAGCCAACGGAGTAAGGCAACAATAATGCCAGCCAATCCAAGCAGAATGCCGCCGATAAAGCTGAGAATCCACCCCAGCACGTAAAAAGCCGCTAATCCAACAACAACAGCGACCAAGCCTTTAACCACAACCTCGAGGGTTTTTGTCCAATCTGTTTCTTTCATAGTCATAGTTTACGTGGTTTTTGGTGAAAAAGTTCCAGATGTCGTTTAAAGATAGTGTTTAAGTTCTCGAGAACTTCCAGACTGTGTTAATTGTAGCAATATCGCAATCCGATAGCTTGACAAATCTCCTATATCGCACTACGCTATCGCATAACGATAATGCTTTGAGGCTCGAGATAGGGCATCTGGAAAATCTTTGCACTCGTTCGCTGTGCGGTTTGCCCAAACCAAGCAGCCAGAGCGGACGCGCTCGAGAGGAAAATCATGCCAGACGCAAATTTACTCAAAGGTAACCTCGACCTGATCTTACTTTCAATTCTCGAGCAAGGCGAAATGTACGGACTCGAAATCACCAAAGAAGTCCAAGCACAATCTAACGATTATTTCAAATTTAGCCTCGGCAGCCTCTACCCAGCCCTGCATCGGCTCGAGCAAGCAGGGCAAATCAGTGGTGAATTTCGCACTCCAGAACGTGGTGGCAGCCCCGTCAAATACTATCAACTGACCGAAAATGGCAAAAAAGCCTTAGCCAGCAAACGCCAAGAATTTGAAACCTTCAACACCGCCATTCGTAACTTATGGAACGCACGTTAAACCAATACCTGCGCCTTGCCACTTGGGGATTACCGCACAAGAAAAAACTCGAGATACAAGCAGAACTTCGAGGCAACATCGAAATTCTCACTCTCGAGTACCAAGTGCAAGGATTTTCAGCCTCAGAATCCCTTTCTTTGGCACTGCGTGACTTTGGAACGCCAGAGCGTGTTTGTGTCGGAATGACAAAGGTGTATACCATGCCCATATTACTTAGAAACATTGGATTAGCCGTGCTGCTCTCGAGTTTAGGACTTGGGGTATTGAACTCGAGTAGCGCCCAAGTATCAGCAACCAATTTGTTCCCAAATGAAATTTGTTTAACTAAGCAAGCAGATCGATTTAAAGTTAATGGACGCGTTTTCCTATGTCAGTCGAAATGGACGGCTTATATCCATTTACCTTCTCTCGAGAAAACATTGGAGAAATTAGGCGTTAAAGTCCGACGTTATTCGTCTGCATGGAAAACCACAGAATTATTGTTCCCAAAAGCACCGCGCAGCATTTATATTCGGCGTTACTCAGGTCCAAAAATTCTCGAGTATAACAATAATGACGCGCCTAAAGCAGTTGCAGAGGGCAGTTTTGACTACATTGATGCTTCAGACTTTTTTCAGCAACTGAGTGATTCTGGTCTACCCATTACGATTAAGGGTTGGAATTATCCTAAGATTGGTGTTGGAAAAACAGAATTTTCTTTGGGCGAGAACGCACAGCAACTCAAAGGCAGTTTTGTTATAGAACTGTTAACACGTTGGTCTTTTCACAACTTTTTTGGAGCAAACTTAGAATTTGAACCAACATATATTCTGAAATCTGATGAAAAACTGTTTGCAGTAAACGATAATCGAGTGCAATTCAAGATTCGTGGAGGCAAAGTTGGCGACATTTACGCAGTCTTAACTCGAGAAGAAATTGAAGACATTCCCCAGTTACCACCATCCTATGCGATGGGTGGCAAAAACATGCGTCGAGTATTTTTGCAGCCATTGGGGAAAAGCTTGCAATTAGAAACGTATACTCGAGGTAAAACACTGCTGCCCAAAAGCAATGCAGAGCAACTCGCACCTGTTCCCGTTGACGGAACAGGCAATGTTATGGTGGTACGGTTAACTGGTCGGTTAGATCAATTTGGCAAAGTTTTTGAAATCGTGCCAGCAAAAAATATTGAAGTTCTCAAGTAATTCTGGGGAATAGAAAATGCTCGAGCCATTGGCTCGAGCATTTTTTTATTAACTTATTTCTTTTTCTTTTTCTTATCGAAGCCAGCGCCGCTGGTGGTGCGGTCTTTAGCATCGCGCATAAAAGCGCGGAGTTTAGCCTCGAAAGCAGGTGCTTGCTTACCGATTCGCTTGGGTTTGGGGATTTCTTCGGGTTCTTCTTGGAGTTCTTTGATACTTAAATCCAAGCGACCTTTGTCGTCCCTGCCGAGGACTTTGACAGTGATTTCCTGTCCGTCGCGCAGGTGTTCGGATACGCTTCGCACAAATTCATGTGCTATTTGCGAGATGTGCACTAAGCCTGTCTCGCCTGTATCTTTGATTTCTACGAACGCACCAAAATCGGTGACTCGTGTAACTTTACCTTCTACTACTGCCCCAGACTCAATTGACACTCGGTGTAGCCTCCTTTAATTGCATTTCATCAGACATAGTAAGCCCATGCTTTTTTCATGCAGCGCTAGTGTAACACAAGTTGAGAACTTCGTTGCAAGGTTTATCACTTGTCCGAAACGCCTAAGCCTGATATAGTTTGCCTTCGCGCCGCGTTTAGCGGTGTGATTTCATGTACGAAGGAGGTGAAATTTTAATGGCTAATTACGACTTAAATGTGTTACTCAACCCTAATCTTGACCAAACGCAAATCGCTGTAGAAAAAGAATACATCGAAAATGCAGTCAAAATCGGTGGTGGTAATGTCTCCGCGCTCGAGGAATGGGGTAATCGCAAATTGGCGTATACCATCAAGAAAGACTCGCAAGCGTATTACTTGGTGTATCGCTTAGACCTTCCAGAAGCCGCTACCAATACGTTGCAAACATCGTTGCGTTTACGCGACCATGTGCGCCGTGTAATGGTGGTTAAGCAACGCCCAGAATGGCGTACCAAGAAATCGGCGTAAACTTTTCGCCTCGAGCAAGCATTAGACCCGCTTACCGAGATACCGCCGAAAACCAGTTAAAGAGCAATCTGCTCGAGAAGAGGAATTAGCATGGCAAGAGGGTTGAATCACGTTTATTTGATGGGTGCATTGGCACGAGATCCTGAATTGCGTTATACCCCTAGTGGTATTGCAGTAGCGGATTTAACAGTGGCTGGCGAAGATAACGTCATGGGAAACGATGGTCGTGCAAGGGTTTTGCCGTGGTATCACCGCGTTAGCATTCTTGGACAACAAGCCGAACGTTTCACCGATGGTAACTTAAAGTCTGGCGATCCAGTGCTGGTCGAAGGTTCACTCGAGTTCAGAACTTGGGAAACCCCAGAAGGGCAAAAACGCAGCGCAGTTAATGTCAAAGCGATTCGTGTCGAAGTGGCACAATACGGCACTCGAGCCGAACCACTTGTCACCGATAGTGTTGGCGGTAAGCGCTTGACCAATGCCTTGAACGAAGTGGTGATGATCGGGAATTTAACCAGAGATTCCGAGCTTCGTTACACGCCCGCAGGTGATGCGGTAACAACAATTTCAATTGCTGTCAATGAATCTTGGAAAGACAAGACCGGAAACTGGCAAGAAAAAACCCATTACGTCGAAGTTAACCTTTGGCGCGACTTAGCAGAAGCAGCAGGTGAACTGAAAAAAGGCGATCCTGTCATGGTTTTAGGGCGCTTAGTCAACGAGTCTTGGACAGATCGTGAAGGAAATAAACGTTCAACCACCCGAGTTGAAGGAAGACGTATTGAAATACTGGCTCGCGGTCCTGGTACTGCTGGCAGTACTGGAACCACCCCGAGTGCGAATCGCCAAGCCGGCGGTTACGCACCGACGCGGCAACCTGCCGCAGGGTCCCATGCGAAACCAGACATTGATAACGGCTTGCAAGATTTCCCGCCAGAAGAAGATTTACCGTTTTAAGCAGCTTTCTAGCGATTGCTAGAGAAAAGCAAAATGGTTTTTATTTTTCGTAATTCATTAAATTTTTTGCGCCTCAGGCGCTCGAGCCAATGGCAAATGCCAAAAGCTCAACTCCCAAGGAGTTTTTTATGCCCGCTGGTAAACCAAACAATCGTAATAGCGGTTCACGCGACCGCAACGACCGTAACGACCGCAACAGCTCCGACCGCGATAGCGGCGGCGAACGCGGCGATAAACGCGGCGGCAAGGGCGCAAAGCGTCCGCGTAAGCCACGCGTAGACCCTTTCAAAACAGGTGAACTCGAAGTCACCGATTACCACGATGCCAAAATGCTGCGTCGCTTTGTGTCCGATACAGGCAAAATCTTGCCACGTAAACGCACAGGTGTGAATGCAAAAAATCAGCGTCGTTTGGCGCTCACCATTAAGCGCGCTCGGATGATTGCATTGTTGCCATTCACCGATAAGCTCGTGCGGAAATAAGGAGGAGCAATCATGTCTAAGAACTCAAAAGTGATTCTTCTCGAGCCAGTTTCAAAACTTGGCACCACAGGTAACATTGTCGAAGTTCGTCCAGGTTATGCACGTAACTTCCTCGTACCACGTGGATTGGCTGCGTATGCTACACCTGCCAGCTTGAAAAACCTCGAAGCCCAACTCCGAGCCAAAGTCAAACGTCTCGAGGCAATTAAGTCCGATGCCGAGAAATTGGCTGGTCAATTTGCCGAGCTTGTTGTGGAACTTAAAGCCAAAGCAGGCGAAGGTAAAATTTACGGCGCTATTACCAGTCAAATGGTGGCAGATGCTGTTGAACAACAAACAGGTCTTGCCATTGATCGTCGTAAGATTGAAATGGGCAAAGCCATCAAAGACCTTGGTGAGTACGGCGTGGTTTACAAACCACACCCAGAAGTGCCAATTCCTTTGAAGTTAAACGTTACTGCTGCTTAAAGTTTCTGTGTTACAAAATGACCCTCGAGTTTTCTCGAGGGGCTTCTTTTTGGCGGAGAGAGAGAGATTCGAACTCTCGGTACCTTTGACAGTACACACACTTTCCAGGCGTGCTCCTTAAACCACTCGGACACCTCTCCGTGCAAAGCTCGAAAAGTGTACCAGTGCAAAGGCATTCGGTCAAGACGTGAGTTTTGATAATTCCGACTTGTTTTGACTAATAAAGTCTTTTTTTGTACACTCGAGCTATGGTTAAAGTTGGAGTGCAAGAAGCCAAAACTCATTTTTCGCAACTGATTGACCGAGCTTTAAATGGTGAAGAGATAGTTGTTGCTCGTCATGGAAAAGGCTTAGTTCGGCTTGTACCACTTGAGTCTAACCAAAGTTTACGTCCAGTTGGTTTACACGAACAAGTCATCCCAGAGGATTTTCTCGAGCAATTGTTAGAACCGTTGCCACAAGATTTGTTAGGGTCGTTTTTTGAAACCACAAAGTTTGATGATATTGCCATACCCAAGAAGGCTAAAAAGTGAATTTACTGCTTGATACTCATACGCTCATTGTGTTTGATACAGCACCTAAATTACTGCCAACTCGAGTTAAAAAAGTCATTCGAGATAAAAAGAATCGAGTTTTTGTTTCAGATGTGAGTGCTTGGGAAATCAGTATTAAATTCAACATTGGTAAATTGCCTCAGGTTGCGCCCTTGTACAAGTCGTTCCAAGCGAGTTTACAAATCTATAGTTTTGAATCGTTGGCGTTTACAACAGAACATGCTTTGTTGGCAGGACAAGCAATAACGCCTCACCAAGACCCATTTGACAGGGCATTGGTAGCACAAGCAATGCTTGAAGACTTGGTTTTTGTCACCAATGATGCAAAATTAACAAGTTTAGCGGGTTTAACAATATTGTGGGGTTAAAAGACTTAATCATCCGCGCCAACCACTGGGGCAACAGCGGGTTTTGTGCCTGGAGCATCTTTAGCTTCGCTCGAGTGTCCTGGTTCAAATTTGAGGCTTGGGTTGGCTATCACAGCCGCATGATTAGCAGCGATGGCAGCTTCGCCGTACCCCGTGGCAATCAGTTTTAATTTGCCATGATAAGCGCAAATATCGCCACACGAATAAATTCCTGAGATATTGGTTTCCATGACAGGCGAAACCTTGATACGGCTGCCCTCGAGTTCTAAACCCCATTCAGCAATCGGTCCGAGTTTGGATAAGTACCCAACCATGCTGAGCACTTCGTCTATTTCGAGAATTTTGTCTTCTTGGGTGGCGTTGTTAAAAACCACAGCTCGCTCGAGCTTGCTGTCTCCTTCGAGGCGACGTAATTCGTAGGGTGTAAGGATTTCGATTTCACCTGCATCATGAGCGGCAATCATTTGGTTGGTGGTGGCAGCGTGAGCACGGAAGGAATCGCGGCGGTGAATCAGGGTGACTTTTGCACCAACGTCTTTGAGCATCAATACCCAATCTACGGCGCTGTCGCCTCCACCCATGACTAAGACGCGTTTGCCTCGGTACATCTCGAGGTTCTTGACCGCGTATTGCACACCTTTACCTTCAAATTCGGCGATACCCGGTGCAACCACTTTGCGTGGTTCAAACGCGCCAACGCCACCAGCAATGATTACAGCGGCGGCTTCGTACTTGTTGCCTTTGTCAGTTATTAAGGAAAAACTACCATCGGCAAGTTTCTCGAGTTTCTCGGCGCGTTCGTTGAGGTTGTAAATCGGGTGAAATGGTGCAAGTTGATCTACTTGGTTTTTGACCAATTCTTTGGCGCGAATTTTTGGGAAGCCTGCCACATCGTAAATGTATTTTTCTGGGTACAGAGCTGTTAATTGCCCACCTGGTTCAGGCAGCGGATCCACAATTCGCATCGAAAGATCACGCATTCCAGTGTAAAAGGCAGCGAATAAGCCAACAGGTCCAGCGCCAATAATCAGAACATCAGTCTTAGCCATGTCTTACGGTAGCACCTTCTTGAAGGAATAATGCGTTACAAAATGGGGGACGCGACACCAACAACGAGCTTCAAAAAGTTTTTATCTTCGTGATTTGGTGGGTTTTACCAGTCCTGTATTATGATGCTATGCGTTTTCAAGAGATTAAAGATCAAGCGTTGGGTTTAGACATACGACAAAGAATTGCTTTGGTGCAAGAACTCTTAGGTACTTTGGATGTGCCCGCTAAAAAAGAAATCATCAAGCTTTGGGTTGAAGAAGCCGAACGACGTTATGATCTGCACTTACAAGACAAGATTCCAGTGATTCTAGCAGAGGAAATACACTAAAATGTTTGTGAAACCATACCGTGCAGCATATCTTCAGTTGGCACTTGATGAAGTGCTGGTCATCGAACAATATCTCGAGTTGCAACGCGCTGGTTTTGGAGTGGTTTTTCGTGCCGAACTAAAGGATCGGTTGGCATTATTAACCAAATACGATGTTATGCCTGTAATTGCAGGCTCAAGAAATATTCGGCAAATGCCTTTAACTCGTTTTCCGTACAGTATTTTTTATCAATTAACGGATGATTTATTACTTGTTTTGGCAGTGGGACGAACTACCCAAAAACCACCATATTGGAAAGATGGATGACCAGCCCAGAATTCACCGCTCGAGATTCAATGTTACACTTAAGCTATGAATGCTAAGGATTTCCGAACGGCATACCTCAAGACAATCTATACTGCTGATGACATCCAATTTACGCTCTCGAGTGAAGCAACCACAGATGTTTTATTCGCAGGTAGAAAATTTATTATCATTACTGCTTATAACCCACGCAGCCAACAGCTTCCAGAATTGGTCAATAATGTCAGGCATGAAGTACTCGAGGCTGATGTGGCGAAAAATGATTGGCAGTTTGCCCCAAGTTTGGGTGTTAGCCCTGATGGTGAATGGCAAGAAGTTGGTTTTGTGATTTTTGATCAACCACTCGAGGAGATGATTGCATTAGCTAAAACATATGGTCAGCATGCAATTTTATATGGCGAAGCTGGCAAAGTTGCTTTGGCTTGGAGTGAAACAGCTGAACTCGAGTGGTGCTGGGCGAAATTGGTTTGACATTGTGGACACAGCACGGGTTCCACTGTTAAGCAAATAAATCGTGTTGAACAGTGTTTTGCGAGATTGTATTCGCAGGGTTTTGTGGTTTTGATTTTCTGCGAGTAGGTGTAACAACTTTGGGTTGTACTGTTTGGGGGACTGCTTGTACTAATTTTGTTTTAGGGCTGCGAGGTGTTTTGACTCGAGGTAAAACAGGCGCTGTTTGCTCAGGCGCGATGGTAATAGGTGCTGGTGTTAATTTTGCTTTTGGTACGCGTTGTGAAACAATAGTAATCGGTTCAGGCTCGAGTGTAATAGGTTCGACTGGTGTTTCAGTTGACTCGAGTACTTTAGCTTTGACTTGACGCGCTTCTGGTGGTAAATGCCCTGCTCGCCAACCACGATTGCAAGTATGACACCAATAGGCTTGGTCGCCATCTCGAGTATCTTTAAGCATCAGTTTACCAGCACATACTGGACAACCTAAATGCAAGCCATGACTCGAGATTCGCTCGAGTGTGTTTGTTTTAAAAGTGATACGACCCATAGTGATATGATTATAGCGTATAAGTAGGGTATAATTTCAAGGGGGACATAAAGTATTGTTGCCCAGCAATTAAACGCCTTCTTTAGCTAGGTCGTTGAACCTAACATGCTGTGAGTGGAACTGCAACTCTACTGTGCCAACAGGACCATTACGTTGCTTACCAATGATAATTTCGGCAATACCTTGTTTCTCGGAATCTTTATGGTAATACTCATCGCGGTAAATAAACGAAACAAGGTCTGCATCCTGTTCTATAGCACCTGATTCACGTAAATCTGACAACATCGGACGATGATTAGGGCGCTGCTCAACTTGCCGCGAAAGCTGTGATAACACCACCACAGGAATATTTAATTCTCGAGCTAAGGATTTTAATCCCCTCGAGATGGTTGAAATTTCTTGTTGACGATTCTCGCCACCACCTTTGCTTGTTCCACTGCCAGACATTAATTGCATGTAATCTATGACAATTAAATGCAAATCCTTTTCTGCCATTAAACGCCTGGATTTACTGCGAAGTTCGGTAACAGTTAAATCCGAGCCATCGTCAATAAACATGGGTGCTTCGGATAACTTACCAGCAGCATTAACTAAACGCTCGAAATCTTTTTCATTAAGTGCACCTTGACGTACACGGTTCATGTCCACTCGAGCTTCGGCACACATCATACGTAAGACCAATTGCGAAGCCGGCATCTCGAGACTAAAAACAGCAACTGCTTTGTTTTGGCGTACAGCGATATTTTGCGCGATAGACAGTGCAAAAGCAGTTTTTCCCATACTCGGACGGGCTGCAATTACGTTTAACGAGCCTGGTTGTAAACCTGTGGTCATTTCGTCTAAGTCACGAAACCCTGTTGGTACACCTGTGGTAAATCCTGGGTTGCTGGTGATTTTCGAGATGTACTCGAAAGTTTCATTGACCAGCGTATTCATCTCTTGGAAGACTTGTTGGCTTTTTTGTTGAGCAACTTCAAAAACAAGTTTCTCTGCCCGATCCATCAGTTCTTCGGCAGGGGCTGCTTCATCGTATGCCATTTGCATGATTTTGCTCGAGGCTTGAATTAAGCCACGCAAATTGGCTTTTTCAACGACAATATCGGCATAGAATTTAGCGTATACACTGGTTGGTACGCCGTCAGATAAACCTACTAAGTAGGCTACGCCACCAACTTCCTCGAGTTGATCTTTGGTGCGAAGTTCTTCGATCAATGTAACGGCATCAGCTGGATTGCCTCGGGATACCAAGTTTTCGATGGCTGCAAAGATTTTACGATTGGCTTCTTTGTAAAATTGATCGGGGCGCAATTGCCCCTCGAGACTATGGTATGCCTCGTTATCTAAGAGAATGCTGCCCAGCACGCTGGCTTCAGCGTCGAGGTTATGAGGTGGGATGCGTCCGTGAAGTTCGTCCATAAGTAGCTAGGCGCTGTCTTACCTCGGTTTTGCCATAACAACAACCCAAGCACCATTAAAATAAGCAGCTCCAACTTCGGTGTAATTGCTATTGGTCATTGCCCAGCAGTGAATACGCGAATTTTTCCACCAGTTAACAGCCCGAGATGCGCCGCCATTACCAAGGAAAATAATTTCGGACATGCGGCTGTAACGGTACCCTGCTCGGGCAACTCGAGTGCGTGGTCCAATGCCTTGGTAGTAATGTGAGACAAAACGTTTACTTCCCATATGAATGGCGTGTTGACGAGCGGCTCGAGCGAGTGTGGCATTGTAACGTAGTGTGCCTAGTCGGACTCCACCGCTGCCGTTGCAACGAGCGCCACTGGAACGCAGGGCATTGATGATACTGGTAACTCGGGTTTCATTGCTGCTTCGAGCATCCGCTAAGCTGGCACCGAGTAGTATTGCAATTAAAAAAAGGTAACGCATGGTTGCAGATGATACCCTATGCCAGCGGCTCTGGGTATACTTGACAAATGCAGATGGTTTCTTCTCGAGTTCCAGAAAATGTCTTTGGTTGGTTTGCAGTGGCTGCTTGCTCGAGTCTGAGTTTGGGTTTAGCAACAGCTCTGAGTTTTTTATCTGGAACGATTGCATTGTTGCTGGTAATGGGCAGTGCCATGATCTTAGCAGCCTTGGCTTGGGTGACTGCTCGTAGTACAGGAATAACTTGGGCAAGTGGTGTAACGGTTGCTCTTGGTATCTCGAGCTTTGTGGCGGTGTTGCTTGGTGGTTGGGCATGGTTATTACCAGGATTAACAGGTTTTGCCAGTATTGTGCCATTACTGTTAACAGTAACCAAATTACCTCGAGCTGCCGAAGCCGATATTTGGGGTTGGATTTTTGTCTTCCCAGCGGTGTTATTACTGATTGTTTGGCATTTTGCTCCTGCGTTTTATGCGTTGTTTTTGTCTTTTTTACGTGATTTTAATTTCCTCAAACCACCTGAATGGAGCGGACTCGAGAATTATGCGGCTTTGTTGCGTGATCCTGTTTTTTGGCAGAGTTTACTCAATAGTTTTTGGTATGTGGTTGGTACAGTACCAATCGGGATTTTCTTAGCCACGGTGATTGCAATTTTGCTAAACGAAAAAATTCGGGGCTTAACAATCTTCCGCACCCTTTATTTCTTGCCGTATGTCACAGCATTAACGGCTGCTGCGGCTGTTTGGAAATGGATTTATCACCCAGAATTCGGATTACTTAACGCAGCTATTGGTACAAAAATCGCTTGGCTCGAGAACCCTAATGGAATTTTTGCTGTGCTTAGTGGTCTCGAGTTACCCGTTTGGGCAGCAGGTCCCAGTGTTGCTTTGTGTTCGATCATGGTGATGAGTGTCTGGCATCATCTTGGGTATAGCGTGGTGATTTTATTAGCGGGTTTACAAACCATTCCACCTGAATACTACGAAGCTGCCAGTTTAGATGGGGCAAGTTGGTGGGATAAGGTTCGGCATATCACTTGGCCCTTACTTTCAGCCACCACGTTTTTTCTTGCCATCACAGGATTAATTGGAGCCTTTCAAGTGTTCACTCAAATTCTGGTCTTAACCCCAGATGGTGGTCAGCTTAAAGACACCACCACCATTGTTAAATACTTATACGATAAAGGCTTTCGTGATAGTAATTACAGTTATGCCAGTGCGATGGCATTTGTTTTATTTGTTATTGTCTTTGTGGTTACCCTTTTGCAAAATCGCTTGCTGAGTAAACGCGTGACTTACGATATTTAATCTCAAGTTTTCAGTTGAAGTTCAAATTCGCTTCCCCCCTCGCAACTTGAGGCTTTAACAGGCATAATAGCCTCAGAGATGTCTGTTGCCGAAGTGGTTCGTTATCAAATAGTCAAAGAACTCGGGGCTGGTGCTATGGGACGAGTTTCTTTGGCATTGGATACCGTGACAGGTGAATTGGTTGCTTTAAAGCGATTACATGAGATGGTGGCATTGCAAGGCGGTGCACGTTTACGTCGTGAATCCAAAGCACTCGAGCGGATAGTGCATCCAAATGTGGTCAAAGTACTTGGGTACGGCGAAGATGCAGGTGTGCCATTTTTGGTGATGGAGTATGTGCGTGGCACAGATTTAACCGATTTTGTGAGTACTAAACCCAGTGTCGAACGCATTATTCAAGTCTTTGCAGGTGTTGCCAATGCGTTAGCTGCGGTGCATGGACAAGGTATTATTCACCGCGATTTAAAACCAGATAATATCCGTGTGACCCTAGATGGTGAAGCTAAACTGATGGATTTTGGTTTAGCTAAATCGCTTGAGGGTACCGTGGCTTTAACTCGAGCTGGAGCAGTGGTCGGTACGGTGTTGTATATGGCTCCTGAGCAATGCCGAGGGGCGCAACTCGATTACCGTGCGGATTTATATGCTTTTGGGGCGGTGCTGTTTTGGGCATTAACGGGTCGTCCACCTTTTATGGGTGATGGTTTAGCCCAAGTGATTATGCAGCATATTCAAGCCCCGCCGGCAAAACCTTCAAGTATCAATCCACTGATTCCAGCTTCACTCGAGGCATTGGTCTTAAAGCTGCTCGAGAAAAACCCAGCAGATCGTTATCCGAGCGCTTTAGCTGTCCGTGATGTGCTGGCGACAATGTTGACTCAACCTTTTGATGCAGCAATTTCCAATGAGGTCGCTCGAGCTGACGCTTTGTTGCTCGCGCCATTAATTGGTCGTGATAAAGAAATCGCTTTGTTATTACCAATTCTTGAAGAACCAGAACCAGTTTATGGTATTTACGCTGTCACAGGCGATGTTGGTAGTGGTAAATCACGATTGATTCGAGCATTAGCTGATACTGCCAGAGGAGCAGGTACTCGTTTTGCTATTGGTGAAGCTATCCCTGACGACCCAACGCCATTTGGGGCAATCTCGAGAATGATTGGTAATTTGCAACGCAGTCATAAAAATTTTATAGATCAATTACCAGAAACCATTCGTCAGGAACTCTCGAGGCTTGTGCCTTCACTAGGTGCAGCGGTTGCCAGTGATGCTAACTTGCCGCCTGAAGTAGCGCGGTTGCGGTTATTTGAAGCGTTTACTGAATTTATTGAACTTACTAGTCAAATTACGGTGTTGGTGCTCGAGAATTTGCATTGGGCAGACGATAGTACCTTAGCCGCTTTATCGCATGCCACTCGAGCTGCCCAAAAACCGCGTTTAATTTTATCCTATCGGCTCGAGGATTTACCTGAAGGTCAAACATTGCCAAAAGGCTTAACTCGTCCTAAGGTGCAAGTTGCATTAACGCCAATGTCAGACTTAGCGATGCAAGAATTACTGGCTGCTTGGCTTGACAGCGACATAGACACATCTCTCGAAACAGAATTGGTTCAACATGCCGCAGGTAACCCATGGGTGCTTGAGGAACGTCTCAAAGCCATGTTGGAAAGTGGGGCTGTCTATCGGCAAAATGGTATTTACCAATGGAGCCATTCAATAGAAGGTTTACCAGAAAGCCTGAACGACTTACTTGCACACCGTATCGAAGCGTTAAAACCAGAATCTCTGGAATTTGCTCGAGCTGCTAGTGTGCTTGGTAGAGCATGGCAATACGAAGATGTTCGACAACTGCTCGAATGGACAGACGATGCGGCACTTGAAGCCTTAGAAAGCCTGACTCGCGCCAGACTTGCCACCGAAATCCCAGGTAGTAACGGTGAAGGGTTTAGGTTTACCCACCCACTGTATAGCGATATTCTTTTAGATGGCATTATCTCCCTGAAACGCCGCCGATTGCACCGCAAAGCGGCAGCATTACTCGAAACTCGAGCTGAACCACTCGATCTTTCCCATCATTATTTTTATGCCGAACAATTCGATACTGCCCTCGAGAAAGCCTTACAAGCAGGTGCTAATGCCCAAGCCACGTTTGCCTACTCTCAAGCCGAACGCGCTTACCGTTTAGCCCTTGAGGCAACCACAAAACTACCAACCGAACCACTCAGCGCCTTTGAAGCCAGATATCACCTCGGAGAAGTTTTAGATCACACTGGGCGTAACGAAGAAGCCATGCAGATGATGCAATACGTGATTGACAATGCTAATAAACTCGAGGGGGGCAACAATTTAATCGCTAAAACACGGTTAAAACTTGGTAATGTGTTGCGGTTTGCTGGTGCAGTAGATAAAGCCAAAGACATCATCGGTCAGCGTGGCATTGACGACCCTTACTACGAAGAAACCGAGATAGAATTATCGCTGATTCACCGCTTAAAAAACGATTTCCTCGCAGCTAAACGCCACGGACTCGAGGCATTACGAGCCAGTAAACAAGCACAAAACCTATCAGGCACCGTGCGGGCAATTCTAGCATTATGTAAACTCGAGGAAGCTTTAGGCAATATTGTAAGAGCCGCTCGACTTGCAACAATTGCTACAAAAATAGCTACAGATAGCCACGATGATTTCCTGAATGCAATGGCTTGGAACGAACTTGGAACCTGTTATTACTTAATGAATGACAATCCAGCAACCTTAAAAGCCTGGGATAAAGCTGCCCAATATGCACAAAAAACAGGTGATGTGCGCTCCCGAGTGGCTATTTCAACAAATATCGCTTTAACAGTTGTGTCAGATGGCGATTTTCATGATGCTCGAGAACGATTCAAAACAGTTCGGGAATTAGCGCAACGCAGTGGTTTAGTTGCTCCTGAAAAGAGTATTCTCTTTAATCTAGGCGAAGTCGAATATGCGCTTGGTAACTTAGAAATAGCTCGAGAGCATTTTCAAGATGTTATTCATTTTGGTGAAGATCAACCAGCCAAGGTTTGGGAAGCGCGGATTACCTTAGAACTCGGTGATGGTTTTGTGTTTGATTTACCAAAACTCGAGCAACACGAAGATGCTGATAATCTGCATTTACTAGAAGCGCAATATGCCTTGTCTTTTGGTGATTATGAAAAAGCTTGGGTATTGACCGAAAAAGAAAATGTTGAACAAACATGGTTTTGGCTTGTGGCGCGTATCCATGCTGGTTGGCGATTAGGTTACGATACACAGTTGATCTTAAACCAATTACGCGAATGTAAAGCAGAAGTCAGATTAGATCAACCCTTACGAAATGCGTACTTAGATTTTTTACAACAAAACTTTTTACCAAGTACCCCTGAGCGTCGTCAGACACTGAGAATTCTGGCTGACAAATACCGAACAACCAGTGTTGGGCTTTTCGCTCGAGACGTGTTGCTGGCATTATCAGAGAATTCATAGATTTGTAACGCTTTTGTGACGCATTGCGAGTATACTTTGCCAGTATGGAGTGTGCACTATGAAAAAATTATTCATTGGCTTGGCAGCTGTATCGTTACTGGTGTCGTGTGGTCTCATTAAATCTCCTCCGATTCAATTGGTCAATAAAGAACGGGCTGTTGGGCAAAATATTGGTGCTGGTGGGGGTGCTTTAGGTATTGATGGTAAAGGCAGACCAATCAGTCTGGTGCAATCTGGATTAACTGTTCAGGCAGTACAACCAAGTATGCAATCATTTATTGGTACATTCGAGGATTCCATTATTTCGGCTGATGCAAAACAATACTTGGATCGTTTAGATACTTGGGGTGCAAGTCAAGATATTGGTTTCAAAGATGCCGCTATTGCTGATGCTGTTCTGGTGGCAGCTGCCGGTAAAACCTGCCCCTCGAGTTTTGAACTCAGTAATTTAACAGCGAGTCTACTACTGACCAGTGATGCTGGTTTGGTCAGCGCAGCTGATCCACTGAATTACGTACCTGTGACTTCCGCAACCACAGTTATCCAAGACTTTGCCGTCACTGGTACCGCAGAATTTACTGAAATCAGTGGTAAACCATGCGAATATAAAGTCAAAGTTAAAGGCGATAGCAGTGGCAAAAAACCTGAACTGAATGTGCAAGTCAATGCAGATAAATTGGGTAGCCTCAAAACCTTATTAAAAGATAATCAACCCAATTATACTCGAGTTAAAATGACACTCAGTTACGACAATGCTATTGTTCAGGGTACTTTAACAGTCTACTTCGGAGCTTCCAGCGCATACGTTATCGGCGTAGTTTTCTAAACTTTGTTGCTTAAAAGAATGGGCGTAAAGCCCATTCTTTTTGTTACCTACAAGCTATTTTTATCCTAGCAATGGGATTAAACTCGAGACATGATTCGAGTTCTAAGTGCTTCTCTTTTTACATTGGCGCTTTCAAGTTTCCAATTACAAGCTAATCAAACCACTTGGTATGTTGTCAATGACGGTGTCATGGGTGGAGTCTCGAGTAGCACAGCTAAAATCGTGGCAGGTAATCTCGAGTTTGCTGGGCGAGTGAAGCTCGAGAATAATGGTGGTTTTGCCAGCGTGCGTTCAGGGGCTGGACAGTATAACCTCAGTGCTTTCTCGAGTTTACGAATCCGTGTGCGTGGCGATGGGAAGCGATATGGTTTTCAAATTGGAACCGGTTCGGCTCGAGGAATTCTTTATCGTTTTGAATTTAACACCCAAGCTGGACAGTGGCTCGAGGTGGATATACCTTTTAAGAGCTTACTACCTACCCGTTTTGGCAATACTTTGCGAAACCCTGTGTTGGACTCGAGCAATATCGAACATTTTGGTTTTATTATTGCTAATAAAAAAGCAGAAGAATTTAAACTCGAGCTGGATTGGATTAAAGCGTTATAAGTACGCCATTTGGCAATTGTGAACCAAGAGTTTTTACGGCAAACTCAGTTAGTGAAACTCGAGTTTGTGCCAACCCTAGAAAAACTGCTCGAGGTCTACCGTGTTCCTCGAGGACAAGAACGTTTCGATGCGTACATCGCAGCCACAGTTGGCAAGGCTGACCGTACTGCGGATTTGTCTTTACCTCCGCTGGTTTCGGCAAATCCAATGGCTAAAGAACATGTCAATCTGGCGCTCGAGACTTGGTTGGCACTGGATGTGGAAGCTGCAACTCGAGAAGTGTTGCTTGAACTCGAGTCTGTGTTTACCAATCAGGTCAGTTATAAAGTTGGTTTGACCTTGCTAGACGATCAAAAGGGCGGGTGGACAAACCGTTACTTAAATGATTTTGGATTCCGTTTCCCCGAAAAATTACTTCAAGATTGGCTTGTTGTTCCACTGTGGGTTTCAGACTCACCAAATCTCGAGACGATGCGATTAGAAGTTCGTGCAGTGGTGGCTCGAGCTGTGTGGCAACTCGAGCATGGTTTAGCTAAAACCTTGCTCGAGCAATTGCAACAAGAACGTTTTGCTTTACAGTTCGCGGGAGTAAAACAGACTTTGACTTTAGATGATCTCGAGTACAGCCAAACGGTGATACAGCCGTTTTTAACCAGCCTCGAGAAACCTGTGCAGTTTGCTTGTTTGTATGGCGATACAGCTGCTCGAGAAGTGGGCTATGAAGCAAAAGGCTTATCCGATTTCGCTGGATTGGAAACGGCAATGGTTGGTTTGTGGGGACAAAACTGACGCAACAAACTTCAGCTTTTAAGTTGCTTGTACATTATGGCAAACGCATGATTGGGTTTTTGGTGCTCAAAGGCTTGCAAAATCAGTTCTACGCACTGCTTAATACTCATTTTGGAGGTATCAATTTCAATGTCATAAAGTGCTTGGGCATGAACTTGGTCAAATTGCTTTTTTGCCAATCCCGCAGTGCGGTTGCCTCGTTGCTGTTCGCGTATCTCTAAGATCTCGAGATCGCAATGCACTCCAACTGCCAGCACTTTTATTCCCGCGAATGCACGGACAAAACCCGTCATGCTTTCAGGATGCCATGCCACCGTATCTACAATTAAGTTATTTTGGCATTCAACCATTACCTTTGCTGCTCGAGCAAAACCTTCATAGACGCGTAATCCATATGTCATGAATTCATCTTGAGACAAAGGTTTTTCGGGTAGCATCGAAAAGAATGTATCCTCTGAAAAATGCAAATAAGGCTTCTCGAGGTGCGATTGTAATGCTTTTGTCAGCGTTGTTTTGCCTGAACTGGAAGCACCATTCAAAAAGATCACTTGTGCCATGTCAATGATTTTACACTCTGTACCAAACAAATAAGAGGCGCACTAAGTTGCGCCTCTTATAGAAATAGATGCTTACGCTTTTACTGCCATACTTTCCCTTGCCAGTTGCCGTAGTACAAATTGCAAGATGCCACCATTGCGGTAATAATCAATTTCGACTGGTGTGTCAATGCGGCACCAGAGCGTAATTTCTCGAGTGCTACCATCGGGGCTGGTAACTCGAGCAGTGATGTCTTGGCGTGGTTTGAGGTCGTCACCAATGACGAAATCGAATGTCTCGAGTCCAGTTAAACCAAGGCTTTCAGCATTTTGCCCGTCTTTGTATTGAAGTGGTAATACGCCCATACCAACCAAATTGCTGCGGTGAATGCGTTCAAATGATTCGACGATCACGGCTTTAGCTCCGAGTAACATCGTGCCTTTGGCTGCCCAGTCCCTCGATGAACCCATGCCGTAATCTTTGCCGCCAAGTACAACCAATGGCGTACTCGAGGCTTTGTATTGCATGGCGGCATCGTAAACACTCATCACTTCGTTTGTTGGCAAGTATGTGGTCACGCCACCTTCTGTGCCAGGAGCTAATTGATTCTTGATGCGGATATTGGCGAATGTGCCTCGAGTCATCACACGGTCATTACCACGTCTCGAGCCATACGAGTTGAAATCGGCTACGGGAACACCAAGGTCGTTGAGGTATTTACCAGCAGGTGATTTGGCGTTAAACGCGCCAGCAGGGGAGATATGATCGGTGGTGATGCTGTCTCCGAGTTTCAGCAGCACTTTTGCGCCATGAATCGGTTGGATGGTGCCAACTTGCATGGTTAAACCTTCAAAGTACGGTGGGTTTTGCACATAGGTGCTGTTAGCATCAAAGTTGAATAAGTCGCCACCTTTAACTGGAATAGCATTCCATTGCGCGTTACTTTGGGCAATACCATCGTAAATGCGACGGAATTTATCGGCGGTGATTGTGGCATCCATCGCCGCTTGGATTTCGGCACTTGAGGGGAAAATATCTTTTAAATACACAGGGTTGCCGTTCTTGTCGTTGCCCAGCGGTTCTGTCTCGAGGTTAAGTTTGACTGTACCTGCTATGGCGTATGCGACAACCAATGGCGGTGAAGCAAGGTAATTGGCGCGAACGTGTGGATTGACCCGACCTTCAAAGTTGCGGTTGCCCGATAAAACGCTGGCAGCTACCAAGTCCCCTTCGTTTATGGCAGCCACCAGTTCGTCTGGCAGGGGTCCAGAATTGCCAATACAAGTGGTGCAACCATAACCCACAGTTTGGAAACCAAGTTGATCGAGGTATGGCGTTAAACCTGCGTCGTCCAAATAAGCTGTTACGACTCTCGAGCCTGGAGCCAGACTGGTTTTGACCCAAGGTTTAACGGTTAAGCCTTTCTCGATGGCTTTTTTAGCAAGCAAACCAGCACCAATCATCACGCTTGGATTCGATGTATTGGTGCAACTTGTGATTGCAGCAATGACGACATCACCATGACCAATTTGCCCATTGAACCCATTAAAGTTTTTGACTGTGCCTTTGCTCTCGAGTTTAGCGCCTTCTAGGGCATAACCGCGCTTGTCTTTGGGTGCGGTTAATGCTTCGGCAAAGACTTTTGGCATGTCCGACATCAACACGCGGTCTTGCGGACGGGCTGGACCTGCGAGACTTGGTTTGACGGTGCTTAAATCCAGTTCGATCAAACTCGAGAACACTGGGTCTGGGGTGTTATCCGTGCGGTACAAGCCGTTGGCTTTCATGTACGCCTCGAGCACTTCGACTTCCATGTCTAAGCGCCCAGTGCGTTTCATAAAGCGCATGGCTTCGTCGTCCATTGGAAAAAAGCCCATAGTCGCGCCGTATTCTGGTGCCATATTGGCGATGGTGGCGCGGTCTGGCAGGGTCATGCTGCTTAAACCTGAACCGTAGAATTCAACGAATTTGCCAACCACATTGTGTTTACGTAGCATCTGTGTCACAACTAAGGCGAGATCGGTGGCAGTGCTGCCTTCTGGCAACTTGCCCGAGACCTTGAAGCCCACGACTTCTGGGGTCAACATATACAACGGTTGCCCAAGCATCACAGCTTCGGCTTCGATACCACCAACGCCCCAACCAACAATGCCAAGTCCGTTAATCATGGTGGTGTGGCTGTCAGTACCAACGAGGCTATCGGGAAATAATACTTCGAGACCATCTTCTTCGGCTTTACTCATCACGCCTTTAGCCAAATACTCGAGGTTCACTTGGTGCACAATGCCACTAGCAGGTGGTACAACCCCGAAATTATCAAGGGCTTGCTGCCCCCAACGCAAAAATTCGTAGCGCTCGAGGTTGCGTTCAAACTCGAGTTCAGAGTTTTTGAGTAGAGCTTCGGCTGATCCGTAGTAATCTACTTGCACGCTATGGTCAATCACCAAATCGACTGGCACGATAGGGTTAATTTTCTTTTCGTCGCCACCAAGGGCTTTCATGGCGTGGCGCATACTGGCTAAATCCACAACAACGGGAACACCCGTAAAGTCTTGCAAAATGACTCGAGCCAGTTTAAAAGGAATTTCGACTTCGAGCGGAGCGGCAGCATTGTAAGCAGCCAGTTGTTTGACATCATTTTCGGTGACATCGTAATTGTTGCAATTACGCAGTAAGCTCTCGAGCATGATTTTAATGCTGAATGGCAGTTTGCTTAAATCATATCCAAGTTCGGTTAGTTTCTCGAGTCGGTAGTAATAATATTTCTTGCCACTAACCTCGAGGGTTTCACGCGCTCCAAAAGAATTCTTGACCATAATCAATCTCCTTGTTTCTCGAGTCAGGATTCTAACCGCTCGAGGTGATGAGGACAGTGTAGTACGCCTCGAGTTACGATGCAATATTTTGTTGTCACTAATAGGGGTACTAATACATCGTACCAACATGCCAAATCTGCACAAGCGTTTATCTATTGATCTGCTATGGTGTTTCCAATGAAAAAGTTTCAAAGTTTGCCGTACACACCACCTATCCTTGAGCAGCACTGCTTTATAGACGTGATTGGGGTTAGTTTACCGATAGGGACAACGCAACCCTTGTCGTTCGAGGATTTTCTTGATGCACCTTCGGAGGAGCAATGAAACAGTTTTTACTTATTCCAACATTGGCAATCTTGACGTTGAGTTGTGGGCAAACCAGTCAACCAAATATTGCACAACCAAAAGTACTTGGTACTTTAGAAATTCAAATGGGCAGTCGAGAAAACCCTGTTTTTGCCGCTTCTAGGCTAAAAAATAGCGCCTTAACTCCGAAATCAGACAGTGATATTCAAGTCACATTTAATAGTTTCGTGAGCTTAGATGCTGGTGGTTTGCGTACTTTGACTGCCGTTTATAACATCAAAAATAACACAGCCAGCACAGTTAATAACCTCAGCTTAATCGCCTATGCCAAGTCTGGAAATTCAAACTCGAGTGCCTTAAAAAGCATCAATGCCTTTAGCGGAGCGCCAAGCAGCACCAATATTAAAAATGTATTCCCAGCCCAAGGTACGAATGGCAGTGTTGCCGTAGCAGAATTTTTCTCGGATTTACAGGCTTATTCCACTGCCGAAGCCGATACCTTTACAAGCGATGCACGAACAGCAGGTCTGATGACCAACACAGAAAACGCCCTTGAGTATGGTTTTGTGGTGCGGCAAAGTGGCTCGAGTCACTTACGGAGTCTTGCGGCTGGCGCAACAGGTCGGGTTGCCCTGAGCATGAAAATTCCTGTTAGTGCTGATGTCACTTCGGGTTCACGTTTCACCATGACTTTTGTGGTTGCCACAAACGATGCTTCGCATGTGGTTCAAAGCCTTGAAGAACCTTTGAATGGTACAGCCGCCGCCGCTCGAGCCACCAATGTTGGAGTTGGTACACAAGTTCGGGTCTTTAGCAATTCGACATCGGTTGCTACACCAAAATTAACCATGACTTCGGTTCGCACGGCTGGAACTTCAAACTTACCTGTGGCAATGTTATACCCAACCTTAACCTACACAAGACTTGGTTTAAATCAATCGATTCCTGATGGTTCTGGGCAGAGTTTAGCCAGTTATGGAGCCGTCGCTAGTCAAACGTTCAATGTTTCAAATCTAATCGGAAATGTTTCTAAGGTCACATTACGCGTCAAGATTGCTCATGAGGTTCGTGGCGACCTCCGAATTCGACTGACTGCTCCTAACAACACAACTGTAATTTTATTTTTAGATACTTCTTCTTCTTTTAACAGTGATCAAGATATTGATGTCACATTTGATGACGCTGCAAGTTCAACTGTTGCAGCAAGGTGCTATACCTCTGCTCCCACTTGTGTAGGATTTGTTAAACCGCAGAATCCATTATCAGTTTTGAATGGTTCGGCTGTGGCTGGAAATTGGCTTGTACAGGTAGATGACGGGTGGACTTCCTTTACAGGAATCCTCCAAGAATTAGAATTGACCATTGCCAATACCCAATAAAATCCTCAACCCTTGACTGCCACGTTGCAAAACTTGAGAGCAACGTGGTTTTTGTTATGACTCAAGCATCAGCACCGGCTTCTCGAGTTCAAATATTTGTTCAAAAACGGTAGTGAATTTGGCAAATTAACCCGACCTCGCTATACTAAACCCATGCCTAGAGTCGCCACGAACACCGAACGGCTGACCGTCGAGCAGTACCTTGAACTCGAGGAAACCGCTACAACCCGCCATGAATTTGTGGATGGTTTTATGTTCGCAATGGCTGGTGCTACAAAATTTCATAATGTCATTACTGGAAATATCTATGCCAAAGCCAGAATCGCGGTTCGCAGCAAAGCAAACTGTGGGGCGTATATGGAAAACGTCAAACTTCGCACCCCAAATGGTGTTGGCTATTATCCAGATGTTGTGGTCAGTTGCGATGATGATGTCAATCACTTGCTCATTATAAATCCTTGCCTCATCGTCGAAGTTCTATCTGATAGCACAGAAGATATTGACCGTGGTGAAAAGTTGTTCAATTATCAAAAGATTCCAAGCCTGAAAATGTATGTGCTAGTACGCCAAGATAAGAAATTTCTCGAGTGCTATAAACGCAATGCTGCTGGAACTTGGGAGTACAGTATTCTCGAGGAAACAGGCTCACTCGAGTTTAGTTGTGCGGATTTTTCTATGACGCTCAAGGAAATCTATGAAGACGTGCCATTCGAGATTTAACGCAGTAATGTTACGACAATCGCAATCACAGGAATGCTAAATAGCGTTGTTAGAATCACAATACCTGATAAAAGTTTGCTATCAGCTTTGAGTTCTTGAGCGATTAAGAACGCGTTGATTGCTGTGGGCATGGCGCTCGAGAGAATCAGTACGCCGCGCTCGAGTCCGTTTGCCCCAACCAACCAAGCCAGAAATAAGGCAATAAAGGGTCCAAGAATCAAACGCAAAGCAACAGTGCGAATTAAGGCTCGAGATAGGGTTGGTAAGCCACTCGAGCCGACTTGTAGACCAAGGCTGAGCAGCAGCATTGGTACGGCTGCATCAGCAAGGAGTTTAATGCCTCGGTCAAAACCTGTGGGTATTTGCAGATCGAGTACATTGAGGAGTACGCCTGCCAATGCTGCCCATATCAATGGCAATGTGAGCACAGTTTTGATTCTCGAGCGCCAGCTACCATCGCGGAGCACGCTGGGTGTGACCACAAAAGTCATAAACATGCTGATGGTAAAAACAACTAAGTTTAGCTCGAGTCCTGCTTGTCCAAAGGCAAAGAGTGATATTGGTAATCCAAAATTGCCATTGTTCCCTGTTATCACGCCAGCTACCATTGCTCGCCGAGTTTCATCGGTTTGGTCGCGGCTTGACAGCCAAGTTACCCGACCCATAATCAGTACAAACAAAATATATGCCAATAAAATTTTGACAGCACTCTCGAGTTTAGCTTCGGTGTGAGCGAGACTGTAAAAGGCTAAACTTGGCGATAAGGCATACAGTGTGACTTTGGAAATGGTTTGTGCATCTGGTTTGAGAAAACGTCCAAAGGCAACACCAGCTAAGACCACAAACAAAACAGGTAAAATCACCTCGAGTAAGGCATTTATCATAAAAGCTGTTTCATAACTCGAGTGCTTTTTGTGAATAACTGCGGAGCTTGCTGCATTGTGGTTTATCATAACTCGAGCTTTGTAAGATTGCGGTATGCTTGTCATGTGCTTGATCTTTGTTTAATTGTGGCTCATCCCGACGACGAATGCTACGGAACTGGTGGAACGCTTGCCGAGTTTGCGGCAAAGGGCTTAAAAACAGGTTTAATTACCTTAACCAAAGGCTCGAGTGGGCGCAGCCTTGGTTTGTGTTCACAAGAAGAACTGCCTGAGTTTCGTGCTTTGGAATTGCTTGAAAGTGTCAAAGCTGTTTCTGTGACAAATTTTGTGCAACTCGATTTTCCTGACGCTGCACCTGCCGAACGCACCAGCAATCATCAAGATGCTGCTCCAGCCCAATTTTTGGGTGGTTTACAAGATTTTGTACCAGAAGCAACTGCTCAAGTTTTAGCCTTGCTCGAGACTTGGCAACCTAAAATTGTGATTACTTTTCCTGCTGATGGCTCGAATCGCCATCCAGACCATATTGCTTCGCATCAAGTGGCTATGGCTGCGCTCGAGCAAGGTGGGCATTTGGCACGTGGTACCAAAGTGTACTCATTTGCCAATCCTGTGCTTTTAAATCCAGACTGGGCAGATACTTGGTTGCCGCCAACCCATTTTCGGGATGTGACAGCTTATCTAGTACCAAAACTTCGTGCTATTGCAGCTCACCGCACCCAAGCGCTGTCCACAGTTGGTTTTCTTTCAAGATTACCTGAACGTATTCCGCTCGAGACTTTTCGGCGAATCGTACCAGTTTGGAATGAATCTGACGCTGGAAGCGATTTGTAATGTAAACTGTTCTTAATGACTGAATTTGTTGCCCCAGCCCGTACTGTTCTGACGGCGAAAGAACCTGCAATTGAAGTCCGAGGTGTCTCTAAGCGATATGGTCGTTATCCTGTGCTGGATAATGTTTCGTTTCAGGTTTTACCTGGCGAAGTCTATGCTTTAGCCGGACCTAATGGCGCTGGTAAAACCACGATTATTCGGATTATCACAGGGCTGTCTTATCCAACTGCGGGTAAAATGTTGTTATGCGGTAAGGATGTACACACAGGCGGTTCGCAAGTTCGGCGTGCTTTGGGTGCAGTAGTCGAAGCGCCAGCAGCTTTTTATCCACACATGACAGGTAAAGAAAATTTACAAGCCCATGCAAAACTAGCGGGTGGTTTTGGTTATGGCACAGATTTACGCGAAACCTTAAAACTGGATGAAAACCGTATCCGCGAGGTTTTAACACTGGTGGAATTATTACGAATGCAGGACCGTATTGTTAAAGAATATAGTTTGGGTCAACGCCAACGTCTTGGTTTAGCCGCCGCTATTCTCACCAACCCTCGAGTTTTGGTTTTGGACGAACCGACCAGTGGTTTAGACCCGCTTGGTATTAACTTAGTGCATCGTGTGCTTTCTAACATGGCAGCTTCTGGCACAGCCGTGATTTTATCTACCCATCACTTGCGGGAAGTTTCGCAGTATGCCCATCGTGTGGGTATTCTCTCGAGTGGCAAATTGCTCGACGAAGTAGACCTTGGTGCGCGTAGTACCGCGTTTCGTTTCCGTGTAGATGATGCCCCTCGAGCAGCGGCGGCTCTGTCCACGCAACCTTTTGTGACCCGTTCATTTGCCCGTTCGCCTTATGTGATTGCTCATTTGGATTCTGAACTTCGTGCCCCTGAAGCCATTCGAGCTTTAGCAGTCGAAGGTATCCGCATGTTTGAAGCTAACCCAGATCATTTTGATTTGTACGAATACTACCGCGAACGTGTTGAACGCGAATTCTAAGATCATCGCTCGAGATAAAAATCGTATAACTTTGTAGTCTAAAGGAATCCCCATGACAAAAAATTGGTCAACCCAAGCTGGTTACGGTGTACTCTCACTCGAGTTTAAGAAATTACTGGGTTTTCGTAGTGTCAAACTTGGTTTGTTGGTGGCATTTATTTTACCTGCTATTTTAACGCTTGCCCCAGACGAAGGCATTGCCGAAGTGATTGGTGCCGATGTGTTACTGGTTTCTGGTTGGCAAGTACCTGGTATGGCGTTGTACATCATGATGCCATTTATGTTACCGCTTTTAACCGCTGTCACATGCGCCGAATTGGTTGGCGGTGAAATGGACTGGGGTACTTTGCGCCCATTGTTATTGCGTCCAGTCTCGAGAACTCGAGTTATTCTTTCTAAGTTGTTTATTGCTATTTTATACCCGTTTTTGCTTTTAATGAGCACACTGATTGGTGGTTTAGTGATTGGTGGTATTCGCTATGGTATTGGCACCTTTAATGGCGGCACTGGTTTAGCCGAAGGTGGTTTTGTCGGTGCTGGGGATTTATCGCCTTTTGGGGCATTAGCCGAATTAGCGCAGGGGTATTTGGTGGCTGGTGTGATTCTGGCTCCAATAGCAGTGCTGGCAATTGTTTTTGGTGTTTTGTACTTAAATACAGCTGCTGCTGCACTGGCAGGTGTTGGTGTTATTTTGCTGATGGGTATGCTAAAAGTTTTTACTTGGCTACGTCCGCTGCTTTTAACCGAACACCTAGATGCCTATTCGCCATTGCGTGCTTCGACTTATACCACTCAGCAATCTTTAGTACTACTGCTGATTTATACAGCCATTGGTATTGTTGCCAGTATGCTGATCTTTGAACGTAAAGATTTATAAAAGACAAAAGCGAAAGCTTTTGTCTTTTATAGTTTATAGCTTTTTACGATCCGAGAATATCAGATTCTTTTTGCTCGAGGGTCTTTTCGGCTTTGGCAATGTGTTCATCCGTAATTTTTTGTACATCAACTTCGCCACGTTTAACTTCATCTTGGCTGGCAAGTTTATCTTTCTCGAGTTGTTTAACGGCTTTATTGGCATCTTGGCGGATGTTACGAATAGCAACTTTGGCTTCTTCAGTGTACTTATGCGCGGTTTTGACCAGTTCCTTACGGCGCTCTTCGGTCAAAGCTGGAATAGTGATGTACAAGGCATCACCTTTATTGGCTGGGTTTAAGCCAAGGTCTGAGTCTCGGACAGCTTTTTCGATACCGGCTAAGCTCGAGCGGTCAAAAGGTGTGACCACCAATGTACGGGCATCTGGTGCGGTGATATTTGCCATTTGGTTAATTGGCATTTCTGAACCGTAATAATCCATGGTAATTTTTTGCAACATACTTGGGTTTGCACGTCCTGTACGCAGAACGCTGAGGTGATGCTCGAGGGCTTCGATGGCTTTGCCCATGCGGGTGCGGGTGTCGGATAAAATTTCTTTCATAACACGCTATTCTACCTGATGTTTTGCCAATAACTGCAAGGGGTTTGCTGGCTTATTGCCGTACCACAAAACTTGAGCTACGGACGTGCCGTAAAAGTTGGGTTAATTCGTGGGGTAGCTCGCCAACATCTTCAGTGAATCGATCTTTGGATTTCTCGAGAACACGTAATAGGCGTAAGTTTGCACCAAGAGCTTGCCATGACTTGGCTAAACCCTGCAAAGCTTCAAGGTCGAGTGGGTCGGACTCGAGTAATTGTTCGTAGATTGTTGCGGCTCTGGTTTCGTTGTGTTCAAAGGCAAGTTTGAGCATGGTTTCGCGCCAATAGGCTCGTAGTTTTTCACGTAAAATATTGACTTTTTCTAAGTCTATGGAGGGCAGATATTCACCGTTGTACCAAGTGACTGCCCGTTCAAGATCGTGTTTTTCGATGGCGGTCAGGAATTGACTAATATCCAAATTGGCATTGACTAAACCATACCTGCCTTGTGAATCACGCTCGATTTTAGCAGCATTGCCTAGAGTGTCACGTAGTCTCGAGACAGTCACCCGAAAGGCACCATCGGCGGTGCTAGGGTCGTTGTTTGCCCAAACGGTATCAAGGATTTCTTCTCGAGTGATAAAACCACTGTTTTGCTCGAGCGAAGCACAAATCAGTAATGCCAGTAATTCGCGTGGTTTTTGGGCTTTCCACGGTTTGAGTTTGCCATTTTCCTCGAGTCCAAATGTGCCAAGAGTGCGAATAAATGTACTGGTATTGCTAATATCGGTTTTGTGATGAAACTCGAGTGATTCAAGTGCACCAGCAAATAATATACGTAACCATTGGGCTTGCCCGATGGCACCAAGACTGCGTAATTGCTCGAGAGCCGCCGCGTTTGGAGCAGCAGCCACCAATGATAATGCGAGTTCAATCTCGAGTAATTTTGTTGCCAAGTTGTTGCTGACTGCGATTTCTTTAGCCTCTGCAAAAGCTCGAGCGGCTACCGATTTTTTACCACTGTGGCGCTGAGCTAATCCCTCGAGTAAAGCGTATTCAGCAGGTTTTTGTTGTGTTTTGAGCATTCCAACTTCTTGCCAGACTTGTGGTTGCCAGCGTTTCAGCACTTCAAGAGCTGCTTGATGGTTATTCTCGAGCAAGTAAAGTCGTGCAGCAGCAAAACAATCGCTGCCCAGTGCGGCATCTAAAAGTGGCTGAATACGGCTGCGTTCGGTTGCCTCGAGCCGTCCCAGACTGGCTTCACGCCAAGCAATTTCCAAATCTTTGGGTGCATCGTAACGAATAAAGTGCATACTGGCATTGGTGGCATGGTAACGCTCGAGATGTTGTGTTATCTCGAGTCCCAAGGCATAATCGCAGATATATAAACCATAATGAGCGTAACTTTGGTGAATCCAATCTAAGCTGCTGGTTGCAACCCGTAAAGCCGCTAAGTAATGCTGCCGTGCTTCGAGATAATTTTCTTGTGCAACCTTGACCCGAGCCAATGCTACCAACAAATTAGCTTCTGAACCATCATTTGGTTTGATACGGAAATGCTCGAGAATGGTTTGCATCATATTTTGCGCTCGAGTGATTTCGCCAAGTTCGGTGAATGCTTCAGCTTGCCAATACCACAATGTGACCGAACCAGTTAAAATTTCTTCGATTTTATAAATTTGTTCAAATAATTCTATTTGTTTACCCAGACTGTGTGGCTCGTAAATTTTAGCATACCAATGTTGGCACATCAAAGCGGTGTAGCGTTCATCGCTATTTTCGGCACTTAAAATAAAAGCTTCTTGCAAACGTGCTAAAGCAACTTCTTGCATCCCTAAACGCATTGGAAAGCATGTCCAGTAATAACGAATCTCCCAATTAAGGGCTGCAATATGGCGGTTTGTGTAGTCAAAACCTTCGCGGTCACGTACCAATCGGGCTAAACAATACGAGTACAACCGAATGGCTCGAGGTGTGTTTAATTGCTGTTTTTCAATCAAATCAATCGCAGCTTGAAACTGTGTTTGGATAACCAGTGCATTGGTCATGGTTTCTAGTAATTCGGTGCGTTCGTTTTTGGTTAATTCGTATCCAAGAGCGATTTCGGCATTTTCAAAATAATCCGCCCACTGATAATTATTTTGAAAGTACATCAAAGCTTCCTGGGTCATTTGTAATGCCTCTGGATGCTCACAAGCTCGAGCATGACGGGCACGTTGTCGGATATCTTGAGTGACTGTCAAAGCCCGTTGGTGGTTGGCTATGGTTTCGCTTTCAGTTTGTAGACTCTGAATTAACGGCGGGTATAAAGGATGGGCTGGTTCAAAACGGGCAATGGCTGTTGTCAGTGTGGCTCGTACCAAACCAAGTGTCACCAATCGTCTCGAGATCCGTTGCATGGTTTCATTTGGCAATTGACACAATGCTGTCCATTCGGCTTGGGTGACAGCATGACCAAGTACGGCTAAGTTTGAAAGGGCAAACCAAACTTGGTTTTCGGCTCGAGCTGTAGCTAACCTCGAGAGTAAAACAGCTTCTAAACCATGTGGCACAGTGGTATCAGGTGGTGCTTGAAATTGCCATGTTGCTCCCAAGTTTTGGATTGCGCCACCACTGATTAAAAAACGCAGTAGCTCGCTGGCATACAACGGATGCCCTTCACTGCGAGTAAAAATCCATTTGGATAATTCGGCTGGTACATCTGCATTTGGCAACATACTCTGGATTAAAAGTGTAATACCTTGAAAATCTAAGGCATGCAACTCGAGTTTGATTGGTGTATCAGCTTTTGCAAGTAAAGCATCTGTTTCTAAGCCTTCAAAAATAGCCGTATCTAAACTTGGTCGAGTACTTGCCAACAAAAAAATAGGTGTTTGATTGTGCAACCATTGGCGGTACATAAAACGCAAAGCTGTGATGTCATCGCTATTAAAAGCATGAATATCCTCGAGTAAAATACATAAACCACCTAAGCGCACTGCGACACGTTCTAAGGCATGGGCGACAGCTAACCAAGCTTGTTCGCGTTGCAATTCAATGTTTTCTTTTGCCAGTACAGTCCAAGTCAGTTCTGGGCAAAAACGTTTGGCTGCACTAAGAAAACCAGGCTCTCGTTCGTTTTGTAATACTGTAAAAGCACTGCGAAGTAACCCAGTTAGAAAACTTGAGTCTTTGACCAACACGCCTGAGCCAACACTAATGCTGCTAAGGAAATTACGTAAAAAATAGCTTTTTCCTAAACCAGCAGTTCCCACCAACATGGCAAATTGTGGTTTGCTAACTTTGGCTAAGTGCCAAAGTTGATTGCATTGCTCAAGTTCACGGTGACGTGCAAGGTTCATTCAGTTTTATTGTACCGCGCAAAGACAATTTCTTGCCAGTCAAAATCAATGGTTAAGATTTGTTTAAGGTTTGATCTCGAGTAACACAAAACCGTAAGGTGATAATTTAATTGGATAATTGTTTTTTAATGCCACCAATGTTTTTTGGCTGGTTAACTCGCGTACTTGTCCACCTTTTTCAAGCAAAGTGCCTTTGGTTTTTAAGGTAGCTTGTTGACTCGAGCTGTCTAAGTTAATGACAACAGCTATTTTTTGGGTGCCAAGGTTGCGAATAAAAGCAAAGACTCGAGAATTATTGACTTCAAGTGGCGCATAACCACCGCTGCGAAGAGCGGGGTTTGCTTGGCGAATAGCAATCAGGTTTTTGTAGAGTGTCCAGAGCGTGCCTGGTTTTTGTTGAGCTGCGACATTGATATTGGCATCGGTGGTGCTAAAAAGTTGCCAAGGTTGGCGGGTCGAAAAACCTGCAAAGGCATTGTTATCCCAGCGCATTGGGGTTCGTTTGGCTTCGTCGTTGTTTGTTCCACCATTGGGTAAGCCGATTTCTTCACCATAATAAATAAACGGTGTACCTGGCAATGTCAGCAATAATGTGGCAGCACTTCGGTAGCGTCCACTGTTAAAAAACCGCATACGTTCAATATCGTGGTTACTGGTGAAAATGGCATCCACCGCACTGCTAGGGTAACTTTTTGTTACGCGAGCCAACACTTGCCCGATACTTTCGGCATTGGCTTTATTGACGCTCTCACGAATGGCTCGAGATAAATCAAAATTAAAGCCCATATCCTGACCATTACCATCTTGGAAGTATTTAGCGACCGTTTCGTTGGAAGTCCAAATTTCAGATACAAAGGCTGCATCTGGGTTGATACCTTTTATAAATTGCGAGAAATCTAAAACCCAATCCAGATCATCTTGTGAATCTGGGGTGTTGTTATCAAACTCTTCGTACATGTAGCGCCCAGCATCCACTCGGAAACCATCAATACCTAACTCGAGCCAGTATTTAGCTGCATCAAACATGGCTTCGCGTACATCGGCGCTACGCCAATTTAAATCGGGCATTCCATCCCAAAAAACACCGTAGTAATACTCTGTTTTACTAGGTACTTCGACGGCAAACTCGGTGGCTACAGGAATTTGTGTTGGTGCACTAACTCGAGTTGGATTGTTGATGCTGTCAAGAATTTCTTTGTTGTTATCGTCAAAGACAAATTTAACAATGGTGTTATCGGCTGGTACTTCGAGTTTAATATTGGCACCATCGGCTTTGCTATTGGCACCATAATTTTCTGTCCAACCACCACCAATGGCAACTTTATACTCGTAAGTGCCTTTGGGTAATTTCACAACCAATTCAAAAATACCATTCCCAACAGAGGTGGCTCGAGTTTCGGCACCATCAGGGTTCCATGCTTTGCCACCAAGAGCAGCTTGGATCGAGCCAGGAAAAACCACTTTACGGGTATTGGTGTTACCCCCTGTTTGCACAGGATGCCAAGCAGCTCCACCATTAGACCAAGGTTGTTTCCAACCAGGATTGGTATCGCGGAACAAATACCAGTTTTTCTTATCGCCACCTTTTAAGGCATTCTGAAACCAAGGATGACTTCTGGCAGTGTGATTTGGCACATAATCAAGAATAATCCGAATGCCTTTTGCTTTAGCTGTTGCTATTAATTTCTTAAAATCCTCGAGTGTTCCATAATCAGGATTAATCCCTTTGTAATCGGTAATATCGTACCCATGATAACTCGGGCTAGGATGAATTGGATTGAGCCATAAAGCCGTAATGCCCAGATTTTTTAAGTAATCAAGTCTGGTGGTTAGTCCGTTTAAATCACCAATGCCATCACCATTAGAATCTTGAAACGAACGCACAAAAACTTGGTAAAACACAGCATTGGCATACCAAGTATCGGCTCGAGTACTGGGCGCTCTGGTGCCAGTTATTTGGGCAAAGGCAATGGTTGCAAAGACAAGGAAAAATGCCAGTAATTTTTTCATACTGACATTCTACCGTGATTTTGGTTTTAAGCTAGATTCTCAACGAGGTCGCGTTTTTTTAGGGCTGTGTAGGCTTCCCAGACTTGCTCTCTGGCAAGCCCAAGGTTCAAGTGAATATCCCATAAACTTACAGCACCGTTGAGGACATCGTAAACCTTAAACTCGAGGTCGGTTAGTTCAATATTCTTCTTGCTAAACATACCAAGTAAACCTTTGGCTTTAACTTCTTTTTTGCGTAAACGCAAAGCTTTTAATTGTTCTGGTGTGCACGGACTTTGTTCGATGGATAATAAGCGTTTTTGTGTTAATTGTTTAATGGTTGCTGCTAAGGTGGTTGGGTTTTGTTGGGTTTGTATCAGTAAATCTTCAAATGAATTGCCATTGGCATGGGCTAGAACATCTACTTCTAAGGTACTTAAATCGGTTGTAGTGTGTTTTTCTGCGTAAAAATAGCCTGTCAGTTGCTTAGGTACTTCGTACTTACTGCTGTTATCTGAGGCAACACTAGCGATATCGCTGATGTCACCAGGGTTAATTGAACGTAAAGGTGTCGGAATACCAGATGTAAAGTTTGTTTCGTAATCATGCCACTTGCTGGCTTCTTGAAAGGCGGGTACACCAAATGTCCAACCATGTTGGGCATGGACTAAAGTTCCACCTTCAAAAAACAAATTAATATCGGTACCATCACGCTTTGATAAGCGCAAACGACCAGTCTTACGCTGCGATTGCAATTGCTGAATTTGCGAAAGCAAGGAACTAGTAGAATTATTATTCATGGTTCTATAAGTCTAAAATACAAATTTCAAAAAGCCTGTGCAAAAATCACACAGCCAAAAATCTAAACTGAGTACAAAATCTCAGACTGAATACTCCTATGAAAGATAGAGTTGCATTCTGCCATCACTTTTACGATAGACTAGCATTGTTCAACAACTAACTCGAGTTACCCCAACAGTGCTTTCTTCTATGAATGGAGGCTCGAGAATTCTTTTTTAGGAGCGTGGCAGATGTTTCCAGCGAACTTCGAGTACGTCAGATCCCATTCCACTGATGAGGCTTTTGCAGCCCTGCAACAACATGGCAGTGAAGCCCGAGTCTTGGCAGGCGGGCAGAGTTTAATTCCTGCAATGCGCTACCGCTTAGCCCGACCGGCTGTGCTGGTGGATATCAATCCAATCAAAGAATTATCTTATTTACACGAAAAAGATGGTTTTTTGGTGATTGGTGCAACCACCCGAGATGCTGCCCTCGAGTTTGATCAAAATATCTTGGCACGCTACAGCCTGATAACCGCTGTCTCGAGAGTGGTCGCAGACCCAATTGTGCGGCATATGGGAACGGTTGTTGGCAGCATTTGCCATAATGACCCAAGTGGCGACTGGACAGCCACTGCCCTCGCTTCTCGAGCCACAATGATTGTGCGTGGTAAAGATGGTACTCGAGAAATCAGTATAGATGATTTTTTGGTAGATTCGTTCACCACTGCCATCGAAGAAGGCGAAATGGCAATCGAAGTACGAATACCAATTCCTGATGCCCACACCCAAGGTAGTTATCAAAAAATTGAACGTAAGGTAGGCGATTACGCCACTTGTGCAGCGGCTGTGCAACTATCCATGAATGTTGATGGCACGATTCGTCAAGCTGGGGTTGCGATTACTGCTGTTGGACATATTGCTATGCGAGTCACGGCTGCCGAAGCCATGTTGGTTGGTCAACGCCCGAGTCTCGAGTTATGCAAAGCTGCTGCTGCCGAAGCACCAAAAATTGCCAGCCCCAATGCCGATCAACGCGGCTCTGCCGAATACAAAAAAGATATGGCTCGAGTGCTGGTTGGGCGAGGGCTACAAGAATCCTTACTTCGCTTAGGAGTGTCCCTATGAGCCAGATTTCATTGAACATCAATGGCAAAACAACCACTGCTGACGTAGAAAACCGCACTTTGCTGGTACATTTTATCCGCGAACAAGCTAAATTAACAGGAACTCACGTTGGTTGTGACTCGAGTAGTTGTGGGGTTTGCACCGTACTACTCGATGGGAACCCAGTTAAATCTTGCACTGTTTTTGCCATTATGGCAGAAGGTCATGAAATCAAAACCGTTGAATCCCT
This sequence comes from Deinococcales bacterium, assembly GCA_013298595.1. Taxonomy (GTDB): domain Bacteria; phylum Deinococcota; class Deinococci; order Deinococcales; family JAAFIG01; genus JAAFIG01. The sequence goes on along the minus strand of JAAFIG010000014.1, from coordinate 31,386 downwards.
CGCACCAGGAGGCGTTCTGCATCCGATCCAACAAGCCTTCTGGGATCAACATGGTTTGCAGTGTGGTTATTGCACTCCAGGCATGATGATGACCAGTATCGCCTTGCTCGAGCAAAACCCAAACCCATCTGAGCACGAAATCCGCGAAGGGCTAAGCGGCAACCTATGCCGTTGTACAGGCTATAACAACATCGTTAAAGCTGTTCAACAAGCCGCCACTGCTATGTCCACTCAAGCCGCCGACGATTAAACAATCGAGGCATGCCTCGCCCAAGCCAAGGAGTTTTGATATGACAACTGAAAAACACGCGATGGGAAAATCTATGAAACGCAAAGAAGACCCGCGTTTCCTGCAAGGCAAAGGTAACTATATAGACGACATCAATTTGCCCAATCAACTCTGGATGGCATTGGTACATAGTCCGTATCCACATGCCAATATTCGCGGTATAGACTCGAGCGCTGCGATGGAAATACCGGGTGCTGTCGCTGTTGTGACCAGCAAAGAATTGAACGCTTACAAAGTCGGATGGCTACCAACCTTTCATGGTTTAGACAAACAAATGGTGCTTGCCGATGGCAAAGTGTTGTACCAGCATCAAGAAGTGGCAGCCGTGTATGCCGAAACTCGAGAAGCCGCTTACGACATGGCAGAACTCGTCGAAGTGGATTACGAACCACTGCCCGTCATGGCAGACCCATATAAATCGATGACCGATGAAGTGATTCTGCGTCCAGACCGCGAGAATGCCACCAACCATATTTTTAATTGGAATGTTGGCAAAAAAGCCGAAACCGATGCCGCACTCGAGGCTGCTGATCACGTAGTTAAGCAACATATGACTTTTCAGCGTTGTCACGCCGCGCCACTTGAGACTTGTGGTTGTATTGCCGAATTTGATGCAATGGGTCGCTTACAATTTTATGTGACTTCGCAAGCGCCACATGTTTACCGCACGGCTTTATTTTTGGTGCTCGGAATTCCAGAAGATAAAATTCGGGTTATCAGTCCAGACCTTGGCGGTGGATTCGGTAACAAAGTACCAGTTTATCCAGGCTATGTCTGTGCCATTGCGGGTGCGTTGGTCTTAAAACGCCCAGTCAAATGGATCGAAACCCGCACTGAGAACCTAACCTCGAGTTTTGCGCGGGATTACCATATGGATATTGAAATTGGCGCGACCAAAGAAGGTAAAGTAACAGCCTTAAAAGTCAACACAGTTGCCGATCACGGAGCTTTTGACGCAGCCGCTGACCCAAGCAAATATCCCGCTGGTATGTTTGGCATTGTTACAGGCAGTTACGATTTCCCCAACGCGTATGCCAATTTAGATGCGTACTTCACCAATAAAATGCCTGGTGGTGTGGCATACCGTTGCAGTTTCCGTGTCACCGAAGCCAGTTACGCGATCGAAAGAGCAATGGATATTCTAGCTGACGAATTGAAAATAGACCCAGCCGAACTACGCCGCAAAAACTTTGTCCAACCCGAGCAATTCCCGTACCAATCGCCACTTAATTTTATTTACGACAGCGGCGATTACGAAAAAACCATGAACGTTGCCCTCGAGCGAATTGGTTACAAAGAACTGCTCAAAGAGCAAGCTGAGAAACGTGCTCGAGGCGAGTTAATGGGCATTGGGCTTTCAACCTTTACCGAAGTGACAGGGGCTGGTCCTAGTAAGCACTTTGATATTCTTGGTATTAAAATGTTTGACGGTGCCGAAATTCGTATTCATCCCAGTGGTTCAGGCATTATTCGCACTGGTTCAAAATCTCAAGGTCAAGGTCACGAAACCACTTGGGCGCAAATTGTTGCCGAAGAACTCGGTTTAGACCCACAAAATTTCTTGGTTGAAGAAGGCGATACTGACACTGCACCATACGGATTAGGCACGTATGCCAGCCGTTCCACACCCGTTGCAGGTGGCGCATTGGCACTAGCAGCACGAAAAATCCGTGAAAAAGCCCGCAAAATTGCTGCCCACGTGCTCGAGGTTTCCGAACACGATCTTGAGTGGAAAGATTACAAATTTAACGTCATGGGAGCACCAAGTAAAAGCATCACCATGCAAGAAATTGCCTTTGCTGCCTACACAAACCCTGGCGAAAATGAACCTGGACTCGAGGCAACGTTGTACTACGATCCACCCAACATGGTTTTCCCTCACGGCACTTATGTGGCAGTTGTAGACGTAGACCGAGACACAGGCGAAACCAAAGTTCGGCGCTTTTTAGCCATAGATGACTGTGGCACGATCATCAACCCAATGATCGTTGAAGGGCAAGTTCATGGTGGCTTAACCGAAGGCTTTGCGATTGCTTTTATGCAAGAAATTGCTTACGACGACGAAGGCAACAATTTAGCCACCAACTTCACCGATTACCTCGTGCCAACCAGTCTCGAGTCACCAAGTTGGGAAACAGGGCATACTGTCACCCCCAGCCCGCACCATCCCATCGGAGCGAAATCCGTCGGAGAAAGCCCCAACGTTGGCAGTCCAGCCGCCTTCGTCAATGCCGTCATAGATGCCCTCTCACCACTTGGGGTAAAGCATATCGATATGCCACTGACTCGAGAAAAAGTTTGGAGTGCCATTCGTAACGCCGAAGCCCTCGCCGCTGATTAAAAATAAACCGTGGCGGTGAGACGTGCCTCACCCTAATTTCACCGTAGGGGCGAGGCACACCTCGCCCCTACCAGCCAAACCTAAAGCCATACCTCGAGACTAGGCTTAACTAAAAGAAGGTGAATAGTTAACCCCTCTCCCAACTCGCTTAGGCTCGTTATCCTCCCCCAAATTTGCTACGCTGGAGGGTTGGTTCGGAAATATTTTTTATTTGATTTGTCGTAAAGGAGTGATTTTTTGAAACTTGAATATAATGGTACGGAACAAGTTCCTCTTGGTAAGGATGCTGTTTGGGCGTTTATCAATAACCCTGAGAAGGTAGCTTCTTGTTTGCCTGATGTTAAAACCGTGGTGGTTCATGACGCGACGAATTTTGATGCAACGGTCAGTATTGGTTTAGGACCTGTACGTGGCAGTTTTAAGTTTAAGATTACGCTCGAGCCTCAAGCCGATGGGCAGCGGATGAATGTCAAAATCAATGGTGGTGGTTTTGGTAGCGTAGTGGATTTGCTGGCTGGTGCCGATATTATTGATAATGGTAATAACACTACAACGCTCAATTGGAGTGGGGCAGCAACCATGCGTGGTCCGATTGCAACTGTGGGCGGACGGGTACTCGATGCCCAAGCTCAGAAATTGATTGCTGGTACTTTTGCCAATGTCAAAACCCGTATGGCGGAGCAGGGGTAAGCAAGTATTGGTATCTTGAGGTTTTAATGGTTGATCTGATAAACAAACTGGTGTTGTTGCGTGAGCGCTTGCTCGAGGGGATGGCTCGTTTGCGGATTCCTGGAGTGGCACTTGGGTTGATTGTGGATGGTTTGGAGTACACAATCTGCGAGGGTGTGACACATCGGTTTCATCCTTTGGAGATCACTCGAGATACCTTGTTTCAGATTGGTTCAACCACCAAAACCATCACAGGTACAATTATCATGCGTTTAGTCGAGGCGGGTAAGCTCGAGTTGGATGCTCCTGTTCGGCGTTACTTACCTGATTTGCAATTAGCTGACGAAGCAACAGCAGCACAGGTGACGGTGCGGCAACTCCTAAATCACACGGGTGGTTGGGTTGGTGATTTGTTTTCTGATACTGGTGATGGTGATGATGCCCTCGAGAAATACGTTCAAGGTGTGATAAAGCAACCACAAGTCACTGCTACTGGAACTATTTGGCACTATAACAATGCTGGTTTTGGCATTGCTGGACGAATCATCGAAGTAATGAGTGGCAAAACGTATGAACAAGTTGCCCAAGAAATGATCCTCGAGCCGTTGGGTATGACAAAATCTCATTTTTTTCCAGCCGAAACGATGCTCGAGCGCTTTGCTGTTGGGCATTTTGTGGATGCCAGCGGACAAGTGCAAATCAGTCGTCCTTGGGCATTTGCTCGAGCCATTGCACCAATTGGTCGGTTGAATTCGAGTGTGCTCGATCAACTTAAATATGCCCAGTTTCATTTGGGTGATGGTGCGCCTCTGTTACAAAATCAGACGTTGCAGGTGATGCAAACACCAACGGTTAAAGGTGCTTTGGGTAATCAATTTGCGGTCACTTGGTTTGTGCGAGATGTACCTTGGAAAAATGGCAATGGCACAACTCGAGTCTTATCACATGGTGGTGCGACAAATGGGCAGATGAGTGCTTTTTGGATTGTCCCAGAAGCCAATTTTGCTTGTACAATTCTGACAAACTCTGACAAAGGCACATTGCTGAATAACGAATTAAGTGCTTGGATTCAAGAAGAATTCCTAGGCTTAAAAGAACCAGAAAGCAAAGTACTCGAGCCAACCGAATCTGAACTCGAGGCATATACTGGTAGTTTTGTTGGTGCGGCTTTTGGTACGACGCTCGAATTTTATCTCGAGAATAAGCAATTAAAACGCAGTGTCAAACTTGGTGATGTCTCGAGTGTGACTGTCACGCCAGCTCCACCGCCACCAGTGGCGACGTGTGCCTTGTTACCGCAAGACACTATTGTGCTTTTGGACACCGAACTCAAAGGCAGTAAATACGAATACCTTCGCAACGACCAAAATCAAATAGTTTGGTTGCGAGCAGGTGGAAGATTATATGCTAAGCAAAACTAAATCCTCGAGAGGCACGTCATGAATGTAACCCCAAATATTTCGATGCACTGGGCAACTCCAATTTTGCGACGCTCACTCGAGAACGCTGAAACCATCAATGCCGATTTGATCGAATTATTCTATGCACAGCGCAAAACCGATTTAGAAGCTCGAGGTGCAAAACAAGGGAATTTGTATTCTTCGAGTGATGATTTGTTGCAAAGGTACGAGCACTCGAGCATCAAAGAGTTGTTTGCATTTGTTTCTGAAAGTGTTTTTCAGATTGCATCTGAGATGAATGCTGGTATTTGGCAAAGTATTGGTGCGAGTAAATTGCAAATGCACATTGTTGGAGCATGGTTTCAAATTGCCAATCGCTATGGTTTCCACGATATTCATAATCACGGCAATTGCTCTTGGAGCGGCGTGTATTACGTACAAATAGACTCGCTCGAACGTCGTCAAGACCATGCGATGCTTGGAGCTACCAATGGTATTACACGTTTTTACGGGCATCAGCTTGGGTTACTTGGCGGAGCGCACATGGATTTAGGTAATGCGTACTTGCAGCAAAGCAATTTTGATGTCATTCCAAAAGCAGGTGACTTGATTGTTTTTCCTAGTTGGCTGAATCACAAAGCCATGCCCTACGACGGCGACAAAGACCGCATCATTATTTCTTTCAATGCCCAAGTGCATGGCACCCAAGGCGATAAGGCGTTTGACTATGGATTTCATTAAAGAATACATCACTGCTTTAGTTCTGGTCAGGTTGCAAAACGACTAAGGAACCCTATGAATACCGATTTTTATCAAACTGTCCTTGACCTTAAAAATGCTGGCTTGAGCTTTGTGATTGCCACAGTTGTCTCGAGAAAAGCACCTGTTTCCTCGCATCTGGGGGATCGTGCTTTGGTATTTGCCGATGGGCGAATGCAAGGTTTTGTTGGCGGTTCATGCAGCCGTGAAATTGTGCGAAAACAAGCCCTCGAGACACTACAAACAGGTAAGCCCCGCCTTGTCCTGATTCGCCCAGATGCCAGTCTCGAGATTTTGCAACATGCAGCCGATGCCGAGAGCATTGTTGTTCCCATGACTTGTGCTTCTGAAGGTGCAGTGGATGTTTATCTCGAGCCACACACCCCTGCACCACTTTTGCTGGTGGCAGGTTTTACACCAGTCGCTGAGGCTGTAACACGCATGGCAGCCCTGCTCGAGTATAAAATTGTGCGAATTGTCACCCAAGCCGAACTGCAAGACCTCGAACCAAATACAGCCGTGGCACTGACGGATTTACCCGTTTTTCTTGAGAATTTAACTTTGGAAACTCGGATGAGTCTAGCCGCCGTGGTTGCCACCCAAGGGCATTACGATGAGCCTGTTCTCGAGGCGTTGCTGTTGGCAGATGTTGGATTTGTATCGCTGCTTGCCAGTCGCAAACGCGCTGTGACCGTGCGCGAACTGCTCGAGTTACAAGGCGTTCCCTCCGAGAAAGTGGCGACCGTTCGTAACCCTGCGGGGTTGGACATCAATGCCAAGACCCCCGCCGAAGTAGCGGTTAGTATTCTGGCAGAAATCATCAAGGTGAGAGACTCGAGCCAACCGATGTTCACGAACTCAAGCAATTATCAAAATCCGGAAATTCGTAGGGGCGAACTTCATGTTCGCCCAGCTACCAATGCGGTGACTGTTGATTCATTATCAGTCACAGGGCGAATACAAGATTCGCCCCTACAAACGTTAAAAACAGGTACAGGAGACCTACATGGTCTCGCTGCGAATGACGATTCTATTTCCGAAAAAGGTCTTGACTCAGGGTTTGCCATTTCACCTGTTGATGGCGAACGCATCGAGATCGCAGCGGCTGTGCATTTTACGGATTATGCTGGTTCGAGGTATTACTTTACTTGTGCCAACTGTAAAAGACGGTTTCTCAAAGACCCAGAGAAGTTTTTATCGGTGCGTGCATGATTGCGGATTTGCGTGCAAAATTTGTCGAGAAAGGCTTCGTTGCTTCTGATGATTTTGCGGTTGCGTTGCAATTAATGTTGTCACTCGAGAAACCGCTGCTGATTGAAGGTCCTGCGGGTGTTGGTAAAACCGAGAGTGCAAAAGTGCTGGCTGAGGCATTGGGCACGCGTTTAATCCGTTTGCAGTGTTACGAGGGTTTGGATGTCTCAAGTGCCTTGTATGAGTGGAATTATCCTAAGCAGATGTTGCGAATTCGTATGACCGAAGGCGAGGGGTCGCTTGAGGCACGTGAGGCACAAATTTTTTCCGATGCGTTTTTGCTGAAACGCCCGCTGCTTGAGGCGATTTCGCAAGATGTTGCGCCTGTGCTTCTAATCGATGAAGTTGATCGGGCTGATGAGGCGTTTGAAGCGTTTTTGCTGGAGTTATTAGCTGAGTTTCAAATTTCGATTCCTGAACTTGGCACAATTAAAGCCAAACACCGCCCACGGGTGATTCTGACCAGTAATCGCTCGAGAGAATTGTCAGATGCGTTGCGGCGGCGCTGTTTGTACTTGTGGCAATCCTACCCGAGCACAGCGCAAGAACTCGAGATTTTACGGGCGCGTTTGCCTAGTATCAATCAAAAGCTGGCTGTGCAAATTGCCAAGGTTATGGAGGCATTGCGGCGTTTGCCGTTTCATAAGGTGCCTGGCGTTGCCGAAACCCTTGATTGGGGGTTGGCATTGATGAATTTGCACCACGATGCCTTAGATGCCAGTACAGTCATGCTGACTCGAGGTTGTATTCTCAAAGCCCGCGAGGATTGGGTGTTGCTCGAGCATAATTTACCTGCACTGGAAAAAATTTGGAATGAGGAAATTGGGCAGCGAAAACAACTCGAGACTGATTTTGGTATCGGTACAGTCACCATAAAATCGTAGTGGCGGGGTTTGCATTTAACATGGCATTGCTTGAAAAAATTGCAGCGTTTTGCGAAGTCTTACGCCTCGAGCATCAATTTAAAATTGGTGTCGGAGAAGTGGCAGATGCGATTTGTTCGCTCGAGATCATAGATTTACCTGCGGGTCGTGAAGTTTTGCAATCTGCATTACGCATCGTGACTTGTGCAAAACTCGAGGATCTTGAAGTTTTTGATAAGGCATTTCAACATTTTTTCTTTCCTGAACGTCAGGGAGTTCCACAAATTCTATTGCCTCCCGAAGCGCAACCACAGAAAATCACTGATAAACCTGCCAATAGTCCAAGTCTCGAGCCAAAAGAACAACCTCAGTCTGATCATCCCGAACAAGACCCCGATTTTGTTGGTACTAAAGCCAAGCACCGCCCTGATGATGACGATCCTGATGCCACGCCAGCCGAACGTTTCTTGCGAGGTTTGTTCAGTGCTTCACATAGCCCTTCTGAAGCACCAAAAGTTCATGCTGCTGGGTTAGATTCCATGCTTTTAGCAGCAGCGCAAGTGGTGCGGGATTTACGTTTGGGTCGCTCGAGAAAGTGGCGTTCAATGGCTGCTGGTTTGCGTTTTGATTTTCGTAAAACACTGCGAAAAAGTTTGACCACTGGTGGTGAACCATTACAACCGTTTTGGCTTGGATATCCAAAACGCAACCCACGTATTGTTTTGTTACTTGATGGTAGTCGTTCGATGCTTGAGCATACGCAACCAGTGTTGCAATTTGCGTATGCCTTAGCGCAGCGTTCACGTCGGGTTGATGTTTTCACATTTTCAACTGCACTAACCGATATCACCCAATTTTTTTATCAACGCCGTCTCGAGCTACCTGACCTGCAAGCAGCATGGGGAGGTGGTACCCGAATTGGTGATAATTTGCGAATTTTCTTGCGCGAACATGCAGCTCGAGTGCTCACACCTGATACCTTAGTCATCATCTCAAGTGATGGTTTAGATGTTGGAGAAACCTCAGTTCTTGAGGTTGCAATGCGAGAAATGAAACGCCAATCGGCTGGTATTATCTGGCTCAATCCACTTTCAAGCCATAAGGATTTCAAACCCACGGCACGAGGTATGAAAACAGCATTGCCGTTTATTGCCAAACTAACCCATGTAAAAATACCCGAAGAATTCTCGAAGTTGCTCGATGGTTTCAAACCATAGAAAAAAGATACATTAAAACTAACCCCTATGCCAAAGCGATGGTGACTCGAGTGCCGTTCAGAGCAGCATTCCCTGAGATATCAAGCTCGAGTTCGTCGGTTAAGTCGTTGATGCTAACGCCTTTGGCATGGTTGGCTACGTCGTTTCGAGTTGCGTGTCCGTAGCCGTGTGGGATGCTGATGACACCTCGAGCCATGTCTGCACTGATCTCGAGTGGGATGGTGACACTGCCGACTCTCGAAGAAATGCGTAAGTTCGTGCCATTGGTTGCGCCAAGGGTTTTTGCGTCCTCTGGGTGAAGGATCGCAGTGCAACGTGGTTGATCGCGGTTGAGGCGGTTTACATGGTGCATCCAAGAGTTGTTGCTGCGGAGTTCCCGTCTGCCGATTAAAATATAGCCTTCGTTTTTTGTCTCAAGGTCGTTCTCGAGGCGTTCGAGGTCGCTAAGTACCAAACTTGGTGCGAGTCGAATCCGTTTTTCTGGATTTTGAATTCGTTCAGGGAATTGTTCGGTTAGCGCTCCAAGGTCTATGCCATGTGGGTTAGCTTTGAGCTGCTCGAGGCTGAGTTGATAGCGTCCGCGTTTCAGTCCTGCATCAATTATTTCGGCTGGGTCTCGGGGGGCATCGCCACCCATTCGTTGTGCTAGTTCGCCAATAATTTCCCAGTCATACATGGCATTTTCAGCTTTGGGAATTGTTGCTTGGCTGTACTTTGCATAGTTTTGTACAGCTAAAGAAAGGAATGTCACATCGTAATGATTTGTCTCGAGTCCCATAGCGGGTGGCAAAATAATGTGTGCATGGCGGGTTGTTTCTGTAATATATGGGTCTATGGCAACCATAAACTCGAGTGATTCTAGGGCTGTCTCGAGTTTTGTGCCGTTTGGTGTGGATAGGACTGGATTGCCGCAAGTAATCACAAAGGCACGCACTTGGTCTTGTCCTTCGGTGAGGATTTCTTCGGCTAAGGCTGCAACAGGGAATTCACCATTGGTTTCGGGTAATCCACGCACTCGAGTATGGCTGCGTCCAAAGAGCCAATCGCCTTTGCTGCGGACAGTTTCAAAAGCAGGTGAGGGCAGCATCATGCCGCCTGCGCGGTCAAAATTGCCTGTAAGCATATTAAGTGCGTAAACAAGCCATTGACACACTGCACCAAATTTCTGAATAGATAAACCAATGCGTCCGTACGCCACAGCACTTTCGGCACTCGAGAATTCTCGGGTGATACGTTTGATATCTTCGCTGGCAATCCCTGTTTTTTTGGCAACCCGTTCTGGTGTGAAGTGTTTGACGGCAGTGCGAATTTCCTCGAGTCCATCGGTAAAATGCTCGAGTTTACCCATTTTGACCAAATTTTCGGCAAACAAAACGTGAATCATGGCAAGGAGTAAAAAGGCATCGGTGCTCGGGCGTATAAATACATGCTCGGTGGCAACTTTGGCAGTTTCGGTGCGACGTGGGTCTATGACAACAACTTTGCCACCTCGAGTTTGAATATTTTTCAGATGATCTTTGACTCCTGGGGCAGTCATTAAACTGCCGTTGCTTGCGAGCGGGTTTGCTCCTAAAATCAACCAGTATTTTGTTCGACTCAGGTCAGGTACAGGCAGTAAATTTGGATTTCCCAGCATTAAGCCACTCATTACTTGTTGTGGTAATTGGTCAACACTGGTGGCAGAATAGCGGTTACTCGAGCCAACAGCCCGCATTAGGCTTGGCATGGATAGCAGCGTTCCAGAGTTATGGACAGCCGGGTTGCCAATAAAAAAAGCAATGGCATTCGCACCGTCTCGAGCTTTGATGGTGCTGAGTTTGCTGGCAACTTCGTCAAAGGCTGTTTGCCAAGAAATACTTTCCCAACCTGTGGCTGTGCGCTGAATTGGGGTGCGAAGTCTATTGGGGTCGGTGTACATATCGCCCAGTGCCGTGGCTTTAGGGCAAATGTGTCCTTTGGAAAACGGATCGGCAGCATCGCCTCGAATACTGATGACTTTGTCGCCCTCGAGTTCAATCTCGAGTCCACAGATAGCTTCGCATAAGTTACAGGCACGGTATTTGGTTGTCATGATTTTTGCATTATACTCTGCCTTGTGAAAACACTGCTGATTGATTATGGCTCAGGCAATTTGCACAGTGCGGCTAAGGCGCTCGAGGCTGCGGGTTTTAACAGTCATGGTCATACTTTACTTGTTTCGAGTAACCCTTTAGATGCTTTGGATGCGGATGCTTTGGTGTTGCCTGGACAGGGGCATTTTCGGCAAGTGATGGAAGCATTTATGGCTTCTGGGTTTGAAACGGTGGTGCGAGCACATATCGCTGCTAATAGAGCATTTCTGGGGATTTGTGTCGGGATGCAGATTTTGTACGACTCGAGTGAAGAATCGGATTTGTCTGGTTTGGGTTTGTTGTCTGGGCATTTAAAGCGTTTTCCTAAGGGTTTACCTGTGCCACAAATGCAGTGGAATAAACTTGAACAAATCGGCTTGAGTCCGTTGTTAACAGGTTTAGATGCAAATGCTTTTGCCTATTTTGTGCACTCGTATTATGTGCCAATGGGTTTAACATCAAATGGTGCTGTTTCCGAATATGGTTTGCCGTTTGTTAGTGTGGTCTCGAGTGGCAATGTACATGCGACCCAATTTCATCCTGAAAAATCGCAATTGGTTGGTCTGAAAATGCTCGAGAATTTTAGGGTTTGGGCAGAGCATCACCAAAGCACTTTGTAATTTAGGCTACACTAAATTTGGTATCAAGCTGCTTTTTGTACAATATCACTTGTTCCAGACAAGTAAATGGACTTACTGAACTTTAGTTGATAAAGTTTTTAGCCGTGCCGAATAATTTTGTGTAGAACGCTATTTTCACGCGTTACCAGACTTCAACGCGTGATGTTCTACGATGCAAAATAGATAAAGATTTGATTAAGATTGTAATACAAAACTATATCTCATTTACCCTGTGATAGACGCAAAAATACGCTTTTCTGTACAAAAAGTGGCAAGCATACAACAAGAAAAGTGTTTGCAAAAAAAATCAATCATCCATAGACTCGAGCATAACGAACTGAATGCAAAATTTCGGACAGTCCGAAAAAGCACTTTCTCTTCAGTTAATAAGGAATCTTTATGATCCTCGAACGTACTGTAACCCGGAGTCAAAGCATGGACAGTGTTCAATACAGACCTGGAGCAATTATTCTATTTCCAGGAAAAGCCGATAGTATCTACCGTTTAAAAAGCGGACTTGTTCGCTTACACACAATGGATAACGAGGGTAATGGATTGACATTACGCTATGTTAAACCCACAGATTTCTTTGGTGAAGAAGCCTTGGCAGGACTCGAGCGCCAACACTTTGCTGAAAGTGTCACAGAAAGCATTGTCGAAATTTTCTCGGTTAACCTCATTACTCCAGAAATTGCTTTGAATTTAAATGCCAGACTAGCAGAAGCCTTGAATCGCAGTTATGTGACTATTTCAAGATTGGCTGGTAAACGATTACGTGCCAGAATTGCAGCTTCTATCCTCGAACTATCCGAAACAGCACTCGGTAGTTTACGCCCAGATGGACAAAAACAAATCCAAGCAACACACGATGAACTTGCTGCTGCTGTCGGTTCGGTGCGCGAAACTGTCACAAAAGTGATTGGCGAACTTGCTCGAGAAGGTGTGATTGACAGTGGTTATGGCAAAATTATCCTACGTGACGAGACTGGTTTAATGAAAATTGCCGCTGAATGATAATCCCAAAGATACTTGAAAAAAGAGCAGACTTTGGTTTGCTTTTTTTATTTCTCTGCATTGCCTCACAAAGCAGTTTATAATTGATAGGTGCATCCTGAAATTTTTAAACTCCCCGATGATTTTCTCAAAGGCGTATTCCTCCTGTCTGGTTTAGGTGGATTCTCTATTGCTTGGTACGGCGTTCTTATCACCATGGGTGTGATGATTGGTGCGGTGCTTGCCACTCGCATTGCCGAACGGCGTGGACTCAATACCAATTTATTATCCGATATGGTGTTCTGGTCGGTTGTTTGGGGTGTGATTGGCGCTCGTCTGGGTTATGTGTTGACCAGCCCTAGTAATTTTCGTTTTACCAGCCAAGACACGATTTTTTCTTGGTTAGGCAAAATAGGTAACATCCGCGAGGGTGGCTTATCAATTCATGGCGGTGTGATTCTTGGTGTCATTGTATTGCTGTACTATGCCCGCCGTTACCGTATCAATTTTTATCAATATGTAGATTTGTACGCACCCGGTTTAGCCCTTGGTATTATTGGTGGACGTTTAGGCAATTTTTTTAATGGAGCAGATACCATTGGTCGTTTGACCACGTTACCTATTGGTTGGACATTTCCAGATATCAGTTCAGATATTCTTGGAATTTTCCAAGCAGACCGAAACTGGGCGGGTATGCCAGGATTATGTAAATTACCAAGTGGTGAAGTGATTGTTACACCTATTTGCCAAGTAGCCGAAACAATTCGTGGACCAGTGCATTTAACCCAAGTGTACGGCATTTTTATTGGTGTGATTTTATTAATTGCCATTTTTTATTGGTTGCGCTCGAGACGACCGGGTTGGGTTTTCTGGAATACGCTGCTTTGGTATAGCGTTATGCGGGCTGGTGTCGAAGAAACATTTCGGCTCAACCCGCTTTCATGGAAAGTCTACGAAAATACTGATATTGGCATTGGCTTTTTTACTACCACTCAACTCTTTAGTATTCCACTGATTATTATCTGTATCGTTATGCTGCAACGCATTAAGAATCAACCCGAGCAGCCTTGGGAAGGTGTGCCAGAACCTAAACCAGATCCCAAAAATCTGATCTCGAGCACAGCTGCGGAGCCACCAGCCATATGAGTTTAGCAGTTGTTATTTTAGCTGCTGGGCAAGGAACTCGCATGAAAAGTGCGATGCCTAAGATGTTGCACCAAGCAGCCGGCAGACCACTGCTTGGGCATGTGATCGAACGTGCCAAAGAACTCGAGGCAAGCAAAATCGTGGTCATTACAGGACATGGTGCAGAGGCAATCGAAGCCCATTTTGCAGCAGAACCAATTGTTTTTGCGCGGCAGACAGAGCAACTAGGTACAGCGCATGCGTTCTTGTGTGCCCAAGGTGCTTTGCATGGTCATACAGGTCATGTTTTTGTGTTGTATGGCGATACGCCTTTAATGACTCGAGAAACCTTGCACAATGCCCTAGCTGCACACCGAGCCGCCAAAGCTGGTATGACAGTCATCACTGGTGTGCTTGAGGATGCAACAGGTTACGGACGAATTGTTCGCAATGAGCACAACGAAGTGATTCGTATTGTTGAACAAAAAGCAGCTTCTGAAGCCGAAAAAGCCATTCGGGAATGGAACAGTGGTATGTACATTTTTGACTCGAGTGCTTTCCAACTCGCAGCTCAAATTGGCAATAACAACGCAGCGAAAGAATATTACTTAACCGATATCCTCGAGTTGTACCGCCAGCATAACAAACCTGTGGTAGCCCAAATAGCTGCTTCTAGCGAACTCGAGGGTAGTAACGACCGTGTGCAACTAGCCGCTGCTGACAAGGTATTACGCGACCGAATTCGAGTTAAGCATATGCGAAATGGTGTCACCCTCCGAGACCCAAACACCATCTACATAGACGATACAGTCACCATCGAAAATGATGTCATTCTCGAGGCGGGTGTAATGTTACAAGGCACAACCCATATTGCCACAGGTAGCCTCATTGGGGCGTACAGCATCGTCACCGATTCGCAACTTGAAGGCGCTGTGGTAGTCAAACCACATAGCGTTGTTGAAGGTGCAGTGGTACAAGATGGCACAGATATCGGACCGTTCGCACGAATCCGCCCAGGTACACTGCTAGAGGCGGGTGTGCACATTGGTAATTTTGTCGAAATCAAGAATTCGCATTTGCTCGAGGGTGCCAAAGCAGGGCATCTGGCGTACATTGGCGATGCCAGCATTGGACGCGAGGTCAATTTCTCGGCAGGAGCGATTACCGCTAATTTTGATGGACTCGATAAGCACCGCACAACAGTCGAAGATGGCGCATTCATTGGCACCAACGTCACACTGGTTGCTCCAATAACCATTCACCAAGGTGCTTTTGTTGCAGCGGGCAGTACCCTCACCACCGACCTGACTGAAGGTGCACTTGGAGTCACTCGAGCCACACAAAAAACCTTAGATGGTTGGGCAATCAAGTACTGGACTCGAAAACTCGAGACTGCTAAAGCGGGTAAATTACCCATCATCCGAAAGTGGCTCGAGTCACGTAAACCAAGTTAGGAACTTTTCGGGTCAAAACTCCATCTCAACTTCATGAATTGCGAGTACGATTTGACTAAGAGCTGACGAAACAACTCGAAACTCATTCATAAGGAGAATTACCATGCCAAACATTGGACCGCTCGAAATCATCGTGATTTTAGTACTCGCACTTGTATTCTTTGGAGCAAAACGCCTTCCAGAACTGGGTAAAGGACTGGGGCAAGGTATCCGTGAGTTCAAAAAAGCCAGTAAAGACATCCGTGCTGAGTTAGATGATAGCTTTAAAGATGATCCAAAACCTGTCACCAACAACAGCGCCTCCGATAAGGCGTAACGCCCGCGTATGGCAAGCAAGGAATTGCAATCGGAAAATTTTAAAGAAGCTCCGCTGATTGACCATCTCGAGGAGTTGCGCTTTCGTATCATTTGGAGTGCAGTCGCTTGGATTGTTGGCACAGGGATTACATTTGCCAATTTAGCCACAGCCATTGATATTCTCAAACGCCCACTCGAGGCGTACAGCAAAACCAAGGGGATTGCTGTAGAGTTGGTCTCCTTACGTGTGACCGAGCAGCTATCAGCTTCCTTTTTAGTGGCAGCTTTTGGTGGTTTAATACTGGCTATGCCTGTACTAATTTTTCAATTATGGGCATTTATTTCGCCAGGTTTAACCCGACGTGAACGCCGTTACGCTGTGCCATTTATTGGCGGTTCGATCATTGCTTTTATCGCAGGCATTTCGTTTGCCTACTTTATTGCCCTACCAATTGCTTTACAGTTTTTAATTGACTTTTTACCAGGTGTCAAAGCCACATTAACAATTGGTGATTACATCACCGATATCATCACGCCACTTGCGATGTTTGGGATACTGTTTCAACTACCCGTTATCATGTTTTTATTGGCAAAAATTAGTATTATCTCGAGCCGATTTTTTATTGCCCAACGACGAATTGCGGTTTTTGGTATTGTGGTATTAGCCGCTGTGGTTTCACCGACAACTGACCCTGTAAACCTTGCAATCTCGAGTGTGCCACTGATTTTATTGTATGAAGTCGGTATTTTCCTTGCTAAACTGGCAGAACGCCAAAATGCGGTTCTTGCAGCTAAGGGTTTACTCGAGGAAGATGATTAACCAGTAGTTGACAAACCCCCACGCCACACGTTACCCTCGAGATATGCAAAACGCATACTGGTATACAACCTAAGGCACTCGAGAGAAAAAACTCGAGATGCCTTTTACGCTTCGGCTTTTGCCGAAGTTTTTTATTGGTATAGAAAACTCGTTTACAACGCGAGGCAAGCCCCGTCCCTACGGTAGAATACCGCAGGTCAAAAAAGGAAAGTATCATGATTGACCAAACAATAGCTGCATTACGTACCGAAGTTGACAGCATTAACCTCGAGATACTTCACGCCCTCTCAAAACGCGCCGAAGCTGTGAAAAAAATTGGTGCTAGACAAACAGAACTAGGTATCGGACACTTTGATCCTAAACGCGAATCGGAGATGCTCGAACAACTCGAGAAGGCGAACCCTGGTGTGTTCTCGAGTGGCACCATTAAGCAATTGTTCAAAGAGATTTTCAAAGCCAGTCTTGATCTTGAAGAACGCGAAGATAAACCAAAACTGAAATACAGCCGTAAAACCAAAGCTGAAGATAGTGCGATTATCATCTCGAGAGGTAATGTATCGGTGCAATTTGGTGGCGGTGCGAAAACCATGATTGCAGGACCTTGCAGTATCGAAAGTTTAGAACAAACCATGGGTGCTGCCGAAATTGTGAAAAAGCATGGCATCACCATGTTTCGTGGTGGTGCCTACAAGCCACGCACCAGCCCCTATGGGTTCCAAGGCTTGGGCGTACCAGGTCTCGAGATAGGGGCAAAAGCAGCAAGGGAATACGGATTATTATTTGTGGCTGAAGTCATGGATACAAGAGACGTTGCTGTTTGTGCCGAATACGCCGATATGCTGCAAGTTGGTACACGCAATGCCCAAAACTTTGCGTTACTCCGTGAAGTTGGTAAAAGCGGTAAGCCAGTGCTTTTAAAACGTGGTTTCTCGAGTACCATCGAAGAATGGTTACTGACAGCTGAGTATATTTTATCCGAAGGCAACAATCAAATTGTGCTTTGTGAACGTGGTATCCGTACTTTTGAAAAAGCCACTCGTAACACATTGGACATCAGTGCAGTTGCAGTGGCTAAGCTCGAGACGCACTTGCCAATCATTGTGGATGTAACGCATGCCGCAGGACGACGCGATATTTTAATTCCGTTAGCAAAAGCAGCTTTGGCTGTAGGTGCAGATGGTGTGCATGTTGAAGTTCACCCAGACCCTGCCACAGCATTATCTGATAATCAACAACAATTAGATTTTGCGGGATTTGATGCGTTTATGGCAGCTATCAAGCCAATGCTTTAGTGAAGCATCCCTTACCAAGTAATAAATGAAAAAAGGGCAAACGTTTTGTTTGCCCTTTTAGTTTGCAACTCAGATTACATCAAGCTCGAGACATCAAAAGCTTGTTTGACTTCGCCGTATTCGGTGTCCATTTGAGCAAGTTGTAATTTACCACTCAGTTCGTCGTTAACGCCATGCCAGTAAGTGTAACTTTCAATCACCCAAATTCCTGATTCCCTTGTGCCATTGCCAGAACCTTTAACGCCACCAAATGGCATATGGGCTTCGGCACCTGTGGTGCTGTTGTTGATGCTGCTCATACCAGCTTGAATCTGATCTTTGAATTGGTACGCCCACATGCGGTTATTGGTGTAAATCGCACTCGAGAGACCATAATCTACACTGTTGGCAGTTTCGATAGCTTCATCTATGCCATTGACTTTGACAATGCTGACTGTTGGTCCAAAAACTTCGGTTTTAAAGATATCCATGTCCTTGGTGACACCAGCCCAAACGGTTGGTGAACCGAAAAAACCTGTGCTTGGGTCACCAATAAAGTTGTCTTTATTGGTATCAGTAATGCGTCTCGAGCCGTGCAGCAATGTTGCACCATCGGCTTTTGCCATGTCGTAATGGGCATCCCAGGCTTTGTAGAAACGCTCATTGATGAATGGTCCGTACAGGACATCCTCGTGTTTTATGGGATCGCCAATTTTGATGGTTTTGACTTTCTCGAGAAATTTTTCGATAAAAGCATCATGAATTGGTTCATCCAGAATTAAGTTACCAAGGCTGGTGCAGCGCTGCCCGCCTGTGCCAAAAGCTGCCCAGAGTGCACCTGCTACGGCATTATCAAGGTCAGCGTCACGCATGACAATCATTGGGTTTTTACCACCTAACTCGAGTGTTGGGTGCGATAAATTACGCCCTGCCACTTCACCAATTTTGCGTCCGACAGCGGTGCTACCCGTAAAAGCAATTTTGTTAAGCCGCTTTTCGTCCATCATTTGTACTAAGAATTCGCCAGTGGAGCCTGCGCCACCACCAAAAACCACGTTTAGCACACCGTCTGGTAAGCCGCCTTCCTCGAGTAATTTAGCAAAGGCATAACTGGTTGCAGCAGCATCTTCGGATGGTTTCCAAACAATGCTGTTACCCGTTACCAAAGCGGGGATTATTTTCCAACTTGGTACTGCCACAGGGAAATTCCCAGCCGTAATCACGCCAACCACGCCTAACGGACGGCGGTAAGTGGATAATTCTTTGTTGTGCATCTCCGAAGGTACGGTCTGACCGTATAATCTGCGTCCTTCTGATTGAAAGAAATGACAAGTATCAATGGCTTCTTGAACATCGCCTCGAGCTTCTTTTAAGGTTTTACCCATTTCACGACTAAGCAATTGGGATAAAGCTTCTTTTTCACGTTCGATGGCTTTGCCAATATTGCCAATAATTTGTCCACGAATTGGCGCTGGTGTTTTACGCCAAACATCAAACCCTTGCTTAGCAGCGATACAGGCTTCACGTACCTGCTCGAGGTTAGCATCGGGGAATTCACCAAGGATATCTTCGAGGTTGCTCGAGTTACGACTCAGGAAGGTTTTTTGACTCGAGACGGATTTCCCACCAATGATATTTGAATATTTTTTCATGATTTTTCCTTTGTGAGATAAAGCAGCCCTTACGTTTTTTTGTTATCTGACAGGGTTTAAGTTCGTTGATTGGTTTGGGTAGTAAAAGTACTCTCAAAAATCTTATCAGCATTTCCTGCTTCAAAACCTTCACGGCGATGTTCACGTTTGATCTGACTCGGCTCGAGATGCGAGAATTGGGCTAAAACACGGCGTTCGGCAAATTCGACATACGAACCACTAATGCGTTTGGTTTCACCGCTTGAGAAAGTCACATCTATCATTTCGGCAACTGTGCTGGATTGTAGTAAATACCCATCGGGGCTTTTTTTGATTTCGCCACCAGCGTTGTTGAGTTTAAAACCATGTGCTTTGAGAAACTCGTTAAACCCAGCGCAAGTATTGTGTGGTGCGGGTAAATTATGTACCGAAACAGTGAAATGATTAAGGTAGTACCGATTGTAAATCACCCACGCAGCGTATTCGGATTCAGCTTGTAGAGTTGCGTAATCCTCAAAGGTTGGTAATTTCCATAAGGGGCTGTGCAAAAATTGGTCTACCTCGAGTCCGTTGTCTAAGTCGAGATTATCAACGGGATCGTTGGGAACTTCATTGGTATAACTGGTAATAATTTTTTGAGCCTCGAGACTGAGGTCTTGAACACGTAATTCGGAAACAAAAATTCGTGGGTATTTAGGGTTTGGTGGGCTGTACCAAAACGCATCGAGTTTTTTATGGGCAAAGTGATACGCTTCGCGGCGCTCATAGCCATAATGTAAAAAAATCTTTTCAAAAGATTTCATACCGAGTTGTGGCACACCCATTGTCCGAAAGGCGATATGGTCATTTTCGATATCAGCTGCACTCGAAATCAATTTTTCTTGCACCATAGCCTCAAGAACCTTTTCGACATCAGGTACTCGAGATTGGTAACGCTGCATTAAGCCATTTAAAACGGTTTCTAAGGCATTCATTGTTTTAGGTTACTCGAGATTACATGAATTTTCCAACAAATAATGCTCATGAATTATTCGTTTACATGAGTCAATTCGATATTTGGGGTGTTTATACTCGAGTTTGGTAATTTCCTGTAAGTAATTTGTAAGAACGATGTATTGAACAAATTTTTTCTGATTTTACAAAGAATAGAAACCCTTTCTTTAAGGGAGTTTTGATAATTCCGAAGGCTGTTTGGTTTTGGTTCAAAAAACTCTAAATTCAAGTAGTAATAGCATATGCTAAATGGCATTATGAGCCTTTGTGCTATACCAAAGGTTCTAAAGGGAGAAGTAAATATGCAAAAGAGAACAAGCAAAATCATCATTGTATTACTCAGCGTTGGGTTAATAAGTTGCAATACCCAAATAGCTTCAACAGCAATTTCTACACGATTTGACACGCTGACAACAGTGCTTATTGCACCAAGCGACACTCCAGAAATGTATGGCTCGAGATTGGTTGCATGGTACCCTGAACTGGGTAAAGCCATTATCGGACAAAGTGCTGGTTTAATGCGATTACAAGGCAATAATCAAGATAATAATTCGCAAGGTAACAAAGGTACAATACGTATCCTCGAGACACAAAAAGCTGCAAAAGCCCTTGGTTTGCCCGTGGGTTCAACTGGCTGGGCAACATGGGGTAGTGGTTGGGCAACATGGGGTAGTGGTTGGGCAACATGGGGTACTGGTAACGGCTCTGTTTTTGCCACAGGCTCTAACCAAAGTGCGTGGTCACAAATTAATTTAGCTTCAGGTCGAGCCAATTTCTCAAAACTTGGTGGAGGTATCAAAATAGCGGTTATAGATACGGGTATAGATTTACAACACCCTGCTTTCCAATCGCGTTTAGTGCCAGTTTCGGAACGCTACGATTTTGTGGATAAAGACGCAATGCCACAAGAAGTACCAGGAAATGCTTATGGACATGGAACAAATATTGCAGGGATTATTGCTCAGATTGCTGAAAAAGCCCAGATTATGCCACTGCGAGTTCTCAATGCAGACGGTATTGGTGACAGCGACAATGTGATTGCAGCCATTAACTGGGCAGTACAAAAAGGTGCCCGAGTCATTAATTTATCCTTAGGCACTATAGATTCTGAAGCAGTTGCAGTTGCATTAGACAATGCTGCTAGTCGGGGAATTTTTGTGGTTACAGCCAGTGGTAACAACGGCGATAACGATGTTAATTTCCCAGCTCGAGCTTGTGGTAGCAATGGCAAAAATGGGCGCTGGGGAGATATGGCAATCAGTGTTGGCAGCGTAGACAAATACGACCGCCGATCACGATTCTCGAGTTATGGCAAAGATGATGTTGGTATGACAGCCCCTGGCGAAACCATTTATGCACCAGCCCCAGAGAACCGAATTGCTGCTTGGAGTGGTACATCTATGGCAGCACCAATGGTTTCAGCCAGTTTAGCATTGGCTTTAGGGCAACGCTCTTACGAAGATATTGGTAAAGTTGGTAAAGCGATTCGTGAAAAATCCTTAAATATAGATAAAATCAATCCTGATGTGACCAAAGAAATTGGGCGTGGCAGATTAGACTTGGATTTATTTGCCAAAGAAATAAGTAAACTCAAATAAAATAAATCTCGAGTAGACTGTACGCATGTCAGAGCTATTAAACGAATTGCAGCAAAGTTTGGAACTGGCATGGACTGAGCGTCACCAGAATCCGCAACAAATGATTTCGCAAAGTACTGTGCTGTTACACCAAGCTAAGGAAAAAGCCGATTCCTTAGCAATTGGTTTAGCATACCGTAATCTGGGTTTTGCTGATTTTATGCAAGGTAATCTTGATCAAGCATGGGAACGGTTGACAGCCGCACTAGAAACAGGCAGGAGGCACCATATGCCTTCGCTAACGGCGGATGCCAGCAATTTTCTTGCAGGTATCTACCGAACACTAGGTAATACAAGCTCAGCACTGACATTTTTAGAAAACGCCTTACGGATTCAAACAGATATTGGCAATATTGAAAGTATTGTGCCAATAAAAATGAATATTGGTATTTTGCTACACGATTTACAACGCCATGAAGAAGCTATTCATAATTATCAAGAAGCACTCGAGATTCTGATAAATTACCCACACAGCACTCGGCAACTCGAGGTCAATGGGAATATGGCAATGAGTTTAGTGGCACTTGGAAAAACAGAAGAAGCCATTGGGTTATTCAAACAAGTGATACAACAAGCCGAAAAAGAAAATTTGTTACACCATAAAACCCGTAATCTTGTCAATCTTGGTGAAGCCTATAACAAAACCAAGCAGTATGCAGAATCACTAAATGTCTTGCAGCAAGCCTTAACATTGCTCGAGAAAGCAAAAATCCCAGAAGGCAAAGCGTACTGCTTATACAGTCTAGCGGCAGTGCAAAAGAATTTAGCAGACTATAACAGCGCACTTTATTCTTTAACAGAAGCAGACACCATAGCCCAAGAATTACAAATCATGCCACTCAGACCACAAATTATGTTTGAACAGTACCAAATTTACAAACAACAACAGCTTTATGTGGCTGCACTTGAAGCCCATGAAAAATACCATCAATTTAATCAGCAACTCCGAGAAAACAATGCCGAACAAGAATTGCGACTCTTCACCCTCGAGCGGGATTTTGAAAAAACAGTTGCAGAAGCCGAAATTAACCGCTTAAAAAATGTTGAACTTGCAGAATTACTCGAGAAACTTCGCGGTGCAGACCAAGCAAAAACCAAGTTACTGGTCGAACTTGGACATAAAACCCAGCAACTCGAAACAATGGTCAAACAAGATGTGCTCACAGGTATTCATAACCGCAGATTCCTCGAGCAGAACTTAGAACAAGAATTACAACAAGCTAAACAAGACCATTACCCACTGAGTATTGCCTTAATAGACATAGACGATTTTAAGCGCGTTAATGATTTTTATTCACATCAAATTGGTGATCAAGTGCTCAATATCATTGGACAACTGATGCGAAACTGCATTCGTGCTCGAGACATCGCAGCCCGATATGGTGGTGAAGAATTTGTGCTGGCATTACCTCGAGCTTCCCTCAAACAAGCCACAGCTGTTTGTGAACGATTGCGGCAAAGTATCGAACAATACCCGTGGCACCAAATTCATCCGACTTTGCAAATCACAGCTTCGATTGGTATTAGTTCTGATATCAGTGTAGCAAATCACGAAAAACTCTTAGACTTAGCAGATACTCAAATGTACCGAGCTAAACGCAGTGGAAAAAATAAAGTTTGCACAATGGAAACACCAGCCATTGGTAGTGGTATCACCTTTGAGACTTAATGCTTATTGGCTACCCAAACTCCAAACAAAATAATTAGACCCGCCAGCACTTTCTCGAGTGTAATACGTTCACCAAGAAAAGTGGCAGCCAATGCTACACCCACCAAGGGAGTGATATTCAAAAATATACTAACTCGAGCTGCACCAAGCGCTTGAGTACCCATAAACCAACCCATAAAGCCAATCACTTGAGCCAGCAAAGCTGAAATAACTACCCAAAACAAGGCATTGCTTGGGACAGCACCAAACTCAGACCACGCTGGCAAGGAATACACAACAAATGGTAAACCACCCAAAGCGAAACTCAGACAAGTAAACTCGAGCGGATTGATTTTTTGCATCAACCCCCGAGACATGACTGTGTACACCGACCAACACATATTAGAAGCAATCAGCAAAACCACACCCAGTATTTGCACATTGGCACCAACAATACTCGAGTAGCTGAGAATTGCCACGCCAATCATGGTGACAGGCACACCAATAAATTGCCAACGAGTAAAACCCAACCCAAGAAAAGCTCCAAGAATGCCAACCCAAATTGGATTGGTGCTCGAGATAAGTGCTGTTAAACTGGCATTGGCTAATTTAATACCATTAGCAAAGAGCAACTGGTAAACACTGGTGCCAATAAAACCAGCCAGAGCAATAGCAAACCAATCTCGTGCCTCGAGTTTAGGTAACCCTTTACCTCGTCGTAAAAATGCAAAAATAATCATAAAAACAAGACTGGCAATCAAAATCCTTGAGGCATTCAACAAGGTCACACTCATTTGCCCAGTGAGGAATTTGAGAATCACAGAATTCGCGCCCCACGAAGTCACCGCCGCTAAAGCACCAATCAAGCCAAGCCGTTCAGAAACAGGTTTATTCACAAAACTCGAGCCATGTTGATCATTTTGCATCGGTGTAAAACGACAGCAATGCTTTGCAGGGTTTTGGAAAAATACATAACCAGATTTTACACATAAACACAAAGCCAAAAGCGTATAGTCAAAAACATGACCCAACTTCACTGGCATTTTGTCACTCACAGCGAAGCAGCCCAAGCACTCCTTAGTCCAGAAACTTTTAGAAAGTTTGCAGTGTTTTTAGGAAAAGAACAAAGCCTTGCAAAAGCCGCCAAAATCCTCAATCAACCCACCTCGAGCCTCAAATACCATCTCGAGAAATTTATTGAATGGGGTTTAGTGACACAAACCCGAACAGAATCACGCCGAGGCAAACCAGTCAAATACTACCGAGCCGTTTCAGACCAATTTTTTATCCCATTTGCACACACCAAACAAGAATCAATCACAACATGGATGCAAACAATGCAAATTCCATTACTCGAGCAATACTGCGCTGATTTTGTACAAGCATGTTCGGAGTTGTATCCAGACTCAGCCGCAGGTGGTACTTGCATCCGTGCACTCGAAAATAACAGAGTCAGTATTGACTTTTCTGCTACGCCGCCACCAGACGTTAACTTTCAACCAGATGCTATCAAACCACTTTGGAATTCTTGGACAACAATCCATTTGACACACTCCCAAGCCGAGCAGTTACACCAAGAAATAACTCAATTATGGTCTCGAGTGATAAAAGAAAACAGTCAAGCCCAACAAAATACTCGAGCCTACATATTGCATCTTGGATTTACGCCTCAATCATGAAAACAAACCACTTTTCGCAATCAAAGTCCACTACACTTTAACCATGAACTTACCAAGTTACTGGTTGACACGCCCAAAGTACGACTTGACCCAAGACCAAGATGTGCTAGAAAAAAACCTAAGCACTGCACTCGAGCAAGGATTTTTAGGTGAAACACCCATACCAAAATGGGCATTTTTAATCTGGCTAACACACCATAAAAACTACTTGGTTCATGGTACAGGAAACTCGAGTATACAAACATTTGAACCAAGGCAAGCCGATGATGCCAATTGGTTTGGTAATCAGAACGCGGTTTATGCTGCTTCTGATGGTATCTGGGCAATGTTCTATGCAATCCTTGACCGACCACGAATTCCCATGAGCATCAGCAACGCCGCTATTCAAATTGCACTCGAGCCGCCACAAGACATTTATTTTTTTAGTGTCCAAGACACCGCACTCGAGCAAAAACCATTCCGAACTGGCAGGGTATATGTGCTACCTAAACAAGGATTTACTCAAGAAGCAAAAGACCAACGCGACGGTGTTACATACCAAGGGCATCACTGGGCAAATCTAAACCCTGTAAAACCACTGTTTAGTATTCAAGTTGACCCTACAGATTTTCCGTTTCTCGAGCAAATCCGCGCTCATAACAACGAGATTCTCTGGAAAAAAGTCGAAGCCAACCCAAATGGTTTTCCGTGGCTAGAAGATTAAATTAAGCAGGTGAAAACGAAAACATATTTTGAATCAGATTATTCTGGATTTCAAAAACCACCACCACTTCAAATGGCTTGTCTTGCACACCAAAAATACGCTCATGATCAAAAATTTTATTACCGAGTACAACACGATGCAAAATTTCAGCATGCAAATTTGAGCGATTAAATCTCTGTGTTGCATAAAACTCTGCTAACTGAGCCTTGCCAGACAAACTAGGCTCAAGCAACGGCAAACGAAACACCCGTACATCATCCGCGAAATTTTCGAGAAACAAAGGTAAATCCCGATTGTTGTATGCTTCAAGTTGACGCTGCACTAACTCCACAGGTGTCATTAAGCCACCGCTAACTTAGGACGCTCGAGAATTTTCATCATCGGAATTTCCTGGCAATTGGTCTGAAACTGACAGCGCGTACACTCAGCGTGAATCTCAGAAGGCAGAGTTTCCACTTCCCTTGGAATCCGCAAAAAACCACACTTCTCAAAAAAACGTTGCTCATACGTCCAAGCGAACAATCTTTTCAACCCTAAGTCTCGAGCAAACCGTTCCGTACCAAGCACCAACCAACGACCCAAACCCTTCCCTTGAAAACTCGGATGAATTGCTAATCCTCGCACCTCAGCTAAATCCTCAGCCATACGATGCAAACCAACACAACCAGCTAACTCGCCCTGATTATTCTCGAGAATCAAAAACTCATGAATTGTAGACTCGAGCAAAGCATGAGAACGCTCGAGCATTCGACCTTTATCCGCCCAGTACTTGACTAAATCATAAATTTTAGGCACATCCTCGAGGTTGGCATGACGAAGATCAAGCGGGAGATTTGGATTGATGTTTGGCAAATGAACCATTGGCGTGAGTTGCAACATATTGACCTCCTCATTGGTCGTAGAATTCTTACTTTGAACCGTAGGGGCGAGCCTCGCCCTGCTTGGGAAATAATTGGTTGGAGTCTTTAGAATGTATCGGTTTTTGAATTTTGTGTTCGTTTTGTGGCGGGTTAGGCGTGCCTAACCTCTACAGCTGGGTTCTTTTCTTAGCTTCGAGAATGGCTTCTTGAACGCGAATTGGGGCTGTGCCGCCGTAACTGGTTCGGGCAGCAACACTGGCTTGTACTGTCACAACTTCAAGCGCTCGAGCATCGAGTTTTTCATGGGCAGCTTGTAATTCGGTCTCCTCGAGTTGCCAGAGTTGACGATTGGTTTTGACGCAAAGTCCAACGAGTTTGCCGACAACTTCATGGGCTTCTCGGAATGGTACACCCTGCCTTGCAAGGTAATCTGCAAGGTCTGTGGCGGTGCTGTAACCTCGAGCGGCAGCTATTTCGGTGGTGGCGGCATTCCAAGTGCAAAGCGGTAGCATATCAGTGTATAACTCGAGAATTACCTCGAGTGTGTCAGCGGCATCAAAAACTGGTTCTTTGTCTTCTTGAAAGTCTTTATTGTAGGCAAGCGGCGTGCCTTTGACAACAGTCAGCAACGCCATTAAATCGCCAAATACGCGCCCAGCTTTGCCGCGAGCCAGTTCTGAAACATCAGGATTTTTCTTTTGTGGCATGATGCTGCTACCAGTAGTGTGCGAATCTGGCAGTGTCACAAAACCAAATTCAAAACTCGAGTAAAGAATCAGTTCTTCGCTTAATCTCGATAGTGTTGCCATGCAAATCGCACAAGCACTCAGGTACTCGAGGGCAAAATCTCTCGAGCCTACACTGTCTAAACTATTGCGAGTTGGCGCAGCAAAACCAAGCTCGAGAGCTGTTTGAAAACGATCAATTTGCCAAGGTGTTCCCGCCAATGCACCTGCGCCTAATGGCGATTCGTTCATGCGATTAGCTGCATCGTAAAAACGGGTAATGTCACGGCTGAACATTTCAAAATACGCCAAAAACCAATGCGATACCAGAATGGGTTGTGCCACTTGCAAATGTGTGTAACCAGGCATCACAATGCCCATGTTGCGTTCTGCTTCGGACAACATTACCGCCCGCAATATCTCGAGTTTCTGCGCGGCTCGAATACAAGCTTTCTTGACCCATAATCGAAAATCTAATGCCACCTGATCGTTTCTCGAGCGTGCTGTATGCAATTTCCCAGCCGTTACACCAATCAATTCTTTGAGGCGTGTCTCGACGTTCATATGTACATCCTCGAGTTCGACACGCCACGGGAAAGTTCCAGCTTCAACTTCACCAAGCACTTTTTCTAAACCCTCGAGAATTTCAGCCACTTCACTTGCTTCAAGAATGCCAACTGTACCAAGCATTTTCACATGCGCTTTAGAACCAGCAATATCCTCGAGCACAAGGCGCTTATCAAAATCCACACTGGCATTAAACGCTTCAACAAGTTTGCTGGTTTCAGACTCGAAACGCCCACCCCACGGTTTTTTATTGGTTACTGACATTGATTTCTCCTGATCGAGATTCTAATATGGCGCTCTCGAGTAAATCTGAAATGGATAATTTTATGGACGCAATGCTTCGAGTGCCTCATTCACGATACCGACTCCCTAATGCACCTCGAGCCAGTTTGCTGCCATAATGGGCTTCGAGCCAGCGCTGTAAACCAAGTTCACCAAAACGAGCATTGAATTGCTCTCGAGATAATTTGAAAACGCCACTTGAGAATCGCATCGCAATCTTAAATCTGGCTTCTGGAGTTAGTGATTTTAGCATCTCGAGATGAATGGCTTGTATTTTAGGATGGGTGTCATTCATACAAAGTCCCCTTTTGGTGGCACTCGAGTAAACAAATATTTTCGCATCGTAATGGGTTTAGGACTGTTTGGATTGGCATGACTGTACGAAATACTGGAGTCCACAAAAAACCCAATTCGTTCGTAAAACTTCACCAATCCAGGTTCATCAGTTCGCACAGCTAAGCGCAACTCTTCGCAACCTCGGTTCAATGCCCGAATCATCACTTCGTTGGTTAACCACGTGCTGATGCCGCGACCTCGGTATTCTGGCAGCACAGCCAGTCTTGCCATCTCGAGCGCAACAGGAAAACCGTTCTCGAGCACAGGATAAATTCGCACCGACCCAATTGGTTTTCCACCGAGTTCCATGATGATAGCTTCGCCTTCCTCAAGACTTTTCAGAACAGTTTCAGCTGATTCCCGATGCCCACTTGAGTCCTTGGGCTTACCAACCCAAGCGGCTCGAGTCAGTTCTGCAATTAACTCGGCATCCTCGAGTGTGGCTGTACGAAGCGTTGGAATCACAATTTTCGATACTCCTCAAAGAAATGATTAACTGCCAGTTCATGCAAAGGAAATGCCAGTGGTTCAGGGTCCCAGATGATACTCACTTCACTGGTTTCACTTGAGGTAACAGCTTGCTTTACCTGCGCTTCGGTCACACTGAGGCTCATACCAAAAATCAGAATTGTACTGTCAGGGGCACTTAACACCAACTCGGCATGAATAAACTCTGGTTCCACCTGAATACCAGTTTCCTCAAATAATTCTCGAGCTGCACCGACTTGCCATGATTCCCCAAAGTTAATAAAACCACCAGGCAAAGCCAACATATCTACTTTAGGCGGAATATTACGACGAATCACCACTAAGCCTTGCATATGCGTTAATTCATTACGCACAGGCACCAGCAATACCGCTACTGGCAACGGATTCTTATATGACGTTTGCCCACAACTCGAGCAAGTCCGTGCATATACAGGTAGATTTTCGGAATACTTTGCACCACAATACCCACAAAAAGCAAAAGAATCAGGCATCACACACCCCTTTCAAACAGCAAGCACTGCACTTTTGCAACGTTGTTGTACCAATTCTGAATTTGCAGCATCTCGAGGCTCGAGCAACCCAATAAAATTTTTGTTTCCGAATCACGTTTCACAGTGTCAACCGTGGCTAAAACACCTGTAACAGTTTTCTCGAGCGAACCAATCCAGACATCAATTCCATCGCCATCGCCACCGCTTGTTCCCTCGAGTTCACCATAATCAAACGGGTAAATTAAATCTGCATAACGCGGATGGCTTGAGCCTTTAGGACGATCAATAATTAAGGTGCTCGAGGAGATGAGTTGCTCGAGGTCAAGCCAGAATTGGGGGTTAGTCGTATTCATACGTTAATTTAATGTGAGTTGAATTTTGTTATTGCATTTTCCAAATTGATATTCAAAATTGCTTCATAAACAAGTCGTGTGGGATGAGCGGGAATATATTTTCCATCAACCAAGTCAAAATCACAGGTGAAGATAATTTCTGTTCCAGATTCTAATTTAAGTGTTTCGTATCCTTCATCTGGTACGTTTGGTAATTGTTGAAAGCGCAGATTTTCGGACTTTAAGGCATTGCATGTCTTTTCTAGTCCTAATTGCCACCTCAATAGCCAAGGGTCAACTCGGAAGTTCTTATTTTCTCGAGGTATGGATCCAAGTTCATCTTTATCTCGAAAACCCCAAATAACTATTCCATACACAACATTAAACTCGAGATTGACGTAAAAATCCACATCTTCGTATACCCACTTACCTGTGTTACCCTCATCGTCTTTGGTATAAATTGGTTCACCAAAAAGTTGCTCCAATTCTGTAATTTTCGCCCCATTCGTTAATCCACCAAACGAACCTGTCCGTAAAAACTCGAGCATTGAAATAACTTTTTTCTTTGGCATATGCGTTTGCCTTTGCGGTTCGGGCGAGGCAAGCCCGTACTGTTTTTGTTTTGTGTAGGGGAGACCCTTGTGGTCTCCCTGTGACCAATGATGTTCTGGTATTCCTCAAGCTTACGGTTTTGCTTCATCAAGTGCTAACCGAACAGCTAATCCACTGAGTACACTTGCCATGACCCATTTTTGTACTTTGACCCATGATGGTTTTGTGGCAAACCATGTTGCAATTGCGCCTGCGGTAAAAATAATCATCGTATTGACGGACGCTGATACTGTTATTTGGGTAACTCCCAACTCGAGGCTTTGTAGTAATACCGAACCATGTTCTGGTTTGATAAATTGTGGAAATAATGCCATATAGAAAACAGCAATTTTGGGGTTGAGCATACTGGTGAATAATCCCATTTGGAATAATTTGATGCTCGAGTCATGTGGCAGGTTTTTTGGTGCAAAAACAAAATTTGCATTTGGTCGAATGGTTTCCCATGCAATCCATAACAAGTACGCTGCCCCTAATAGTTTTACTGTTGTGTAGGCTGCTGGAATGGCAACAAAAATAGCAGTTAATCCCAGTGTGGCTGCAAGAATATGAAAAAGAAATCCAACCACGATTCCACCCAGTGATATCAGTCCTGCGGCGCGTCCTTGGGTGATACTTCTCGAGATTAAGTAGACCATATTTGGTCCTGGTGTCAGCACTAAGCCCAGTGCAGCCAGTGCAAAAACAAATAATTCATTGAGTGGAATCATATTTCCTCCGATATTTTCAGATGCACAGCAAGTCTTTGTAACGACATTGCTTATTTCTTCGAGAATCTAATCCTTTTGTAATCGTGCACGAACTCGAGCGCGTAAGGCATTAAGTTTGATGAATCCACCAGCGTCGGCTTGGTCATAAACGGTTTCTTTTTCAAAAGTGACCAGTGTTGGGTCGTATAAGCTGATCGGTGATTTGCGTCCAACG
>JAAFIG010000013.1 GCA_013298595.1 Deinococcales bacterium | reverse complement strand
ACAGATTTCTGGTGCTCAGTAGCGATTCCAGATTGCTGGCATCAGCCGCTAAAACTGCGCTTGAAACATTTAAAAGTGGCTCGAGTCAAAAGACAGG
The DNA here is from genome assembly GCA_013298595.1 of Deinococcales bacterium. Taxonomy (GTDB): domain Bacteria; phylum Deinococcota; class Deinococci; order Deinococcales; family JAAFIG01; genus JAAFIG01. The sequence goes on along the minus strand of JAAFIG010000013.1, from coordinate 120,788 downwards.
TAGTTATTAATGGCTCGAGTCACCAGTGTGGATTTGGCTCAGGAGCTTGGAATTAGCCAAAGTACAGTTTCGCGGGCATTATCCAATGATGTGCGAATTGCTGTTAAAACCCGTGAAAAAGTTCAACATCTCGCGCTGAAATTGGGCTACACGCCCAACGCGATGGCACGGAGTCTAAGCACGCAGCAAAGCAAATTAATTGGCATTGTCATGTCGGAAATGACCAGTCCGTTTTATCCGTTTGTGCTCGAGAAACTCACCTCTAAACTGCATACGCTGGGCTGGCGGGTGCTCCTTTTTAGCACCGATGCTGAACACGAAGTAGACGATTTACTGCCGCTCGTTCTCGAGTACCAGTGTGATGGCTTACTGATTGCCTCGGCGAGGTTATCCAGCCACATGGCAGAAACCCTCAGTCGGCATGGTACGCCTGTGGTCTTGTTTAATCGCTATGCCGCTGATGCCTCTTCAAGCGCTGTATGCTGCGATAACCGAGGTGGCGGACGAACGATTGCCGATTACCTCTTGGGGCGTTCGCACAGCCGTTATGCTTACATTGCAGGGCGTGAGAACACCAGCACCAACCGTGACCGCGAAAGCAGTTATACGTTGCGGCTCGAGCAGGCTGGTTTTATGGTTCAACACGAGGCAGGAAACTTTACTTACGAAGCTGGTTTTGCTGCAATGCAGCGATTACTGGCACGTTCCGATGCACCCGATGCAATTTTTTGTGCCAACGATATCACAGCAATTGGTGCGATAGACGCAGCTCGAGAAGCGGGAGTACAAGTTGGTACAGACATCAGCATTGTTGGCTTTGATGACATACCAATGGCAGCTTGGGGCGCATATAATTTAACCACAATTCGCCAGCCTGTCGAAACCATGATCGATTCGAGTTTACAGATTTTACTCGAGGCAATAGAAAATGCGCCACTTGGTAGTAATTTACGATTCATCCCAGGGGTTTTAATCGAACGTGGCAGCGTCAAAGCACTGAAAACCAGAGCAAAAAAGGTGAAATCATGACCAAACCATCTGAGCAAGAACTGCTCGAGCGCAGCCAAATTATGGTAAACGGGCGCGACATCTCGAGTTTTTCGAGTCCTGAACGCCCTCTTGAACGTCGTCAAGCCTTGCGAGGATTCGACGAGGATTATCCCGATTTTGTGGATTATATTATTCGTTGTACTCATAAAATTTGGGAAGAAAAAGCAATTGGTTTGATTTACACGCATTACACCCATAATTGCCCTATTTACATGACCGATGCAACCATTTATGGACGCGAAGCTGTGGTTGAAGGGACACTCAAAACCCTTGCTGCCTTTCCAGATGCTCGGCTGCATGGCGATGAAGTGATCTGGAGCGGCAACGAAACCGATGGGTTTCACTCGAGTCACCGTATTACTTGGACTGCCCGCAACACGGGGTATAGCGCTTACGGCGCACCGACCAATAAACGAATTTTGCGCCGTGGCATTGCCCATTGTTTTGTTAAAGAAAACCGCATTGCCGAAGAATGGTTGGTACGTGATGAACTGGCTTTGGTACGGCAACTTGGTCTGCCCGAAATCGAACTGGCTAAACGCCTTGCAAAAGCCGATGCAATCCGTAATGCAAACAGCCCAGTGCAAATTGGTGTACCCGAAATAGACCGTCTCCAAGGGCAACTTCCACCCAAATTACCTGTTCGTTCCAATGATGGTTTTGACGTAACCGATTTTATATATTCGATGTTTCAAGAAATCTGGAATTGGCGTTTACTAAATCGGGTGCACGGTTATTACACGCAATCCCCAACTGCTTTTGTATCCACAGCACGAAAACTCGAGGGAATTAGTGCTTACCAACATTTTGTTTTAAGTTTACTGGCAGCTTTCCCCGATGCTGGCGTGAGTGTAGACCATATTTGTTACATTGGCACTGGGCTAAACCTAAAAATTGCGGTGCGTTGGACTTTCCAAGGCACCCACCTTGGCACTGGCTGGTACGGTGATGCCACTGGGCAAAGAATTAAACTTATGTGCATTAGCCACTTTGAACTCGAGAATGGCAGAGTTGCGCAGGAATACACCGTTTTTGATGAATTTGCGCTCCTAAAACAAATTTATGCCCCAGCCGCAGGGGAACTATGAGTGGAAATGGGCATTCTTTTATGACTCGGGTAAACACATGATTAAAATTGCTGCCATCACAGGCGCATCTCGAGGCATTGGCAAGGCTTGTGCTTTAGCTCTTGCTCAAGATGGTTTTGCTGTGGCTTTGATTGGACGTAACCTTGAATCATTAGAAACTGTCGCTGTAGAAGTAAAAGCCTTGAACCAAATGGCTTTTGTTATTCCAATCGATGCAAGCAGCTTTCAGCAACTTCAAACCGCACTGCATTCCTTGCCACGTTTGGATGTGTTAGTCAATAATGTTGGCACGAACATCCCAGAGCCGTTTCTCGAGGTCTCAGAAGCCCATTTTGACCAGATTTTTAATTTGAATGTCAGAACCGCTTTTTTTGTTACACAAATCGCAGTGCAAAAAATTCTCGAACATGCCGCTGGTGGGGTGATCATCAATATTTCTTCGCAGATGGGTCATGTAGGTGCGGTTAATCGAAGTGTTTACTGTTCCAGTAAACACGCACTTGAAGGTTTGACCAAGGCATTGGCAATTGAACTAGCCCCACATAAGATTCGGGTGGTCAGTGTGGCACCAACTTTTATTGAAACCGATTTAACCCGTCCGATGCTAGAGAATCCTGATTTTCAAAAAAGTGTTCTTCAAAGCATTCCACTTGGTCATGTTGGTACGCCCGAAGATGTAGCTCAGGCTGTGGCTTTTCTAGCCTCGAGCAAAGCCAATTTAATCACTGGTACGAGCCTACTGGTAGATGGTGGTTGGACTGCCCGTTAAAAATACCTTGGTCTTATTTTGGTCATAAAAAGGAAAAAATGGAATACATTAAAAAACCGCCACCCACGCCCAAAGCCGTTACCAAGGAAATCAGGGACACTGTTTCTGAAATTATTCTAGCTGTCGAATCCGAAGGGCTGGCGGCAGTACGCCGTTACTCACAAGCCTTTGATAAATGGAATCCACCTTCGTTTCGGGTTTCACTTGATGAAATCCAAGCAGCCCTCGAGAACACCCCAGCAGATTGGCAAGAACATATAGGTTGGCTACAAGCAGAGGTCAAACGCTTCGCCCAATTGCAAAAAGCTACCCTAACCGAATTCGAGGTCGAAACCCATCCAGGGATTATACTTGGACAAAAACAAATCCCAGTCTCGAGTGTTGGTAGTTACAGTCCTGGTGGGCGTTACCCACTTATCGCCTCGAGTGCCATGACCGTAGTTGTACCCAAAGTTGCTGGGGTTAAACGGGTCGTGGCAAGTGCACCACCCAAAGATGGCTTAGGAATCTATGCAGCCCAACTTTTTACAATGCACACATCAGGAGCCGATGAAATTTATAGCATTGGTGGCGTACAAGCCATGGCAGCCATGGCGTTTGGTGTACCTGAACTTGAACTTGCACCTGTAGACATGATAGTTGGAGCGGGTAATGCCTATGTTGCCGAAGCTAAACGCCAGTTATTTGGGGTTTGCGGCATTGATTTACTGGCTGGACCGACCGATATTCTGATTATTGCTGACTCGAGCGCCGACCCAGAAGTGGTTGCCATAGATTTACTTGGACAAGCTGAACACGGTTTAAACAGCCCAGCTACGTTAATTACCACTTCTCGAGACTTAGCACTCGAGGTGCAAAGTTTGGTCTTAAAAATTTTGCTGGATTATCCTACCCGCGATGTGGCTGGTGTGGCTTGGCGTGATTGTGGCAGCATTATTGTTTGCGAATCAGATGCTGAAATGTTGCTGGTTTCTGATCAGTTTGCCCCCGAGCATCTCGAGGTGCAAACCCAAGACCCTGATTGGTTTTTGGCGCGATTACAAAATTATGGCTCGGTATTTTTGGGTCATGAGGCAACTGTGGCATATTCGGATAAAGCCATTGGTACAAACCATGTGCTGCCCACAGGTGGTGCGGCACGCTACACAGGCGGCTTATGGGTGGGTAAATTTACCAAAACTGTCACGTATCAGCGTTGCACCCAAGAAGGTAGCCGTACCGTTGCCCCGCACGCAGCCGCAGTGGCTCGAGCCGAACTGATGTTTGGTCATGCGCTTTCGTGCGATATTCGACTTAAAAAACAAGGGCTTTTATAGGATTTAAAACGCACCCTCTTCAAAATTGCATACGCTTGCATTAGAATGTTGGCTTACCGTCAAAACATCAACTCGAGTCAGAAGGCTTAGGAAAAGGTTTTAACCCTCAAAAGAGGTTGGAGGAATGTATGAAAAAACGCATCATTGGTATTGGTTTAACAATTGGTACATTAGCAATCACAGCCGCTCTAAGCATGGGTTCGGCACAGCAAACAGTGGCGGCTTGTAATGTTAAAGCCCCAGCCAATCCCACCATAATCAATGTCTTTGGCTTTCGTTTCCCGATGATGGAATATTACTTTAATGCTGCCGAAGCATGCAGCAAAGGCTCGCTCTCGGTAAAAACCAGTTTCTTACAACCTGCACAATACGAAACTCAAGTCAACACGGCACTTGCCACGGGTACCTCGCCATATCAGATTCTGCATGTCAATCCGCGTTTGGTCACAGAATGGGGTTCTAAAGGTTGGTTATTGCCATTAAACGTTTTTATTGCCAAATACAAAAAACAATATAATCTGGATGATATCAGTGACAAACTGATCAACAATACCACTTTAAATGGTCGTCAGTATGCGCTGCCTGTTAATTTCAACACGCAAATTCAGTTCTACCGCAAAGATGTTTTTGCCGAACTCGACCTTAAACCTGCCAAAACCTTAGAAGAATTTACGACAGTTCTCGAGGCACTCAAAAAAGCCAGTAAAACCAAATACCCATTGGCGATTGCCTTGGGTGGTGGCGCATTGGCTGGCGAGTTCCACAGCAATTATGCTGCACTTGGTGGCGTGTGGTTTGATAAGAATAAAAAACCCGCTTTTAACAACGCTAACGGAGTCAAAGCTGCCCAAGCCATCCGCGATTGGCTCGAGTTTATGCCTCCTGCTGTCTTAAATTACACCAATGATGATGTTATGGTTGGTTTACAACAAGGCGATATTGCCCTGAGTAAAATCTGGTTAACTCGAGCCTCAGCAATGGAAGACGAAAAAGTATCTCGAGTGGTTGGTAAAATAGATTATGCACCTGCTTTTAAGTTTGGTGGTAACGGATTAGGCGCAAATACTGCCGAAGGCGACGCACTGGCAATTGCTGCCTCGAGTAAAGTAGACCCTGATTTGGCTTTTCGTGTGGTCATGGAAATGCTGGGCAAGAGCAATCAGTTAAACGCTGCCAGCCTTGGTATGGTCAGCCGCGACAGCATCGCTACTAATCCAACTTTAGTGGCTAAAAACCGAGCTTGGGTTGCTGCTGCCAGCAATGCTCGTCAAGCCGTGCCACTGCGTCCAGCCGTACCATTCCAAGGTATTGCCACCACAATTCTTGGCAATGAACTGAGAGCAGCTCTTGCTAATAAAACCGATCTAAAAGCCGCCCTTGATCTAGCTGCTAAAAAGACCGAAGACGAAATGCGCGTTCAGGGCTTTATTAAGTAAGCCAAAGTTTGGGATAGCCTTTCAATTTTCAGATTTCGTAACATTCATTTGTACAGGGAGACCCCAAAAGTCTCCCCTAGATCAGATTCAACCTATTTAAGTTCAACCACAGGGGCGGGTTTTATGCCCGCCCTGATTTGTATAAGTCCTAAGCTCGAGCCATGTTTTTTAGCAAAGAAGGTGATACCTGTGAAACCTCGAGAATTCTGGGCTTTTGTTTCACCAAGTGTGGTGGTCATGACCGTGTTAATGGTTTTGCCGTTATTCACCACAATCTACCTAAGTTTTTTCAATTTTAACTTTGGCACAACACCAAAATTTATTGGCTTACTGAATTACACACGAATCCTCGAGGATACTCGGTTCTGGCAAGCCCTTGGCTTTACACTTTTTTACATGGTGGTTAGTATTCCAATTCAGATTGCTTTGGGGTTTGGTTTAGCACTGCTGCTCAACGAAATTTCTGGACTAAAACGCTTTTTTATCAGTATTTACCTTGTGCCATATATTGTCACACCAGTGGTTGGTACATTAGCAGTCAGTTGGCTTTTTAAGGACAGAGGTTTTATCACTTGGTTGCTCTCGAGTATCGGGATCAATATTCAATGGTATGCCGATGTGGTTGCAGCTCGTGGATTATTGATTGGTTATGGTATTTGGGGGGCAGTACCATTTGTCATGCTGATGCTATATGCGGGTTTACAAGCCATGCCTGCCGACCCAATCGAAGCTGCAATTATGGATGGGGCAACTTGGTGGCAACGGGTGCGTTTTGTGATGATGCCATACTTACGTCCCATTTTTATTTTTATTGCTATGGTCAATATCATGGATGCCTATCGCTTATTTGATAGTGTCGCAGTCATGACCCAAGGCGGACCTGGTAATGCTACCGCTACAATTATGTACTACACTTACAGTATTGCTTTCCAAGAACAGCTCATCGGACGTGCCAGCGCCTCGGTCATTCTGGCTGTTTTTGTGATTATCACATTGCTGTACCCGTTTTTGCGTCAAACTTACATTGATATTGTCGGAGGCAAAAAATGAAAGCGCACAGCAGTACCTCGAGCCGTGCACTTTTTTCTGCTATCGCATACGCTATTCTAACAGTTTGGCTTATTTTGGCTATTTTTCCTTTTTTCTGGACTTTTTTAATTAGCATTAAAGAAGTGGTGGATGCCTTTGCCCTACCACCTATCTGGGTTTTTAAGCCAACACTGGTGGCGTACCAAACCTTATGGATTGAAGAAGGATTTACCAAGTATTTAATCAACAGCGCCATTGTTACTTTTGGTACAGTCACCATTTCAATCAGTGTTGGCTGTTTTGCAGGGTATGGTTTAGCCCGCTATAACCGCGCTGCGGGTTTTTGGATTTTATTTGCAGCTTTTGTGTTTAGGGCATTGCCACGCCTTACATTTTTGTTGCCTTTTTATTACTTAGCGCGTTTAACAGGTTTACATGACACACAACTCTTACTGATTTTGGTTCTGGTGGCGATTAACCAACCATTTACAATCTGGATGTTACGAAGTTTCTTTCAAGAAATCCCTGATTCGCTCGAGGAAAGCGCTATGGTTGATGGTTGCACACGCTTTCAAGCCTTTTGGTATGTGATCGTGCCAATTATGGGACCTGGCATTGTCACAGCCAGTATCTTTAGTATGTTACTTGCTTATAACGAATTTTTGATTCCCCTGACCTTAACCGCTACCAATGCCGTAACCATGCCTGTGGCAATATCGCAGTTTGGCGCAGAGGATTTGCGATATTGGAGCATCTCGGCGGCTGGTGCAATTAGTATTGCAATTCCAATGGTGATTATTGTGCTTTACTTACAAAAGTTCTTAATTAAAGGCTTGACCGCAGGAGCAGTCAAAGGATGAAAAAAGTTCATGATTTAATCACAGCTCGAGCAGACGAATCACTCGAGGCAGTACGGGCTTGGATTCGCATTCCTAGTTTTTCGGATACTGGTGTAGGGATAGTGCAGGGCGCAGAGTACACTAAGAATTTATTGCAACGCATCGCGCCAGATGCAGCTATTTATCCAACCCAAGGGCATCCAATGGTAATGGGAACAGTGCGCTCAAGTAAACCAGATGCACCGTGGCTTTTGGTTTATGGCTTGTACGACATCACCCCAACATGGGAAGAAGAATGGTCTGTGCCACCGCTCGAGGCTCGGATTGTTGAAGCCGCCGACCTTGGTTTGTTGCCACATCTTGGGAAAATTGTTGTTGGACGCGGTGCAAATAACCATAAAGGACCTGTGCTTGCCAGTATTCTAGGCGTTGCTGCTATGCTCGAGAGCAACACAGAAATGCCTGTGAATTTAATTTATTTAATCGAAGGTGAAGAAGAAATTGGTAGCCCAAGCATGGCAGCTTTTGTCGAACAGCACCGCAGCCTCCTCGAAAAAGCCCAAGGCGCGTGGCTACCTTGTATGCAGCAGAACAGTGCTGGCACAATGACCTTACGCCGAGCTTTCAAGGGAACACTTTTTGCAACCCTCGAGTGCAATGGTGGACAGTGGGGTGGCACAACAGATGCACGCCATGTTTGGGCAGGCAACAGCGCTTGGATAGACGCACCTTTAATGCGCCTCGTAAAAGCCCTTGGAACTCTTTATACCGATGAGCAACGCCTAACCGTGGATGGGCTGACCGAACGTCTCGAGCCTCCTGTGCAACCCGATAGCCCTGAAGTCAAACAACTTGAGCAATTATTTGCGGATAATCCGCAATGGGAAACCAATATGCTACATAACTTGAATGTCAAAAAATTTATTGGAGCTAAGCGGTTATCCGACCACCTCGCACATTATATGCTGGCAGCCACAATCAATATTCAAGGCGTGCAAGGCGGTTACCAAGATGATGTTTATTACACCAATATGCCCGGCAAAGCTCGAGCCAAAGTAGATATTCGTTTTCCACCAGGTGTTACTCCACTCGAGGTAGCCGATTTGGTACAAGAACACCTGAATAAACGTGGGCATACCATGGTTAAGTTACGGCAATTACGAGGGTATAGCGCTGCGGCTGCACTACCAGAAGCCGATGACACGCTGCTACAAGCGGCTCGAGTTGTAGGTTCAGCCCATAATGTGCCAATTTCAGTCTGGGCAATTGCCAATAATTGCTGTCCCGCTAGTTTATTAACCACGCTCGGTAAGCAAATCCCATTTTCGATAGCAGGAACAGGTCATGGTGACCGTGCTCATGCACCCGACGAGTATTTTACAGTTGATAGTGTTGAAAAACTCATGCACTGGACAGTGGATTATTTGGTAGCTTGGGCAAAAATAGTGCATGATAAAGCTCTGATATCAACTTCTATTGATTAGTCAAAATACCCAACGGGTAAATGGGCAAAAAATATTTACCCGCTCGAGAAAAATTATTTAGCGTTCCCAACAAATCAACTATGTCTTTGCACATAATCTGCAAGACATAAAACACTTATTTTGTGATTGATGTTAAGAAATCACGAGGTATCATTATGAAACTCAAAGAACTTATTGTTGGTGCACTCCTTGGTATCAGTAGCATTGTTTTAGCACAAAGCGTACAAAAAAACCTCAATGTATTAATCAATGGACAAGCTGCTGCTGACAAAGCTATTGTTATCAACAACACCACATATGTACCAACTCGAGTATTAAAAACCTTTGGTATCAACACAGCAACCCAAGGCAATAATCTATTACTGAGCAACTCGAGTACAGCTGGCACAACACAATTGGCTGGTAATACTGGGCAAATTGGTACTCAGTACACTTTGGGGCGCAATAAACCACTTAATTTTGCCCTAACCGCAGCCGAGTATAGTATTGAACCTATTACACTGAAAAATGTCTATTCTGCTGAACAAAATCAAAAACTTTTAGTACTTCGTTTTACGGTGCAAAATCCAAGTAAAGAAGATCAACAGGTTCGTTTTAATAGTTTTAAAATCACCGCTGTAGATGACCGTGACGAGAATTATGTTTTTGATAGTTATTTTGCTCGAGCAGGCGAATTTACCGATTATAGCGTTTACCTTAAACCTGCACAAAAGGTTAATTTAGTTGCCGCTTGGCAAGTTTCAGCTCGAGCTAAAATTGTTAAATTACTGATTGAACGCACTCAGGAAATCGCTCCGATTGTACGTTACGACTTACGTAGCAATATTAAACCCTTAGCTGCTCCATTTAGCAATGACGGTTTTACTGCTTTACCAGAAGTTCAAGCTTTAGTTGGCATTTTTTACCCATTAAAACAACTAGCCGCTCGAGTTGAAAGTTTTGCTTTTACCAACGAAGCCATTGAAGGTAAAACACCTAGTGCTGGTAAGCGATTTTTGACTGCCACAATCACTGTTCGTAACTTGACCAAAAACACCGATATTGACATTTACTATAAACAGTGCTGGCAATACTGACTGATACTGATGGGTCAGTACTACGAACGATAATTACTTGGTTGGTACAAGTACAGGTGATGCTTTTAGAACCAATCTAAAACCCGAAGCAGAAGCACGTTTTCGGGTGTATTATGAAATCGATCAAAACCGAATACCACGTGCATTTTCGTTGCGTGAACGTGATGGTCGAATCTTTACATACGATGTCAGCAACATGCGCTAAAAAGTGCAATAGCTGTTTGTAAAGTAATTGAGAATGTGTTATCACTAAACAATGATTACACAAAACATGGTCGTGACTCTCGAGTACGAAGCTAAACTTGAGGGGGTTGTGGTTGCCCATACCCATAAACCCAAACTTATTCTGATAGGACATGAACGCGATTTACCCATTGGACTCGAGGCGTTGTTGATTGGCAAAACTGCTCCACTCGAGTTTACAGCTGCGCTAGAAAATGCGTATGGGACTCGAGATGATCATAAAGTCATGAATGTCGAACTGGCAAAATTGCCAATCAAAAACCCCGAAATTGGTAGTAAATTCAGCGCTTCGGATGCCAACGGTCAAAATTTTGAAGCTCGAGTGATTGCGCTAACAGATGCCACTGCCACAATAGACATGAATCATCCTCGGGCAGGCAAAACCCTTGAGTATCACATCAAAATTCATCGTACTCGAGCTGCCGAAGCAGAAGAACTCGAGCATGGACACGCTCATGGAGTCGGTGGCGTTGAACATCAGCACTAAAACTTGACGGTTTCCTGACAAGAATCGTATCAAATGTTAAAGTAAGCTTGGTTCCTCGAGATCACTCGAGGCGTTTTTTGAGGAGAAATTATGAAGAAATTAGCCATACTCGGAGCGTTTGGTGTGATTGCAGCCGCAACCACTTGGGCGCAACAAACCCCTGCCGATGTCGTCAAAGCCCAGTGCGCCAAAGCCTCCAATGTCACCGAATTCTGGCATGGTTTCCGTGATGCCGTACAACAAAATGTGCTCAATGCCTTAGCTGCCGAATTTAATAAAACCAATGAAGGTGGCTGTATTTTACCAATTCCACAAGGTGGTTATGCTGATTTATCCACCAAAATCAAAGCTGGTTTTGCAGCTGGCAAAGTCCCTGCTATGGCACAAGCTTTCGAGAATAATATCGCTTTGTATCTCGAGGCTGATAAACTTATCGATCTTAAATCCATCGGTGTTCGCCCGCAGTACATTCAAAAACGCTTTATTGATGCAGCCACATTTAAAGGTGTGCTATACGGCTTACCTTTTAACAAAAGCGTGCAATTGATGTACTTTAACAAAGACCTTTTAAAGAAATTTAATGCCAAAGCCCCAACTTCTTTAACTGAATTCACCGAAGTTGTCCGAAGTATTTCCAAAGCCCAAAATGCACCTGCCTTCTGGTTCCAACCAACTGCCAGCACCTTTGCCCCAATTTTCTTAACCCTTGGTGGCGAATACGAAGTCAATGGCAAAATTCAAATCAACGGAGCGATTGCAGTTAAAGCCTTACAATGGTTCTTAGATTTAACCAAAGAAAAAGCCGCTAAACCAATCACCAGTGGCTTTATTAACAGCCAATTGAACGACACCTTTGGTTTTGCTCTGGATACCAGCGCAGGTATGCCATTCTACAAAAGCGCCGCCAAATTCAATTTAGGCATCAGCACTTTACCTGGCGCAAAACGTGGCGTACCGGGTGTCGCCCTGATTCAAGGCACAAACCTTGTTGTCTTTAACGATGCACCAAAAAACCAACAAGCCTTAGCTGCAAAATTCATGAACTTTGCCATGCAACCACGCAACAGCGCCATTTTTGCTACCCAAACAGGTTATGTCCCCTCGAGCGACCTTGCTTCAGAAACCGCCGAGTACAAAGCATTTACCAAAACTAATCCAGATTTTGACAATGTGATTAAACAAGCCCGTTTTGCCGATTACGAACCACGCATCTCGGATTGGGAAGCTATTCGTTTTAATATTCTCGAGGCAGCGATTAAAGAAGCAGTTGCTGGTAAAGCCACAGCCAAAGATGCTTTGGACAAAGCCCAAAAACAAGTTGAAGATTTACTCAGCGGACGTACTAAATAATTGCCTTAATGAAAAAAGCGAGCCGAAAGGCTCGCTTTTTTTAGCTCGAGTAAAATTTCATTAGACAATGCACACACCCCAAACCTATCACTTTACCGACTTTGTGCAATCGCTTCGAGAAACCATTTTGGTAAGCGTTTTTGTTGCCTAGAAACCCACATCGGAAACATTGAATCAAGCACATAGGTAGTTGCGTGGTCTTCTGAACTTCGCACTGCTCGCCCATACGCTTGCACAATGCGTAAAGCTGTGCGCCACTCATACCACGATGGGTCGGCAAGTCGGCGAGCATTGACTTGAGGGTCGCCAAGGTATGGGTATGGCACTTTGACAATCACTTGCCAACGGGCTTGGTCATCGGCTAAATCCACACCTTCAGTCATACTTGGGGTCAGTAAAACTGTTGGTAAACTCGAGGTCAGGTGTCGCTCGAGGGCATCTTCGCGGCTGGCGCTGTCGTAATGGTAAATCAGGCGTTTACCTGCGGGTAAAGTACTGACCAAGTAACGCAAAATTTTATAAGAATGGGCATGAATAATCCCTTTTTCGCCTTTGTGTTTCTCGAGCAATTTAGCAATAACGGCACTGAGTTTCGGTAATTCTGCTTCTAAGGTATCGCGGTTCAGCCGTGCAATATTGAGTGGATAAATTGGGCGATTTTGTGGTGGGAACGAACTTGGCACCCGAATAAAAGCCGCATCGGCTGGGTCTATACCAAGGGCGCGTAAAAAGGTTTCAGCATCAAGAATTGTGGCTGATAGCATCAGCACTCGACTTGAGTGACGAAACAAGAATTCCTCGGCAAAAGCAGCCACCATGATCGGACGAAATTTCCACCATTGCACAGCACCATCAAAAGACACATCTTCAGATTGTTCGGCAATCCAACCCGCATCTGGGGCATCGCGCAGCATAATCATGCGCCGTACCAGATTCTCGAGTTCGTTTTTATGTACTGATAAATCTGGTGGTGGGGCTTCGAGGGTTTTGATTTGCTCCTCGAGTTTCGTTAAGGCTCGGATGGCATCTGGAATTAAACTCGAGACAAAAGCAATGCGGTCTTCGAGGTCTGTGGTTTGCGGAAAATCAAATTCGATTCCAGCTCGAGCAAAGGTATTTTTTGCAATCGAGACTTCGACAAAACGCATCAACATTTCTTCGGTGTTATGGGCTTCATCTAAAACCAATAAATCGCGTTTTTGAAATGCACCCGCATGGTTGATTTCACCCATAAAGTATGGGTAATTGAGTGTGGCAATACTGGCATGAAGCGCATCATCTTTGGCAATTAAGTAGGTGCAATCATCACAGGCTGGGAATTTTTTTCCAGCCAAGCACGGTGCTGCGCCTGCATGGGTATCCATTACCAAACACGGATAGTTACTCCGACCTTTGACCACAGCTAAATCAGGGAAATCGCGGATGTACTGGTCTTGTAAAATTTTTTGAGCTGTTAAAATATAAGCTTGCTTAGCTTCTCGAGCTAAGGTAACAGCAATACCGCTTTTACCTGCGCCTGTCGGTGCTTCGATAACCACAAAGCGTTTTCCCCTGGCATAGGCACTACGGGCAGCATCCAAAGCTTCACGCTGCCCAGGACGATATGCAGCATAAGGAAAATGCGTGGACTCAGGGGAAGTTGGTGAAGAAGTCAGGCTCGAGTCCATAGCCTCGAGCCTACCATGATTCTGTTACAAACAAAATATTTATTTACGGCTCAATTCGCAAACCGCAAAACGGGTGCGGGGCAAGGAACCAATGGTTTGTAATTCGCTCGTGCGACCAAAAAACGATGTACCTGTTAATTTGACTTTGTTGCGCGAGGTATCGAGCACACAAAAAACCAGTTCGGGGTCTGAACCTTTGGTAAGCGAAATAGCCACCAGTAAGACTTGATCTTTAATCAAATAATACATTTCAGCTTCGTATTTTCCAGCTTCGGCAAAAGCAGCCACATCGCCGTCTTCATCAAATTCTGGTTCGTCGTAGAGTTCAAATGGAAAAACTTGAGGAGCAGGCTCTGCGGGTTTAAAAGCGCGTAATTCCCAAACTTCGTTGAGTTTTAATGGAAAAACATCTTTAGCAGCTACTCGAGCCATAGGTGCTGGAGCACAAGCGGCAAAAAACAGCACAAACAACGCTAAAATCCCAATGAAATTCTTTTTCATGACAAATAGTGTACTCGAAATTGCCAAACCAAACTGTTCATCAAAGTCCTAAATCACGTATGCTAAGACCATGAGTCAAACTCCTCGAGAACAAGGTTTTACCATGCCCCCAGAATGGGCAGCCCACCAATGCGTTTGGACTGGTTATCCTGCCAATAATGAAATGTGGCTTGGGTATCTCGAGCCTGTACGCCAAGATTTTGCTGCGTTTTTACAAGTTTTAGCTCAGTTTGAACGAGTCGAATTAGTCTGCCGAGATACCGAAGCACACGAAGATGCCAAGGCGAGGCTAGGTAGCGCAAATATTGGTTTTCATTTGCAAGCCCATAACGATGTTTGGTTTCGAGATTGCGCGCCTATATTTGTCACTCGAAATCAAGAAATTATGGCAATAGATTGGAAATTTAATGGTTGGGGCGAAAAGTTTGCTGCTGAATTAGATGATCAAATGCCAACTTTTATTTGTCAGCAGCAAAACATTCAACGCACACAAACAAAAGTTGTTATGGAAGGAGGTGCGCTCGAGGTGAACGGCGCGGGTATACTGTTAACCACACGTCAATGCTTACTCGAGAAACACCGCAACCCGCAAATGAACCAAGATCAGCTCGAGCAAGTACTGCGTGATTATCTGGGTGTAGAAAAAATTTTATGGCTTGAAGATGGTTTAGAAAACGATCACACCGACGGGCATGTGGATACGATCACACGATTTATTGCTGCTGATACAATCGTGACTTGTATTTGCGAAGACCCAACCGACCCAAATTACGCTGTACTTGAGCACAACCTCGAGTTGCTACGAAGTTTTACAGATTTACAGGGACAGCCATTTACAATTGTTACGATTCCATTACCAAAAAATAAAATATTTCTCAGTGGTGAATATGCCAAAGCCGAAGGTTTAGATGGTGCTCGTTTACCACCAACCTATGCCAATTTTTATATCGGCAATGGTTGTGTGATTGTACCAACCTACAACGACCCTAACGATCAACGCGTTCTCGAGTTACTAAGACCCCATTTCCCTGATCGGCAAGTAATTGGTTGCAACAGTCATGGGTTAATTCATGGTGGTGGTAGTTTTCATTGTGTCACACAACAACAACCAGCTATTTAGGCTTCTAGCCATGCTTTGGCTTGGGCGACAGACTCAAAAAATCGAATGAGCCGATGATGACGATGTTCAAAAGCAAGTTCTGCAATTCTTGGACTGTAAGCCTGTAAATCAGTAACCACCAACGCAAGTTGTATTTGATAATTGGTACATTTCTGGAATAACTCACCAGCTATTCCTGTTTGTAAATCAAAAAAATCCGCAGTCAAATCGGCTTGGGTCAGCAACAAACCATCTTTTCCATAACACTGACCAAACACCTCGGCAATATCAGCAATCGCCGTTATTCGTAAGCCCACATCAGCAGCAATCACCAGACTTTTTTGCATTCAACCATCTTAGCCATTTATTCTGGAGTTACTATGAAACTAGCCGTTATTCAAATGTCCATGACCAATTCTTTACGCCAAAATCTCGAGAAAGCCATTGCTTTTGTTTCGATAGCTGCTAAAAATGGTGCAAACCTGATTTTATTACCCGAGCTATTCGAGAATTTGTATTGGTGTCAAGTGCAACGCGAAGAATTTTTTGCATTAGCACATCCGCTCGAGGGACATCCTTTTTTATCAATTTTTCAGAAATTAGCCAAAGAAAACAATTCGGTTTTACCTGTTTCTTTTTTTGAATTAGCTGGTCAGGCAAGATTTAATAGCCTAGCAACAATAGACTCGAGTGGCGAAATTCTTGGGGTTTACCGCAAAAGCCATATCCCCGATGGTCCTGGATATGCAGAAAAATATTATTTCAATCCTGGTGATACTGGTTTTCAAGCTTATAAAACCGCTGTTGGACATGTTGGCACCGGTATTTGTTGGGATCAGTGGTACCCAGAATCGGCTCGAGCTATGGCATTACTGGGTGCAGAAATTTTATTGTACCCAACCGCTATTGGTTCTGAACCAGCCGAAGTTGCTTCGCCCAATACCCATGTGGCATGGCAACGCGCCATGATTGGACATGCTGTTTGTAATGCCATGTACTTAGGCGCAGCCAACCGAGTTGGCACAGAAGTCATTCATGGTTTAAGCCAAACCTATTATGGCTCAAGTTTTATTTGCGATTACAATGGTGAAAAAATTGCTGAAGCCAACCAAAGCGAAGAAACTATTCTTTATGCAGACCTTGACCTCGAGAAAGCCAGAAGTCATCGGGCTGGTATGGGATTCTTCCGCGACCGTCGTCCAGATTTATATGCACCACTCTTAACATTGGATGGTAAAACAAAGCGATGAATCTTCAACTTTCTTGGTTTTTAGCGCAACGCCATTTGCGTCGTCGAACCACCCAAAATCTGATCAGTGTGTTAGGTGTTGCCATTGGGGTGATGGTTTTAACCACAGCGTTATCCTTAACCAATGGTTTTATAGATGCACTTTTTAGTGCCACCATCAAAGCCCAACCGCATATTTCACTCGAGTCTTGGCAAAAAGATTATGGTGGAACAAAACCAGATACAAATCTCGAGCAACGCCTGAGCAAAAATAAAGATGTTGTGGCATTTGCGCCGTACCTCGAGAGTTTTAGTTTACTATCGCGCCGCGCTTCAAAAGGACGTGGCGGTGCACAAGCCCCAGCCTTGTTGTACGGTGTTGTCCCGCTCGAGGAAGCCAAATCTCTGAATCTGAACGCCGATGATCGAAAACGCCTCGAGACGCTACCAGTCAATGGTATTTTGCTGGGTCGAGATATTGCCAGAACCTTGTCACCACTGCCTGGTGATGAAATTTATATGTTGCTGTTTGATGGTTTTAATTTGTCTACATCAAAAGTTGCTAAGTTTGTCTATCACGGGTCTTATACAACCAACAATTACCAAATTGATAATGTTATTGCTTTTGTGAACTTACAAAAATTGCAACTCGAGAAAAAATCGGGAGTCAATATCAGTGGTTATCATGTGCGTTTAACCAATCCAAATCTTGCCCCTAAACTAGCAAATACTTTACCCATTAGCCCAAATCCAAACAGTGGCTCAGAATTTTATGGCAGACCTTGGCAAGATGCCTACCGTAACCTAATTGACTCGATGACCTTACAAAAACAAGTTATTGGCGCGGTGCTGGTACTGATTTTAATTGTGGCTGCATTTGGCATGGTCAATGTTTTTTTACTAACTGTATTTGAAAAAACCCAAGAAATCGCTATTTTGCGTGCTATGGGCGCAAGTGCGAAAACTGTACAAAATATTTTTTTACTCGAGGGGGCAGTACTGGGCGGTATTGGCTTAATCCTTGGCAATATTCTAGGGCTGTTAGTCAGTTATTATTTTGTGATCTTTCCATTTCGGCTACCTGGAGATTTATTTTTTATCAACGCCTTACCCGCTGACCCTCGAGTGACCGATTTTCTCTGGGTCAGTGCCGTAAGTCTAATTGCCACTTTACTAGCTGCTTTTATTCCTGCGCGTCGCGCTGTGGGTATCGAACCCGCTAAAATCATCCGATGATACTTGCTCTTGATATTGGTGGCACAAAACTCGCGGCGGCTCTCTGGGACGGTTCGCAACTACTCGAGCGGTCACAAATACCCACCCCAGATGATCGCAGCCCAAATAACCTACTCGAGGCATGTCTGACGCTGATTCAAGCGAAATTACCTGTTACTCGAGACATTCGTGTCGCCGCTTGTGGCAGTGTGGCAAATGGTGTTGTAACTGCCTTAAATAACCACACTTTGCACAATTGGCATAATGGCATAGATGTTGCTACTTGGTTTACAGAACGCACGCAACTCGAGACAAAAGTGCTTAATGATGCCGATGCCGCTGCTTGGGGAGAGTTTATGCTTGGGGCTGGGCAGGGTACTCGAGATTTTGCTTTTATTACAGTTTCGACTGGCATTGGTGGGGGGTTAATCATCAATCAAGCCTTGCATACAACACCACACGGACTTCATGCTGAACTTGGTTTTACCCTGACCGATACCGACACACCACTCGAGTTTATTGCCAGCGGGTCTGCACTCGATCAATTAGCTGAGAAACATCATTGGGCAGGGGCTAAAGAAATTGTCACTCGAGCAAATGCAGGTGATACACAGGCACAGGCAATACTGACAGATAGTACTAAGCGAATAGCACGGCTCTTAGCCAATCTCAGAGCTATTTTGGGTATTGAACGGGCAGCACTGGGCGGGGGCTTAGGTTTAGCATCTGGATACTTACCACAAGTTCAATCACACCTCGAGCAATTTGGGCTACCGTGGAATACACTCGAGGTTGTACAGGCAAAATTAGGTGCGGATGCTGGGCTGGTCGGTGCGGCGTTGTACTGATTGCGAATCTCGAGATCCAAGGTTTTTTATTTGCTCAAGCCATTTTTGGCGTTGCTCGAGGCTGGAAGAACGGACACTTTCGATGATGGTTGTTTTAACTGTTTTGACACCACAAAAATGCAATACCGAGCGTTTTAAACTGTTAATTCCAGGGGCAAAGTGCATCAGGTAATGCCACCAACTGGTGCCATCCATTGTGGTGATAATTCTGGCAGTTTTACCCGTCAGTAACCTATCCCACCAAATCGAATCCTGTTTGTATTGAAAGGCAAAACCAGGCAAAAAGGTTCGGTCAATAAAACCTTGCAGTATAGCGGGTGTGTTACCCCACCAAGTTGGATATACAAAAACCAAATGATCTGCCCAAGCGATTTGTTGCTGAGCTTGGATTAAATCTGGCTCGAGTACCATTGGTTGCCCGTACCCTTGACTGATTGGATTAAATTGCAAATTGCCAAGTCGCAAGATTTTGACTTCTGCTTGGTTACTTTGCACGCCTTGCGCATATTGCTCGAGTATTGCGTTGCAAAAGGATTGTTGGTTTGGGTGTCCGAGGATCAACAGTATTTTCATAAAACTCCTTATCTTTACATCGCCTAGATTCTTTACATCGTAAAGATAAACCATAATCTTTCTATTGTCAAGTTAAGCGATTTCGGCTAAGGTAAAACCATACCTATGAGCCAACCCAACAAAAACACCACATACCACCACGGCAATTTACGCCAAGCCTTACTCGAGGCAGCCCGAGCCTTAGCCGCCGAAAACAATATAGACACCATCACACTGCGTGAAGTTGCTCGCCGAGCAGGAGTCAGCCACGCAGCGCCATACCACCACTTTGTCGATAAACGCGCCTTATTGCGTGCCCTTGCCATAGATGCTTTTATTGAACTGAAAAATATTATGCACAACAAACAACAACAAGACCCCATTGCCACAATGCAAGGAATCGGAATTGGTTACATACAATTTGCCTTGACCCACGCAACAGAATTCCGCTTTATGTTCCGCAAAACGTTATGTGAACCGCCGGGCACACCTGATGAACTAACCGACATTGCCAATGAAACTTTTGAAATTTTAATTGCAACCATTCGCAGTATGCAAACAACCAAACTAGTGATAACAGGTCAAGCTCAAGCGCTGGCACTGGTTGTTTGGAGCACTATTCATGGACTTGCAAACCTTTTAATCGAAGCCCCAATAGCCCAACAACCAATCACAGACACATATCTCGAGGAAATTACTTGGGTGGTACAAACAACATTGCTACAAGGCTTATTGGTACGCTCACCAAGCTAATTTACTGCCAATCTTTTGGTCGTTCGGCTAAGCCTAAACGCCATGCCACCGCTTGAGCGCAGCGGATCCCCGCATGTCCATCACCATACGGATTTGGTCGGTTTTGCATTTTGCTTAACTCTTCGTCGCTCGAGAGCAACGTATGAATGATTTCAAAAACTGTTTCTGGGTCTGTACCCGCCAGTTTCAGAGCATTAACCGTTAATCCCTCTGGGCGTTCTGTGACGTTTCGTAACACAACCACTGGTACACCTAGGGTTGCTCCACCTTCTTGTAAGCCACCGCTGTCTGTGACAATCAGGCTCGAGGCTTTCATCAGAGCAGCCATACTGCCAAAATCCAGTGGCTCGAGTAAACTACAATTTTCTAAGGGTTGCAAACTTGGGTAAACAGCTTCGCGCACTGCTGGGTTGAGATGGACAGGGTAAACAAAGTGACATTCTGGGTGTGCCAAAGCAACTTTGGCAATTGCTTTGGCAATGTCTGTCATAAATGGCAGGTTTTCGCGGCGGTGCATGGTCATGGTAACAATTCGTTTGTCTGTGGGGATTTTTGGCAATGTTCCTCGAGTGCTGGCATATAACACGGCATCCACTTCGGTTTGACCTGTGACCACAATATTGGGGTTAATTTTGGCTTCGCGTAAAATATTTTCGGCATTACCTCGAGTTGGTGGTAAATCAAGGTCAGTCAGCACATCGGTTAAACGCCGATTGGCTTCTTCTGGGAATGGTTCTGCCATGTTAAAACTGCGTAAGCCCGCTTCAACATGCCCAACAGGAATGCGTTCAAAAAACGCAGCTAAACAAACAGCAAAACTGGTCAGGGTATCGCCATGTACCAGCACATAATCGGCTTTTAATTCACGTAATTTCTCGGCAGCTAACGGCACAATTTTACCCATTAAAATCGGTAAGGTTTGCCGATCAGTCATGACTTCAAGGTCAATATCTGGGGTGATACCAAAAATCCGTAAGCCATCAAGTAATTGTTCTTTGTGTTGACCCGTCGAAAGCACAATGGTCTCGAGACCAGGTTGTTGGCGTAAACCAAAGATCACAGGTGCCATTTTGATGGCTTCGGGACGGGTTCCAAAGGCGACAACAACTTTTTTCATCAATTCTTTCCTCTTGATTGTCTCGAGCCGTAAGGCATATCAATATGATGCCGTAAGCAAATGTGAGATCATGAGTTGGGCTTTACTCGAGATTAAATTCCATGCTGTCATATGCGTCCAAAGAAGTGGTTCGTTGGTTTGGCATATCTGGTGCTTGGTACGGCTCGCCTCTAAAAAAACCTCGAGTTAAGTTTTGCACGGTTGGCATGAGAATAAAAAGCGCAACAATATTTGGAATAGACATGATTGCCAGTAAAAATTCGGCACTGACAACAAATGAAGTGTATTCAACAACAATAAATGGTGCTAAGAACACCATACCCACCCAGATTAAACGCAATGTCCAACGCATTCCATCACCAAATAAATGCCCTAAAGCTTCCTCGGCATAAAATGCCCAAGCAATAGTTGTAGCCACTGCAAATAATGTGATTACAACCGCGAGTGTACCTGTTCCCAAACTGGCAAATTGATCGTTGAAAGTCGTGCCAACTTGCCCGAGGGAACGAAAAGCACTGGTGATTGTTTCAGCAGGAATAGCTTCTTGCATACCTTGCCAAACAGCAGGCACAGTTAACACTGCAACAGCTGTTAAGGTTGAAATCATTAAAGCAACAAACACTTCGACCACTCCCCAAAAACCTTGTCTTACAGGATGATCCACTTGCGCCTGAGCATGGGCAATACTCGAGACACCAAGCCCTGCATTGGTAGCAAAAATACTGCGGGCAAACCCTTGAGAAATAACGCTGATAATAGCAAAAGTTCCACCGCCAGCGACGGCTGATTTTAAGGAAAAAGCACCTATGAAAATACTCGAAAGTGCACTGGGTAACACAGCAATATTTTTAATAATCAAACCAAGTACCAAAATAGTGTAAATAGCCAGCATAAGTGGAAATAACACTTGAGCGACTCGAGCGACACGTGTTGCCCCACCACCGATAATTACCAGAACCACAATGGCAAGTAACAAACTGGTGAATACTGGGCGTAAATCAAAACTGGCTTCAAGTGCGGTGGTGGCTCCTGAAATTTGTGCTAAATTACCAATTGCAAAAGCAGCAATAATGGATAGTACTGCAAAAATCGCACCAAGGAACTTGGCAAAAGTATTTGGCATCACACCTCGAGCAATGTACAAAAAGGGTCCACCAAGAATACTGCCGTCGTTATAAATCCGTCTTAGGTGTTGCGCCAGCGTGACTTCGCCGTACTTTAATGCCATGGCCAGAACACCAAAAACCCAAAGCCATAAAATTGTGCCAGGTCCACCAAGCAAAATACCACCTGTAATGCCAACAATACTGCCTGTGCCAACAGTGCCACACAGAGCAATCATGGTGGCTTGATAGGCGCTGATTTGTCCGCTCGAGCCAAAGTGTCGTTCGCGGATTGCGCCTAGGGTTTCGGAAAATATCAGTGGTAATTTAGCAAATTGGATACCACCGCTGATGACGGTGTACAAAATAGCTGCGATCAATAATGGCACAATCAGGATCAGCGAGCGAATCAAGTCTAAGTTCATAGTTATTACTGTAACGGAAATTGGTGCAGCGTGCAGGATTTATTAACGTGTACCGCCCGATGGCACGATGGTAACCTTAACGCCTCGGGTTAATTTGAGTTTTCGCATGGCAGTTTCGGCAATTTGCACCCTACCAAGAATGTTATCGCGCCCTTTGACCCGAAAAGTTTGACGTTCACCTTTCGCCCCAAATAATGTGGCAAGTACCGTACCATAAATAGTTTTCCATGATGTATACAAAGTTTGGTCTACAAATATGGTGGTTTCATCAGGGGCATAAATTGGTAAAACCATCAACTCGAGTGGTTGGGTAATCTGGCTGGCACTGCCCATATGAATCAATTGTTCGTTGGCAAATTCAATCAGTAATTCAGCCGCTCGGCGCGGAGGTAAATCGCTTTGATGCAAAATATCTTCGATACTACGTTGACCATCGATTAAACCAATCACCTCGAGCCGTTCAGGGTTTTCGCTACTTGGTACAGACGTTGCCCAAATTGGAGCTAATGTCCAGTTACGTAATCTCGAACGCAAATTCCGCCATTCGGAAGCTTCTCGGTGGATTTCCATCATGAGAATTTGAGCAGGACGATCTATACTTTCTTCGATTGGCAGATGATCGGCATGGAATTCAAATGAAGAAGTTTGAATACTCGAGATTAAACTCAGTGCTCGCTCACCTTTAGATGGTGCGTAAAAAGCATGAACCACCCTGCCGCTGAGCACACCAATTGTGGCTCCTTGGGCATAATCAAAGCGTATCGTTCCGCTCCGATTATCGCGTTGCAACATTTGTAAAATACCCACTAATGGGAAATCAGCGATATTTCCTCTCAGCACAATGTAACCTCTGACGCGATTATGGCATGACCTGCGAGGATTGCAAAATTTTGTATGCTACTCTTATATGTTTGTTAAACAATCACAAACCCGATTCAAGGTCAGATATGCCGAGACCGATGCTATGGGAATCGCGCATCACAGCAATTATGTGATTTGGCTCGAGATGGGACGCGTGGATTTTATGACTTCGCTGGGGTTGCCCTACCGCGAAGTCGAGAAGCGTGGTGTGCTTTTGGTGGTCAGTGGTGTGGCAGTCAAGTATCGCCGACCTGCCTTTTTTGATGATGAATTGCTCTTAACCACCCGCGTTGGCTTGCTAAAATCTCGGTTAATTCGCTTTGAATACGCCATCGAACGAGCCAGCGATCAATCGCTGATTGCTGAAGGTTCAACTGAACATATTGCCACTGATTTTGAGAAACGAGCCATTCCTGTGCCACAGTATTTGCGAGATTTGCTCGAGTAAAGGGCTTTTGTGCTATACTCAAAATCGTTGGTGTTGCATAGCTTCAAAGGCTATTGTTGCGAACACCGAAAAAAATACCGCGCATCGAGGTTATGCGCTACGCGAACCATGTTCTCGAGGCTAACCCGTGTGATGCGATAGGAGTCATCATTAGCACGTCAATTCGTACTCCCCGTTTACGTCGTAATCCCAAAGCCGAAATCCCGCCCACAGAAGTGGTTATCGAAAATCCAGCCGAGCTGAGCGCTCCTGCCGCTCGAGGTCGTCGTCGCAAAATCGTTAACGAAACAGATGTCGTCCAGCCTTTGCTCGAACCAGTTGCTGTGGTTGCCCCTGAAATAGTGAAACCCAAAGCCAAAGGACGACCAAAAAAACAATTACCAAGTTCTGAAGCTGATGTCCCGTTAGAATTAGGCGCTCCTGTCGAACCTATTCCAGAAACAAGCACGCCAAGCGAAGTACCTCCGCTTAAAAAACCAACCGAAGTACTTCAGCTCGAGAAACCTGTAAAAACCCGTAAAAAAGCTGTTGTGACCGAAACTGTTGAAAAACCCAAAGCTCGAGTTCGTGGTAAAAATAGTAAAACACCAGAACCCGAAACAGCCATACAACTCGAGGACGAAGGGTTTGCCGAACCAACAGAACCAATAACCCAAATCAATCCTGAAACACTAGAAATCATCCCTGAAGCCCCAGCTGCTAAGAAACTGGTGCGATTACGCCGCGAAGCTCGAGAACATGTCTTCTCGCATCAAGGCGCTCTACATAACCCACTCGAGGCAGTCCTCGAGTATTTCCGTGCCAATAACAATGGCTTTAATAGCCGCGAACTCAGCGCCGAACTTGATGATGTCTTACAAAACCGTTTAGGCGGACGCAAAGGTATTGAAGAGGCATTAATCGAACTCGAGCAAATAGGGTATCTCAGTTCAATCCGCAAAGGCACCTTCCAAGCCACTCGAGAACTGACTGCTGTGGTTGGTAAACTCGAGATTCGCCAAGATAACAGTGGTTGGTTTACACCAGAAACCCCTGGTTTACGCCCAATGTTGATCCCAGCCAATGCCTTGTTATTTGCTTGGAGTGGCGACCGAGTTGTAGCTCGAGAATTACGCCGCAATGGGCATAGCGAAGGCGAAGTTATTCGGGTTCTCGAACGCGTTCGCAACACCATGACAGGCACCCTCGAGTACCAACGAGGCTATGCGGTCTTACGACCAGACCAAGCCAACCTACCAAGTGTGGTGCTTGATAGCACTGCTTTACTTGCCAGTGGCACACGAATCCTTGCTGATGTGCTGTACCCAGAAGACACAGGCGAAGACGAAGCTGTGGCTCGAGTTCGTGAAATCCTTGGTGATTCTGCCAGTTTAAATGCCGAAAGAGCCGCTTTAATCGCTCGACTTGAACTGCCCAATCCATTCTCGAGTGCAGCCCTAAGCGAAGCCAGTAAACTCGGCACAATCACCGCTAAAGACCTCAAAGGTCGGATTGATTTACGTGCCAAACGAGTCTTTGCCCTACCAGGACTCGAGCTTGCTGTACAAATCGAACCACTTGGTAATGGCAATGTTTTGTTAGCAGTCCATTATGCCGATGCTGGCTACTGGATAGACGAAAATACCGCTTTAGAAGCCGCCATTCTCGAGCGTGGTGCTCACGTGAATCTGCGTGGCGAAACCCTATCCATTTTACCAGAGGTATTACTAGCACAACTGCGTTTTGAGACAAACACTGAACGCCTTGCTTTATCGGTTCTGATAGAAACCACAGCTGATGGTGGTGTGGTCAATTATGTGGTACGCCCAAGTGTGATTAGTATTGCCGCTACCCTCAGCGGAGCCAACCAAACCGAACGCGATTTATTTATGCAAATCGGTGGAGTCGAACGCACCCTCAACTTAGCCAATCATTTATCTGCCACACTGATTAGTGGCGCAGAAATCACCGCCTTGTACCGCACACCAGGTAACACCAGTTTTGAATTACCCTCGGCGCTAGAACGCTCGAGTGGCTTTGATCAAAACAGTTTAGTGGTTCAAACCCTGAAAACCCGTTTAACCGAAAAAAGCAAATTACTCGCAGCCGAAAGTACCGAAGGCAACCAACAATTCTGTCTCGAGCAACCACTGGGTTTAGCTGCCGATTTTCTCAATGTACGAATCCTTGGTTGGTGTGCCACAAAATTATCGCAACGCAAACGCGAGCACCTCAAAACCAGTTTGCCCACACTGACAAAGCCATTAGAACTGCTCGAGCAACGCGCTGTTCACGCAGCCACCAGCCTCGAGCAGTTTGAAATGATCAAAACCTTACCGCTTCACATTCCAATGCGCGGTGTGGTGATTGGCATCGATCAATTTGCCTTAGAATTGGTTCTCGAGCAAGGCGCAATTGGACGCTTATTGGTCGAAGACCTCGGTGAAGAAGTAACCTATTCACCGAATCAATGGAAAACCCGTTTAGGAAGGGTTTTCAAACTTGGCAGTATCGTTCGAGTGGTTGTTGAAAGCACTCGTCCTGCCACCCGAGAGGCACGTTTGTGTCTCTATCAGAAGGAGTCAAACATGACCAGATTGCGCCGCCGTAAACCAGGCGCTTCAACTGCCAATGCCGTTGCTGGCAGCAAAACCACAGTGGGTAAAAGCCCTACCCGTCGCGGAGTCGTGGTGCTTGGCAACCGCCCCCGAGCTGAATACCCAAGACCTGTACGAATTACCGCTCGTAAATTGTACTTTGGTGAATGGAGCCGAGAAAAATTTGCCGAACTCGAGGGTGATAACCCCGAATTTGAAGTAACACCACGCACCAATACCCACCGTCCACATCAACCACGGCATCAGGATACCCGTCCTGCTCGAAGCCCAGATCCTCGAGGACAACGACCACAGGGTCAGCACCAACCTCGCCGTCCGCACCCACAACAGCAACGCACAAACAACCCAGTCGCTGCAGCAGTAACCCCAACCACACCACCAACAACTGCCCAACCAGATCTCAGTCGCAACTCGAGAATCGAACAGTTGCGTCAACGCCAATTACAAGCCCTCGAGCGAAACGCTAACCGCGCTCAGCATAGCCCAGCACCATCTGCGCCCTCGAGCGATGCAGTGGTTGCTGGTGATGCCAATCGTCGCCCTAAGCGCCGTCCGCAACGTCATAAACCACCAGCCGCTTAATTTTGTTTTTTGCGTCCTAAGCGCAGCAGCTCTTGCCAATCGAGTTGTTGCGCTAATTTTTTACCTTGTTCAAATAAATTCTGGCTGAGTTCGCTTGCAGGTAAAGCTGGTAATTCTGGTCGGCGTGCTCGGAAGTACCGCTCGGCAAGTCCTCCGACAGCAAAAGTACTGGCATACACAAGAGGTGCATTGAGTATCCAACCAACCACTGGAATCACCTTTAAAGCACTGCGGGTTGCAACTCTGGTGGCATAACTGACCGCCATCGTACCAGCCAACTCGAGCGCAATTTCTTTAGCCCGCTGCGGGGTGATATTAAAACCATAAACTTTACCAATATCCAAAACCAGATTGATATGGGTTGGAATAATCACCGCAGTATCAAGTAGCGGAATAGGTTGCAACGAAACCGCTGCACACCACATGGCACGCTGCTGAATTAATTCATGCGTTTGGGCATGTTCGCGTGAACCATCGGCTACAACAACTTCGACCACTTCTTGCTGGTGCGTCTTGAGTTCCATACCCATAATACGCAGTGTAAAGCCAAAAGGTTGCAATGGGGTAGCCCAGCCTACCTTATGCCAAATTAACTTAATCACTCTCGTTTGACCAAAAAGCGGTCAAACTGTCGTTCTTGCTCACAAGACAGCACCTTACGGGCTGTTCGCGCTTCAAGCGTTAATTTGGTTTTGTTGCTACTCCTTTTCTTGCTCACAAGACAGCACCTTCGGGCTGTTCGCGCTTAGTCGGTTAATCAGTCAAAATACGCGACTGATTAACACAATTTGGTATTATGGTGCTTCGATTAATTTCAAACCTGCTTCTAAAATGGGGTCTGAACCTGTATTTAAAGCTTGTAGGTTATCTTTAACTGCTTGATCTGGAGTTAAACGCTCGAGCAAAGGTTCGCCCACAGGATACAAATGCCGCACCACAGCTAAACGCAATTCGCTGCCATCAAGTAAACGCAATGGCAATGTGGCATACCGCGAACGCCCCGCTGTATTTTCACCAATAAATTGCACATACGAGGCTCGCTGCCAAGTTAATGCCAACACCTCTGCGGCACTAGCAGTTTGGGCATTGACCAAAACCACCACTTTACCTTTGAAATGACTAGGATACTCAAGCGAAATTTTACCAGCACTACCCGCTGCCTCGAGTATTCCATTTTTAATTGAATATGTCACAGCCCCTAAACGTGAACGTAATTTTAAAATATCGCCTTCAAAAAATGCACTCAAACACAACAATGTTTCGTCTAAATACCCACCCGAATTAAAACGCAAATCGAGCAGCAAACGATTCATTCCTCGAGTTTGCAAATTTGCCAATAAATTATGCAATTTTTGCGCCGAACCAACCGCTTTAAAACTAGGCAATCGGATATAACCAACACCATTCTCGAGTAAACGCCCTTCTGGTGTCAGCAAACCCGAAAGTAAACCTGCACTTGGTGTCACAGTTAAATCAAAAGCTTGACCTGCTCGCTCGAGCCGAATAACCACTGCTGTTGAATCTGGGAAAATAGGGTTAGCAATTTGCCAAACCTGCCCTTTTCTGGACATACCCAGTATTTTATCGCCACGTTTAAAACCAGCTTCAAAGGCACTCGAACCAGCCAGCACACGGTACACAATGTTGTCACGAATTTCTAAACCCAAGGCGTAACGCGTGTCAAGGCTTGCATCACCAACTTGATCCAAACGAATATTAAGCAATTCTGGTTCAGCCACAAAACTCGAGGTGGCATCTAAACCCCTCGTCATGGCTTTTAAATCCTCATAGACTTTACTAGCAGCGCAAGCAACATCGTTACCACAACGAGCTTGTACCATTTGATTGGCTCGAGTGTTTAAACCTTCTAAGTCGAGTTGTTCGGCATCCACATGGTATTGCGAAACAAACTCGAGGTATTGCTTGACCAAATCACTGGCAGGCGAAGCATATGCCGAACCCATCAGCACCATAAAACAAACCACAAAAAACTTCATACCTATATTCTGCCGTATTCGGGTCTAGGTCTCAAGGGGGAAATAGACATTTTTCACTCGAGACATCTGCTATGGGCAATTTCTGATACGCTACTCATTATGGAAGAAACTGTTTCGGCACCCCAAAAAAAGCGTAGCAATGCTTGGGGGATTGGTATTATCACCTTAATTATTGGTTTTTTTGCAGGTTTACTGGCTGCACCAAAACAAAATTTGATGTCTACAACGACTGGCAATACACCCGCAGCAAGCGCACCAACAAGCCTAATTAGCCAACCACCTTTGGTCTTAAATCTCGAGATGAATGGACAAAAAACACAAATCGTTGGCAATCCATTACTCGCCGATGCTGCCACAGGCGCAACCTATATCCAAGGCGATGCCAATGCCAAAATCACCATGATCGAATTTGGCGATTATCGATGCGGCTATTGTCATTTGTACACCGCCCAGACCATGCCAAGAATTCTCGAGCAATACATTAAAACAGGTAAAGTTCGTTATATTTACCGCGACACCATCAGCGTTGGCGGCAACGAAACCGTAGCCACCGCCAGCGTTGCGGCTTGTGCCAATGAACAAGGTAAATTCTGGGATTTTCACAACATGGCACATTTGCGCTCGAGCGAATTAACTAGCTTAACAGGCGAGAATTTAACAGCTACCTTGGTTAAAATGAGCAGTGGTTTTGGCATGAAAGACAACGAATTACAAGCCTGTCTAAGCAGCAAACGCCACGACCAAAAATACACCACCGAAATCGAACTCTCGAGACGCTTCGGTGTGACTGGCACACCCGCATTTGTGATTAATGGCTATTTTTTCAGTGGCGCACTACCATTTGAAGTCTACCAAAAGATTTTTGAACACTTTGGAGTATAAAAATGACCAAAAAACTCCCGTGGCTTCTTGTCAGCAGTGCCGTTGGTATTGGCTTTGGTTATGCCACACTCGGTACACTATCAATCATTGGTTCGACCCGACTTGGTCTAACATTCTGGTGGCTCGAGCCACTGATAGCCATTGTGGTTGGCATACTCAGTTTTACACTCTGCCAAAAAGTAGCCACACAACAACAAAACCAACCCATCACCCACCGAGGCGAACGAGCCATTTGGCGCTTAGCGTACCGCAAAGGCTGGGAAGTAACCCTTGAACAAATTTTGCAAGAAACCATGCTCGAGGAAAGCGCAGCCTTAACTGCTTTACAAGAACTCGAGCGTAAGGGACAAGCCAAGTTACTGGAAAGCAACCGATGGCTGTTACAGGGGTAAAAGCCATTCCAATTATCCTGATTCCTCTGCTTTTACTCTAGTATCCAGAATGACTAGAGAAACCAAAAACATAGACAAAGACTGGCACAGTCTTAAGTTTAGCTTTTTGGATTAGGAGTTTTCAGTTGTTCCAAAGCCATTTCCAAGTAATACTGGGATTTCTCTCGCTTTTCAAGAAAATCAGCACCCATTTTTGAGTTCAAAAAACTCGTGATAATCACTTCGGCAAACTCCCCTAATTTCATAAAGTGTTCTACATAAATCTCACAAACATCATAAAAATAGTAACCTATATTGCCATAATCAACATATGCAAGTAGCAGTGCCTGATCCCAATCACGCTCTTTCATTAAATACTGAAAGAAATTCAACTCTGAATCTTGAATCAGATTCGGAATTTGTCTTGTAAGCGCATTGTGCTTGAATATTTCTAGTAATTCAAAAGCAGATAGCGATTGGGAATCACTATTTGGATTTGCCCACGACTGCCATAATATTTCAGACCACTCTTCAAAAAAAATTTCTTTATTTTCTATCACAACTAAGATCCCTTACCCATCGCAAGCTTTAAACGCCTGCAGTAAATCTTTTAGAAAATAATTTTGTGCAATTTGCAGTCATTATCGGCAATATAGTACAGGAGGGATAAATTTTTCATCTACGCTGTTCAGAACCTGAATTTCAGCGAGTACCATTTGAGTGCAAGGCTTCTGAAACATTTTCAGTACAATCACAAACATCTATTGTTCAACAATCATCCAATTAATTCGTCTCGAGCAGTAGTTATAGCATCTGCAAAACTCAGATCAGACCAACCTTTGGATGTACCAATGGCTCTTTCATATACCTCGAGTACCCGTTTGGTCATGGTTTGATGCGAACCTTCAATAAAGGCAAAGGCTTTGGCAGCCGTTGCAAACTCGAGGCGTTTTGTTTCGTTTTGCAGTAACTCGAGGGAACGTTGGGCAAAGGCTTGGGCATCGGCTGGGTCTACTAAATAACCTGTTTGTCCGTCTAGTACACAAGAAATAATACCCATTTCGGCTCGAGCGACCACTGGGCAACTGCACGCATTGGCTTCAAGTGCGACCATACCTTGGGTTTCGGAGGTACTGGCAAAGATAAATAGGTCTGCGTGTTGGTAGTACGCACCAACTTCGGTGTTGGCTACGTAACCAACAAAGGTAACAGCATTACTGAGACCAAGTTCCTTTGTGTATTGCTCGAGGGGTTTGCGTTCTGGTCCGTCACCTACAATAATTAAATGGGTTTCTGGCATGGCAGTGTGAATCAGTTTGAAACGCTCGAGCAGTAAATCTATGGATTTTTCTTTGCCAATTCTCGAGACGGTTAGGAGTCGTTTCACTCCATTCGGGATGTTATGTTTGCCATATGGGTTTGGGCGTGGTTGTGCTAATAACTCGAGGTTAATGCCGTTTGGTACGACACTGATTGGGGTTTGTACGCCCATTTCAACCAATTCATCTGCCATTGGAGCAGCGGGTGAGATGATCTCGAGGTTACGATTACAAATCCATTGGTCTACTCGAGCAGCAATGGCTTGGGTGCCATGCTCGAGGCTATCACTGAGGCGATGTGAGACTCTGGTGCGGGTTCTCGAGCCACGTACATACCAGCGTTTGTCGTTCATCAGCCAAGACATGGTGGCGTAAAACGGGGCATAATGCACGTAATCCCGAATTCGGGTGTGATAGGTCATGACGACGGGTACATTGAGGACTCGTCCTACACCTAATCCAAGGGCTGGCATCAGTAAACCGTGGGTGTGAATGATGTCAAATTTTAAGCGTCGAAACTCGAGCATTTTTCGTAACGATGGCGGAAAAGCGTAGCGCTGTTCGGGTTGAGGGCGGTACGTGGTTGAACGCAAGCGAATCACACCAACTTCTGGTTTTTGTTGTGGATGCTTAGGCGCAACAATTGTCACGTGATGCCCTGCTTCCTCGAGTCCACGTTTAAGATTGACCACGCTGGTAACAACGCCGTTGATTTGAGGCAGGTACGTATCGGTGAATAACGCTACCCGCAAAGGTCGCTCGAATTGAGACATAGCAGTATTTTACGATATTGGCACTAGTTTTTTCTCACCAACGACTCGAAAGCTATTTGCAGCGCTGTTTGCACTTGGGTTAATTGCGTGAATACTGTTGTGTTTGGTTCGGCTTTAAACCATGTCCCTTGGCGTTTAGCGTATTGCCGTGTGGCAAGATTGATGCGTCGTTCGGTCTCCTTGAGTGAGATGGCAACTTGTTGCCCCATAGAATCTTGGGTGCCAAACAGATGATCTAAAGCTTGTTTATAGCCAATAGCTTGAAAACTTGTGGCACGTCTGCCTTGGCGAACAAACACACTGGCAAGACCTGCGGCTTCTTCGAGCAAGCCAGTTTCTAACATCCAACGGGTGCGTAAGGCGATGCGTTCCTCGAGCACACTGGTTTCTGGAATCAAGGCGATTTTCTTGAACAAATACTTGGCAGGCATTGGTGCAAAACTTGAAGGGGGTTTCCCTGTGCCTCGTAGAATCTCGAGTGCTCTTAGGATGCGGCGTGGATTGCGTTGCATTTTACTAGCATCTTCTGGGCTAACTGCTTCTATTTCAGCAAGTAATGCGTCTAAACCTTGGGCTTTTAATTCAACCTCGAGTTGGGCTATGGCTTCTGGGTCGCTGATTGGGGTACTTGGTAAACCTTGGGTTAAAGCCCGAATATAAAAACCAGTGCCACCAACAACAAAAGGAATCCGTCCTCGAGACAGAATATCAGCAATGGCTGTTTCTGCCATTGCCACCCAAGCAGCCACAGAAAAATCGGTGTTAGGCGCTAAAATATCAATGCCATGATGCGGTACTCGCAAACGTTCCTCGAGGCTAGGTTTAGCCGTGCCAATATCCATACCTTGATAGACCATCATGGCATCGGCTGAGATCACTTCGAGCGGAAAAGCTGTTGCTAACTCGAGGGATAAAGCTGTTTTGCCACTGGCAGTTACGCCGCAAAGCACAGGAATGGGTGTCATCTTTTGAATGGATTCCAACCTTTTTTAGGCTCGGGTTTGGTATCTATGGGTTCTTCAGAAAATTCGCGTTGTTCTTGCTCGAGTCCTCGTTGTAAGAAGCGCA
Source organism: Deinococcales bacterium (assembly GCA_013298595.1). Lineage (GTDB taxonomy): Bacteria > Deinococcota > Deinococci > Deinococcales > JAAFIG01 > JAAFIG01. The sequence goes on along the minus strand of JAAFIG010000013.1, from coordinate 87,215 downwards.
TAAAATCTTGGCGTTCTTGTGGTGCACCCACTGCAACCTCGAGCGGAGGAGCAGATTCAGGTGTAATCTCTTGGGCAACTTCAGGCATTGGTATTTCAGCGCTTCTGTACGGATTTTTTAGCGCCTCGAGTTCGTTGCGTAAAGCCTTTATTTCTGTTTTGAACGGCTCGAGTTCTTGGAGTATCAATGCTTTTATTTCAGATTGGTTCATGGCTTAATTTTACCTTGGAAAGTCATAATCACGAAATTCTAGAGCGGCTTATTATGGAATCAGCAATTCAAAACTGCGAATTTTGCCATTGCGTTTGGCTTGCAGACTCAGTTTTGCACCTTTTGCCGAGGCACTGACCACAGCACTGGCTTCGATCAGAGATTCGACTGGTAGACCTGCAATCTCGAGAATTTCGTCTCCTGCTTGTAACCCCGCACTTTCGGCAATACCGCCTGGAAGTGTGGTTTGTAGAACTGCACTGTCATCTTGACTGCTTGCACCGAGGCTGGGTAGGACTGGTTTTTCACCACGCACAATCGCTTCGACAACCGCTCGAGCTTGGGTTGTGGAAATAGCAAAACCAACACCTGCACTCGAGCCAGTCCCCGAAAGAATACTCGAGACAATACCGAGCACCTCACCATTGCCATTTAGTAGTGCTCCACCACTGTTACCAGGGTTGACTTGGGCATCGAATTGCACTAAACCTGCGAGTGCCCCATTTGGGGTTTGTTGGACTCGAGCAAGTCCTGAAATCACACCAACCGTCAAAGTTCTAGGTGCTCTAGCAAATGGATTACCAATTGCCATACACCTCGAGCCAATTGCAGGAATGGTACTTGCCCATGTCACTTGGGTTGCTATGGTTTCGCCTTGTAAAACTGCTAAATCAAGGGCTTTAACCACGCCCAGAATTTTGGCTTGTTGTACACCTTCAAGGTGTTTAACTGTTCTGGCTCGAGTGTCTATGTAGACTTTTGTGCCACCTTCAACAACATGGGCAGCGGTAATATAAACACCATTGCCAATATGAAAAGCTGAACCCAAACCCTGTAATTCAGGGTCGGATAAATCAGCAATATCAGTTCGTACCGAAACAATCGCGCTCGAGACTTTGCTGTACACCTGCTCGAGTGGGATTTCTGTTGGACTCGAGGTCTGGCGTGGTATTAAAAAGCCAACGATGCCAGCCAGTACAACCGCAATTATCCACGGCAATGCTTTCATCGCGCTTTGCGTACCGTTTCGAGCGGTGCGCTATCCTTTGGGTCTTGTTTGTAAAGCAGGGCAAGGTATAAACCAACCCATGATGCCATGTACCATAAGCCAAGATTGGCTGTGTAGGCATCACCTGCTGGGGCTGGCACTTCGATGACTTCGTCTACTCGAGTTTCAAGAATTTCTTTTGCCACTACCAAATTCTGATCTTCGCTACCAATCAGCAAAGCCACCAAAGCATCGCCACTTTCATGACGAGCTTCAAAACCACTGGCAATGATCTCGAGGGCATTATGAGCAAGGGGGATACTCAGGCTTTTACCAAGTCTCGAGAGGGCAAGTTGCCAAACCCAAGCTTGCACTGTAAAACCACTGGTTGGAATCAGAATTGGCGTACGGGTCCATAAACTCCAAGCCAGTTGTTTAGCTGGATTTTGATCTGTAGGGATTTCGGTTTTGCATTGTTCGCGCAACTTCGCCAGCACTGCATCGGCGGCTTGAGCTTCTTTGCCATGATTGGTCAGGTACGCCAAGGCTTGCGAATAGGTGTAGGTACTAAAACTATGACTCGGCACAGGGAAAAAATCATCTCGAGGTTCGTCATCTGGGTCTTCCTCGAGCGAATACGATAATTCATCCTCGGAGATACTCAGCACACTGCTACGTGGTAAACCCATACGAAACACTTTTGCACCTGCTGCCTCGGCAATTACACTGGCTGCATCCACTGCCCCAAAATCCAAACCACCTGCCAGCACAAATTGTGTACCACCAGAAACCGTGGCATCATCTATCAGGGAACGCATCAGTTCGGCTGCTAATGCACCCTCACCAAAACCAATCACACCATGAGGTGCAGGTAAAGCCCTAGTTGCACCATCGTAACTGTGTGGCAATGCCTCGAGTTGTCGGGCTAAGTGCTGAGAATCGGTTTCGTAATTTTCAAAAGAATCTAACATCATCTCGAGCATAGCGGTTTTTTCTAAAAACGAGAAGGGCTGGAGACAATACGCATTGCTTACAATTAAAAATGATCACGCGGCGTAGGCTCGGGATATGCAGCATGTGCTTGTACTAGGCGATCAATTAAATCTCGAGCGTTTTGATTTATATCCACCCAAGCAAACTCAAATACTGATGATTGAAAGCATTGCTCGAGGTCAAGTGATGCAGTACCATAAGCAAAAATTGCTGTTGCTTTATAGTGCCATGCGGCATTTTAAGGTTGAACTCGAGTTAAAAGGTTTTCAGGTTTTTTATTGGCAAGGTCAAACTTTTGAAGAAGGCTTTGCTGCGTATTTGCAGCAATTTCCGAAAGCAACCATTACGGTCATGCAGCCTGCCGAATATGGGGTTGCCGAAAAACTACAGACCATCGTTTCTGGTCTTGATGGGCAGCTCGAGATCATAGAAAACTGTTTATGGTTATCCACCCACGCCGATTGGCAAACATATGCTGCGGATAAAAAATCGTATCGTATGGAATTTTTTTATCGTCAGTTGCGACGCAAAACCAATTGGCTCATGGATGGCTCGGAACCCTTGGGTGGCAAATGGAATTTTGATAGTGAAAATCGCTTAGTTCCACCTAAAAATCATATTTTCCCAAAACCACTTGAATTAAAACCAGATGCAATCACACTCGAGACAAAAGCCTTTATTGAACAGCACTTCGCCAATCATTTTGGTACACTCGAGCAGTTTAACTGGGCTGTTACTCGTCAACAAGCCTTGCAAGTACTGGATCATTTTCTCGAGTTTCGGTTGCACGATTTTGGCGCTTACGAAGATGCCATTGTTGTTGGTCAAGCACAGCTCTACCATAGTTTACTCTCCCCTGCTATCAACCTTGGTCTTTTAACCGCTAAAGAAGTTTGTGAAACTGCGCTAAAGTACATTGATCAAGTGCCACTGAGTAGTCTTGAGGGATTTATTCGACAAATCCTTGGTTGGCGCGAATTTATGCACCACATTTACAGTACACTGATGCCAGATTTCCGAGAAGCCAATGGGTATAGCTTGACTCGAGACTTACCTCATTTTTATTGGACGAGCAAAACCAAGATGCACTGTGTCTCGAGTGCTGTAACACAAGTCTGGAATACTGGTCATGCTCACCATATTCAGCGTTTAATGATCCTTGGCAACTTTGCTTTGTTAGCAGGTATCCGACCGCAAGCGGTTAATGATTGGTTTTTACTGGGTTTTGTCGATGCTTTTGATTGGGTTGTGACACCTAATGTCATTGGTATGAGTCAATACGCCGATGGTGGCACTTTCACTTCTAAACCGTATATCAGCGGTGCAGCCTATATCAACCGCATGAGCAACCATTGCCAGCACTGCCAGTACAATCCCAAAGAAACCATTGGCGCAAATGCCTGCCCTTTTAACAGTTTGTACTGGAACTTTATTAACCAACACTTGCTCAGTCTGGCAAAGAATCCCCGAATGAGCATTATTCTTGCCAATTGGCAAAAACGAGATCAAACCACCCAAGCAGCCATCCTCGAGCAAGCCAAGCATATTTTGCAGAACCTCGAGCAAATTTAAGGCATTCACTTTAGGTTCATACAAAGTGATACCCTACACGCAGTTTGTATGGAAACCGAAACTGTAACCGCTCCAATTCGTAAAAGCGCAACTCGCAACATCCTGACTGTCATGAGCGGCACGCTCTCGAGTCGAGTGCTGGGTTTACTACGGCAAACCCTTTTTAATCGCTTAGATACCCGTTTAACCGATGCTTTTAATGTTGCCTATAACATTCCAAATTTATTCCGCGAATTACTCGCCGAAGGAGCTTTATCTAACAGCATTATTCCTGTTTATAAAAAACTCGAGCCAAGTGAACGCAAAGCTTTTGTCTCGAGTTTTATTGCTTTACTAATTGCAGTCAACGCAATCATTGTTGGTTTAGGGATTTTGTTTGCACCGCAATTGGTGGCATTGATGCAGGCATCCAATGCACTGAATGTTGCCACCAGAGGCTCGAGTTTAGATACAGAGTTAACCATTTTTTTAACCCGTTTGATTATGCCGTTTTTAATGGGAATTTCGTTTAGTGCTTTAGCTATGGGTTTACTTAATGCCGAAGAGCGTTTTGGTGCAACAGCTTTTGCACCGCTGGCTTTTAATGTTGTAACGATTTTAGGATTGGTACTTTTTCAAAATCAAGCCTTGTGGTTGGGTTTATTTACCAGTTTTGGTGGTTTAGCTCAATTATTGGTGCAGTTACCCAGTTTACGGCAATTTGGCTTGTTGACCATGCCCAGATTGCAATGGCATCCTGGTTTAACCAGAGCTTTACTGCTGATGGCTCCTTTTGCCTTTACCACCAGTACACGGCAGTTTCTGAGTGTCATTTTAACTGGGTTACTGGCTGGGTTTGGGGCTGGGTCAATTACAGGTTTTCGCAATGCCGAATTTATTTTCTTAACCTTACAAGGTTTATTTGCAGTTTCTCCAGCCACAGCAGCATATCCACGTTTTGCCGAATTTGCAGCTCAGAAAAATTGGGAAGCTTTCCGCGATACCGTAACGCGCTATGCTCGCTTGGTTTTGTTTTTATCAGCTGGTGTTTCGGCATTGGTTTGGGCATTAGCCAGCAATATCACCAGTGCAATTTTTGAATTACCAGGCATTATCTCGGATGATAAATTTAATCCCACATTGGCATTGCTGCCTTCGTTTGCCTTAGCCATTGCCCCGTGGGGTTTAGTGCAATTATTAACTCGAGCTTTTTACGCTCGAGAACGTTCTCGAGATGCAGTAATTATTAGCACCATTGCTTTTGCTTTAAATACCTTATTGTATATTTTGCTTGCACCTCGTGGCATTGTGATTATGAATTTTGCCACTGCCATCACAGGTTGGTTGATGGTTGGGGTTTATGTTGGTGCGCTGCACCTACAAATTGGTTTAAATTATAAAAAATTGGTTGGGCACACCATCAAAGTTGGCATTGCTGCGGTCATTACGTTTTTTGTAGCACAATTTATCTCGAGTTTACTGCCTTACACCAGAGGTGCAATCAATGGCATTTTGCATTGTGTTGTTGCTGGTGGAGTTGGCATTGTTGCATATGTTTTGATGTGTGTGGTTTTGCAAGTCCCTGAAGTCTCGAGCTTAGTTAAGCGCTTGAACAAAAATAAATAAACTCGAGCCAAGCTTGGCTCGAGTTTATTGAAAAATCTACTTAATATTAGCGCAAGCTAAAGCTGTTCCGTACCCATCAGCTTGGGTTTTCTGGTACACATTGACATAAGCTTGCACTGGTAATAAACCATTACGAACCGTTGTCTCCAGTGTGGCATTGCCATTTGCATCACTGCGAATATCTGGCATAGCTGCCGCGATATGCCCTTGGTTGGTGCAAGAACCAACCATTAATGCCGAACCAAGTACGGCGTTGGCTGGTAAACCACGCAACTCGAGTTTGACTCGGCTTTTACCATCTGCCACACTGACATACGAACCTGTCCCTGTGACTTGTGCTCCGAGTGGGCTGGCTGGTGCAAATTCCAGACCATAACTCGAGAGATTACTGGCTGGAGCGCAACCTACGAATGCCAATGCAGCTAATCCTATTCCCAATACTTTTTTCATTTTGACCCCCTGTTTCACATCATATTACACAATTTTTTAAAAAAAACCATTTCCTTAGGCTACGGTTGGCTGCTTACGAGGCAACCACGTTACCTCTGATCGGCGCTTACCACCCATCCGTTGCAAGTATTTTCTCGAGGCGTACAGATAAACCCAAGCCCGTTGGAATTGCCCTTGAACGCGTACCCAACAACGTTTGCGTGTGTATTCTAAGCCTTCTAACTCGAGGTGGTCTAAGACTAGTAAACCATCGTCTGGGTGTTGTCCAAGCTCAAGTTCGACCAGTTCACCGAGAAGTTTGCCTTGTCCTCGTAGCATGGCAGGGTACGGGTATGGACGCATTGGGTGGGTGATATCAAATAATTGTACGCCATACAAAACAGCAAAACGAATACGGGTAATGCCAATGCCTTGCAGCAATACATGATTGATTTGCTTGCGTTTGAGTGTGCCGTAAACAAACACAGCGTGGGCTGTAGGCTGCATGGTCATACAAGTTTCATACCAAATGTGATACCCCAAGGGTGTTCCTCGAGCCGTGTAAAACCAATTCGCTCGTAGAAAGCAATACCATTAAGGTTTCGACTGCCGACACCAAGATGCACACCTGGCACACCTCTGGTTTGTAATGCTCTAAAAAAAGTTTGCATCAGCAATTTCCCCTGCCCTTTTTGCTGTGCTCGAGCTAAAATATCAATGTGCAAATGGGCTGGGTACTCGAGCGCAATTGTGTCGCTGACCGAGTATCCTTTGTGAATAATACGAATCATCGCAGCATCTCGGCTGGTATTCGTTTCTGGAGGTAATGGATAGGCTAAGCGCAAAGCGGGTAACCAATCTTGTTCCATTTTCCGAGCAAACCCTTGTGAATCGGTTGTACCAAGAATATAGCCACAAACACCACTACCATCCTCGAGCACAAAAACCAGTTCAGGCTCGAGGGAAGCATATGGTGCAGCGTAAAAATGTCCAAGCAACTTAGGGTCGGTGTACAAATGGGTGGCATCAGCGCCACTATCACCTGTCTCTAAACAAATTCTGTACAGAGTTTCCCAATCTGTTGTTTGATAATTTCGGATTTGCAGCACAACAGCAGTTTAACGGGTTTCGGTGATCAATTGCTCGAGTTGACCAATCATTGTTTTATGCTGCTCGAGTCGTTGATGTAAACGAACCAAGTGCTGCTCGAAAATGGTTCTACTATTTTTAGGTTGTTCAAGAATATTGCGAATATCCTCGAGTGATAATTCACATTCGCGGAACATTTTGATTCTTTGGGCAATAGCGATTTGTTTTTGTTCGTAGTACCGATATTTATTATGACTTTCGATTTGTGCTGGTTTGAGCAAACCAACTTCGTCATATAAACGTAAGGCTCGCACAGACAAACCAGTCACTTTCGAGAATCTTCCAATTGAGATTCGTTCACGCTTCACAATTGCCGCCAAATCTTTTGCTCGGAATGCGAATTACTTGAAAGTTTGCTCCAACTTGTCTAATCATATTATGATGACTCCAATTCATCGGTATAGAAATGAGTATGCTATCTTCCGCCACGTTAAAGTCAAGCAATTCTTTCGTCTAGGTAACGCAAAATCTTACCAAAAGACTGGCACCGCAGGAGACTTTTATGGCTATTTGTTGTTTGTTTCATTTGAGAGACCGGTTACGATAATTTTATGAAATACGACACAATTATTATTGGTGCAGGACCTGCAGGTTTGAGTGCTGCATTACATCTTGCTTTCCATCAACGTTCGGTATTGGTCATAGATCGGCGAACTGGTCCATTACCATTTACTCTGACACCACTCTATAACGTACCTGGTTTTGTCCATAAACGTGGCGTAGACATTATTAAACACATGGAACAAGAAGCCATCAAAGCAGGCGCACGGCTCGAGCGTGGCAATGTCCAACAAATCAGTGGAGCAGCTGGAGATTTTACTATTCAACTCGAAAGTAGCACTATTTTTCAAGCAAAAACGGTTTTACTTGCCACTGGTGTTGCTCGTTATCATCCATTGGTGGCTGGTTCTTACCAGCCTTTTTTACCTTATGCTGCCAAAGGCAATACCTATTATTGCCCCGACTGCGAAAGCCCCGAGCTACTTGGTAAACATATTGTTGTGATTGGTGTTGGTGGCGCGAACAGTGCCATCGCAGAAGCACTACCATTGCTCGAGTTTGCTGCTAGTATTCGCTTATTGTTAACTGCTGGTCAGGATTTTAAACCCGAATGGGAAGAAAAACGAGTTGCCCATAAACTCGAGGTGATTCATGGACAAATTGCCGCTATTGAAGGCTCGAGAGGCATTATCACAGCTTTGATTCTAGAAGATGGTGCTCGGGTCACCGCTGATGGGTATTATGTGTCCAGTCCGAAGTTTCCACGTAACCAATTAGCTCAGCAACTTGCTCTGGAGTTAAGCGAACGTGGACATATTAAAACGGGTTGGCGTGGTCAAACCAAATTACTTGGCGCAGTTGATGGTGATTGGCTCGAGGGTGTCTGGGCAGCAGGTGATGTGCAACCACAAACCCAGCAAGTCAGTATTGCAGCAGGTAGTGGCAATATCGCAGCTGTCATGATTGACCAATATCTGCAAAAGAAATCTCCTAGGAAACTGGGTATTTAAGGTTTGATTATTTTGCATTCCCCGTAACACTTCTCCCCTATCCAAAGGATTGGTTAAAAGCTGTTCTTTGGCTGGTTCGTAAAATCACCGTAACCGCTTACAATACTTTCAGTTGCGCTGATCGCGGAAATCCCATCCCGAGGCAGCCGCGAAAACAGGTAATCAGCGTTGTCCAAAGATTTTGGCAACAGTATCACCCTTTTTTCTGCCTCGCGGTGAGCTACCATGAATAAAATCGAAATCAGCAATGGTTATCGTTTACTTGTGACGCATCGTAACCAACAAGTCCATATTTTACTCGAGCAAACACTACCCGATGGAAGTGTCATACTGCACAGCGAAAAGAAACTCGAATTACACGAATTACAAGCCTTTCTAGGCGAAGTTCGGGTACTTGCAGCTAATCAATAAGCTATTCTCTGACGCAGTAACACATCTGCTTTTGGTCAAGTTTTATAAAGGTGCTTGACGAGCCGCGCCCCTCATGTTAAAGTCTGCCCTCGCGTGGCAACGAAGCCATGCACGGCGTGGGCGGTTAGCTCAGCTGGTTAGAGCACCCCGCTGATAACGGGGAGGTCCGCGGTTCGAGTCCGCGATCGCCCACCACGCCAAAGCCCCTTGAGAATCTCGAGGGGCTTCTTTTTTAGCGTTATTCTAAATTTGGAATACTTTGCACCAGTTTTTCAATGACAATATTGGTATCTGCATCCACATCTAGTAACGGTGCTCGAGGATACCCAGCACTGACTCCCATGATTCGTAAGGCTGCTTTTAAGCCAGGCACACCATAATCTCGAGTCACTGCGTAAGACATCGGATTAGCCAGCCGTTGTAAATCCAAGGCTTGCTCGAGGTTACCAGTGGCAAAATGACGCATGATGGTCTGGAAAACTTGTGGCATAATATTCCCCGCTGCCAAAATTGCACCATGAGCACCAACCGACAACGCAGGTAATAGTGTCGGAGCATTGCCCGTTAATAGGTTAAACCCATTGGGTGTGACTCGAGCAATTTCGGTAAAATTCATGATATCGCCACTCGAATCTTTAACCCCAGCCACATTGGGGTGCATTCCAATTCTCGAGAACCAAGCTGGACTATGGGCAATACCTGAAACTTGTGGGATGTTATACACATAGACTGGCAAAGGACTTGAATTTGCCACCATCATAAAATGGGTTTCTAAAACATTAGGAGTCATACTGCCACGGTTGTAATAAGGCGCAATCACTAAAACTGCATCTGCTCCAGCTTCCGAAGCATCGCGGCAACGTTCAATCACATGGACTGTGGCTTCACCACCAGCTCCTGCAATCATAATTTTATCGGTAGGAATAACTTCTCGAGCCGCCGCTAAAACTTGGTGGCGTTCAGCGTCATCTAAGTACGCCACTTCGCCATTGCTACCAAGCATTAAAAATCCGTCCACATACGGTTCAAGCCACGCAATCAGACTTTGCAGCGCAGGTAAATCCAAAGAACCATCTTTCTTAAACGGAGTTGGCACTGGCGGGAATAATCCTTTGAACATAAACCCAGCTTAGCATGATAACTTTTTGCCATGACAACCCTCGAGACTGCCACAGCTTTAGAAGGTTACGCAGAACAGTTTGCAACCACCCTCGAGTTTGGAGCTGTACTGATTTTAACTGGCGCAATGGGCGCTGGGAAAACCACTTTTGTCAAAGGCTTAGCTCGAGGTTTAAAAGCCAGTGTAGCAGTCTCGAGTCCGACATACACATATATCCATGAGTACCCAACCCCTCAGGGCAGACTGATTCACATAGATGCGTATCGGCTCGAGACAGCCAAAAAACTTTGGCAGATGGGTTTAGCCGAATATCTCGAAACCGCCCAAGTTATTGTTATCGAATGGGGCAAAGATTTACTCGAGGATATTCCTGAAGCAAAGCATTTACAAATCGAAATCCTTGAATCTGGTAGGCAAATAACACTTCTATAACAAAATACTTTGTTCTCGAGCGATAGCCTGCTCTGACGCAGGTACTGGTTTGTAAGCTATCACCTAGATTTAAACAATGGTAGTTAGGTTACACTTGAGTAAGTAGACTACCTATTGGTTAGTAAACAAAAGCCACGGGAGGTGGTTGCAATTCAAGCAATGACACAATATGAGGTCGTAATATGAGTTCTTCTAGCAGAGAGTTCCGCCATGCGTTCCAAATCGAAACCCGTGTCCGCAATGCGATTCACACATTGCCAATCGCGGTTGTGCAAACCGATCAAAATGGCATGGTACTTTGGGCAGAAGACCTCGGGCTAAAAGCACAAAATAAAAACTTGGGCTTTATGGTTGGTCATTCGATTTGGCAATTATTCGCCGAACAAACCAATTCGATGCTCGAAGAATTACAAGCAGATCGGGTATTTTACGAAGTTCTAGTCATTGAAAACACAAAACTTGGTATTTTAGCCCAAGGGAAAAAAAGTAATACCAAACTTGAAAGCATCTTATTTGTTGCTACATTTCTTGGTTATGTACAAACAGATATGGCACTGCAAAATAAAAAACCACTCAGTATTCATCAGGGTCGCTTAGATGAAATTGGTGGTGTAAGCGCAGTGCTACAATTACTTGCCACAATCAAATCTACTGGTTGTTTGGAATTAGACAGTGCAAAAATTTATCTCGAGCAAGGTTTCATTGTGGCAGCAGAACATCCTGCTTTAACAGGACAAGACGCAGTTATTGCTATTTCAAAAAGAACCCATGGACAATTTGTTTTTCATATTGCCATCAGAGCCGCTGAAGCTAACCTTAAATTGACTATGCAAGAAATTATTTTAACGGATTGGTACAATGGTAAAACCTCGGCAGCACCCATGCCAGTCAATCCAAGCGAAAATCTGATTATTCTACCAAATGCCACAGCGACACTTGCTTTTATTAATGGTGTAGGTGGCAGAGAAGCTTTTACGATTTCTACTGCTTATGTTCCCGAATTACAGGCAGAATGTGTTGTTTTGGTGGGCAAAGGTTTTCGCATTATTGTACTCAGTGCACAAAAATCAGATTTTCTCGAGTCACCATAAATAAATTTGCTATAGGCAGCTTTAGACTAAATAACAAGCTTGACTTTCTGCTTTCAATCACGATACCGTAAACCAAATGTCCGAGATTTCATTAACCAAACAAATCCTTGGGCATTTACAACAAAACTTGGGCATCTGGGCATCTGGCGAAGACTTAGGCGCACAACTTGGTGTCACCAGACCCGCCATCTGGAAAGCGATTCAAGCCTTGCGTCTCGAGGGATACCCACTTGAAGCCAGCCGTAACGGATACCGCCTTGAACCAGATATTCCCATGCTACAAGGCGTGATCTATAAAACAAAAGTTGGTAGTACCATGGATGAAATCCGAAATTTAGCTCGAGCAGGAGCAGCCGAATTTACGGTACTCCTTGCCGAGCAACAAACAACTGGGCGAGGCAGACGAGGTAAACCTTGGCAGGGTGCTTCTGCCAGCGGCTTGTACTTCACCATACTTCTACGCCCCAATATCGCTCTCTCGAACCTAGGATTACTACCACTTTTGATTGGCGCATGTGTTGCTAAAAGTATTGAACTCGAAACAAGTATTGTCACACAACTCAAATGGAGCAACGACATTCTTAATGATAAAAAACAAAAATTTGCAGGGATTTTACTAGAATCTGAACTCGAGGATGGCGTACCACGTTTTGCCTTAGTGGGCATTGGTATCAATATTCGCCGCCAAGATTTCCCACCCGAATTTAGCGCTGCTGCCCTTGAAGAATACGTTCCTGTTCATCGGCGTAACTTATTGCAAAAAATTCTGAGCACCATTCAATATGAATACCAACAATTCCTTGAGCAACCCAGTCATGCCATAACACTCTGGAAAAAACAAAACAACATTCTTGGGCAAAGCATCCAAATCCTCGAGCCAAACGGCACAAATTATATCGGAATTGCCCAAGACCTCGACCCTAGTGGTGCGTTAATTGTGCAGACAGATAACGGCTCGAGAACCATTTACGCTGCCGAAGTCAGCGTGCGTGTATAAACACAATTTAGCTACTCGTTTTTCGCCATTCACTCAAAGGAGAACCATCATGATGACCATTGCCCAGCCATCCACCTTAATTCAAAAATTCTTCCCTACTTCAAGCATTCCTCGAGATATTTTCTTGGTACTTAGCGGCAGCCTATTGATTGCACTATTAGCCCAAGTTTCGATTCCTTTACAACCTGTCCCTGTAACTGGTCAGACATTAGGTGTTTTTCTGGTTGCCTTAGTACTTGGTGCTCGACTAGGTGGTCTAGCCGTAGCTGCTTATATTCTCGAGGCTTGGGCAGGTCTACCAGTCTTAGCTGAATTCTCTGGAGGTGCAGCCAAAGTCTTTGGCGCAACAGGTGGGTATATCTTCGGATTTTTAATAGCCGCTGTAGTTGTGGGCTTTCTAGCCGACAAAGGCTGGACAAAATCACCATTATTGGTTGCCTTGGCAATGCTGATCGGCACAACCCTGATTTACATTCCTGGGCTAATCTGGTTGCAACACATTGTACCAGCTCTCTCGAGCCTCAGCTCTTTGTTGAGTGCAGGTTTAACACCCTTTTTACTTGGCGATACCATCAAAGCCGTGCTTGCAGCTGTACTCTTACCAAGTGCTTGGGCATTGACAGGCAAACGATAAACAAGGTGTTTAGAGGGTAAAAAAAATAGCCTTGCACCATGCCTCGAGAACCGTTAGGCTCGAGGCATGAAACTTATCACCAGTCGAGTTATTATTTTTGTCAATGATGTGCCTCGAGTCGCTGCGTTTTACCGCGATGTATTGGGTTTAGAAGCCAAAGTTTGTGCTGACGACCCTAAAGAATGGCAAGAATTTTTTGCGGGTAGTATCACCCTTGCTTTGCATAAATCTGATGCTCCAAAACCACGGCGTATTGCCACAAAAATTGTGTTTCATAGTGATGATGTTAAAACCACAAAGCGCCAAATCGAAGCTCGAGGAGTCAAACTTGGTAATGTTGTCAGCACCGAAGATTTTGCATTCTGCAACGGCAAAGACCCAGAAGGCAATCCGTTTTCAATCTCGAGCCGTCTATAAGCCCTGGGAGGAAAGTATGCAATCACCACGTATCATCTCGAGTTCTGCATTCAATATTATTGGCATGGCAATGAACACCAAACCAGGCTCTCCTGAAATTGGGCAGTTGTGGAAAAAGTATTTTGCAACAAACAACAAAGCTATCGATCGGGCCGAACCAGGCGTTTGTTACGGTGTGATGCAATTAGATCGCTCGAGTGGCGTGCTGCGGTACATGGCAGGAGAATCTTGCCTGAGCAACCTAAATATCCCACCAGACCTGACATTATGGGAAGTTCCAGCATCCAGCTACGCCATTTTTCAAGCCAACCTCGAGAATGTCTCGAGTATATTTACCGAAGTCTACTCTCAATGGCTACCGAATTCAGGTTTCACTCGAGCCACAGGACCTGATCTTGAACGTTATGGCACTGAATTTCCCGAAAATCCCAATTTTGAAATTTGGATTCCGATTCGTTCGTTATAACCCAACCCATTCTTTGCCATTCCACTGACGAACATAAATGCGTTGCTGAGTCAGCGTAATTTCTTCGCTCCATGTGACAACTGGCACACCACTCGAGGAAACCGCTAAACTAGGCGCACTCGAGTAAGCTTTAGCATCCACATTCAGATGCGTTCCAAGCTTTTGCCAAGTATTGCCCACAAATTTTGCCACCATTACCTTTAACGAACCAGCATTTTCTACCCATGCCACAAAAGGCGTACCACTCGAGTCTAAACGCAATTTCGGTGTGCTGGCTAAACCTGTATCATTATTAATCGAACCGCCAAGCCGATCCCAAGTTTTACCATTCCAGCGTTTAGCAAACACATTAAAACCAAGCGAAGCCTCGAGCCACGTGATAGTTGGGTAATCGTTTTTATCCAAATCAAACGAAGGCTGAGCCGCATAACGTTCCTGATTGATGTTCAGCGAAGTTCCACCCAACGGTAACCAGCGTTGCCCATCCCAACCACCGACAAAAACATTAAAATCTTGGGGTCCAACATCTTGAATATAACGTTGTAAACTCCAGGCTAAAATTGGTTCATCCCTCGAGTTGACTGCTAACTCTCGAGACCGTGAAGCATGGGAAATATCCGAACTGAGCGAACCAGGGTCTATACCAACCCATTTGCTGCCATTCCAACGCTCGACAAAATAACTATCCGCATTAAAATCAGGGGTTAATTCACTCCACGCCAGCACAGGAAAACCTTTGGAATCCACCTGCAAACTTGGTAAATCCCCAGCCGAATTTTCTTTTTTGGTTGGCGAAGGATACATATTCCAAGTATTGTTTGCCCAACGCGCTACATAGACTTTTCCAGGTCCTTTGCCTTTACCATCAAATCCTTCATTGATATTGCTGCGTTCTGTCCACGAAACAAACGGTATATCATCTCGAGAAATTGCTATTGAGACATTAAAAACGTTAAATTTTGCGTCCCGATTCAGCGATGCGCCAAGTGTTTGCCAAGCTTTACCATTCCAACGTTTAACAAAAGCCTGATATACCCCATTCAAAGATTCAATCCAAGCCACCACAGGCGTACCACTTCGCTCGAGTACCAACGAAGGACGAACTGCATCGGCACTGGCATTGTTATTCAAAAGAGTAAAACTATTGCTATTTTGAGCTGAACTCGAGGAAGAAGCAATCAAAAAAATAGCGCTGAACACACCAAAGCCAAGAATAATCCATTTTGCTGATTTCCACATAATGCCTCCGTGTAACTGAATAAGTATAGCTTAACGGTTACAAGTGTAAAACTCAAACAATTCTTTCAAGTGCCAAACGCTACTGATAGCTCATACTGCTTGTTTTACTAGCTCGAGTCGAACGGGGGTGTTATGAAAAATGCTCCCAGCCCCAATATCATTCACATTTTGACTGGTCAGTGTATTGATTCCATTACCATCAGGAGCATGTTTTGCCCACCAAGTTCCTTCAACAATTACCACACCTTGGCTGGTCGCATTGGTAACTCGAGCGATACGCCTAACACTGCCTTGTTTGCTCGAGATTTGCACATATACGCCATCAGTCGCACCGAACTGAGCGGCATCTTCTGGGTGAATCATGACGTGCGGTTCGGATTTCTCGAGGCTGCGTATTTTCTCGAGTTCACCGTAAGTACTGTTTAAGAAGTGATGGGCAGGTGGTGTCATCAGTTGCAATGGATACTCAGCGCTAATAGCATCTCGAGGGGCAAGGAATTGTGGTATCGGGTCTAAGTGCAGTAAACCATCAGTTGTTGCGCTTGAGCCTTGGGCATAGGGCAGAAAGGCTTCTGGTACATTAAGACGCACAAAACCCTTTTGCCGTAATTGCTCGAGGGTGATGCCTTGCACAAACGCATTGGGTGTCTCGAGCAAGTCTCGCGCTAGAGTTTCGGCATCCCAGTACACACTTGGTTCAGTCAACCCTAATCGTTTGGCAAGTTCAGCAAAAATCCATGTATTGGACTTTGCTTCAAAGTACGGTTCGCAAGGTGCTTGGTTGTACGAAAGATAGTAATGCCCATATGCCGTATATATATCATCATGCTCGAGAAACGTTGTGGCTGGCAAAACATAATCGGCAAGGTCGGCACTTTCGGTCATGGCATTCTCGAGTACCACCACCAGAACATCTTCGCGTTTCATACCAGCAATCACTCGGCTCGAGTCTGGGGCTACCACCGCTGGGTTGCAATTGTAGACAAACATTGCATGGATACCATTTTTTGGCTCGAGTGCCTGCCCGAGTTGGTTCATGTTCACTCGGCGAGTATTCGGTTTGACCAGATGGGCTGCACCAAGGTGTTGACGATTGAGTTGAAATGCACCACTGGTCGAAAGCAAAGCGCCACCACCTAGGTATTGCCATTGCCCACAAAGGATTGGCAGCATGGTAACAGCCCGTTGGGCATTACCGCCACCTTCGTGGCGAGTCATGCCGTAACTGGTGCGAATAAAAGATGGCGTGGTTTGGGCATACTCGAGCGCTAATGCCTCGATAATATTTGCATTTATGCCTGTAACTTGAGCAGTTCGCTCAAGTGTCCAAGCCTCAGCAGCTACACAATACTCGGCAAAACCTCGAGCATATTTATCAATAAATTCTTGGTCGTGTAAATTTCTCGAGATGATAATATTGGCTATACTCAGCGCCAAGGCTGCATCTGTGCATGGTTTAATACGAATGTGCTGATCGGCAAATAAACTGGTTTTATTTTCGTAGGGGTCTATATGAATAATGCGTGCGCCGTTACGCCGCGCCTTGGTCAGAAATGGGGTTAAGTGGCTGTTAGTTGCTAGACTATTGATACCCCAAAGCAGAATCAGTTTGGCATTTGGTACATCCTCAGGATTTGTTCCTAGCCGTGCATTGCCGTATGTTTCAGACCACGCAACACTTCCTGTACTGGCACAGATGGTTTCCTCGAGTTCAATCACGCCTAATGCCCGAAAAAGTGCATGGGCATGGGTACCTTGGTGCAAACCCATCGTACCTGCATAGTGATATGGCAAAATACTTTCAGCACCATGCTGCTCGAGGATTTTTGTTAATCGTGAGGCAATTTCATCCAGTGCTTCATCCCAAGAGACTCGAGTCCATTGTCCGCTACCTTTTTCGCCAACGCGTTTCATGGGGTACTTGGGACGCGTCTCGAGGTACGCTCGTTCTGGATAACGATATGTTTTGCTACACGCAAAACCTTGGGTCACAGGATGATTTGGATCACCAGCAACTTTGCTGGCTCGACCATTTTCAACAGTCACCAGCAGAGAACACGCGTCAGGACAATCTAAAGGACAGGTTAAACGAGCCAAGGTCATAGGCTAAGTCTAACGGATTTGCAGGCAAAAAATAATGGCGAGAGCATGCTCTCGCCATTTCTCGAGTTTATGTGTTTACTACAAAATACCTACGCGTTTTAGTTCTTTTTCAGCTTCAAATAGCAATTTGGCTCGAGCTTCAGCAAAGGGCAAATTGATAGTTGCACCAGCGGCTGGCACATGCCCACCACCACCACAAGCAATAGCGATATTTTGGGCACTCACACCACCTTTAGACCGCAAACTGACTTTGACCGAATCACCATAATCCTTATACAAACACGCTAGGTACGTCCCTTCGGCATTGCGGATGTACCCAACCAAACTTTCCACATCTTCCCAACTAGCATTTAAGCGCTCAAGCATTGCTCCATTGACAAAAGCTGTGACCATTTTTTCCTCGAGTGGGTATTCGATGGTGGCATACACTTCGGATTGCAATTTGAAAAAAGAGCGCGGCTGCGAAGACAAAGCTTCGTTAATTTTGGCAAGGCTAACCCCTGCATTTAATAACTCAGCAGCCGTGTGCATAACACCAGCATCAGTGTTGGAATTACGGAAAAAACCTGTGTCAGTCATGATACCAGTTAAGATCGGTTCAGCAATTTCGGCAGTCATCGTAACACCAAGTGCTGCGACTAAATCGGTCAGGATAGCAGCACAAGCCGCTTTATCTGGACTGACCAAGGACAAGTCACCAAAACGTGGATTCGAGCCGTGATGATCTATGTTTATGATTGGAATACCAACTTGATTCATAGGGACACCATCTACCCTTGTCACTTCGGCACTATCTAAAACCAACAAAAGCGCATCAGCAGGTAAAACCTCGAGTTTCGGGGTTAATTCACCTGCTTTAGGCATCCACTCGAGATACCGTGGTGCGACAGCCACAGGTATGACTTTTTTGCCCAGAGCGGCTAAGGCTCGAGATGCACCAAGCACACTACCAATGGCATCGCCATCTGGGTCTACATGAGCAGCTAAGACGATGCAACCAGCATGGTTTTTGAGTTGGTTTGCAATGGCAATTAATTTTTCTTGGTATTGGGGGTCACCCGAATTATTCATAAGTATCTCCAAAATGGAACAACAGTCAATTGTAACCCAGTTCAATATGAGTGCATTGAACGCGCTGACCTCGAGACTGGATTTTACTCATCCCAAGTTGACATGCGGTTACGCGCCGACTCGGCACGGCGTGAATCACCTAAGGCATCGTAGTACAGTCCAAGGTCTGTCCAAGCTTGGTCGGCAAAAGGTTCGTGTTGCGTAGCAAGATGAGCATACCAAGCTGCATTGCGTGGATCACCAACAGCTGAGGAGAATTTGGCTGCCTCGAGTAATAAACTAAAATGAGCAGCATGTAACATTTCGCGTTTATCTTCACACCAAACCGAATCACAACCATCCATATACGCGCCACCGTACAATGCCACAGCACTCGAGAAAGCTTCGTTAGTTGGTGTTTGCTTGGCTTGACGAACTAACTCGAGATAATCGCTAACATCGAATTTGACATCTAAGCCCGTGCGTAAAAAATAGCGTCTGCTTTTGGTAAAAACCATGTCTTCATCGAGCGTTTTACGTAAACGATGCAACGTTGTGTGGAACACACTAGCAGCTCGAGATTCGTCTTTATCGCGCCATAAAGCTTCGGCAGCTTCCCAAGTGGTGACACCATTTGGACGTTCGATTAAAAAGAAAAAGAATTCAGCCGCTTTTTTAGAAGCCCAAGAAACCTCAATTCCTTTATAGACAACATTAAAACCACCCAGTGCTTTGGCTTGTAAACCATTACTGGGTGCGCTGATACTGCTCGAATTGCGATTAGCCGCCGCTCGAGTTAAACGCGCATCGAGCGCTTCGATGATTTCGGTTGGGGTAAATGGTTTAACCAAGTAATCATCTGCGCCGATGTTCATACCTGTGCGGACATCGGTACGGTTCCCCAATGCTGACATAAATAAAAAGGGCGTGGATTGCAAATGAGGCATTGCTCGCACTTGTTGACAGAATTCTAAACCCGACATACCAGGCATTTGAATATCTGATAAAATTGCATCAGGCACAAAACTCTCGAGTTCGGTTAGAGCATCTGCTGGTTTACGAAAACTCCGAACATGATGACCTGCTCGCTCGAGAATCGTCACAATTAAGCGCAGCAAAGAAGGTTCATCGTCTAGCACCAGAACATTTGGCATATTCCTCAGGTTAGCATTCTAATTGCCAATCGGACGTGCGCGTAATCACATTAAAAGTTCAAAAAATTCCAATAAACCGATTTATTGCGTTAGGCATTATGCCACTCGAGTTGCCAAACTGCGTGCTGTCTCGAGAATCAACTGAGCCGCTTGCTGATTAGGCGCAGATTGCAAACCTTTTTCCAGTAAAGCTAAACCTCGAGTGGCAAGCAAATCCGCTTGGTTTTGTGCAAAGGGAATACTTTCTAATACTTGCATTTGCTGCAAAATCCATTGCACATCCTCAACAGATTTGGCTGTTCGTGGTTGCCCAAGAATATCAATCACTCGGTTTTTAACCGTCTCAGAAGCGTGTTCTAATAAATGCAACAGCATAAGTGTGCGTTTACCCTCGAGTAGATCACCAGCGATTTCTTTACCGTATTCCTTAAAATCAGCAATTAAATTCAGCACATCATCACGAATTTGAAAAGCTGCCCCTAAATCTAAACCCGCTTGCACAAACACAGGGTTAGGTTTAACGCCCGCTGCCAACATTCCCAGATGCAGTGGCGCAACCACAGTATAATACGCTGTTTTTAAGTGCACTAATTGAAAATAATCCTCGGTGGTTAAATCAAAACGTTTTTGTTCAACCCAAGCTAAATCCAGTTGTTGCCCTTCGGCAGTGCGATGAATCATCTCGAGAAAAGCGGCAAATGCGCCCTGCACACCCGAACCATGCACCACCTGCCACATATAAACATGTAAAGCATCCCCAGCATTTAAAGCCAGCGGCATGCCATGAATTCGGTGTAAGGCAGGTTTGCCTCGGCGTTCATCGGAATCATCTTCGATATCATCATGGATCAACACCCAATTCTGAAATAACTCGAGCGCAGCCGCTAACGGCAAAGCATCCTGAAAACGCCCTGAAAAGGCTTCGCACATTGCCAATAACAACCTCGAGCGGATCATTTTGCCACCACGCCACGGGTAATCGCGCATCATGCGGTATAACTCGGCAATTTCGGGAGTAGCATGGGTTTTTGGTAAAACACCGTCTATAAATTCAAGAATCGCTTTGGCAACATCGGGCACCTAAGTACTTTATTTTAAGCAGTTACAAATTACCAGTTACATCAGACGGTTTCGTGTAAAAATCTTTATACGCACCATAAACTCGAGTTTAAACAGCCTTAAAGTACGTGCGATACTCGAGGTCTTCGCGTACAAAACCCATGCGTTCATACAATTTTTGCCCAGAGGTATTGCTGTGGGCTGTCTCGAGTACCACACCTTTAGCGCCGCTCTCCTTGGCATGAACTAAGGCGCGTTCAATCAGTTTTTCACCGACTCGCTGCCCTCGAGCTTCTGCTATCACGTATAAATCGTTAAGAATCCAAAGGCGTTTCATACCAACACTGCTAAAACTGGGGAAAAGTTGTGTAAATCCAAGCGGAGTTTCGCCATCTAATGCCATAAAAAGCACAGTTTCGCGCAATAACAAACGTTGTTGCAAGAATGCTCGAGCCGAACTTAGATCAGAAGTCTGTTCATAGAAAACGCGGTACGCATCGAACAATGGTGCAATTTGCTCGAGTTGGTCTAAGGTTACAGTGATGATTTTCATGGTTATTCCCTTTGCATTAGAGTTTTAAATCGTAAGTGAAATAAATTTTGTCTCGAGTGAAACCAAATTTTTCGTAAACACTTTGGGCAACAACATTATCTTGCGCGGTTCGTAAACGTAAAATGGCACAACCAGCAGCTTTGGCAAAATCCTGACAAGTTGCTAAAAGTGCTGTGCCAACACCCTGCCCTCGAGCTTCAGGGGTGGTAAATAAATCATTGAGAATCACCAATGGTTTTAAGGCAACACTCGAGAAAGTGCTGTAACACAAAGCAAACCCCAGTACAGTATCAGACTCGCCAAGTGCCAAAAAAACGGTAGCTTCTTGGTTCTCGAGCCGAGCTTGCAAATAAGCTTTAGCGGCAACAGTATCTGATGGTTGTTGATAGAATTGACGATACGCATCAAACAATGGCACGATTTGCTCGAGATATGAACTATCAGCTTTGATTATTTTCATACTCCCTCCAAGGCTTTAATCAGTTGCAACACAGTCTCCAGATCATCATTTTCATAAGCTGGAGCATACTCGGTGACAGCAAAACTAACCAGTTCAAAATTCGCCCTAATACTCTCAATCATTGTCAGCACTTCCCGAGTGTGCAAACCACCTTGACTCGAGAATCCTGAACTACGAAAACTGCTGATATCTAAAACATCAACATCCAAATGAACATGGACTTTTTTAAACCCAGCAGCGGCAACTGCAACCGCTAAGTGTGCAACATTATCACGTAAATCTTCGACACTTGAGATATGAATATTGTGCTGCTGAATAAACTCGAGTTCTGATGGGTCAAAATCCCGAGCACCAGCTAAGAAAACTTGTTGTGGCAAAAGTGGCTTGGGTAAAAGTGCCGCAAAATCGGTATCACAACCACCCAAACTCGCCCGTAAAACCATGCCATGAAAATGACCACTTGGACTCGAGGCAGCGGTATTCAAATCGGCGTGTGTATCAAGCCAAAGTATAGCCACATCCGCACCATAAACTTTCCCCAAATGGGCTAACAAAGCAAAGTCGCTCGAGCAATCCCCGCCTAGCAATGCCACTCGAGCATCAGGCTTTAACTGGTTTTGTAAAGCTTTTTGGACATCAAGAATTTCTGGTTTAGCTTTGATCAAATTTGTTTTCTTGAGATTGGCAATCTCAGCCACAGGTATCTCGAGAGCAGCTCCACCCAGTGCTGCTTGAATAGCTCGAGCACCCACTGGCACTTGAGTATGCTGCCCTGCACCCATCCAAAGTGGGCAGAAAATTCGATGATACTTCATGGGTTCACAACTCGCTCGAGTAATGCCTTGGTAGTCAGAATTTCAGCGAATTCGCCATTTAGACTGGCAATATTGACATCATGCACCAATTGCGCTGGAACTCGAGTGCCATCAGGCATAAACTTATCAAAAGTCCATAGTGCATCGGTGATATACCAAACTTCAAAACCAAGATTCGCTGCCATTCGAGCTGTTGTTGAACAACAATGATCAGTGGTTGCTCCTACAATCGTCACACCTGAAATACCATTTTCACGCAAATATGCCTCGAGACGAGTGCCAATAAAAGCACTGTTAACGTGTTTGACAAAAACAATTTCAGACTCGAGCGGTTGAGCTTCTGGTTTAACAGCGTACCCAGCTGAATCAGGTCGAAGTGGCGAATTGGCTTCTGTACTGGCATGATGCACATGAATAACAGGTTTTTGTGCATCTCGGTAAGCTTGCAAAATATGTGCAATATTGTTTTCAGCATCTGGATTATTACGACCACCTGCCAGACGTTCGTATTCTGTAAATCCTTGTTGCACATCTATAACCAATAACGCATTCATCGTAATTAATCCCCCATAAAAAATTGTTTTGCCGCTTTCAGTGTTTCAGCATCCAGCAGCACCGAATCGGGTTTACCACCAATGCCAAGTAAGCGTTTCTCGAGGGAACAGCCAAAGTATTTAGCACTTAGCTCGAGTGTGCTAAATAACGGTTCAGCTTCGCTGATATTTGCACCCGTGCTTGTGGATATTGCCCAATAACGTTTCTGGCTCATTTGCGCTTTGAACGTCCCATCTGGAATACGAAGCCACGCGCTCCATTCGTCTAAGTAACGTTTTAACAACGTCGGCACCGAGTACCAATGTACTGGGGCAACAAAAACTATATCTGTGGCAGCCAATGTCGTCTCGAGCAAAGCTTTTGAATGTCCTGTTGGTTGCCCATACCCACCTGATAATGGAAAATCTGGGTTGATTGGTGCAACATGTCGTAAATCAGCAAATGGCTCGAGTGGGTAATCGCGTAAAGCAAGCCATTGTTGCGTTTGATTTGAAAGGCTTTGAGCCGCAATTCGCGCTAATGTTTCGCTATTGCCATTGGCTCGAGGGCTGGCAAGCAGAAAAAGATAATTCATAATCCCTGCCGAGCATATTCTGCAGGTGCAAAAATCACAATGACTTTCAGTGTCTCGAGAATGCTATGAAAGTAATGAACCACCTTAGCAGGTACAAAAATCGTGTCACCTACACAAGCAGGGTAATCTTTATCGGCAACTCGAATCTGGGCTTTGCCTTCAAGAACAACATAAATTTCATCCTCGGAGTGCGGCTGTTGAAGATCTGTTGCTCCTACCTCAAGCACATACAAACCTGCGCTCATATCAGGAACACGCAGAAACTCGAGATAGTTTTTTTGCTCATCGAGACGGCTTTTTTCAAGTGTACTTAAAGAAAAATGTGGATTCATACTGCTCCTAACATGAACTCTATGGCTTAAAGAAAAGTGAGTACAGTTTGACCTTACCCTTTTTCCTTGATCCCTTTACTATTTTGTGCCCAAGCAATAAATCCCATACCAATAAAAATAATTGGTAAAGCGAGTAGCGTTCTGGCTTCGATTTTTTCGCCTATCAACCATGCCCCTAAGCCAAGTGCAACCAAAGGATTAACATACGCATAACTAGTTGCCACGGCTGGGCGGACTTTTTCGAGTAAAAATATATAGGCGTTATAACCAATCATGCTGCCCGCAAAAACCAAATACAACCAAGCGCCCCAAGCATTGAGGTTTGGCATTGCCCATGTTTCGCCAAGGGCAAAACTGATTGGCAGTGCCGCTAACCCCCCAGCGATCATTTCGATAGCACTTGCCATCAGTCCAGATGGCATCTCGAGTTTGCGTGACAAAATACTGCCAAGTGCCCAGAGCATTGGTGCAGCAAATTGAATGAAAATAGCTGGATTACTGCGAAGGTTGCCGTCAAAGGTCAGCACTGCCACACCAATCACACCAATGCCCATACCAATCCACTCGAGTTTACGTGGACGGTTACCCCAAAGTGTGCTCCATAAACCAGCCCAGAGGGACGTGGTAGCGATAATTGTGGCACTTAAACCACTGGGTGCACCCCATTTTAAGGCTAAAGTTGTTAAGCCATTACCACCAATCACTAAAAATAAACCAATCAGGGCAGCGTTACGAATTTGAATAGCTGGCGGAATTTTGCCACCTCGAGCCATTAAAATACCAAGTAGTAAAACACCTGAAAAAATAAATCTCAGGGCATTTAATTGAAAACTGGCAAATCCTCCAGTTTGTACTGCTTGATGAATACCTAAGTAGGTACTGCCCCAAATAAAGTAAAGTGAAATCAGCGCTAGAATTATCAGCAAAGTATCTCGAGATTTAGGTGTGGTGGCTGCGGCAGTAGTCATAGCTAACAATATGTGAAGAAATCCTGTTTCGTCAATACGTGGTTCTGCTTATGTGCTAGAATCCGAATATGATTCAGTTAGATGAAGCTGACCGCAGTATCCTCAAAGAGCTACAACAAGACTGTCGCCAAACCTACGCCGATATCGCCCAAAAGGTTAGCTTGAGTGCCGCCACAGTACACGCTCGAGTCAAAAACCTCGAGAAACGCGGGATTATTTCGGGTTATGGTGCTCGTATTAATGCTCCAGCAGTTGGACTGAGCACTTTGGCTTTTATTCAAATTCGTTTAGAAAATAACTCTAATGGTTTAGCTGTAGCGGCGAATTTTATTCAGTTACCCGAAATCGAAGAATGTCATAGCGTTGCAGGAGACTTAGATGTGATTTTAAAAGTGCGTGCCTTTAACCCACACGAACTCGAGAATTTACTCTACCGAATTAAACAAGTGCCTGGTGTAATTCGTACCAATACGTTAGTGACACTATCAACGCTGTTTGAACATCAACCACTCGAACCTGTGATTTAAATTTCATCTGACTCGAGTGGTGGTAAATTCTGGTACAAATCCAATAAAACCACTTCAAACTCGAGACTGCTAATCATCACCACTGATGCCAATACTCGAGGGTACTTTTGGCGATACAATCACACCTTTGCTGCGTCCAGTTTCAAGATTCTCGAGCATCAGTTCAGCAATGTCTTTGATAGCCACACCACTATCTTGAGCTTCTGGGGTACTGGCTAACATGGATTTACAAAATGGGCAACCAACTGCCACTGTTTTGGTGGCTTCTCCAGCCACGGTTTGTTTAATTTCTCGCATTCGATTGTCCGAGATACGTTCGGTACCATGTTCTTCTTCTTTCCAGAATTGGCTACCACCAGCACCACAACAAAAACTTTTTTCACGTGAACGCTCGAGTTCAAGAATATCAAAACCAAGACTGCGTAAATTTTCCCTTGGTGCATCGTAGACATCGTTATGTCGTCCTAAATAACAAGGGTCGTGATACGTGACATTACCACTCGAGAAATCACCCGTGGCAAGCAGTTTATCGGAAACCAATTGCTCGAGGTAGGTTGTGTGGTGCATGACAGTATAATTGCCACCCAGTTGCGGGTATTCGTTACCAATCATATTCATGCAGTGCGGACACGTTGCCACAATCAGTTTGGGTTGCAGACTATTTAAAGTAGCAATATTTTTTGTTGCAAGTTCTTGGTACAAGTACTCGTTGCCACTACGCCGTGCTGTATCGCCTGTACAACTTTCTTTTTTGCCTAGTACAGCAAAATTAACATTGGCAGCTTGCAAAAGTTGCACAAAGCTTCTCGAGACTTTTTGTGCGCTGGGGTCGTAACTGGCAGCACAACCAACCCAATACAAGACATCTGGATTTGGGTTTTGGTCTATGGTTGGAACAGTTAAACCATCTGCCCAATCCATACGTTTGTCGGCACTGATGCCCCACGGGTTGCCTTGGCGTTCCATACCTGTAAAAGCGGTTTGCAATTGTTTCGGGAATTCACCCGCCATCATTACACGTTCACGGCGAATATCTATAATGTCGAGCATTTGTTCATCTTGGACAGGGCAGACCTGCATACAAGCGCCACAAGTGGTACAACCCCACACCGATTCTTCGTTAATGGCAAACTCGAGTAGTGGTCTGGGAGATGCCTCGCCAGCCAAGAAACTTGGGCGTAACTCGAATGGGCTGCCAATTAAGGAATTTAATTCCATGCGTTTATTAATCTCGAGTGCAGCTGGCGATAACGCCTTGCCAGTGGCATTGGCAGGGCAAACATCTTGGCAGCGATTGCATTGAATACAAGCATAGGCATCGAGTAACCTAGGAAATGATAAATCCTCGAGCCGTAAAGCACCAACTTTAGGTTCGTCCTGCTCGAGACTACTCAGATCCATCAGTGGAATGACTCCGCTCGAGAGTACCTGTCCATCACGACGACGCTCGAGTGCATAATTGATTGGTGCTGTGGCAATGTGAATGTGTTTACTACGGGCAAAGTAAGGCAGAAAAACCAAAATACTGCCAAGTGCTCCCCAATATGTAAAATGCAAACCTGAAATTAAAGCTTGTTCAGATAAACCCAGCGTTGTTAATGCCCCAGCCAATAACGAAGCAAATGGTTGAAATAAATCTGGGTTTGTTCCAGACTCGAGCAACTTTAAACCCTGCCCAAGAAAACGCATACCGACGTGGAAGGTAATAAATCCTGAAACAATGCCACTATCTGAACGAATTTTGCCGTTTTGAATAGCTTCATGTAACAATGTTCGCGGATTAAAAGAAAAGGTTTTTTCGCCACTCGAGGTAAAAAATCGGCGTATCCACAAGCTTATGACACCCAGTAAGATCGCTCCTGTTAATAAATCTGCACTGAGCAAATACAAAGCAGTATACCAAGTATTACTTTGCACATGAAAACCAAAGAAACCCTCGAGTCCATCTACAACATTAACCAATAAATAATAAGTAAACCCAAAGAAAATCCCCGCATGTAAAACACTGACCCAGAAACGATCTCGGAAAACTCGAGTTTGTAAAAGTGTTGCCCATAATGCCGCACCAATTCGGTTTGGTAAGTTATCGAACCGATCTTCAGAATCTGCACTGCCTCGAGCAATGGCTTGGTAAATCCGAGCAAAATACAATAATGCCCAAGAACCAAAAAAACCAGCCACTAAAATAAAAGCAATCTTCTCGAGTAAAGATAGTTCAAACATGATGCCCCCTTATAAGTCAGACCAGTCTAGCAAGATTTGGCGGTTAGCTTCTAGCTACTCGTTTGTGAACTTATCCCTCTATTAATCCTTTTTCTTTCGTCCCGACCTCCGTCCTTAGCACAAACCCCTCCAGAAACGGTAGACTCTCGAGTTATGAACGAGTCACTTGAAATCATTCTTGCCGAGTTTGCACAACTCGAGGCGAGTCTTGCCGATCCTGCTTTGATGGCGGATGGCGCGGCATACGCCCGTGTGCAGCGTAAGTATGGCGAAATGCGCGAATTAGCGCGAATTAGTCGTGAATTATTGGAAACGCGTCAACGTTTAAGCGAAGCTCTGGGTTTGCTTTCCGATGCCGATCTGGGCGAATTAGCAGCTTTAGATGTACTTGAATGCGAGGAAAAAATTCCTTTGCTCGAGGCAGAATTTGAGGATTTAACATTGCCTAAAGATGTGGCTGATGCTAGAGATGTGATTCTCGAGATTCGGGCTGGTACAGGTGGCGCAGAAGCTGGGTTATTTGCAGCCGATATGTTGCAGATGTATCAACGCTATTGTGAAGGCTTGGGCTTTAAGCTCGAGGTGATTGATACAAACGAATCTGATATTGGTGGTTTTGCCAAATTAACCGCCGAAGTTCGTGGCACTGGGGCATTTGCTGTGTTTAAGTTTGAATCAGGTGTGCATCGTGTGCAACGGATTCCTGCAACAGAATCAGCTGGGCGGATTCATACCAGTACCACCACCGTAGCAGTATTGCCAGAAGCTGAAGATGTGGATGTACAAATTAATCCTGCTGAGATTCGGGTGGATGTTTTCCGCGCTGGTGGGCATGGTGGACAAGGTGTGAACACCACCGATAGCGCTGTACGCGTGGTTTACCGCGAAGGCACAGCTGATGAAATTGTGGTCACTTGCCAAGATGGGCGCAGCCAAATGAAAAACCGTGAAAAAGCCATGACTGTTTTGCGCTCGAGATTATTTGAACGTGAACGTGAACGCACCATGCGTGAACGCTCCGAAGCACGCTCGAGTTTAATTGGTAGTGGTGAGCGTAGCGAAAAAATCCGTACTTATAATTATCCACAAAATCGTGTCACCGATCATCGGCTCGAGGGTGAGAACAAAAATTATCCTCTCGAGTCTGTGATGCAAGGTGGGTTAAATGAATTATCCACTGCTTTGCGTGCCCTTGAAAAAGAAACTTTGATTGCTGAACGCTTAGAAAAGCAAATGCAGAAAGTGGTTGCGTAATGGCTCGGCGTGAACTTTTGGTTGCTGCCGCAGTCTTACGTGACAAAATGGGTCGGGTGCTGTTGGTTGCCAACGATTGGCAGGGTTTAGGACGGGTGCGCTACACCGTACCAGGTGGTATGGTTGAACATGGTGAAACTGCTTTACAAGCTGTGAAACGCGAAGTACTCGAGGAGACAGGGTTAAAAGTTAAACATGTCAACTGCTTGGCGTACAGCGTGCATATCGAAGATGAGATGAAAAACGAACGCACCATTGTCTTTGCTTTCGATGTCGAATGGGATGGTTTACTCAACCCTCGAGACCCTGATGGTTTTATTGTCGAAGCACGGTTTTTTGATCCTAAAGAAGCTGTTGAAAAACTCGGACCTGTACCCATGCGCGACCCATTGCTGGATTACTTAAACACAGGTTTAGCAGGACGTTTCTATGGTTTTAATGGCTGGGATGGACGCGGCGGAACTCGAGTCCCGGGGTTATGAGTTTAATTCCAGAACTCAGTGTGCAAGATTTTCAAATTAGCCTCGAGTTTTATACCAAAGTACTTGGTTTTACTGTCTTATATCAGCGCCCCGAAGAAGGTTTTGCTTTTCTAGTGCTTGAAGATACGCAACTGATGATAGATCAGATTGGTGTTGGCAGAACTTGGCAAACAGCCGTATTTGAACATCCATTAGGACGAGGTGTCAATTTTCAAATCACTGTTTCAAGTCTGCAACCAATCCTCGAGCAATTAGCGCAACGTCAGATCCATTTGATGATGCCCCTCGAGGAACGCTGGTATCGAAAAGATCATGTAGAATTAGGCAATCGCCAGTTTCTGGTACAAGACCCAGATGGTTATTTACTCAGATTCGCCGAAGATCTAGGTCAACGCGAGGTTAAACATGAATCAAGAAACAATTAAAGCCTTTGTTAGCGCAGGTCATGGCAATCTCGAGCAGGTCAAAACCATGTTATCGGCAAACCCAGATTTACTAGATGCTGCTTTTGAATGGCGTGAAGGGGATTTTGAAACAGCATTACAAGCCGCTTCGCACGTTGGTCAGAGCGCCATTGCTTTGTATTTACTCGAGCATGGTGCAAAACTCGAGATTACCACAGCCGCGATGCTTGGCGATTTAGCCTCGGTCAAAGATTTTATTGCTGCTGATAGCAATGCTATTCGTACCAGAGGTGCTCATGGCATTTCTTTATTGGTTCATGCTGTCATTTCTGGTCATGAAGAACTCATACGCCACTTGGTTACTTTAGGGGCAACGGAAGGCGCTTCAATGGCATTTAATATTGCTGTAGATTTTGCAGATTACGCAATTGTGCAATTCTTACTCGAGCAAACCAAACCAGATTTACAATGGAAAAATATGAAAGGCAAAACCGCTTTAGACCTTGCCCGCGAAAACAACCAAGCTGATATATTGTCGTTACTCGAGGGGCGTTAATCATGCGAAATATTTACACACAAATTGCCATTACTTTAAAAACAGGACGTGAAAAAGCCTTGGTTGGTGATAAAAACGGTGCAATTCAAGCATTTGATAAATGCTTACAAGAACTGCGTGAATTACCACCCGAAAAAACGCGAGATGTTTTGTTAGCCCATTCGTACCTGAATAAATACCAAACAATGGTGCTGGATAACAAAGACAATAAGAAAGCCTTAGAAAGTTTGCAACGTGGTGTTTCGTATGCCCGTAGCAGCAAAGACCCCGTGGCTCGAGCCGTTGCCGAGGAATGTCTAAGCGGTTTAGATTTACGCTAATGATACCCACCCCACAGGTACGCCTTTGAGACTCCTTCATACCGCCGATTGGCACGCTGGACGCACTTTGCGTGGCATGGAACGCACCTCCGAAATCCGAGCAGCGCTCGAGGAAATTCGTGGCATCGCCATTTCCGAAAAAGTGGATGCCGTGTTAGTTGCAGGCGATGTCTACGACATGCCAAACCCAAGTGCCGAAGCCGAAGCAGCAGTTTACGACTTTTTTTTGGAATTAGGGGCAGCAGGTATTCCCAGTGTGGTGATTGCAGGAAATCACGATAGCCCACAACGTCTCGAGAGCGTCGCAGGTTTACTCTCGAGGGTCAAGACCACTGTGCTTGGGCAAGTTCGTGCTGATTTACGAGCTGTGCAACTCGAGTTAGCTGCTGGTACTCTGGTGGTGGCTGGTGTACCGTTTTTATCCGAACGGCGCTTAGTCAAAGCTGCCGATTTACTGGCTGCCCCTGATATTGGTGAATGGCGACAAAAATACCGTGATGGAATGCGGTTCTTTGTGCAGCATGTCTGCAAAGATTTTCAAACCAACGCTGTTAACATTTTGATGTTACACACAACCCTTGATGGTGGGGTGTTATCCAATTCCGAATATAGTTTCCATGTTGGCAATGCCTACAGCCTCGACCCACAAAGTTTTCCCTCGAGTGCACAGTATGTTGCTCTTGGACATCTGCATAAGCCCCAAGAATTAGGTAGCGCCCCACCTGTGCAGTACAGTGGCAGTATTATCCAACTCGATTTTGGCGAAGCGGGCGAACAAAAACGTATTAACCTGATCGAAGTCAGTGCTGGCAGACCCGCAAAAGTCGAACATATTCCACTCTCGAGCGGTAAAACCCTGAAAAATATTCGAGTAGATA
This sequence comes from Deinococcales bacterium, assembly GCA_013298595.1. GTDB lineage: Bacteria > Deinococcota > Deinococci > Deinococcales > JAAFIG01 > JAAFIG01. The sequence continues at coordinate 55,684 of JAAFIG010000013.1, read as the reverse complement.
TCGAAAATATAGATCGTAAACTCGAGGAGTTAAAAGGCTTTACAGGTCATGCAAAATTAACAGTTTTATTGCAACAAGCCATTCCTGGATTAAAAGATCGGGTGCTAAACAGTATTAAATCGTGGTGGAATCCACAACAATTATTTGCCTTAGAAGTCGAAGTGCAAAATCAAGAATTACAAGCAGCCCTTGAAACAGCAAAAACCCCAGAACTCAATCCACTCGAGGCATACCGCAGCTTCTACGCCGAGAAACGCGGCAAAGAATTACCTCAAGAACTCGAGAAGGCATTTCTCGAGTTACTACACGACCAATCAGAAACCATTGGTTAAGAGACGTGCCTCGCCTCTAGGATGACAAGTTTCGAGTCATACAATTTAACAAAGCGTCAGTAACGTGGATTCGGGATAGAGATAAGAATAGGGCAATCACAAGGGTTCTTAACTTTTACAGCAGCACCTTCAGGCTTGGGTCGCAAGGATCGATTTTTCGTAGTACCCGCCCTTTTAAGAAGACATTAGACCTCGGGCGAAAGTCACCAAATTCAATCTCACAGGGGAGGGGACAAGCCCCTCCCCTACGAAAAACATCGTTCTTATAGGGCGAACCTTGTGTTCGCCCAAAATCAAAATGAAATGACTTTCGCTCGAGGTTCATTGATGAAATTGGCTCCCAAAGTAGGCAAATATCTCGAGTTATGCTTCGGCTAGCACAATAATTTTATCGCCCTTCGAGTATGTGACTTGATCGCTTTTACGCGGATTGATTTTGACTCCATAGGCTCGATTAGCATCATGGGCATGTTGTACAAGACGGTAGCCAATGGCTGTTTCGTTGCGACGCTTAGCTGCCTCGAGAATAGTGTAAAAGTTGGTGGTACTACCCGCTTGAATGTACTGTTCGACATCGGTTAAGTAAATTTCGTTACCAATATTGGAAAATAGATACCTGAACACTTCTGCCAGTTGCTTATTTTCTGATATTTGCGAAAGCATTAAACTGATCAGTTTATCGGAGACAATAAAGTCATCTGCTTTGGTGACTTCGGCAAGTTCACGGTTCGCGGTATCAAGCATTTCTGAAACAATACTCAGGTCACGCCCTAATTTATCGGCAATATCACGTAAGTGCAACAGTGTAATCAGGGTTTTGGCATCTGCCAGTTGAGGCTCGAGGCTGTCGCTGGCAAGGACAATAATATGGTCGTATGGAAAAGGTTGTAGTGTCTCGAGGGTGGCTCGCATGGACGGGTCGGCTTGTCGGTAACTGATTTGTTGGTTTTTAGCAGTTGGTAAGTTTGGTTGGTCTTTGGTGGCAATAATCAGGATTTCCGAGCCAACGGCAACATAAGAATCAAGTTCATGGATAATGGTTGATAAGGAGTTATTAAAGCCAAGGATTAACGTTTTCTCAGCTTTTTGAACAGGATTTTCGGCAAGGGCAATATGTTTGGTCTCTGTGTGGCTTGGAATTGTGGTTTGCACAATCAAACTGTCATCTTCGGCAATGACAATCAGTTCGTCCGTGGCTGTTAAAATTGTTTCTGCGGGTGGATTAAGTTGAATCACGCCATCTCGAGCAAATCCCATAACCGCAGATTTCTCAAAAGCTTGTTGAGCCATAAAATAGGTTTTTCCCGCAAGGCTTGGTTGTTTCGTAAAGTATATTTCATCGCCGCCAAAATCGAGCAATTCGGTGTATATGACACTTAAACCGCTTTGCCTACAGGTTTGCACTGTAATTCTCGAGATTAAATCTTTTGCCAGTACAAAATGGGCTTCGTGTTTACCAACAAGTTTAGCTGCCTCGAGATTATCGTAGTTTTGGATTTCGGCAACAATATGATACGGCGCTGCTCGACGCTTAGGATGGTTGGTTAGTGCCAATGTAGTTTTAATAATGCTGGCATCTGGGTCTGCGGTGTTGGTCTCTGCCAGAATAATAATGCTGCGACTGGCATTAGGATTACCTAATTCGAGATCGGTTAAGTCTATTGGGTTACCGCTGCGACAAATAATTCGGGTTTTACCTTTATTAACACGTTCACGAATAATTTCTTCCATTTCGACTTTATCTTGGTTAGCTACAATAACAATAGCCGCGTTATTACGCGACTCATTGGCTTTGCAAATCTCATTGATGATACCGATGACTTGGGGATTCCAACCCAGAATTAAGGTATGGTCAGTCTCGAGCACTTTAGACCGACCTTTTTTGAGTTCTTCGATTTTGCCGTCAAAAGCACTTGAGATAATGCCGATTAAACTTGCCACAATAAACACGCCACCTAGTGTGACAATAAGCATAAAAACGCGAAATCCCCAGCCTACGTCTCCGCCCATTGTGCCACTGTCTAAGGTTCGCATTAAGTTGCCCCAAATAACATCGGCAAGTCCTTGTGGTTTGCCATTTTCATCTTCTGGAGCAAAACCCAAAGCCGAGACCAGCAAACCAATAATGGTGATAAAGCCAACACTGGCAAGAAATAACAAAGCAATTGTGGCAAGCGGACCTTTTGCCATAACACTGTCAAACCAATACCGAAACCGTTCCCGAAAAGAAATTTGTTCCATGTTTTTATCCACCTTTACGAAACCCATTGTATCCTCTTGTTTTGTTTAGCAAGCAACTTTCTTGGTTGGCAAGTAAATATCTGTCTTGGTTAGCAAGTAAATATCTGTCTTGGTTAGCAACTAGACATCTCATCCCAAAGTCGCAGAGCGGAATTTGTGGAACTTTTCTTCCTCCATAGGCGTAGAATAGTCAGTAAGAAATTCCACAGGAGGATACCTTGATCGAAGTCTCATTAACTCCGCACCGCAACTATTTACGAGCCTCACCTGAGGGCGGTACAGAAACCCAGAAACTCTTTTTGTTAGCGCAATTAACGCCTCAGATCACAGCTCGAGCACCACTGGCTTTGACGTTTATTGTCGATACTTCAGGCAGTATGCGCGAAAAAGTATCTGGTGGTAAAACGAAATTGGAACTGACAATCCAAGCACTCTCGAGTTTAGTCTCGAGTTCAGATTTAACCACGCAAGATAGTGTTGCAGTGGTGCAATTTGATGATGATGCCAGTACATTAACCGCCCCAACCAGTAATCGCTCAAGTTTACTGGCAGGTGTCGAAGCCCTTCGTAAACACTCAGGCGGCACAATGATGGGTTTGGGTATGCTCGAGGCACTCAATCACACTGTGGCTGGTAATAAAAACAAGCGCGTAATGTTGTTAACCGACGGCGCAACGTTCGACGAAGACGCTTGCCGCGCTGTTACCAATACCTATGTTGCTCAGGGTGTAACGATCACCAGCCTTGGTGTTGGTGATGAATTCAACGAAGACCTGATGGGTGAAATCTCGGATCGTACTGGTGGACGCGTCATCCATGTGGTTGGTCAGAATGCACAACCACCAGCCAGCGTCTTAGCTTCAGAATTACCTGCTGTGCTAGGTGAAGAATTCAAACGCGCTTCCTCGGAAGTTGTCACCAACCTCGAGTTTAGTTTACGTGGTGTCAAAGGCGTTACCTTAGATCGTGTCACCCGCGTGTATCCGTTCCTTGCCGAATGCGAAATGCAAAGCGCTGGTGGCGCAATGAAATCTCGAGCAGGAAACTTAGAATCCAAAGACCAAACTGCGTTTTTACTCGAGCTAACCTTGCCACCACGCCCACCCGCTCGAGTGCGAATTGCTCAGATTGGTTTAACTTTTGATATGCCTGGCGAAGGCACTCGTGGCGAAATTCCGCCTGTGGATGTGGTGGTTGAATTTAGTTTCGACGAAGGCGCAACTGCCGCTGTTAACCCAACAGTCATGGGGTATGTGCAACAACGCAACTTAGAAGGCTTAGTCAAACAAGCTGCCAAAGAAGCCCAAAGCAACCCACAAGCTGCTGCTAAAACCATTGAAATTGCTCGAGCCATGACAGTCCGACTTGGTAATGCTGCCATGACCCAAGTTTTGGATCAAGCCAAGTCTGAACTCGAGAGTGGTAAGGGAATGAGTGCTGGCACAGCAAAAACCATTAAAATGGGGGCAAAAACCCAAACTATTAAAGTGGGTGGCGGCTCGAGTGCAAGTAGCGGTTTGCCTTCTGACGAAGAAATTCGTAAGTTAACTGGCGCTTAGATTTTTGGTATTGGCATTTGATGCCTCCATTCACGTACAATAAACACATTTAAGGAGTAAACATGATCGTTTGTCACGTATGCGGTACGGAAAACCCAGAAGGCTCGAAGTTCTGTGAAGGTTGCGGCGTTGAATTGCAAAGTGTTGCCGTTGCTGCTCCAGTCGTTGTTCCTGCCGTTGCCGAAGTTGTCGCGCCTATTGAAGCACCCGTTATTGCCGATTCGTCTGGTCATCAGACTGTTATCGAAGAACCTTTGGCAGTGGAATCAGCCGCCGATGCCATTCCTGCTTTGGACACACCATTACTCAGTGGTGATGTCACACCGCCACCATTGCCTATTGTGGATGAACCTGCTTTGAATGTGGACGAACCAGTTGCTGAAGTTGTTGCCGCTGCTGTCCCTGCTGTGGCTGCCGCAACTGCTGACAGCACTTTTAATTCCAAAGCCACAATGGAAACCCCATTGCCTACAGGCAAAGTCAATCAAGCCAAGTTAATCCCTCGCAGTGGTATGACAGGTGATGGGTTTGTCATGCACTCCGAACGCATGGTGGTTGGACGCTTTGACCCAAGTGCTGGTCCTGTGGATATTGATTTATCAGGCGGACAAGGCGAAAATTATATCTCACGCCGTCATGCCGAAGTTTATCTCGAGAATGGTGTCTGGTTAGTCCGCGACCTTGGCAGTACCAATGGTGTTTATGTTAAACGCGCTGGGCAAGCCCAGTACAGCCCACGCATCATCGAACCGCAAAGCCTGAACGATGGCGATGAAGTTGCATTCGGCAATATGAAATTCTTATTTGTCATGTCGAGTGATGCCGCGTGAACAACGAAGACCCACGCCAATCCCAAGCAGCGTTGACAACAACGCCAGAAGTCAGTGCTGATGAAGCAATTGACGCAGAAGATGGTGTGTATGTCCTGCCAGAAGAAGAAACCACTGTTTTACTACCACCACCTACGTTCGAGGAATTACCTGTGGTAGTGGCTGAACTCGAGGAAGATACAGGTTTTCTCGAGGAAGAAATTCTTGAACCAACCACAGCCAGCACTACCAATCCGCAATTGGTAGTACCGCCCATCATGAAACTTGAACGTGGCGAGTACGCGCTTTTAACGCAACAGTCCGCTGGGCGAGTACTGGCAAAAGCACCTGACGGCAGCGAAGTATTGGTAGCCATTTATGCTCGAGGCGCAGATGTGACTCGAGCTTTGTACCCGCACCCAATGCTGCCTGCATTACTGGATGCTGGTGAGTACGAAAATAAAACCTTAATTGCCCATCCTAAACTTGATGGGGTTACACTCGAAACCGCCATTGCCCAAAAAGATATTCGCAGTGTGGTTTCGGCAGTGGTGGACTTAGCTCGCTTAAATCGGTACTTACATGCTCGGGGTTTTGCCACAGTTGCCGTAGACCCTCGAGATGTATTACTCAACCCGACACGTTTGCAGCGTTTACCTGGGGTACATAAAATCGGTGATGTGATTGGTGCCGAAGCGCCACGCTATGGTGCACCTGAACGTGCGGCTGGTGCAAAAATCAATGGTATTGAAGGGGTTTATTCGCTTGGTGCCTTGCTTTATCATGGTTTAACTGGGCAAATGCCAATCGAAGGCGAAATGCTGGTCACATACCCAAATATTCCAGGTGCGCCACAAGCCTTAACAGCTATGCTGGCAACAGCCACCACTCGAGTTAATCCAGGTGATGCGCTCGAGTTATGCGCTAAACTCGAGCGTGCCTTAACCAAACGGTACTTCTGGCAAATCGGTACTGCTAGTACCGTTGGTATCAACCCAGACCGAATCACCAACGAGGATTCAGTCGGGTACAGGATGCGCCGCTCGATGGGCGATAATGGCGCAGATACCTACTTGGTGGCTTGTGTTGCTGATGGTATTGGCGGTATGGCAAAAGGCGAAGATGCCAGCCAAGCCGCTATTTCTGGTTTTATGGACTACCCATTGTCCGAAGTTAGCAACCAATCTGTATTAGAAGCCATTTCTCTTGCCAATGCCCGAGTTATAGGAGCAATGGAAGGCAAATCAGGCGGTTGTACTTTTACAGGGATTATTGCTGATGGCGATAAACTGGCTTTATGTCATGTTGGTGATACTCGAGCCTATTTAATCACTGATACAGTGCAACAAATTTCTGAAGATCACAGCATGGTCGCCATGTTTGTTAAAATGGGGATTATTTCAGCTGAGGCTGCCCATAATCACCCAGACAGCAATAAAATCATGCGAGCACTTGGTTCTGTCCGAGAATTACCACCAGATTATGTTGAAGTCCGCGAATTCACAATGCCAACCAATGCCAAATTAGTTATTGTTTCCGATGGTGTCTGGGGGGTGTTCCCACCCAGCGAATTTGCAGTTTATTTACAAGAACCACTCGAGCCTCAAGACCTTGCCGACAGATTGGTGCGCGTGGCTATTGAACACAACACCTCGGACAATGCAACAGCACTGGTATTAAAACTCGAGGAACGAGCCGCCATTTAATTGAGCTTTATAAGCTTTTCAGGAATCAAAAATGATTGTTTGCCCTTATTGTGCCACCCAAAACCCAGATAGTAACACCACTTGTAGCATGTGCGGCGGAAGTCTTGAAGGCGCACAGTACCCAACTGCCCTAAAAACAGGCACTGTCTTACAGAGTGGTAAGTACAAAATCGAAAAAGTCCTTGGTCAGGGCGGCTTTGGTGTGACCTACAAAGCCCAAAATACCACCATGGCAATTCCTGTGGTGGTCAAAGAATTCCAACCAAGCGGCAGTGTCCGCGTGGGCATGAGTGTCCGTCCGCCCAATACTTATGCTCCTCAGGAATTTACTGAAGCTCGAGCGCGCTTTGCTGATGAAGCTCGAGTGGTGGCAAAATTAACCCTGACCAACCCGAATCCACATATTGTTCGGGTCTACGATGTTTTCACCGAAAACGACACCGAGTACTACACCATGGAATTTCTCGAGGGTAAACCCTTACAAAGCCTGGTCGAAAAAGGTGGTGTGCTCACCGAGCAACAAGTGCTACAAATTGCTCGAGAAATTGTCAACGCGCTGGATTTAGTACATAGTGCCAATTTATTGCACCGTGACATCAAACCAGACAACATCATGATGGTTCAACGCGGTGCAGTATTAATCGATTTTGGTAGCGCTCGAGCCATTGCAGGTGGCGCAAAACAAAGCATTATTGTCACCCCAGGTTATGCTCCTCTCGAGCAATACGCTTCCGAAGCTCGGCGTGGACCTTTTACCGATTTATACGCTCTGGCAGGCACTTTACAATTTGCATTGACCGCAAAAGAACCTGTGGCAGCCACTGACCGTGCCAGTGGTGTTAAACAATCCACCGCTCGAGAATTGAACCCAAATGTTTCAAAAGCTTTTTCGGATGTGCTCGAGAAAGCCATGAAAATGAAAGTGGATGACCGCCCACAAACCGCCGAGGATTTTCTAGCTTTGCTCGAGAAAAGCCAAGGCAACAAAAAAGCACCCGCTGCCCAAACAACTCGAGTGTCACCACCGCCACCACAACCACCTCAGCAACAGGTTACACCACCTGTCAATCAAGCACCAAAAGCTGCACCCGGTGCTCAGATTTGGGGCACACCTAAACCAACCAATAATCCAAACCCACCGCCACAAGTGGTCGGTGGTACACCCATGGCTAAACCACAACAACAAGGTGGCGATTACTTATGGTTGTTGTACTTGGTTTGTGGTGCTTTAATTGTCTTAGGCGAAATGCGTTTTTTACCACTGGTGGCATCGCTGGTTGGTTTTTACGGCGCAGTTTTACTGACCGCTTATTTACTCTTGCAATGGCTGATTGGCACTTGGTTTGGACGAGTTGTCTTAATTCTAGCTGTGGCATTACTCGCCGCACTGATCTTTAACGTTATCCCATCACCATTTTCAGCACCATAATTAAACTCGAGCACGTCGCATGAGCAGCACCGTTAACAGCAATAAACCAACTCCTAGCACCAATAACACCAACGGAATCCAAGCGGCATCTACGGCAATTCTCGAAGCTATTGGTGGAAACACCACAGCACCCAAATTAGCGGCTGCTACGACAATACTGGCAGCCGCTACACTCGAGGGGATAGCTTGGGTGAGCCAAACAAAACCAGTTGGGAAAATCGGACCAAAACCAAAACCTGCCACAATATAAGCATATGGTGCTAATGGCGCAAAAAAAGTCAGGGCTAAACCCATCACAGCCACAAGTGCACCACCAATCACAATTTGTGGTGGCTGTAAGCGAAAACGCACAGTTAATGGCGCAATGATAATTCGTGCCGCAGTTAAACCAGCCCAATACAAACCATTCCATTGGGCTGCACTTTCAGGCGAAAAACCCAAAGCTTCTTTTAAATGCCGAGGCTCGAGATTCGCTGCACTGACTTCGACTCCAACATAGACAAAAAACATCAGCATAAATAAACCAAGTAAGCCACTGAATTGTAATTTGGCTGTTGCAACCTCGAGTTTAGCTGCTTTTATCTGGATAACAAATGGCAGTAACACAATGGTTAAAACAGCCATCAGTAAGAACGGTGTGCTCGAGTTATTGGTAAAAAAACTGACAATAAATGGTCCTGCAATGGCACCAACCCCAAAACTGGCATTGAGAATATTGGTCATGGCAACACTCTGATCGCCAAAACCACTGGAGAAAATAGTATTAAACGATAGGTCCAGTAAACCAAAACCTAAGCCAAGCACAAAAGTGGCAAGGAGTACCAATAACCAAATCGGGGCAAGCACAATACCTACGCAACCAAGCATCAAAAGTAAGGTTCCAGCGACCAATAATGTACGCCAACCTAAGCGTTGCTCGAGACTCGATACCATTAAAATACCTGTTAAAGAGCCAAGAAAATGGCATGAAACCATCAAAGAAACAGTTGCTGCATCTATTTGAAAACGCGTTTGAAAAGCAAATTGGGTAGGTCCATAAAACGCCTGAACAGCGCCAATCAGGAAAAAAGCAATAAAACCAGCAGCTGTTGCGCCTCGAGACATGAATCACACGCTAACATACTTAGCACAACCTCAAGTCAAGGAGCACAACATCACGGCAGTGGCTGCCAGCGGTAATTTCGCATAATATCGCGTTGAAAATCTTGAAAACTCGAGATAGTGAAACGCGGATAAGTCAAACGCCGACTCGAGAACTCTGGGGTATTTGGCAGTGGTGCTAGTAAGGAACCTGTTTTAATTGTTTCCCTCTCCCCTTCAAAGTAGCCTAGCCATGCTCGAAAAGCGGCTGGAACTCGACATTTTGTCTGATAAGTTGTGATACTTTTTGGTGGCATAAAACCATAAGGATAAGCCAGGATCATACTGCTTTGCCCAAAATACTGACAAACTCCATCTATTTCACGAATCACAGCTTGGTTTGAAAGTTTAGACATATCAGGATGCGAAACCGTGTGATTACCAATATTTAAACCTTTAGCACGCAAGAAAGCAATTTTTTGCTGACTCTGTTGACCAAAAGGTGCTCCACCATTAGTGACATTCAAAAAAAATGTGGCTTTCGCTTGAGGAAAAACCCCAAGCAATACCCCCAAACCCGAATTGGGATCGAGCTTGCCATTTTTTAAAAAACGAAACTGGCTGGCATGACCATCATCAAAGGAAATCGCAAACACTTTTTTCTTAGCGCAACGCTTGAGAAACGAAGCCAAAGTGTACTCGAGCAAATCAATCATACAGTACTTATCCGAGTTTAAAACCTTGAGCATCGCTTTAAACTCTAACGGCTTAACACTGTATAAACTAGTGCTGGTACTCGAGAAACGATGAAACATTAAAATTGGAATGCCAGATTGATACCCATATGGGTCGGCTTTGGTTGCTATGGCATACACACCTGCTAATAACAACACAACAATAAGAAATCTTTTCATGCTTAATAATCTATCAGACCAGCACTGCGTAAGCTTTTCAGTAATTCTCGGATTGCTCCTCGAGAAATCCGTAATTCTTGGCGTAACTGCTCGGCACTGCGTTGACCATTAATTAAATCGTACACTGTTTTATGAAACCCCGTTAAAGAAGTATTGCCACCACCACGTCCAAAACCACCAGCGCGTCGTTCGATTTTAGTCGGAATCACAATACCCAAAAAAGCCCGTAACTCGAAGGTGTTATTGACCTGAGTCGGTTGTGGTACACCCTCTATTTCCATCACACCTTGGGCATGAAGCTCGAGCAATGCTCCGTCTATGGGCATCCCCCGAAAAGCATCTCGCAATTCTTTAACCGTTGTACCAAAACGCGCTTTTTTGAGAATTTCAAGTTCAGCCGCACCCAAAGATTCATAAGCACTGACATTATGCCGCACGCGAATAGCCGCTTCAGGACGGAAGGTTTTCTCCCGACGCATTTCATCTTCAAGCCGAGCTGCCTCGAGTAACGTCCCTAAAATTGTCCCAGTCATATTGGCAGACACATTGATAAAGCCTTCAAATAAATTCAGTTGAGCGTAACGCCAACGCAACATAGACTGAATTGCAGGAATTCCCTCAAGCAGTGTTTCATCGGTTTCGCGTTCACACAAAGCCCGAATAATTCTGCCTTGCTGCACCCAAAAATACGCTCGCAATTCGTCTGGACTTTCACATTCAAGCGTACCATTATGCCCACTGGTCGACAGATACTCGAGGAAAGCTGGCAGCATCGTCTGACGCAGCTTAGCGCTCAGCATCGGAGCATCCGTTAAGTTAGGTTTGGGCAAAGACATGTCACATCAGTCTATACCCTGTAATGCAAAAGGACTGTGGAAAATCGTTACAATACCAACATGTTACTTTGGGATTCATTCGACGCAGTACTTTTTGATATGGATGGCACACTCACCAACAATGCCCATTTTCATGAACAAGCATGGGAAAAGGTTTTACAAGAGCGCTATCAATACCAACTGATCGCCAACGACCCCAGAGTTCACGGTGGCAAAACCAAGTTTATTGTTGAAAGTTTACTCGAGCGCACCCTATCAGATGCCGAAGCAACAGAATTCCATAATTACAAAGAAGCCACTTACCGCAAGATCGCCCAAGGACAAATCCAAGCCATTCCAGGATTAAACGAGTACTTAAAAGCTCTCGAGCAACACCAGAAAAAATGGGCATTAGTCACCAGCGCTGATGCCATCAACACCCAATTTGTCTTAACTGCCCTTGGACTCGAGCAACGCTTTATGGTTAAAGTTATGGCAGAAGATGTGCAACATGGTAAACCTCACCCAGAACCATTCTTGCTGGGAGCCAACAAACTTGGCATTACAGCTCAGCATTGTATCGCCCATGAAGACAGCGTAGCAGGTATTCATAGTGCTCGAGATGCAGGTTGCCAAGTCATCGGAATGAGCAGCAACCAACCTGCCAGTACACTGCTGACAGCTGGTGCAACTCGAGTTATCAGCAATTATTGGGAATTGTTAACTGAATAATTTTTGATCAATTTAAAAATCGTTTTGACTCAACAAGCATGTCAACAAAGCAAATCCAAACATTTACCCTTTTCTCGAGTTGACACCTTCACTCAAATTTGCTTGACTTATTAAAGAAAACCTCAAAGAAAGATTGAGATAACTTTTAGATCAGATGAGTAAATCCACACCTCAGCTACGCAAACTAGAATAGGATGGTGTTATGAAAAGATTCAGTTATTTAGCAAGCATTGCCGCACTTGTTATTGGCAGTACTGTGGTTGGACAAGCCTTGATTGCCCAACCAGCAGGCGGTTACAGCTTCTCGGATATTGCCTTATACAGCAGCAAAACCAGCGACCGTTATGGCGTGTTTATTGGCGAACCACAAGCCGTGCTGCTGGGCAATCAACGGCTCGAGCTAACAAAACCCAGCACGGTTGCCTTAAATGGATTAATCATTCCACGTAGCCTCGCGGTCAATGGTTCAAACAATTTGCGTCTTGATGCTAAACCATTATCGGTTTACGAAGGCAAATTTGTTGCTGATAAAATTCAAATTAAAACCAAGAAAAACCTGCAAAGCGTTTACTACTTTGATGGTGCAAAGTGGTTCACAGTTGGCAAAAACCTTAAAGCCAACGACTCAATCCAATTTGCCCCCACCCCTCGAGCCTCAGCTTTTGGCGCAGGTATGCTCACCAGCGACGAAGCCCTTGCACTCAATAAATACTTAGCCCCTAAAGGTGAATTATTACTTGCAACTCTAGCAGAAACCGATGTCACAGAAACTCGAGTCAACCTCTCCCCTGCTCCAACCACATACCGACGTTCTGTTTTGGCAGTACAGTACGGTGTGCCCAAAACCACAGCACCAGCACCTACGATGACAACACCGCCAGCAACGCCAACCACACCTGTAACGCCACCGACTACACCTGTAACACCACCGACCCTACCATCAACACCACCAACCACTGTTGATGTACCACCAACAACCCCAATCATCACCACACCACCTGCACCACCTGCCACGCCAGCTTTTACGGTCACTCCAACCACCAGCCTTACTGTACCCATTATCAAAACCCTGCCCAGCAACGGCATTGCCAGTTATAACGGCATAACCCCACTGACCCGATTTGACACCAATAACACAGAATTCCTCGAGACTTGGAAAATGGTTTCGGGCAATCAAATACCAGCACCCGTTGCACCAAAAATCGATTTTGCTAAACACTGTATTATCACCGTGTTCTGGGGACAAAAAAATACAGGCGGATACAGCATCGCCTATAAAAGCGCCAGCTTAGATGGCAATATCCTCAAACTGGTCATCGAAACACGCTCACCAGCCGCAGGGAGCCTGACTACCCAAGTGATCACCAGCCCCTACGTGATGCTCGAGGTTGCCAGCACAGCTTTTGACGCTGTTGAAGTCAAATTTGAAAGCAATTAAATGACCCTAACCGAAGTAAACACCCTGCCCGAAACAGCCTTTATTGCTACTTTGGGCAGCATTTACGAAGATTCATCATGGGTAGCCAAAACCATTTATACCAATCGTCCATTCTCGAGCCTCGAGCAATTACATAACACCATGCAACACACGGTACAAATCAGTAGCAACAGCCAACAACTCGAGTTAATCCGCAAGCACCCAGACCTTGGTACCAAACTTGGTATGAGTCAACACAGCGTGACTGAGCAAAGCAGCTTAGGACTGAATAACCTCAGTCCAGAACTGTTCGCAGAATTCTCGGGCTTAAACCAAAGTTATAAAACCAAATTTGGATTCCCATTTATTATTGCTGTCCGCGACCATAACCTCAAGCAAATCCTTAGCGAATTCAAACGCCGTTACAACCTCGAACCAGAAGCAGAACAACAAGAAGCCATTAGGCAAATCTCGAGAATTGCTTGGCATAGATTAAATGCACTGCTCGAGACATGAAGTCAAGGTACGCCTCGCTGCTAGAAGTATTTATTTGTAGCAGCTCGAACCCACCAATTTGGAAACTCGAGTTGTAATGCCGTTGCAATTTCATTAGCTCGTTGGGCAGTTTGCGCTAACCCATAACATGTACTTCCCGAACCGCTCATCAGTACAGCGTACAAACCCGCTTTGGACAACACATTTTTGACTGTTTGCACAATTGGATAAACCTCGAGCACTGGTGCTTCAAGGTCATTGCGAAAAGGCGGAATGGTTTTATTGTGTAATGCCTCGAGAATAGCTGCCATTTCGAGCGGTGCACCAAACCGACCTTGCAAACCAACATAAGCTTCTTTAGCTGTAATGCCAACATTGGGATTTGCCAGCACCACATGAATTTCGGGTAACTGAACTGGCTCGAGAATATCCCCAATACCAGAAGCTCGAGCTGCACCACCTTCGAGCAAAAAAGGTACATCCGCACCAAGTTTTTTAGCAATACTGTGCAAATCTAAATCCCTAGGAAATAAACGCTCTAAGCCACGCAACGTTGCGGCTGCATCACTCGAGCCACCACCAAGCCCAGCCGCAATTGGCAAGCGTTTCTCGAGCGTAATTCGGATGCCAGAAGGAATGCCAGCCGCTGCTAAGTACGCTTCAGCAGCGCGGTAGACAAGGTTTTCTCGAGTAGTTGGTAGATCCAAACCCAGCACTGTCAGTTCAATACCCGATTCGATTGGCTCGAGAGTAAGCGTGTCACCAACATCCAAGGTACAAAACAAGGTATCCAAAGTGTGATACCCATTCTCGAGCCGACCCGTGACTGCTAAGCCAAGATTGATTTTTGCTGGAGCAAATTCGGTAATGGTTTGCACGTTATAAGCCATGAGCTAAGAGCTTAACCCGTTATCCCAAACCTCGGCAAATGCCGTTGCCAAAGCCCAATCACCAGCTCGAGTAACTTTGAATAAACGTTCATCGCCTAAGCACAACGCTACTGGCAAACCCAGCCTTGCCACCAAACCAGCATCATCGGTGGCACTAACACCTTCAAGCAACGCTTTTTGGTGCGCCTCGAGCAATAAACTGCGCTTAAAACCTTGAGGTGTTTGCACTGCTCGCATCTTTGACCGATCCGTAACCTGCCCCCAATTGCCTGAATCCTCGAGCACCAAAGTATCCGCAACAGGTAGAGCTGCGGTTGCTGCTCCGACGCGTTGCACAGCCTCGAGCACCCGTTCAATCACTTCTCGAGGCAAAAAAGGGCGAGCCGCATCATGAATTAAGACAATATCGCCAGTGGCAGCCGCCAGTAAATTCTGCACACTCTCCTGACGCGTCGCCCCACCACCAACCACTCGAGCATTCTGCACCAGCAACTCGAGATTCGCTTCGGGCAAAGCCACAATAATTTCGGTTGCAATACCCGCAAAAGCTTGCACTGCCCGCTCGAGCAAAGTCTTACCACGCAACTCGAGCAACGCTTTTGCACCCATACCAAGGCGCTCACCGCTACCCGCCGCTGGAATCAACACCGAAATCAAGATTAGCCACCTGCTAACTGCGATAAGAACTCCTTGTTATTCTCCGTGCGGTTCAAACGCTCGAGCAACATTTCCATTGCCTCAGCAGGATCCATATCTGAAATCACTTTTCGCAGCAACCACATTTTATGCAGCACATCGGTTTGCAACAATAATTCCTCTCGGCGCGTACCGCTTTTAAGAATATCAATTGCAGGGAAAATCCGCCGCTCCTCGAGACGACGGCTAAGATGCAACTCCATATTACCTGTACCTTTGAACTCCTCGAAAATCACATCATCCATTCTCGAGCCAGTTTCGACCAATGCAGTTGCCAAAATGGTCAAACTACCACCACCACGGATGTTACGCGCCGCACCCAGAAAACGCTTGGGCCAATACAACGCATTACTATCTAAACCGCCCGACAAAGTACGCCCCGTCGCAGGTGTGACCAAATTATTAGCTCGAGCCAAACGCGTGATGCTATCCAACAAAATCACCACATGC
The DNA here is from genome assembly GCA_013298595.1 of Deinococcales bacterium. Classification (GTDB taxonomy): domain Bacteria; phylum Deinococcota; class Deinococci; order Deinococcales; family JAAFIG01; genus JAAFIG01. The sequence continues at coordinate 40,119 of JAAFIG010000013.1, read as the reverse complement.
CCGCCCTCTTCAACAATCCGCCTCGAGCGCTCATGGACAAATTCGGCAACCCGCACATGATTTTCGGGTGGTTCATCGAAGGTACTAGCAACAACTTCGGCACTGGTGACAGACTCACGGAAATCTGTGACTTCTTCGGGGCGTTCATCCACCAGCAAGACAATCACCTTAATTTCAGGATGATTCGCCGTAATACTATTAGCAATACGTTTCAGCAACGTGGTCTTACCAGCTTTAGGCGGCGCAACAATCAAACCACGCTGACCCCGACCAATTGGCGCAAGCAAATCCACAACCCGCGAAGCCACAGTTGCCCCATCAGTCTCGAGCACAATTTGCGAATCTGGATGCTCGGGAATCAAATCATCAAACTTAGGACGCAACGCTGCTGCTGCTGGGTCTTGAGAATTGACTGCTTCAACCCGAATCATGGCATTAAAACGCTCGATCTCCTTTGACGGACGCGCCACACCCACCACATAATCACCTGTTCGCAACTGAAACTGCTTAATTAGCCCAGCTGACACAATCACATTACGCGACTCTGGGGTGAGCAAAGAATCCTGCAAGAAACCATACCCATCCTCAGAAATTTCTAAAAAACCCTGAGCCAAACTAAACCCATCCTCGAGCGCGTTTTTCTCGAGAATAGCCAGCACCAAAGCCTCTTTTTCAAAGTCTTTAGCGTTTTCCACCCCAGCTTTGGTGGCGAGAAGATGAAGTTCGGGAAGGATTTTTTGTTGTAACTCGAGATAATTCACTGAGGACTCCTAGGTTTATCAGAAGATTTTTCAAAGATTTGCTGAAATATTTTATATTGCTCTTTTGCTACAAAAAGAGAAAAAAATCCAAGTATTGGTATCATTAAATAAACAAAATCAATGAAATCATTTGATGCTTTTGGTATTGATTCAAAAAAAACATTTAAGAGATTTTTTATGCCAACTAAAATAAATATCAGCGAACCGCAAGAAAATACTATTGTTGCCGTTAGCCGAGACGACCCATTAATCACTTTTTCTCGAAGTGCTGAGTCCCGATTTTTGGATAAATAGTTATACATCTGTGGTACAAAAGCAATAATTAAATAGAGAAATAAAACAAACACAACTCCGAGCAGGCTTTTCTCTTTTTGTTTATTTAATTCAAAAGAAACGTATAAGGGAATCAAAAAAAGAACACAACTGAAAACACTTAAAAAAATAACCACTTGTTTTATTCTATTGTTTGACCTATCCATAACTATTTTTATCCCTTCAAGTACGCAATTCTCATTCTTTAGTAGGGTGGTTTTCATCTATGTACATTACCGATAAGCACTTCGCCGATGTAACACTGCAACAATTTCAACAACTCGAGTTTTAAAATCCACTTCATACAAAATTCGGTAATCACCAACTCGAATTCGGTACTCAGAACGATCTTGCAGCTTTTTCGTTCCTGTTGGTAATGGATTTACTTGCAAAGCTGTTATGACTTCAAGAATCCGTTCCAGAATTTCATCAGGTAAATCCCGCATTTCCTTACGAACTCGGTTTGGGATTTCAACCCGAAATCCGTCCCTCACGTTTCAGCTCCTCTTTGAAAGCATCAAGTGAAATAGATTCTTTGGGTTGATTGCGACGCTCTGCAAAAATTTTGGTATCTTCAATATCTTCTAATTGCTCGAGAAATGCTTCATAGTCAGCAATTGGTAGAATTGCATAGGCTTTATTGCCGTGCTCATCAAAAATAAATTGGGGTTGGCTTATAGTCACATGAGTCTCCTATTCGCAAATTTTATTCTATCAATACTCGAATCCATCGTACCAAAATCTCGAGGCTCACAGCTTTTGCTCGAGTTGTACTTCTGTTAGCCACATCAGCATGAGTTCAAATAACTTACTGATTTTTCTTGGCTTTCTCCCAATCTGCATTGAACTTTTCTAACCCAGCATCGGTTAATGGGTGCTTAATCAGCATTTGGAAAATCTTGGCTGGCATTGTGCCAATGTGCGCTCCTGCCAGAGCTGCTTGGTGCACGTGCATTGGGTGGCGAATACTGGCTGCAATGATTTGGCTTTTTAGGTCGTGGGTGTCTAACATCATACGAATATCTTTAATCAGTTGCATTCCGTCTTGGCTGATGTCGTCTACTCGCCCGAGGAATGGCGAAATATAAGTTGCACCTGCTCGAGCCATGAGGATGGCTTGGTTCATTGAAAAGCACAAGGTCATGTTGACTGGGTGTCCGTCGTCGGTCAGGGCGCGGCAAGCAGCTAATCCTTGCGGGTTAGTTGGGAGTTTGACTACTACATGATTGGAGATTTTACGCAGTTCTTTGCCTTGGGCAATCATGCCAGCAGTGTCGAGGGCAGTCACTTCAGCAGAAACTGGACCTTTGACCAGTTCGATAATTTCGGCTATCACATCTTCAAATTTACGACCAGATGCCAGAATCAGACTAGGGTTGGTGGTACAACCACTTAACACACCCCAAGCAGCAATTTCTCGGACTTCTTCAACAATAGCAGTATCTAAATATAAGTGCATTTTTTCTCCAAAGAATGTTTAAATGTCCAACATCAAAGCAATTAACCGCTAAACTGTTGGGGATACCTCGAGTATCCTTGATTTTAGGAAATTGTGCAACTGTACCGAGTGCAAATTCCTACGGTATGTCAGACTGAGTTTCTCGAGACCAAATTGTTTGTGCGACAAATGTCTGTGCTTCAACAACTTAGGATGCTCGAGAAGATTTGAAAGGAGTAATACTTATGCCTACTCGTAAAGCAACCGCCACTTGGACTGGAACTCTCAAAGAAGGTAAAGGACACTTAAAAGGTCAGAGCGGACTGGACATGCAGTACGCTTTCTCGAGCCGTTTTGAAGATGGTCCTGGCACAAACCCAGAAGAATTGTTAGCTGCGGCACACGCTGGTTGTTACAGCATGGCTTTGAATGCTGCACTTGAGCGCAATGGTTTTGCAGCTGAATTTGTCAGTACCGAAGGTAATTGTACAGTCGAAAAAATTGGTGATGGCATGGTGATTAGTAAACTTAAATTGGTCACTCGAGCCAAAGTGCCTGGGCTGAGCACCGAGAAATTCCTCGAGCTTGCCGAAGCCACTAAAACAGGTTGTATTGTTTCTAAAGCCCTTGGAGCAGTACCAAACATGGAACTCGAAGCGACTCTCGAGGCGTAAACTATGTGTAAGAAAAATCCCCGCCAAAGCGGGGATTTTCTTATATTGCTTTACCAGTTGGGTCAAATGAGCGTTTAGCTTTAATTCGGTCTTTACCACTGTAAAATTCAATGGTAATTTTCTTGGGTTTATACGACTCGAGTTCTTTAATTTTCCAATTTTTTGCTAAAGCTGCCGCAAATTTATCGGTACTGGCAGCATTCTCAACAGGATCAAAATTCACAGCATAAGACAAAATTAATTCGCTTTCGACTGTTAAAAAACTGTATCCCTCGAGTACAGGTTTCGCATCTCCAGCCACTTTTGCAGCATTGGCTTGGACTGCATTGGCTTGTTTTGTACTGGCTTCAGAGGCTTTACGAGCCGCCTCGAGCGTGGCTTTATCCAGTTCTGGTGGCTTAGTGACAGGTGTTGTTGCTGTACTGGCAATATTTTGCGGCGCAGTTGCAGCAGGCGCAGGACGAAGAATCAAAGCCGCCGCAGCGACTAACACAATAATCAAAATGGCAATACCAACTCGAGCGTTCATAGCAGCAGTTTACCTGTTTACAGGATACAAAGCCAACTCAATTAAAAAACTCGAGAGGCACACAAGTCCTCTCGAGTTTAAGATGTTTACTTTAGAATCTGCCCCATTGCACCAACAATGGCACAATCAGCAAAGCAACAATGTTAATCACTTTAATCATAGGGTTGATTGCTGGACCAGCAGTATCTTTATATGGATCGCCAACTGTATCGCCTGTAACAGCGGCTTGATGGGCGAAACTGCCTTTTTTCAGCACCACACCATTTTCGTCTTTGAGATCGCCTGATTCAATGTACTTTTTGGCGTTATCCCAAGCACCACCACCCGTGGTCATTTGGATTGCCATAAAAATACCTACCACGATACTACCAACCAACAACCCACCTAAGGCTTGTGCCCCAAGTGCAAACCCAACAATAATTGGTGCAGCCACAGGCAAAATCGCGGGAATACGCATTTCCTTTAAGGCTGCTTCGGTCACAATACCCACGCACTGACGATAGTCTGGTTTTTGACTACCATCCATAATGCCAGGCATTTCTCGAAATTGCCGACGCACCTCGAGCACAACAGCACCTGCGGCTCGCCCTACAGCTTCCATACTCATAGCAGCAAATAAGCAAGGCAAAATACCACCAATCAATAAACCAGCAATCACGTAAGGATTGGATAAATCAAAGGTGATGGTTTTACCAAGTTTCTCGAATTCGGCAGTGTAAGCGGCAAATAATGCCAATGCAGCCAAACCAGCCGAACCAATTGCGTAGCCTTTGGTTACAGCTTTAGTGGTGTTACCAACAGCATCTAGTGGGTCTGTGACATTACGAACGTTTTCACCCATCTCTGCCATTTCAGCAATACCACCAGCATTATCGGTAATCGGTCCGAAAGCATCCACAGTAACAATAATGCCGCACAACGAAAGCATTGCCATTGCAGCAATTGCCACGCCGTACAAACCAGCAAAACTAAACGACACCAATGTACCAGCCACAATCACCAGTACAGGAAAAGCAGTGGCTTTCATACCAACAGCTAAACCAGCAATGATATTGGTGCCATGCCCTGTGATACTGGCTTTGGCAATGCCACGCACTGGAGCATAACCAGAAGCTGTGTAGTAATCGGTAATATACATTAACCCAAGTGTGACAGCCACACCCACTGTACTTGCCAAAAATAAATTGAAATTGGTTAAATCCGCCCCGTTGGGTAACTTAGCCCCCGTTACGTTCACCATACCAAACACATTAATAATCAGGAAAAACCCAATCAGAGACAAGATACTCGAGACCCAAACACCACGGTACAAACTATTCATAATTTGCGAACCATCTTTAGGTGGCGTAACAGCAAAAACCCCAACAATACTGGCAAGAATACCAACTGAACCAATAATTAACGGTAACCAAACCAATGTGTCATTACCACCAGCCACCAAATGCCCAAGAAGCATCGCAGAAATGGCTGTTACGACCAATGTCTCGAATAAATCAGCTGCCATACCAGCATCATCACCAACGTTATCGCCAACATTATCAGCAATTACTGCTGGGTTCCGTGGGTCGTCTTCGGGAATACCCGCTTCAACTTTACCCACCAAATCGGCTCCGACATCGGCAGCTTTGGTGTAAATACCACCACCAAGACGGGCAAAAACACTGATTAAACTGGCACCAAACCCCAAACCAATTAACGCATCTGGATTAATTCGACCTTCGATCAAAGGTGAAAATTGGGTCAGCAATCCAAGCACCAAAATGCCCAAACCAACCACAAATAAACCAGTTACAGCGCCACCCCAAGTTGCCACTTGCATCGCAGCGCCAAGCCCGTCATTAGCAGCTTGTGCCGTGCGGACATTGGCACGCACAGCCACATTCATACCAATAAAACCAGCCGCACCTGAAGCCACAGCACCCACCATAAAATAAATCGCTGTCAGCCAATTCAAACCAAAACCAAGGATCACAAACATCACCACAGCCACAACAGCTACGGCTGTGTACTGCTTTTGCAAATACGCACTAGCACCTTCCTGAATGGCTGCTGCAATTGCCCGCATCCGATCATTGCCATCAGGCTTTCTGAGAATATTCGCCGTTAAAGCCGCCCCAGCAACAATCGCTAATAGACCCGCCACTATCGTAATGAATAAACCCACGTTAGAACCCCTTATCTCGAGAAGCCTCGAAAAACCAAGAATTTTGGAACTCGGGCATTCTAACAACAAGGTAAGCTAAACATCAATTCTCACTGCATGGCTTAGCTGTATCTTCAAAAACCCCTGTGATTGCACCCTCGAGAACCACATCATTGGTTTCGAGGTTGTACTCGAGCCTATCTGCTTTAATTTCATCTGAGCCATCTAAACGCTTAGAAATAGCAGGTTTGCCATACAAAATAGCTAAGTTCTCGCGGTCATCGTATTCGACTCGGTCTGCAATACTTGAACGGCATTTGCTCTCGAGTTTAACATTGCCCTCGAGAAAAGTTTTTTCTTTATCCACATCCACAGTGATTTTTTCACTCGAGCCACGCAACGTATTGCCACCAGCTTGGGGACGTTCAAAGATAATTGGACCAGCAATCACACCAATGCCTGTTTCCTGAGAGTACTTTAGACTCGAGCCTGAAAGTTTGGTTTTGCCTTGTTCAACAAAAACTGTGTTTGGTTTTGGGTCTGGTTTCAAATCAATTTCACAGTTCTCGGCATTGATGACGCGTCCAGTACCATTGACTGCCGTGAGTTGACCATCACCTCGAGATTCTTTGGTTGCCATAATCAGTGGTGCTCTAATCACATTTTTATCGATGAAGACGTGTACAAAGTACGGGGCAACATCTGCAAAATATGATTTTGTAATTTGCTTTGGATCAGATTCATCAGGTGGACAAATCAACATTGCACCGATTTCATCGGGTCCGTATTTTTTTGCTATGACGAGGTTTTCGCCACGTTCAAAAATCACCTTTGGTGTAAATGGCTCTGCGTTAAATGGCTCATCAACATCGGGCGCACTAAAACTCACACTCAAAAGTGTTGCCAGACAAATAGTAAGCCATTTTAATTTCATTTATTGCTCGGTGGGCAAACAAATTTCTCGAGGGGAATCTTAAATAATGAACCCTGCACAGTTACTGTGTTCTTACGAGTGTAATTCACAATTGTACCACCCGAAATTGTTGTCCCAGATTTCTTATTCACATTTTTTGCCTCGAGTTTTTTGGCAACATCACCAACCACCCAAGCAGTTTCTTTGCCATCATCGTAATACAAGGCTTCGCCAGTTGTAATATTATCGCCAGCCTCAAGCCTCACCCCGCCAAGGGCAACCACAATGTTTGTTTCGGTATTAACTCGCAGGTCTTTTGCTGTAATCACAATACGCGGGTCGCCAGCTTTCTTGGGTTCACGAACAACAGTGACAGTTCTCGAGTCTGATAAACAACCTAAATCTTTTTCTTCATCGTATATGACTTTATTTGCCGTTACTGTTTGCTTACCATTAACCAGTTTAATGCTACCTTCAGAAGTTGAAACATTGGTATCAACATCAAATGTCGCTTTACCCGCTTGAATGCTAACCTCATCAGAATTTTTATCTTCTGGAGTAATTTTTATCTGTACTGGTCCAGATAAAACACCTAAACCTGAAACTTCTTTATATTCAAGTGTTGGACCAGTAGCATTTAAACGTCCTCTACTTGCAACAGTACCTCCTGAAAAAGTGGCGGTTCGCTTTCCTTCTGCTTCCACAACTGTAGAGCCTGTTGGTGCAGCTAATACTGCTTTTGGCGCACTAATTGATAAATTCTGCACTTTTCCTTGTACATTACCTGTGTATTCTACAGATACAGATTGTGGGCTACCCGTGCGCTTTTGAGCTGTCATTGTAATAACTCGAGAACCTGCTGCGATTGCTACGGTTAGCAAAATGGTTGTTGCAATTAGAATTTGCTGTTTCATTTCTTCTCCTGTATGAGCTTGCCATTGACACAGCGCTCGTTGCCGCCTTGGATGAATTCGTCTTTGGGATTACCTAATTCAAATTTTGTTTTTAAATCAAATGAAGCCGTTAATGGTTCGCCTGTACCTTTGTAATTTGCGGATCGAACATCTGCATATGGTGCACGATACCCTTGATTTTGATCTATAAAAACTTGTATACCACTTGCTTTACCCAATTTTACTCGAATGCAATTCTTGAGTACATAAATTTCGGCTTGTTGGGTACGAATATTGTCTTGTGAATCAATCACAATACTCTCTGTTTGAATGGTCGAATCAAGTTCATTTTTGACAATTCTTTTACCCCGTTCTAAATTGTTGATTGTACTTTCTCGAGTTTCGGGGTTATAACGCACTTCTTTAGCCTGAAAAAACCAAGTGGCATCGGGGTCAGCGGCTGGGTACAATTCGAGTTTCACGCCCTCGAGTGTAACAACAGCTAATCCTTCTGATTTTGGTGCCGGTAAAACAGATACAACCACCCCAAAAATAATCAGGGCAGCCAAAGCAATCAGGGCGACACGTGTCATATATACGAATATCGCGCCGAAAGCCATGAGTTGTGTGAAGCGTTGCCTCGAGTCCGTGAGGCAGGACTTTATTTGATCTTAACGATTTGTGAATGGGTTGCTGGCTTTCTCGAAGCCTATTGTGGTGTCTCGCCCGTGCCCTGATAAGACCACTGTGTTGTCTGGCAGTGTGTATAACTGCGTTTGAATCCGCTCGAGTAGCAATTCTGTATCCCCACCTGGAATATCGGTTCTGCCTACGCTGCCTGCAAAAAGCGCATCGCCCGAAAGCACAAAACCTGCGCTTGAATAGATTGCCAGATGCCCTGGCGCATGACCAGGGGTAAAAAGTGTGGTGAACTCAAGTGCCCCAAATTGAATATTGCCAACCTCGAGTTTTTCATCTGGTGCTTCTGGTTGTTGAAATGGCAAATTATACCGAGTTGGAGCAATATGCGCTCTCGAGTAAGAAGTCCAAGCATCTTCGTGCAAGTACACTTTGCATTCAAGGATTTCTCGAGTGTGCTGCACTGCACCAATATGGTCAAAGTGCGCGTGAGTTAAGAGTATGGCTAAAACTCGAGCGTCTTCTTTGTACAGTTCCTCAAGTATTTCGTCAGCATTATCGCCTGGGTCTACAAGCACTGAATCACCATTTTTGTGAATGACAAGGTATGCGTTTTCTTGAATTTGCCCTGTCACCATTTGAATCACGCGGATATCGCCAAAAGAGTAGTCGAATCGTTTCATATCGGCACGTTACCGTATTTTGCTTGGGGCATTATTCCATGATGGTCAATTCGATGTTATCTATAAACGCTTGAGTACCAATTTGCTGAAAACCAATGTTGCCTCGAGTAAAAGTGGCATCGGCAATATCGACAAATAGCAGCGTATTTTCGTTGCCACGTACACTGATTTTGCCATTATTAACCTCGAGAACAATATCGGCATCGGATTTGTTGATATCAAAGTGTCCATTCAAAGTTGCTAGCACGCTCTCAACACCAGCCACTCGTTTTTTCAGTTGCACTGTGTTTACAGCCCCACCGCCAATCTCGAGGATGTAAGTGTTGTTGGCATCTGTGTAATGAAATAAAGCCCGAAATTTGCCGTTATCATCTTGAGAATCTGAACGCACCGAGAAACGCCATTGATAATTGTTACCCCAAGTTTTTCCTGAGTAAATACTAGTCAACGGATTTTCAGCAAACCCATTCATTTTTAACGCGCCATACTCGAGACTGATGTTGCTGCCTAAATTCCAACCAGTGGCATTTTGCGAAAAATCTTGTACATAACCATCTCGAGTTGCAGTGGCTAAAACAGAACTGCGCTGCGATGTATTCAAGCCTGTGTCCACCGCTTGAATTTGCAATTGCAAAGGCGAGTTGATTGGTAATTGCTTTACGGTAATTGTATTCGCACCATAGCTCGAGCCAAGTAGTTGATTCTTGTTGAAAACGTCGTACCGCATGATGCGATTGTTATCCGTAGAAGCTGTCCAACCAAGTTGGACACTCGAGACAGTTCGCTTGAGCACAACTAAGTTTTGTGGATTGGTCGGTACTTCAGTATCAGTTTCACCAAAGGCTGGTAGAACTGTATTCACTCGAGGTGTACCGCCACCACCAAGACTCGAGGGAGCATTATTATTGACTATAGCAAGGGCTTTAATCAGCTTGCCATAATCCTCAAACCAAACTTTTCCTGCTCCAGTTGCACTATTATCTTGGGCAAAGTTATAACCAAAAACCTCGCGGAATTCGCCTTCTGCTTCACGTTGTAAACTCAAACTAAACTGAGCGTAATCGTACTCACCGCCACTGGCTCGAGATACTTTTGCACCTGCATCATCAACAATATACGCACCATAATTTTGCAGTGTCTGAGCAAGTTTTTTAGCTGCTAGGGTTTGCAAGCCCAAACTCGCCAGATTGACCGAAGCTGGAATAGCGAGTAAAGCACCCATTTTGGCAGCTTTGAATTTTGCGCTGGCTTTATAATTTCCTGGCGCACCAGCATCGTTGCGGTCTGCTGGAAAACGATAACCTTTACCCTCGAGCACCACGCCATTGACAGGGGTTTCTGGATGAGCGGCATCAAAGTGCAAGTAATCTCCTGGCACATTGATTTTTAATACATGATTGATCGGACTCGAGCCAGTTAATTCGCCGTGGCGAATACTGCCACCAATTCCTGACAACCCAGAACCCCAATGACCCCCGAACGTCCCTGTTCCTGTTAATGTTTCGTTACCCGTATCGTTTTTTACCCAACCAAACACATCACCCGCTTTTTGACAACGGGCTAAAGGTTCGATAGCAATAATTGTTTTACCATCAGGCATCAGTAAACTAGCTACATTATTTGGTGTGCTGGTCGGCGTAACATCATCCAAAATAAAATCATCAGGGAAAGGGATTTGTAGAAGTTCGCTGCTCGGAGTGCGCTGAGGTGCTGTTTTACTCGAGCAACGATCAGTCCAATTGACTGTGCCATAAACACGACGCAGTGGATCAGAAGCAGCGAGTTTCAACATAATTTCTGGATCGGCATTGTGTGCGGTACCACCTTCAAAATACCCAGCTAGCACATACTCAGCACTCGAGCCAATTGGCGTGTTCCAAATACTCGATGTGGAAAAGGGTTGTAACCACGGGTCTCGAGTGTTTGCTTTTTGAGCCGCAGAATTTTGGCAACTGGCAAGAATAGCACCGAGGAGGAAAATAATGGCAGTTAGTGCGAAGATTCTTTTCATGGTTGCAAATTACCGACCAAATCAATTTTTCACCATGAGAATCATCACAGTTGAATTATGAAAATTTGGCATAACCATGACCTCAAACGAGGCATACCTCGCCGCTACGATGGCGTTTACAACAATTTAATTTGAACTTTGCAAAAGTTGTTCTACTGCCTCGAGGTCGGTTCGTAATTCAGGTGTATTCTCTTTGGTTAGCACAGCTTCTAAAGCCAGTTTCTCGAGTGGTTTATGGGTAATGGCTTTAGCTTCCGCCAACGCATTGCGGGCAAAACTACCAATTTTGGTAATCGCAAACAATGCCAGTAATGCCCGAACCGTGGCAGTGCCATCTTTGGCGGCTCGAGCGCGTTTGAAAGCACGTTCACCCATCTCAAGGGCTTTTTGTTTAGCTCCCCAAATGGCGTGTGTGTGTGCCAACACTGCCAATGTTAACGCGCTGGCTTCTTCGGATAGCACCTCGGCGATACCAATGGCTTTGCCAAGGGCTATCGCAGCATCTTTCGGTTCGGTGTTATTGGTTATAGCTTGCTCGAGTAACACTTCACCTGTGATGGTTAAAGCACTCATGGCAAGAAAACCATCTTCGTCGTCTTTGGAAAAAGCGAAAGCAGCATCCGCATACTCGAGAGATTCTGCATGTTGCCCTAGAAACCGTAAAGCATTTGCCCGATGCAACAATGCCCAACCTCGAGCCTCACCTGTTGGTAGCGTTTCAAGGGCACGTAAAGCAGCTTGCAAACAACCAAAGCGCACCAAAGCGGCTGCATAATTGACACTGGCTTCTAAGCGTTTGTACGGCTCGAGTAACGGCAATGCCAATTCGATGGTCTGTACCGTCTCCCCTACCCGATTGCGCCGCCAATAGAATTTTGCCATCTCGAGATACAACAAACCTGCAAATCGTGGCTCGAGACTTTGGGCTTCGCGCTCCACATAGTGCAAATTCTTTTGAGCTTCTTCGAGTTTATTGGTTTCCTCAAGTCCAACAGCATTATTTAACAATGCCCTAAGAAAAACCAAGCGCAAATCGAAACGCTCGCACACCAACCAATCCATAAATCCCGTGGCAGCTACCTCGAGATTCGGGGCAAACTCGGCTTTACGTTGATGTAATTCACGCAAATTATCTTCACTTGCCCGATACACCAGCACATCCGAAGCGCACTCGAGACGCACAAAACCATTGGGTAACAATTCAATAAATGGTTGAAACTCAAGAAAATCCGTGGGAAACACACCAATCTTAGGCTCGAGAAGCACCAAACTCAGCGGCACATCCGAAGCAGCTAAACGCACCAACCACGGCAAAAACTCGGCTGATGGAACAACCACCAGATCATCTATCCGAAACTCGAGCACACCCATTAACCGCACAGAAAGCATATCTACCCAGTCTACTCGAGACAACACCGAGGCAAACACCCCGCCCTCATGGTTCGTTTAGTAAAGCGTGCCACAATTTACGTCTATGCAAAAAAACTTGTTAACAGCAACACTCATCCTCTCGAGTGCACTGATCTCGGCTCGAGCATCAGAACTTAATATCTACCCATCCTTTGCTGAAGTGCGTGAAACTGTCCAAGTTTCAGGCAGCAAATACGAATGGACACCCAATGCCGACCTGAGCCAATTTTTAATACCGGGTAGCCTCGAGTTATCCGACCCAAGTGTTACATCGCTGAGTCTGCAAGCCGCACCACCCAGTTTACTTACCATGTACGAAGGCAAAGAAGTCAAAGTTTGGTTCCATGAAACATTTGTAGTTGCAACCGTTATCAAAGCAGAATTATTTTTATTCAAAATAGATGGCGAGTACATTCAATTGCCCAATGTCGAAGTACTGTTTCCAAACATAGATGGTATTCGCTACGCACCAACCTACACATGGCAACGAACAGGTGGCAACACCAACGCTACCTTACAATACGCCACAGCCGCAGTTGCATGGAACAACACAAGATACACCCTGAATTCCACGGATTCCTCGAGCACCGATAGCAAAACCTCAAGCCTAGTTGCATGGGCAGAAATCAGCAATCAAAGTAGTATCGTCTACGAAGCCCCCAAAACCACATTATTTGCAGGCGATGTACAACCACGTTACGACCAAGAAGCCTTGCAGCAATCACAAAATCGCAATATTGCCTTTAACGCACCAGTCCCTACCAGTCCTATTGCCAACCGCCCTCGAGTTGTCTCGAGCGGAGAAGTTGGTGGATTACAACGCTTTGAATACCCACAACCATTACGTTTAGAAGCCAAAAGCAACCTCAGTTTGCCATTTATCCGCACCAGTGTTGAAACCAGACGCATTCTCGAGTACAACAACAACTTTGACACCCGCAGCAACTTCAAAACAGCCTTGTTTCGCACTTACCGCTTTGTTGCCCAACAAGGCTTACCCGCAGGCATCATGACAGTGCGAGAAAACAATCAATTGGTTGGACAAACCGATCTTGCCAACACTGCCAAAGACACGATTGTTAAAATAAACTTAGGCAAAGACTTCGACATCAAAATCAACCGCAGTGCCCAAATCCTACAACGCACCAGCAAAATCGAACGAGCCAAAATCATTTTCACCATTAAAAACACCAAAACTCGAGCCGTCAACATCCGCATGGTCGAAACACTCGACGATGACATCAAACTCGAGGCAAGTGGTGCGGCAGGATTCAGACGCGTACCCGGTGCTTTTACCCTCGAGTCCGAAATTGGCGTGGGCAAAACCTTGACACTCACACTGCTTTCAACCGAAAAATTCTAAACAATTAATCGTAGGGGCGAGGCATGCGACCATACCCGTCAGGTACGTGTATATGGTCAAGAAGCCTCGCCCCATTGCGTTCCACAAAATCTTTTTCCGTATCAACCGATAAATTTGGCTTGCTCCTCGCTTTTTCAGCCAAGCCTCTAGCGCACTGAAACGCAAGTGATGCAAACTAAACCCATGCAAAAAGACCGCATCCGCATCACCAACCCAGAAACCGCTCGAGCACTGCGTAACACAGCAGTTCTGCATTATTTCCTCGAGCCTACCAGCCCAAGCGATGTTGCCAAAAAGTCTGGCTTAGCCGCTAATTTGGTGCATCATCATGCCAAAAAAGCTTTTGACCTAGGCATTCTGCTCGAGAGTAAACGCGAAAATGGCAAAGTATTTTACCAACTGGCAGCCAAAGAATTCAGTCATGCTCGAAATTTGGTACCAATCGAGCACAAAGAAGCCGAGGATTTACAATTAATTTCTAACGCATTTCTCGAGGCTTATATTCGTTCCGATGCACTGGGCAATAACACCGACCCTGATTACACATTGTATGGATTTGCAAAAGCAGGAGAAGACCCAGCGCCACCACCACAGCAAGAAAAAAACGAAAGTCTCGAGAAGCATCCAGCCCATTTCCATGCTCGTACTGCACGGCTGAGCAAGCAACGGTATGAAAAACTGATACGAGATATTACGGCGTTAATCAACGAAGCCAAAAGTGAAGGCTCGAGTGAAGCTGGTATTTGCAGCATTGTTGCACTGGGATTTGATGGCACTTGGCTAGAAAGCCGCGAAGACACAACTATGCTCAATAGTTTTGTACCAAGTAAAAAATAATCTCGAGGTTTTAATCTGCTACTGGAGACAACATTTTTTCATAAACACGATTTCAGTCTTTGATTCAGGCAACTTCTGCCGATGCGTTTCCGAGTAACCCAAACCCTGATAAATCGCAATGTTCTTTACAAAGCGCTCATTGGTGTAAAGTCGCAATTCGAGACGCTCGAGCTGACGCGCTTGCAGTTCGGCATGGAGCATCAAGCGTTTGCCAAGTCCTAAACCTTGAAACTTGGGCTTGACTGCGACATTGACAATCAGCAGATAATCTACTTCCAATTGCAACTCGAGCAAAGCAACCACTTCTTGGTCTTGTTCGAGTAACCAAAAAATGTTGGATTGCAAAGCCACAGCATAATCAACTCGCATTGGCTTAGGCTCACGCCCAATTAAGGGAATATAATTTTCATACGCCTCTCGAGTTACAGCGGTTATGGTTTGAACATCGTCGGGATTGGCTAACCGCAATACAAATTCGTTCATCAAAATCCTTTGCCACTAGACTATCACTCGAGAAAAAGAAACTCGGTCAGATCAGCGATGCTTACGCCAACGAGGAAAAGCTTTAATGGTTTCAAAACCAACACTTTCGTACAATCGCCACGCCTCAGTTTGATTTTCTTGCCGAGTACCAAGCGTAAATTCTTGCACACCTCGAGAACGCATTTCACGCAAAGCCATCAAAAGCAATGTCCTAGCAATCCCTTTTCGCCAATGACCAACCCCGACACTCACATGGTAAACCTCACCAACACCATTCTCGAGAACACGACAAAGCACCTGCCCTGCGATGCGTTCTGCTTGCAATTCCCAAGCCACAAATTGCAATGTGGCATCACCCGAAAAATAAGGTGCAAACTCTTCTTTGCGAATTGCCTCAGCAAATCGACTTTTGTTCATATTCCGAGCATCAAACGCATCGCCAATACACTGCCAAATTGCTAGGTGATGTTCAGGCAAAACTAGACGAAGTTCATACCCCACAGGCAAAGTAGTCCAAGCTGGCAGAACCGTGTCCTTAGCAAGTCTCATCTCGAGCATGGTAAAAGCCACAAAGTAGTTATTTGCCTGCAACAAATCCCGCGCAGCAATTTCAGAACTACTGGCGTTCGCCACAATCTCGAGATTTGCCAAATGATAATTTTCGCTTGCTTTTTCACGACAACGATCCTCGAGACGTGTTAAAAGTTGCGAACCTAGCCCTTGCCCTCGAGCATCTGGCACCACCCAACCCAAATTTGGTCTATTTCAAAACAAGGCATCACGAACAGCTAATAGCGCAGGTACATCGGCTTCACCGATGATATTACGAAAACAACTTTTGACACAAAACCAATCTAAGGAAGATTATTCCCACTCGAATCTGCTAAGTAGCGTACTCAAGCTCGAGAAATTACTAAGAGCTTGTTAATCACGGAATTAAATTATCTTGAGCCACTTCCTCGGCAGTCTGTTCGAGGTGTTTGGATTCTCAAGCAGTTTGGTATTGTTGTGTTTCAGAAGTATCAACCACTCCTTTGTTTAAACTTATTTTGGCTCTCGAGTAATCTGGACTATATCCGTTCCAAGTCGAGTAAAGTGATGCAAGTTAAATGTAAAAAGGGTTTCTGCTCCAATTTTAAGGGCACACTCAGCAATAAGTGCATCAAAAATTACCCCGCCAGATAAACCTAAACTCGAGACACGTTGTAATGCTTTTTGATACTCATCTGGCTCAAGTGAAACCAATTGCACATTTTGTAAATTGAGCTGCATCAAGTGCAAGGCATCGTTGGTCGGAATTCGTGCTCTTCCAGTCAGAACGTTGTAGATTTCTGCCAAACTATGGGTTGAAATTGCGGCTGTCCGACTGATCTTATGCTGACCAAAAACAAGATTAGCGACTTCGTGATGCTCCCGATGTGTCAGTATGGCTGCTGTAACCACATTGGAATCAAATAGATTCATATGTTCTCAAGAATCGAATCAATTCGCTCTTCACGAATTTGTTCAATCAGGTCTTCTGTGGCATCGTTGGGTATTTCTCCAGTCCATACATACATTCCATTTTTTTCAACTATTTTACCCTGAGATTTTGGGCGCAAAGTCAGTTCACCATCTCGAAATTGCAACTCGAGTTGTTGTTTGGGCGATAGTTTCATTTCATCTCGCATACTTTGCGGAATTAGAATTCGCCCAGTTTCGTCTATCGTCACCATTTCAGACATGAGAACAGCATAGCAGCAAATTACCAAAAACAAAACGCGCCCAAGCCGAAGCTCGAGCGCATTTGAATTGCAATTTTGTGCTTACAAGCCTGCACCAATTTCATTGGCGGCACTGATAACCCCTTTAGCTGTAGCTTTATCAAGGTCAATCTTGGCTTTGATTCGTTTGAGCGTAGTGACTTCCTCGAGTCCGCGTTGGTCGAGTGTGTCGGTAATAAATTTAATTTCGCCTTGAATGCCGGGAATCACAATTTGCTCGAGGGCATTAACCCGTCTCGAGGTTTTCTTGATTTCCTCACCAATGCGTCGCAACTTGTTTTCGGTGGCGGCAACTTTGATGATGGCTTCGACAAGGTTTTGGAATTGAGCGGCTGCCTCGAGTGTACGAGCACCTGCTCCGATTGGCGAGAAAGGCAATTCTTTACTAAAGGTAGGTTGTTGTATTTTCGGGATTTTTACGCCGTAAATACTTTCTACCTCGAGTTCAAGTTCTAAACCACTGGGTTTAGCCAATGCCAGACTTTCAACCGCTTCTGGTGAATCCCAAGCTTTTGCCACAAAAAGCGCAAAGTACGCATCTTTAGAAGATTGTTGCAGCATTTCTCGAGCTGCCAAAGATTCTTTGACCAGCGCAAAAAACTCACCAATTAACGCGTCGCGTTTGCGTTTCAGAAGGTCTGCACCTTGCACTGCTAATCGTCTCGAGCCACGCCGAGCGAGCAGGTTGGAGCGGGTTGGACTGATTTGTTCTGCCATATATTCACCTCCTTATAGAGGTTTTTGTAGCCCTAATTTACGCAGTGACAAGCTCAGAGAGTTTTTGCTTTCCGTAGTTTGTATCAATGTATTCTTTACGGATACGCTTTAACTCGCTGCGCGGGAATTCGGATAGGAGTGCCCACGCGATATTGAGGCTGTCTTCGATGGAACGGTTGGCTTGTCCTTGGTTGATGAAGGTTTTTTCAAAGCCATCCGCAAAACGCAAGTATTTCTTGTCGTTGTCGGTGAGTGCATCTTCACCAGTAATGGCAACAAGACGACGCAAATCCATACCACGGGCATAGGAAGCAAACAATTGGTCGGCGACTTCTTTATGGTCTACTCGAGTTTTGCCTTTACCAATACCGTTGTTCATCAAGCGCGAAAGGCTTGGTTGAACGTTGATCGGTGGGTAAATACCAGCGCTGTCGAGGTTACGTGCCACGTAGATTTGACCTTCAGTGATGTAACCAGTTAAGTCTGGGATTGGGTGGGTGATGTCGTCTCCAGGCATCGAGAGAATTGGAATTTGGGTAACTGATCCTGGTTTGCCGTGAATCACACCTGCGCGTTCGTACAAGGATGCCAAGTCGGTGTACATGTAACCTGGGTAGCCACGACGACCGGGGATTTCTTCTCGAGCACCACCGATTTCACGCAGTGCTTCGCAGTAGTTGGTCAAGTCTGTGAGGATAACCAGTACGTGGTAACCATGCTCGAATGCTAAGTACTCGGCAGCGGTTAGTGCCATACGAGGTGTCAGCAAGCGTTCAACGGTTGGATCGTCGGCTTGGTTAAGGAACAAGACTGAACGGGCAAGTGCGCCTGTTTGCTCGAAACCTGATACGAATTGGCTGGCTTCGCGTTGGGTAATACCCATGGCAGCAAAGACCACAGCGAAACCTTCACCTTCACCAAGCACTTTTGCTTGACGCGCAATTTGCAAAGCAAGTTCGTTGTGTGGCAAACCAGAAGCTGAGAAAATTGGCAACTTCTGACCACGCACCAAGGAAATGTTGACATCAATACTCGAGATACCTGTTTGAATAAATTCTTCGGGTTTTTCTCGAGATACTGGGTTGATAGCGCTACCGTTGATCGGTAAGCGCTTTTCGGCAACGACTGGTGGCAATCCGTCAATTGGTTTACCAATTCCGTTGAAGCGACGACCAATCATTTCTTTGGAAACGCCTAAACGGGCAATATCTTCGACCAAGGATACTTTTGTTTTGGCAAGGTCTAAACCTGAGGTTTCCTCGAAGACTTGTAACACAGTATATTCGTCAGAAACTTCAATGACTTGTCCGCCACGGATGCGATTCACACCGTCGGTGATATCCACGATAGCGCCGTAAGGCAAATCAGCAGCACTTTTCAAGAACAAAAGTGGACCTGAAACGTATTCAACTTCGGTGTATTCTTTGGTTAATAAGCTCATGATTCACCTCCTTTAGGCTTTGGCGCGGAATGATGTCTCGAGCATTTTCATGTACTCGGCTTGGTAGGCTGGGAATTCGTCTTCTGGTACAAAGCGAGCACGTCCAACTTTTTCGATGGTAGCGGCATCATCGAGGAAATCGGTGATGGCTCCGCCTTTAGCAAGCATTTGTTCGCCTGCTTTGTACAACTCGAGCATCATGTTGATCATGCCGTAAGCTTTTTGCATGCTGCACGAAGCATCTACTTTGTCGTAACCGTTTTGCTGCAAGAAGTCTTCGCGGACGATACGTCCAACCTCGAGCGACAAACGTTCGTTGTCGGCGAGTGCGTCTGGTCCCACGAGTTGCACCACTTCTTGTAAGGCAGCTTCTTTTTGTAACAAGTTAATCAAGGCTGTGCGTTTTTCTGGGTAGTCTTTGGCAATGTTTTCACGGTACCAAGGCTCGAGAATACGGTTGAACAAGCTGTAACTTTGTGCCCAGTTAATGGCTGGGAAGTGACGGGCGCGGCTGAGGCTGGCATCAAGCGCCCAGAAAGCACCTGTGATACGCAAGGTGGCTTGGGTGACAGGCTCAGAGAAGTCTCCACCTGCGGGGCTAACGGCTCCGATAACCGATACCGAACCCGTTTCGCCTGCCAATGTAGTAACGCGTCCTGCACGTTCGTAGAATGCCGAAAGACGTGAAGCAAGGTACGGTGGGTAGCCTTCTTCGGCTGGCATTTCTTGTAAACGCGAAGCGATTTCACGCAAGGCTTCTGCCCAACGGCTGGTGCTATCTGCCATCATGGATACAGCGTAGCCCTGATCGCGGAAGTACTCAGCGAGGGTGATACCGCAGTAAAGAGAAGCTTCACGAGCAGCCACTGGCATATTGGAAGTATTTGCCAAAAGCAGGGTGCGTTCCATCAATGGCTTGCCAGTTTTTGGATCCTCGAGTTCTGGGAATTCAACCAATACGTCGGTCATTTCGTTACCGCGTTCACCACAACCAACGTACACCACAACATCGGCGTTACCGTACTTCGCCACGCTTTGTTGAGTTACGGTTTTGCCTGCGCCGAATGGTCCTGGAATCGCGGCTGTGCCACCTGCGGTCAGTGGGCAAAGCACATCAAGGATTCGCATGCCTGTGAGGAATGGTAAATTTGGATCGAGTTTCTTTGCAACTGGGCGCGGACGACGCACTGCCCAGTTGTGGTACATGCGAAGTTCAGTTCCATCTTCGAGCACTGCCATAACTTCATCAATGGTGTACTCGCCAGCACCTTTGATGCTTTTGATAGTGCCTGAAATATTTGGTGGAACAAGGATTTTGTGCACGAAACTAAATTCTGGCACGCTACCGATACTCGAGCCACCAAGCACTTTATCGCCAACTTTGGCAGTTGGGGTAAATGCCCATTTTTGGGTTCTCGAGAGCGATTTTACGTTGACACCACGGGCAATAAAATCGCCTGAGGCTTCACGAATTTTATCCAGTGGGCGTTGGATTCCGTCAAACACGCCGTTAAGCATGCCTGGACCAAGTTCAACGGCAAGTGGCAAATTAGTGGTAATCACATCTTCGCCGACCATCAGACCGTTTGTATCTTCGTAGACTTGTACGAAGCATTCTTTACCATCCAAGCGAATAATTTCGCCGACGAGTTGTTCTTTGCCGACACGAACGATATCATTCATTTTCGCGCCTGCTAAGTCCTCGACGATTACGGCTGGACCGGCAATTTTCTTAATTTTACCTGCCACGTTTACCTCCGATAAAAAGCTGCTAGCTGCTAGCTTCTGGCTTTTGGTGCTTCTTAACTCGAGTGTCCCCGAGTGTTTTCTTAATTCAAAACGTTCTACTTTGCTGACTGAAAACTTGCTTTTAGGCTAGTAGCTACTCGCTTTACAACTTGATTTCAAATCCGATAGTGCTGCGAACCAGTTCTCGCATATAAGCTTTTGCGTCTACGCTGTCTGAGAATGCGGCGGTAAGGCTAGGAATGGGCAATAACACTGGTAAGTCACGTCCACGCATTTGCCGCTCAAGGGATTTTGCTGGATCGGCAATCACAGCTTCATCCACAGCAATTAAACCAAAGTTGTTACTTTGAATTGCAGCTTCTAAAGTTTTAATAGCACTGTCTTTGGTCGCCTCGAGTACATCCACACCAGCAAGGCGAAAGCCCGTAGCGGTTTCGCCATCGGTTAACACTGCAAGTTTAAGCGCCACGTCCTACCTCCTTTTTAATCACATCGGTAGGGACGTTGTAGAACTTAGCTCTGGCGATTAAACGGGCAAGGGCAACTTCTTGTTCTTTTTCTTTTAAAAAACCAATGACCACGCCAATACCGAGCGCATCGCCTGTGTAAGCTTTTTTAGCATTCTCGAGCATCACGCTACGAACAGCATTTTCGGCAGAACCCAAATCAGTGGTTTCAGATACTCGAGCAAAAGCCGTTAAGCCATCTAAGCCACCGTTACCTGAAACAATTTGTTCAAATCGGGTTTGGGTAACTTCTTTGCCGCCTTTAACAAAGTAGGTTTCTGTGTTGGTGGCAGTCCCTGAGGCTTTGAGTTTCATGGCAGTTAAAAGGTTAGCCCCATCTACTTCTCGGCGCAAATAATCTTTAAGTACTGTTGAATCTGCACCTTTGATTGCAGCGCTGTAATAAGCCTGGTCAAGGGCAACTTCAAACTCGAGTAAATTGTTATCGGCAGTTAACGTTTGAGCTGCTTTGCGAAAAGCACTTGAAAGTGGCGAGGCATTTACGCCTGCCACACCAGTTAAGTTACCAACATCGGATGCACTGGCAAGGCTTTGCAAAACGGCTGGTTTGAGACTGCCAGCAGGCGTTAAATTGGCATAGATTTCATCGGCACTACGACCACCAATTTTACCTCGAGCCACCGCTTTTAAGTTCAGTAAGTCGTACCGAGCAAAGAGTAATGCGATGTCCTTACCTGCCGAACCTGTGCCCATACCAACAATTTTTTGGGCAGTGTTAAAAAAGTTTCTTGATAAAGCAGCATCGAGTTGCGGCAAACCCGCACCACTAGCAGTTGCATCGCCTAAATCGGCACTCATGCTGGTCTCGGACAGGATTCGTAAAAACTCGGAATACGAAGCAGCATTGATGGCTTCATCGAGTTTCTTGGTCACCAATCCAGAGTGCATGACTCGCACTCGAGCATTGATATAACCATAATCATCTGGCATAAGAATTACCCTAAGACCTTCGCAACATCAGAAAGCAATCCATCTTTGGCTCTGGCTAAACGACCAAGCAGTGTATTGGTCACACTGCTCGTACCACTCATACCGACACCACGAATACCCGTTTCGATTGCATTATTGGCAACCACTTCGATATTTAAACCAGCTGCTGCCGCAGCTTTTTTTGCAGTTTCAAGGTCGGATGAATGCACTTCGAGTTTAGACAAACCACCTAAAGCTGTAGCAGCCTCGCGGATCAGTTTTTCTAAAACATTGCCATACTCGGCTGTTTTTGTAAAATTACGCAATTCAGATTCGGCGTGATTAAAGGCTTGCTGACTCGCACCGTGGCTGGCTCCGAGCTTCAGCGCTGAACCCTCGAGATCAGACGCGCTTTTGGCACGTACCCTCGCGGCGGACAGTTCATTCTCGAGCGCGCGACGCTTGCCCTCGAGAATACTTTTCGCTTGCTCTTCGGCTGCTTTGACGATGCCATCAGCACGGCTGCGTGCCTCGGCGAGGATCGTTTCGATCTCTGCGCTGGCTTCGCTTTCGAGCAGTTTGGCAAGGTCTGCCATGATTAGACCTTACCAGCAAGGGTGTTAGCGATCAAAAATCCGAAGATAACAATGGATTCTGGGAGCGCCAAGTACACAATCATTTGACCGAACATGCTTGGTTTTTCGGCAACTGCACCAGCAGCAGCAGCACCAATTTGACCCAGACCAATACCTGCGCCTACGCCTGCAAGTCCAAGTGCCAAGCCAGCACCAATGGCTGCTAAGCCATTTCCGTTGCCAAGACCTGCAACAACTTCACCTTCGGCAAGACCGAGGCTCGAGAAAAGGGCGATTGCGAGGGCTGGCAGGGCATAACGAACGAGTTTCTTCATGGTGTTTCCTCCAAGGTTATTTTGCGGCATTGTTGCCGCTGAGTTTGGCGAGAGGGCTATAAGCGCGACCGTTATGGTCGTAGTATCCGAACTTGGTGAAAAATTCAACGTAATGTAAACGCAATGGGGTAAGCACGTGTCCGATGATGGTGAAAGCGATAAATAACAGGTGCACTACACAAGCAGCTAAGGTTCCAAGAATAATGCCTGGAACACTACCAATTTGGTTGCCTAATGCCCAGCCAGTGTCGGTAGCAAGGTTGGCAAGTACAGCGCCAGACAAACCTACAGCGTACAACCGCAAGTAAGAAAGCACATTGCCGAAATTGGTTGGTAACTCGAGTGCCATAAACATCAGTTTTTTCGAGAGTAACCCGAAAACCACAACACCTAATACCAATAAACCCATTTGAACTGGGAAAACCCAACTTGGAAATGTCCAACCTAAAGCAAATTGTCCAACCCAAGGCAACATGGCTGCAACAGCAAGGAACATACCAATACCTTCATAAAAATGCGGCATATCTTTGTGTTGATAGCCAAGTTTGGCTCGCAGTAACCAACCAGCCAAGACTTGAATCACACCTGGTATCAAGGAAATGAGCAGCATGATAGCAGTAGCACTCGAGGAAACACGGTGCAAAGGTGCAGTAATTAAAGCATTGTGCTCTTCACCAGCAAATTTGAAAATACCTAAGTGCTCGCCAAGCGTACCGAATAACTCACCGAAAACAAAGCCAAAGACAATACTCGAGATACCCATCCAACGCAGTACATGCGAAAGATTCTCGAGGACAGGTGGCGAAAGTTTTGCACCAAATAAATCAATGCTAATGGTTTTGCCTGCTTTGGCTTGACCAGCTAACCAGAAAGACAGAATCACCGAAATTGCGCCTAAACCAACATCACCGATGATCCAACCAAAAAACAGTGGGAAGCACAATGCCAGAACCCAACTTGGATCGAAGGTGCCATAGGCTGGTAATGGTAAAATTCCAATCAGCATTTCAAATGGTTTAACAAAACTATTATTGACAAGTTTAACTGGCACATGATCTGCATGGTGGTGTGGCGCATCAGAAAATTGGTAAATGACTTGCCCTTTGAGTGGGGTTAAAGCATTCTCGAGTTGGGCATGGTTGGCTTTTGGAATCCAGCCACGCAAAGCAAAACCGTATTTACCAGCCACACTCGAAGAAACTGCTTCGTACCGAGCGAGTTCGTCTTTAAGTTCGACTCGAGCGGCAGCTAACATTCCAGCGTGTTTGGTTTTGAGGCTTTCGATGCTTTGCATGATGCCTTGCATTTCCTCAGGCGAGGTTTTAGCCCGTTGTTCCATGAGTGCTGCGGCTTCAGAATAGCCTAAGCCTTCAAAACGACCTGGGAAACGCAACTCGGCAAGACCCGCTCTTGAGACAGCGCTACGGGCAAAAGCTGCGTCTTGGGAACGCACAGCTAAAACGGCTGCTGAACTTTTACCAGCAGGTTGATGCCCCAGTTCAAAAATAACGTTGGCTTCGGATAAAGCAGCTTTTAATTTCTCGAGGTCTTTATTGTCAGACACCGTAAAACCAATGGCAGCAACCCGTCCGCTTTTACCTAAACCAGAAGCTAGTTCACCAAGAACCCGAGCAATACTTTGGAACGAACCAATTGCACCAAGTTCTTGGGATAACTCGGATTTCTCGAGTGCCAGAACATCAGAGCGCTTACCCACTTCCTCGAGTAAAGGTTCAAGTTCAATACCGCGTAATTTTGCAGGGTCTGGAAGGGCATCGGTTGCGCCCATGGCTGCTAATGCCGATTCTGTACGAGCCAGCATTCTTTCTAATTGAGATTTGCGTTCCGCATCTGCGCCTAGCAAAACACCTTTAGGGATTTCACTATCTTCAAGCGGATCTATTTGTACCACTGCCGCATCTTGCAAAGCTCGAATCACTTCGAGATTATCTCGTTTGCGTCCGAGAATGAGGATTTCGGACATTTCTGCAATAGCCATTTCCGAACTCCTTTAAGGCAGTACCTTCGAGACGATAGTTTGTACAGCACCTGCCACTTTACCAGCGGCTGCACTTGAAACAGCTTCAGCGGCGCTTTTAGCAGCAGCAATTCCAGCTTCAAAAATGGATTTCTCCTCGCCTTCTCGCTTTTGCTTATATTCGGCTTCTAATGTGCTGACATCTACTTCAGCTTTTGCCAGTAATTCTTTGGCTTTGCTTTCTGCATCTGTCACAATTTTCTGCGCGTCTGCTTTGGCTTGCGAGACCTTTGCCATCAATTGCGCTTCACGCATTGCCAGTTCTTTCAAAACTCCAGTGTTGGCTTCCAAGACCCCTCCTCCTCTCTTCGTTCGTGCGACACGACCCCAAGCATCGCTTGAGGTGGCGCAAAATTAGAATTGTATTGCCTAACGAGCAACAGCCTACCCGAAACCCTCGGTACAAACTGGGAGAACGGATACTTAACTCTGTGTACAGTTTCCTAAATTATCGTGAGGACATATGCCCAAAGCCGTCAGATTTGTAGCAATAGCGGCTCAGAGAACAATTTGCTTGTGGCAGTAAAAGTACTCAGCGCTGCAATTTAATCCGACGAAAACTCGAGTCAAGCCCATCAAAAATGGTTAATTCACCCTCTTTGACCTCGAGACCAAGTAGCAAACGCAAGGCTGAACCTGCCATCAAAGAACCAATCACACCCAGTACTGGCGCAAAAACCCCAATGGTATCGCAATCATCTTGAGGAGCGGCATCGGGAAAAGCTCGGCGTAATGTCATACCTGCATTCAGCACTGCTGTCATACCAGTAAAGCCTTCGGCTGCTCCCCAAACCCAAGTTTTTCCAAGACTTGCAGCAGTATCCGAGACCAAATGCCGAGTTTCGATGGTATCCGAACAATCTATGCTGATGGTACTTGCAGCCACCAAATCGGCTGCATTTTGCTGATCGAATTTACCTACAGCCTCGAGTCGCACAAGTGGGTTCAGTGCTTTTAACCGAGCCATTGCCAACTCGAGTTTAGGCTGCCCAACCCCATCTGAATCGTATAAAAACTGGCGTTGCAAATTAGAGACCTCGAGTGAATCAGTTTCGGCAATCCGAATCCGACCTACACCACTAGAAACCAAATAAGTTAAAACAGGGCTACCCAAACCACCTGCGCCAACCACCAACGCACTCGAGTCTCGTAAGCGTTCGGTGCCATTCAAACCAATTTCGGGTAGCAAAATTTGTCTCGAGTAGCGTTTTAATTCATCACGGGTAAAACTCATGGCGCTCAGTATCTCACAACTGCGTTCCGCTGTTCTGCCAAAAGCCCAAAACTCTGGAATTCCGTGTGAGATACATTATCTTTACTTTCTTTCAAAGGTTTTGTTTGATTACAGAAAAGTCAAACGAAAACAGGAGGTACTTGGTTTAGCAACCTTGGGAACAAAACCAGTCAAAATCGCGTATTGTAATGATATGAAGTTCTTTCTAATCGAAGCCTTGATGTTTCTTGGTGCCCTTGCCTTCACATATTTACTGCGCCGTGCCGCTGGTAAATTGATTAAAGGTCCGCCTGTAGTCTTGTGGTGCATTTTGTTCGCTTTTACGGGCGGCTTAGTAACAGCTTACATTATTGATCGGTTGGCATTATTCTCAGATTTTATTGACCTCAGTAATGCAAACCCATTTTATTTATTTATTAATGCGCTACGAATTTTCTGGGAAGCCATTTTACTAGGTGGCTTTATTGGCATGATTCTGGCAATGTTGCCACGGTTTAGCAAAAAGAAAAAACTCGAGGACACCAAACCCAAAGTCTAAGCCGCATACTGAGGCTGTGAATTTATCGGAATTCCTGCCCAGCAAAAAAACCTTATACGATCAAATCGGAGCTGCCAAATTACGCGAAATTGTGCAAATCTTTTACCCATTGGTCAAAGCCGAGCCACTGATTGCAGAGTTATTTCCTGATAATTTATCAGAAACCATGAATAAACAAGAAGCCTTTTTAACTGGTTTTCTTGGCGGACCACCGTTGTACCATCAAACCTATGGCAACCCCATGCTGCGTTACCGCCATGCCAAATTTGCTATCACACCTACTCGAGCCAAAGCTTGGTTTCAATGTTTTTCCGATGCTGTGCAAGCTGTTGAACTCGAGCCGAGTGTGCGCCAAGAATTACTCGAGGCAGTCGCTAGAACCGCAGCAGCAATGGTCAATTCTCCAGAAGATAAGCTATAGACTTGCGACCTCGAAGGCAATGTTCGATTTTATGCAACCCAAGGAGAACTCAAGGCTTCTAATCTCGCACCAAAATTTCCAAAAACCATTGTTCTCACTCGGGAATCACAATAAATCTGCTGCTTCAATCTCGAGAGCAGCGGGTCTGGGCGGGCAGGATTGAATATGTTGCACAACCCCCGTTTGGGCTGCCGCTAAAATAGCGTGCATGACTTCTAATACATGGAAAGCCAATTCGCCACTGGCGCGGTGCGGACGATTCTGATGAATACCTTGAATCATATCGGCAAGCCCAACCCCTCGAGCGTTCTCAAAGTAAGGTCGGGTATTCTCGAGGGGTTGCCATACTTCATCGGTTCGTAATTTTTGGGTATTGCCAAACATATTTGGGTCACCAACCATCAGCGCCCCTTTGCTACCATAGACTTCGATATTGGCATTTGTGCCAGAATAAGCATCAAATGACATGGTGACATTAACTAACTGCCCCGTTATGTGCTCGAGAATCGCTGTGATATGGGTTGGTGTTTCGACAGTAAAAGATTCACCATTGGTACCTTGGCGTACTTGCCGAGCTGTACTCGAGAAAGCCGAAACTCGTTTAATTGCCCCAAATAAGTGCAACACAGCTGTTAAATAATACGGACCCATATCAAATAACGGACCAGCTCCAACCTGAAAGAAAAAAGCTGGATTTGGATGCCAAGAATCTGGTCCAGGATAAAGCATATGTAAACTGGCACCAACCACATGCCCTAACTCACCTGCATCAACGATTGCTCTGGCAGTTTGTAAACCCGCACCAAGAAAGGTGTCTGGCGCACAACCAACTCGTAAACCTTTGGTAGTTGCTAAATCCAGCATATTCTTTGCTTCCTCGAGTTTCACAGCTAAAGGTTTTTCATTGTAAATATGCTTGCCTGCCTCGAGTGCTTGTAAAGCAATTTCGCCATGCGCTGCGGGTATGGTCAAATTGAGAATCACATCAGCATCGCTGGTAAAAACCTCAGACATAGGCAAAGCTTTAACACCGTACTTCATGGCTTGGGCTTCAGCTCGAGCCAATTCAAGATCGGCAATGTACACAATTTCAAAAGACTTAAACTTTTGTGCATTCTCGAGATAGGTTCCAGAGATATTGCCACTACCAACAAGTGCAATTTTCATGGTCAATAGCATAACAATAATCCCATTAGGAATCTGCTAAGCTACGCAGTGTGAGTTGGTTACAACGTCTAAAAGATGGCTTATCAAAAACCCGAACTGCAATCAATCAAATGGCTGGTCCACTTGGTGCAATCGAAATCATTGCCGAGAAGCCCGACCCAACCACATTTGAAGACTTAGAATTCGCCTTAATTG
The DNA here is from genome assembly GCA_013298595.1 of Deinococcales bacterium. Classification (GTDB taxonomy): domain Bacteria; phylum Deinococcota; class Deinococci; order Deinococcales; family JAAFIG01; genus JAAFIG01. Next base: position 11,421 of record JAAFIG010000013.1, on the reverse strand, counting down.
GCGCAGATGTTGGGGCAAAATACGCCACCGAGATTCTCGAGGATGTGCGTGAGTACATGAAACAAACAGGTAAACGCGATCTGCGTGAAGCCTTAGCCCAAGCTTTAACTGTGCAACTCGAGCCTGACGCGTTTAGAGCTAAACTGCGCCAAGCAGGTTTTACCCCTGATGCTAAAAAAAGCACAGTGGACTTACGTGGCAAAGTGATTCTGATGATTGGCGTCAATGGTGTTGGTAAAACCACCACCATTGCCAAACTTGGACAGTATTACACCGAAAAAGGTAAAAGCGTCATGTTTGCTGCTGGCGATACCTTCCGCGCTGCGGCTGGAACACAACTCGGGGTTTGGGGCGAACGCCTAGGGATCACAGTCATTCAAGGTTTAGATGGCTCTGATCCTGCTGCTGTGGCATTTGACGGAGCCACTGCTCGCAAAGCCAGAGATATAGATTTATTGTTTGTTGACACCGCAGGACGTTTACATAACAAGCACAATTTGATGGAAGAACTGAAAAAAGTCAAACGTACCATCGAAAAAGCCGATAGCAAAGAACCAGGCGAAATCTGGTTAGTGCTTGATGCAGTCACTGGGCAAAATGGTCTCGAGCAAGCCAAAAAATTCCATGAAGCTGTGGGTTTAACGGGTGTGATTGTGACAAAACTCGATGGCACTTCTAAAGGTGGCATTGTTGTACCCATTGTCCGTGAACTTGGTGTACCGCTTAAATTCATTGGCGTTGGCGAAAAAGCCGAGGATTTACAACCCTTTGATGCTAAAGAATTTGTGGACGCACTGCTTGGCTAGAATTTTCACACCAATTCTGTAAGACACAACAACACAGCCCTGAGTAATTTATGCTACGGTGCATCATGATTGAACAAAGTGAATTTGCCAAGAACTTTGCTAACAACGCTGTGCCACCCGAATTGATCCAACTTTTGGAATTTCAAAACAATGGCGCAGGTGGTCAGTACTTCTCGGCTGGTTTTGAATTGGTTGTTGATCTCGAGAAAACCATGCTGACCACCTATTCAACCAATGCCAATTTCCTCGAGCGTATCCACATTTTTGCGATCTCGGATGGTTCGGGTGGTAATTACGCAGTTTGGTTGCCTGAAGGTTACACCGATACTGCAAATGCCCCAATCATTATTTTTGGTTCTGAGGGCGGATTTCACGTTGTTGCCAGTAACCCTCGAGCATTCCTACAATTACTCAGTGTTGACTCAGAACCAATGGTGGATTGGGATGGTGCAGAGTACTCGAGAAACGAAGATCACCAACCGAGTCCTGCTGCCCCAAAATATGCAGACTGGCTCGAGCAAAACTGGGGTTTAACAATGCTCGAGAACGCAAGTGCATTGGTTGATTTGGCACAGCAAAACCACCAAGAGCAATTTAAGCGATGGGTGTCACACTATTACAATCCATAAATTTTCAGGGCGAGGCATACCTCGCCCTGAGGGTTTATTTGCCTAACCTAACAAACGATTTAAGCGTTTAACAAAATCCACTCGATCAGGAATTTCCGCTCCCTCGAGTAACAAAGATTGTGCCAGTAACACATGAGCCGTGTCATCTACCGTGGCATCTGAAGCATCTTTTAAGCCAACAATAAGCGGATGATTGGGGTTTAACTCAAGAATCGGTTTGATGGCTGGCAAGTCCGATTCACGTCCCATTGAACGCATCATGGCTTGCATTTGAAAAGTTGGGTCGGTATCGTCGGTGACAACACAAGCAGGACTCTCGAGAAGTCGGCTCGAGGCTTTGACATCTTTAACCATGTCTGCCAAAGCTTTTTTAACTCGTTCAATAACAGGTGCGGCTTCTTTGGCTGCGACTTCATCCGTTTCGGTTTTTAAGTCCTCGCCTGCATCTGCACGGTTGACCGCTTTTAATTCATGGTCTTTGTACTTACCGTAGCCTTGAATAACAATTTCGTCGATGTCATCGGCAGCAATCAACACTTCGATACCTTTTTTGTTATATGCCTCGAGCAATGGGCTGTTGCGTAAAACGCTTTCTGTACCACCTGTGATGTAATAAATTGCTTTTTGCTCAGGCTGCATCCGTGAAACATATTCAGTAAAACCTGTTAAGCCACTTTCCTTGCTCGAGTGAAATTGCACCAATTCAGCAATGGCATCGCGGTTATCATGATCTTGGTACAAACCTTCTTTCAGCGGACGATTAAAAGCTGCGATAAAGCTTTGCCATGTATCGGGTTCTTCGGTTTTAATTCTCGAGAACTCAGCAATTAATTTTTTAACAGTGGCACTGCGAATGTTTTTCATGACTTTATTTTGTTGCAAAATCTCTCGAGAAACATTGAGTGGCAAATCTTGGCTATCGATGACACCACGCACAAAACGCAACCAAGTGGGTAAGAGTTCTTTGTCGTCATCGGTGATGAACACACGTTTGACATAGAGTTTGACACCTGGTTGAAAATTAGCATGATACAAATCAAATGGGGCAGTTTTTGGTACAAATAACAAGGTGGTGTACTCGAGTGTCCCTTCAGCTTTGACATGCGACCAGAAAAGCGGTTCATCCATGCCATGACTGACCGATTTATAGAATTCCGTGTAATCTTCTTGGCTTAATTCTGATTTAGCTCGAGTCCAAATGGCATTGGCACTGTTGATTTGGTCAACTGTTGGTGTTTTGGTGTCAGGTGCGCCATCTTTGCCGTACTCAGTTTTTTCATAATGCAAGAAAATTGGGAAAGCAATGTGGTTTGAATACTTTTTAACCAACTGCTCGAGTTGCCAACGATTGCCGTACTCGTTGCCTTCTTCGTTGAGGTACAAACGAATTAATGTGCCTTGACTTTCTTTACTGATTGTCTCGAGTTCATAACCACCAGTTCCATCCGATGACCATTGAAATGCCTGTTCCTCACCTGCTTTACGGCTTTGCACTTCGACTTTACTGGCAACCATAAACGCAGAGTAAAAACCTACCCCAAATTGCCCAATCAGATTAGAATCTTTTTTTGCATCTCCTGAGAGTTGTGCCACAAAATTCTTTGTGCCACTTTTGGCAATCGTACCAAGATTTTCGATTAAATCGGCTTCAGACATGCCCACACCGTTATCTTCAATCTCGAGGATACGATGATCGCCTTCTGTAAAACGCAAATCGATACGCGGCGACCAAGAGACTTGTTTGAAACGCTCCTCAGTGATGGTGGCGTACTTAAACTTATCAATCGCATCTGAGGCATTTGAAATTAACTCGCGTAAAAAAATTTCTTTATGGCTGTACAAAGAATGAATCAGTAAATGCAGCAATTGATTGACTTCTGTTTGGAATTCGTGCTTACCCATGTAACCTCCAAGTGGCAAAAACCACCCTTAAAAATAAAAGTATTTGTATCGGCAAGCTGTAGGGAACACCACAAATTGCCCAGTGATACTATACCTAAGGTTCTTGGCTCGAACAAGTGTTAAACTCGAGACATGGCAAAATTTATCCGAGTTGGACATCGTGGTGTGAATCTGGACAGCATTCAGTATTACGAATTATCCGGCAACATGGGCGCAGGACTTGGGCGTGGTGCTCCTGCCGCAGCCACTGCCAGTAATGTTTCGCTGGTACTTTTTTTTGAGGGCGGTAGCAAATTAGCCATCACCGACCCGACCGAAGCTCGAGAAGTGCTGGCTAAACTCGAGCATTATTAATCAAGTGTAACCAGCTTTGTACTGCAAACCCTACCGTGATGTGATTTTTGACCAGCCAAATAGAAAATCCTCGCTATGATTCCTATCGGATTATATTTATTCGGAGGAATATCATGTTGGCATATAAAGCAAGTGGCAAAGCACCAATTCAAGGCATTCTGGTTGGCATTGTACTGAGTATTATCTCGGGGTTAATTGTTGGAGGAATCTTACATTTCATTACCCATACCATCAATTTTAGTTTGATTATTATTTTTCCACTCGTTGCTGGTGCGATTGCAGGTATTGGCGTTTCGATGGCAATTAAAAGTGGCAAAATTCGCAACGGTTTATTAGCAGCTGTATTTGGCTTAATTGCAGCCACAACAATAACCGTTTTTGATCATTACCTCAGTTATCAAAGTTTTCTTGGTGAGATTCGTCAAGAATTAAGCAATGAAGGCAGAACACCCAGCGATGCTGAAATTCAACTGGCAGCTGATTTGGTATTACAAGCCGAAGTTGGTAAAACAGGATTTGCTGGTTTCTACGATTTAGAAGCCAAAAGTGGGGTCAGTATCGGACGTGGTGCCAGCAAAGGAGTTTCGACTGGTGGTTTTGGTTACAATATACTCGCATTTGTTGAATGGTTATTGATGGCAGGTGCAGCTTCTATTCTGGCATTTGGTGCAGCCAACCAACCCTTTGATGAACGCAGCAACCAATGGTACGGCGAAGCGAGGCGTTTAGTCAGTGTGCCCCTATTTTACCAAGACGAAGTCCTCGAGAGCTTGAACAACCGTCGTTATGCCGATGCCGGCAGATACGGGCAACGCGAAGCCATGAGTGAAGATCGGATTGATATTTTGATTCGTAACACCCCTAATAAAAAAGCTCGAGATTTAATTCTTGAAATCGAAGCCCACTTTACTGATGAAAAAGGCAAAGCCACCAGTAAAAAGTTAAAAACTGGTTTGGTTTCTCGAGCCTCAGCCCGTGCGATTTACGAAGCTGCTGAAACTGCGAATGCCACCAATGCAAATGCCACAATGATGCTTGACCCAATGGCAACTGCTTTAGCTTAAAGACACAAAAACAAAATCTCGAGGCAATTAAGCCTCGAGATTTTTTGTAGCACAGGGTATGCTACAAAACCATGAACAACTCTGCGGCTCGTCCATCAGCAACTGCCCGCCCTGGTGCGCCATCGCCAGGGGCTTTTAAAGCAATCACTCGAGCCTTAACATATTTAAGAACTTACCAATTAGCGGCTTTAGCGGCTTTGCTTTCCCTGATTTTAGTGACCGTAACAAGTTTATTTGCACCACAACTGATTCGCATAGCAGTGGATGAAGGTATTGCCAAAGGACAATCTAATGTTGTTTTAACCGCTGTGCTGGGCTTAATTGGCACAGCTGTAGCTCGAGGTTTGTTTACTTTTTTACAAGGTTATTTAGCCGAGCGGGTTTCGCAAGGTGTGGCATTTGATTTACGTGAAACGTTATTTGAAAAATTGCAACGCCTTGGTTTTAGTTATTACGACCAAGCCCAAACTGGTAATTTGGTAACGCGTTTAACCTCGGATGTCGAAGCGGTACGGGGTTTTATTGGCACAGGCATTGTACAAATTATTGCTGCATTGGTAACACTGATCGGTACATTTGTGGTGCTACTGGCAATTAATTGGTCGCTAACATTGGTTGTTTTAACCACCATACCACCTGTGTTTTACTTGTTATTTCGCTTTGTGAGCACCATCGGACCACGCTTTGGACAAGTGCAAATGGCATTAGGTAAATTAAATACCGTACTTCAAGAGGATTTACGTGGCTTAAAAGTGGTGCGTGTCTTTGCTCGAGAAGCCTTTGAAGCCACCCGCTACGAGAAGGCTAATCAGGAATTGCTCGAGAAAAATGTCGTAACAATTAAAGGCATTGCCACAATTTTTCCCTTTGTGATTTTCTTTGGCAACCTTGGTACGTTAGCCGTGATGTGGTACGGCGGTTTTCAAGTGATCGGTCAGGCACTGAGTTTAGGGCAACTATTAGCATTTAATTCTTACCTTGCTTTTTTGTTACAACCCATTTTTACCTTAGGTTTCTTAGCGGCTGGTTTAGCTCGAGCTGGCACCAGTGCTGAACGTATTTTTGAAGTACTGGACGCGCCTTTAGATGTACAAGATAAACCCAATGCCAAGGTGCTACCTGCTTTACAAGGTAATGTCGAATTTAACAATGTAGATTTTCGCTATGTTGGCGCAGAAAAAGCTGTTTTAAAAGGCATTTCTTTTCAAGTCAAAGCTGGGCAAGTGGTGGCTATTCTAGGGGCAACAGGCAGTGGAAAATCGAGTTTAACCAATTTGATTCCACGTTTTTATGATGTCAGCCAAGGCAATATTACCCTCGATGGTTATGATTTACGCGACTTGCAACTCTCGAGTGTACGCAGCCAAATCGGTATTGTTTTACAAGACTCAACATTATTTAGCGGCACTATCCGCGAAAATATTGCGTATGGCAAACCAGAAGCCAGTTTAGATGATGTGATGATGGCTGCTAAAGCTGCTCAAGCCCACGAATTTATCACTGGACTCCAGCAACAATACGATACCTTGGTTGGCGAACGAGGTATTGGTTTAAGTGGTGGTCAAAGGCAACGCATCGCTATTGCTCGAGCCTTGTTGGTCAAACCACGAATGCTGATTTTAGATGATAGTACCAGCGCTGTGGATGCCCAAACCGAAGGACTGATTCAGGATGCGCTCGATCACCTGATGACAGCTGAGAAACGCACCACCTTTGTGATTGCCCAACGTATTAGCACAGTACGAACCGCTGATCTGATTTTACTGCTCGAGGACGGACAAATGAAAGCCAGTGGCACCCATGAGCATTTACTCGAGACTTCGGAGTTATACAATCAAATTCTTGGTTCACAATTGAAAACCCCAACAGGAGGTGCATCATGAGAGGTGGTCCTCCAGGCAGTTTAGCCAGCATGGCACAAATGGAAAATGAGCGTGCCAAAAACCGAGGCGCAACGGCTGGTCGGTTGCTCACTGAATTTAAGCCATACCTTGCCAGTTTAGCTTTGGTCTTTACTCTTGTTGTACTTGGTGCACTCTCACAAGCACTCGCGCCGTGGCTGGTTGGACGTGCCATAGACGAAAACATTTCCAAACTCGAGCCAGCAGGTCTGACAGTTCGGATGCTCGAGTTATTTGTTGTTTATATTTTAGGTTCATTATTTACAAGCCAGCAAATTCAAGTGGTCGGAGTAATTTCCCAAAAGCTCCTGGCTGGCATACGCAAAAAATTGTTTACGCATTTGCAGTCTCTGCCTTTTCGGTACTTTGATCAAAAACCAATTGGTGATCTGATGAGCCGTGTCACCAATGATGTGGACACCCTCAATCAATTTTTCGGGCAAGGACTAACCCAATTATTTGGTTCTTTATTTGGTTTAATTGGCATTCTGATTGCCATGCTGTTACTGAATGTACCACTGGCAATCGTTAGCTTTCTGGTTATTCCAGTGATGTTACTAACCACAGCACTTTTTGCCGCTCAAGCCAGAAGTGCCTACCGTAAAACTCGAGAAACTGTTGGTGATGTCACCGCCGATATTCAACAAGAAATAGGTGGTGCTCGAGAAGCCCAAGCTTTTAATCGCTCTAAAGCCAATATAGACCGTTTTCGTCAACGTAACGCTGCTAACCGCGATGCCAATGTGCAAGCCGTTGGCATTACCAGTGCTTTCTCGCCAGCTATCGAATTCCTCAGTACTGTCGCTACAGCTTTAGTGATTGGCTACGGTGGTTATTTAGTGCTCGAGAAGCAATTAACGGTGGGAGTTCTCGCTGCATTTTTACTGTACGTGCAACAATTTTTCCGACCTGTACAATTACTATCTTCGATTTACACCCAAGCCCAGAGTGCTTTAGCTGGTGCAGAACGGATTTATGCGATTCTCGATGAACGCCCAGAACCAGCCGATGCCCCAAACGCCAAAACCCTTGGCGCGGTCAAAGGCAATATCGAATTTGACCATGTGAGTTTTGGTTACAACCCAGACCGACTCGTACTTAACGATATTTCTTTTCATATCAAAGCAGGACAAACCGTTGCCTTAGTTGGAACAACAGGCGCAGGCAAAACCACTGTTGCCAGCCTAGTACCACGTTTCTACGATGTTAACCAAGGCACAATTCGCATAGATGGGCACGACCTGCGCAACATCACTCGAGCCAGCTTACGCTCGCAAATGACCATGGTTTTACAAGAACCATTTTTGTTTAGTGGCACAATCCGCGAGAATATTCGCTATGGCAAACTCGAGGCAACCGACACCGAAGTGGAAATAGCAGCTAAGACCGCCAGTGCTCACGATTTTATCAGCGCTTTACCCAAAGGGTACGACACACCACTAGGCGAAGCGGGCAGCGGTTTATCCCAAGGGCAACGACAATTACTGGCATTTGCTCGAGCCATACTAGCAAACCCAAGCATTTTTATTCTCGATGAAGCCACCGCCAACATAGACACCCGCACCGAAGCCATGATTCAACGCGCCCTCGAGACGCTATTAAAAACCCGTACCAGCATTGTCATTGCCCACCGATTAAGCACCATCGAACATGCTGATAACATCATTGTGCTTGAAAATGGCAAAATCCTTGAGCAAGGAACACATCAGGAATTGCTGACGAAAAACGGAAAATATGCCGAATTGCACGCCAAGCAATTCCGTAGCCCTAAACCACAACCCACCTAATTTAAGCCATTAAACGCCGATGATAATTGATTTGCCCCAAATGCCAATTGAGATGACCATATAAATGAATTAGAAAGTATTGTGTGGTCATTGGATATCCCATCACCTCGAGCGGATATGCAGCCTCGAGTGAAGCAGCATCCAAAGTAGGCAATGTTGTCTCGAGCATCGCTAAGGTATCGCGCAATTTCTGGATTAACTCGGCTCGAGGAATGTCACGCAAAGCAAATTCTGCCTCACGATCACGAATAAAATTGGTACCACCCAGTTTTACCCCAATAAAATGATTAAGATTACCCACCAAATGCAAAACCAGAGTTCCTGCCGAGTTTTTAATCTCGCCAGCCACAGCCCAAATAACCGCTTCTGACGAATACGCCTCGAGTTCCGCAATTAATTTCCCCAGATCACGCCGAAATAAGTTCACTAAGTCATTTGTCATAGGGTTAGTGTAACGCAAAAAAGACTTGAAATTTGGCACACCAAATGGTATACCAATAGGTACGCCATGTCATCCAGTCTAGCCTATGAAAAACTCCGCGAAGCCATCCTGCGCTTAGACTTAGCACCAGGAAACGCCCTCACAGAACGCGGACTCGAGACATTCCTCGACACCAGCCGCACCACTGTACGCGGCGCACTCGCCAAACTCGAAAACGAAGGCTTAGTCCAACGCGACGGACGCGGCTATATTGTTGCCCCCATAGACTTTGCTGAAATCAGCCAAGCTCTCGAGTTCCGTGCTACCCTCGAGATTGCTGCTGCAAAATTATCCTGCGAACGCGCCACAGAAAACCAAATCAAAAATTTATTAAAAACCCTCGAGAAACCCAGCAAAAACCTCGAAATCTTCATGCGAAGCGCCACCGACTTCCACCTCGAACTCGCCCGACTCAGCGGCAACGGATTCTACGTCCGTGCTCTCGAGGATGTACTGACACGCCTTGCCCGCACCCGTTGGTACGAAGCCAACGCCCAAGGCGGACAGCAAAAAGCAGTCACCGACCACAAACGCATCCTCGAGACGATTCAGAACCGCGACAGCACAGCCGCTGAAGCCGCAATCAAAGCGCACCTCGAGCGATCTCGAGAACGGCTTTTGAACACTTTAATGAACACAAGCGGACTACAAATACGCGGCACAAAAAATGGGAACTCGAGGGCGTAACACACGAAGCGCCATAGGCTGATCTCGGGGTACAAGACAGAAAAATACTCGAGAAATAAAAAATAAGGAACAAAATTTATGGGTATTCAACAATTAACAATTGGTCAGCAGGGAGACCACAAGGGTCTCCCCTACGGGTTCATGGCAATGGTTTTGATTTTCATAGGAGAGGGGTTCATCCCCTCCCTGACCTGCACAGGCAAATCGGCAAAGGCAAAATCATGAACATGACCCAAATTCCATTCGGCACAACCGACTGGACACAAATACAACCAACTGAACACACAGGAATAACAGGCAAAGCCTTCTGGCGCACCCAACATTTTGGTGAAATCCGAGTGCGAATGGTCGAATACACCCCGAATTACGAATCTGACCATTGGTGCAGCAAAGGACATATTTTGCTGTGCTTAGAAGGTGAACTCGAGACGACACTCGAGGATGGACGGGTTTTTGTGTTGAAGCCCGGTATGAGTTATCAAGTGGCGGACAACGCCGAAGCCCACCGCTCGAGAACAAGCCTTGGCGCAAAGTTATTCATTGTGGATTGATATTTAATTTAATGGTTAATTAATTATGTATAATTTTATAAGCCCAAAATATGATCTAATTGATTCAATTGAGAATTATTTTTTTCAATCGATCAACGATCAATATAATCCAAAATTGATATTAGACTTGAATATTATAAGAGACTTCGTAAGTCTTTCAAGGTATACAAATTCGGATCCTAAAAAAGATGAATATGTAAGAAAATTATTGTCTATAATAAGAATACACACTATTGAATTGCATGTGGAACTAGCTTTAATAGAAAGATATTTCGATACAAAAAATTTCAACTACAATAAAATTAAATATATAAAATATTATAATAAATTATGTGACGAGATTAGCTCTAAATTAGATAGTAAAAGAATTATTGATAAGGTTTTTATAAAAGGTGAAGTAGATTTGGCGGAAAAATTTTTTGAGCAATATAAAAATACTATGCTAATTGAATATGTTGGATGTTTAAAAATTATAGAAATTTTGAAAAATAAAAAGATTTGCAGAAAAACCGCAATAGTCAATATTTTTGAATTTCTTGATTGGCTAAAAAATATTGGATATATATCTGTTCCATTGATTTATCTTTGTCTTAATATCTTTGGCGGCAATGTTTCATCTAGAAATATTTTAAAAACCAAAAAAAATCGTGAAGCTATTGAAGTGGCAAGAAATGCTTGTTTTGATTTAATGTATTTCAGGATTCTAGAATTGACTTTTAGTGAGTATAACAATAATAAAAATATTTGGATTCTACTAACACAAGATAGCAGTTTAACCGAAATGCTTTTATCTTTTAGAGTAATGAAAAGAGGAAACGAAGATACCGTTGTAAAACACATCAAACTAAATTTCTCAAACTGCAAATTTTTAAAAGATCAAAGCTCAATATTTCAAGAAAAAATTCAGGAAATTAATCAGCAAGCCCTTTTGTCTAATGAATTTTCCGCGTACAAAAGAGACCAAGTTATACAAAATCTATTTTTAGAAAAAGACAGATTAGAAGCAAATTTATAAAATTCACTAGAATCATCTCAAGGAGTCCATCATGGGTAAAACATTATTCGAGAAAGTTTGGAACGCGCACGTTGTGGCGCAAGACGCAGGTGCGCCAACGGTGTTGTACATTGACACACACCTGATTCACGAAGTCACCAGTCCGCAGGCTTTCGGGACGCTGCGCGAAAAGGGCTTAAAGGTTCGTAATCCGCAGCGTACTTTTGCGACCATGGATCATAGTATTCCCACGCTGATGCAGAAC
>JAAFIG010000012.1:50296-124966 GCA_013298595.1 Deinococcales bacterium | reverse complement strand
GCTTGAGCGTGCATAGCGGCGGGTTGAAAAAACCAGTAAGGCATCATTTTTTTGTGTCTCGAGCAGTATTTCTGGGCTAAACATGGTGTTTTGCTCGAGTAGGTGCACATGTGGGCGTACGCCTGATAAGAGTTCGTGAGTCAGGATGGCGTGTCCTTTATTGGAACGCGAACCGAGTATCCAAACTTGCGGGGCTGTGGCAAGGGTTTCGCAGACCCGCTCGAGTAATTCGTTGGAAGTGCGACTGAGTTCTTCTAAGTTTTGTTTTTCGCGTGCCCAGTACTCGGCAAAAACACCTTCTTTGGTGTCAGGTACGCTGGGGGCTTGTTGTTCACGGAGTTCGCGGCGTAGTTCGCGGCGTAAATCTGGGTAACCTTCAAAGCCAAGGCGTTGGGCAAATCGGGTGATGCTCGAGGCGCTGGTTTCGAGTTGTGTGGCAAGTTCTGCGCCACTAAAGAGTACGGCTTCTTCGAGATGTGCCAGTAGGTACGTGGCGATCTGTGTGTCCGATGGTGAAAAATCGGTGGTGTTGTGGTCTATTCGTTCGCGTAAGTTCATGGGTTTTCCATTCTCGAGTAGCGATATTTTACGGGTTTTTGTGGTTGCAAGCTTGCAATAATTTTTGCAAACTGCTAGGCTAACTTAGCAAGATAAATTGCGAAGAGCAAGTCAAGACACTGGCAATCAATTGATTCGCCAGATCGGTTTTGATATTCCATAATTCTTCAAGGAGTACCTATGAAAAAACGTTTAGGCGCAGCGGCAACGCTGCTTAGTATGGGTTTACTGGTGGTCGGTGTGACCGCTCAGGATTCTCGCTCGAGTACTTTGATTTATGGTGGCGATTGGTCAGGTTTAATTACCATAGACCCAGGTATGAGCTACGAATACGCTGGTAGCATGGTCACCAATAATGTCTACGAAACCCTTGTGAAGTTTGAAGGTACAGATTTATCTACCCTCAAACCCAGTATTGCCACCCGTTGGACAACCAAAGACATGGGCGATATGTGGAAAGTCACATTTACTTTGCGTTCCCAGAAATTTGCTTCGGGCAATGCACTGACCGCCGATGATGTTGTTTATACATTTGACCGAGCAATTGCAATGAAAGGACCTGGTTCGTTTTTGTTTACCAGTGTTGCCAATATGAAAGTGGGCAGTACCAAAGCCATCAATAAAAATACTGTCGAAGTGTTGTTACCTAAAACAGCCAGTCCAGCAGCTTTCCTCAACCTTTTAACTTTTAACATTGGCGGTATTGTAGATAGTGCCGTTGTTAAAGCCAATGTTGTCAACAACGATTATGGTGCAGCTTGGTTAAAACGTAATTCGGCTGGTTCAGGACCCTTTGTGGTTAGCCGTTGGGATCAAAACCAAGCTGTGGTACTGGACGTGAATCGCAACTCGAGAATCAAATCTGTACTGACTCGTGTGATCTTGCGTGAAATGAAAGAAGCCAACACCCAAAAAATCGCCCTCGAGAGTAATGAAATTGATATTGCCGATAACTTAACCCCAGATATGGTTAAGGTCAAAGCCACAGATGCTAATTTTAGTGTCTACAAAGCCGATTCTTTAAATTTGCAGTACCTCGGTATGAACGTTAGCGATACTAGCCCATTTAAGGATGCTCGAGTTCGTCAGGCTGTGCGTTATGCACTTGACCAAGATGGCATTATTAAAAGCTTAGCGGGTGGTAATGCCCGTAAAGTGCAAACCATTATACCAGCCGGTTTATTTGGTTTTAATGCAGCTACACCATATACATTAAACCCAGAAAAAGCCAAGGAATTATTAAAAGCTGCTGGTAAAGAAGCGGGTTTTGAATTTGATATGTTAACCCCGCAAGGTGCTTGCTTAGCCGGTATTCCTTGTGCCGATTTAGCTGCAAAAATCCAATCAGACCTTGCCAAAATTGGTTTAAAAGCCAACGTTAAACAATTGGTGGACTCCGAACTGTACCCGCTTTATCGCGCTCAGAAAGCCACTATGGTCTTAGTTGATTGGAGTCCGGATTTTCCGGATCCGGATGGGAACGCAACACCCATGTCAGATTTTGCTGCCAAAAGCTTAGCTTGGCGCAATGTTTGGAATAACCCAACGGCTGGTAAACTCGCTCAACAAGCAGCCCTCGAGCCAAACCCAACCAAACGGGCTGCTTTGTATAAGCAACTAACAGAACTGCAACTTGAGGATGGACCATTTGCGATTTTATTCCAACCAACCGTTTCTGTAACCCTTGCTAAAACTGTTAAAGGTTATGTGCGAAATGCACAAAACCAAGTTCGTTTTGAGAAAATTTCTAAGTAATACCACTTGTTCACTCGAGGCGAGCTGGGTTCGCCTCGAGTGCCATGCAAGGTTCGGGCAAAATGGCGTACACTAAAAAAGATTCAAAAAGGAGAGGTGTATGCGAAAACAGATAGGCGCAGTTGTTATCTTAGGCATTGGCTTACTCGCAGTGGGTGTGGCACAAAATTCACGCTCGAGTACTTTGGTGTATGGTGGAGATTTCTCCGATCTCATTTCTTTAGATCCTGGTATTAGTTATGAATTCTCGGGTGGTTTAATTACCGATAACCTCTACGAGACGCTGGTTAAGTTTGAAGGTGAAGATTTAAGTACGCTTAAACCCAGTATTGCCACTCGTTGGACAACCAAAGACGCAGGCGACGCTTGGAAAATCACGTTTACTTTGCGGAATCAAAAATTTTCTTCTGGTAACCCTGTAACTGCCGATGATGTTGTTTATACCTTTGACCGAGCCATTGCTTTAAAAGGCAACGGTTCGTTTTTGTTTGATGAAGTGGCAAATATCAAAATTGGTAGCACCAAAGCCATTAACAAAAGTACAGTCGAAGTTACTTTGCCTAAAACGGCTAGTCCAGCAGCTTTCCTCAATTTACTGACCTTCAACATTGGCGGTATTGTGGATAGCGTTGTTGTCAAAGCCAAAGCAGTCAATAACGATTATGGTTCGGCTTGGTTAAAACGTAACTCGGCGGGTTCAGGACCGTATGTGCTTAACCGCTGGGATCAAAACCAGCAAGTGGTACTCGATGCCAACCCGAACTCGAGATTGCTGCCTAAACTGAGCCGCATTATTTTGCGTGAAATGAAAGAAGCCAACACCCAAAAAATCGCGCTCGAGAGTAATGAAATTGATATTGCCGAGAATTTAACACCTGATATGGTCAAACAAAAAGCGGCTGATAGTAAATTTAATGTGTACAAAGCCGATTCTCTGCGTTTACAGTACCTCGGTATGAATACAGGGGCAGGTAGCCCATTTGAGGATGCCAAGGTGCGCCAAGCTGTGCGTTGGGCACTCGACCAAGATAGTATGGTCAATGTGCTGGCTGGTGGTAATGCACGCAAAGTGCAAACCATTATTCCAGCAGGTTTGTTTGGCTTTAATGCAGCCACGCCATACAGTGTTAATCCAGAAAAAGCTAAGGCATTGTTGGCTTCGGCTGGTAAACCCAATGGTTTTGAATTTGAAATGCTAGTTCCACAAGGTTCTTGTGCTGCGGGTGTACCTTGCTCGGATTTAGCCGCGAAAATCCAATCTGACCTTGCTAAAATTGGTTTAAAAGCCAATATCAAACAAATCGTGCAATCCGAATTACTCGGTATTTACCGCGCTCAGAAAGCCCAAATGGTTCTAGTTGGTTGGAGTCCGGATTTTCCAGATCCGGATGGTAATGCAACACCAATGTCAGATTATGGTGCCAAAAGCTTAGCATGGCGCAATGCATGGAATAATCCAACGGCTTCTAAATTGGCGCAACAAGCTGCGCTCGAGACCAATGCAACCAAGCGAGCCGCTCTGTATAAGCAACTAACAGAATTACAACTCGAGGAAGGTCCATTTGCAATTTTATACCAACCAAAAGTGCCAGTAACCTTGTCAGCAGGTGTCAAGAGTTACTTGCGTAATGCCCAAGGGCAAGTGCGTTTTGAAAAGATTTCTAAGTAAATATTTTAGTCTGGGGAGCGCATTTCGTGCGCTCCCTGATTTATAAAATACACAGTGTTTTGCATAAAACCCCAGTTATTTGACCAAGAAAAAGAGACGACAAAATGCTGAACTACACCATTAGAAGATTATTTTTTGTGCTATTTGTTGTTTGGGGTGTTTCCTTAGCAACCTTTTTTATCTCACAAGTTGTTCCAGGCGATCCTGCACTGGCAGCCCTTGGTGATAAAGCTACTGACGAAATGATTGCGAATTTCCGTGTTAAAAATGGGTTAGACCAACCTGTGTATGTGCAGTACTTTACCTATATCGGGCGTTTGCTCCAAGGTGATTTAGGCACTAGTTTACGCACAGGTCGCCCAATCCTCGATGACTTACGAGATTTCTTCCCAGGTACACTCGAGCTGTCTGCTACGGCTTTATTGATAGCAGCATTGCTGGGTATTCCCGCTGGGATTCTGGCGGCTTTAAACCAAAATAAAGCCCCTGATGTGATTGTGCGGTTACTTGCGTTACTTGGCGGAGCCACCCCAATTTACTGGTTAGCCATTTTACTACTCGAGTTTTTACATAATAAATTGCGTTTACTCCCAGGTCCTGGCAGGCTAGATGCGTATTTGATTGCACCACCTCGAGTGACTGGATTTGTTGGCTTGGATGCGTTATTTGCTGGGGATTGGCAAGTGCTTGGTGATAGTTTAATGCACATAATTTTGCCTGCTTTTGTGCTAGGTGCGTTTAGTTCGGCATTACTTGCTCGTATGACTCGTGCAGCCATGCTCGAGACACTGAGCCAAGACTTTATTCGCACAGCCCGTTCTAAAGGTGTTGCCGAGACTCGAGTGGTGATTAAACATGCTTTGCGAAATGCTTTTTTACCTGTGCTCACTGTACTCGGTGGTGTGCTGGGTGGTTTGTTATCTGGCGCAGTTTTAACAGAAACCATTTTTAGTTGGCCTGGTATTGGGCGTTACACCACCGATGCTGCTATTAGCTTGGATTTTCCTGCGGTTATGGGTGTGACACTGTTGGCTGGCATGGCATATTCATTAATTAATTTGTTTACAGATTTGTTATACGCATTGTTCGACCCAAGGATCACCTATGCTTAACGTTGCTCAACCAGCTAAAAAACAAGCTTCTAAAGCATCTAAACGCTTTTGGCGTAATCCGGCTTCAATCATTGGTGTGATCTTATTGTTGCTGTTGGTGCTGGTGGCTGTGTTGGCTCGAGTGATTTCGCCAGACCCAATTGTGCAAGATTTAGCGCAGCGTTTACAACCGCCCTCGAGTCAACATCTACTGGGTACAGATCAACTTGGTCGCAGTGTTTGGGGACGAGTGGCTCATGGCGCAGCATTGTCGTTGCAAGTGGGTGTCGTTGTGACCCTGATTTCGGTGGGTGTTGGTGTGCTGATTGGGTTGTTAGCAGGAACGTTTGGTGGGGTTTGGGATAACGTTTTGATGCGAATAACCGATATCTTCTTTGCTTTCCCAAGTTTAATTCTGGCAATGGCAATCGCGGCGGCGCTTGGACCGAGTTTAACCAATACAATTATTGCTGTGGCAGTGGTTAGTTGGCCCAGTTATGCGCGGTTAGTGCGTGCTGAAGCCATGGCATTACGCGAACGAGAATTTGTTGAAGCAGCTCGAGCCATTGGCACATCGCCAGTCAGTATTGCTTTGCGTCATGTTTTGCCAAATACCTTAACACCTGTGTTGATTCAAGCCAGTTTTGATGTTGGACAAGCCATTTTGACCGCCGCTGGTTTATCGTTTATTGGGTTTGGGGCGCAACCGCCAACACCGGAATGGGGTGCAATGGTTTCCGAAACACGTAACTTTATTTCCGAAGCGCCGTGGGCAAGTTCTGCACCTGCGATTGCGATTTTACTGGCAGTGTTGTCGTTTAATTTGCTAGGCGATGGCTTGCGCGACGCACTCGATCCACGTAACACCAAATAATTTAGGCTAAATCCTGGCTTTGGGCTGAACGAAATTTTTCGACAAATAAACCACCACCATGATAACGCTCACGAATGCGTTGCAATAAATGTGCATCCTCGTGAGTCAGTAATTCGCCCTGACCAAGCAGACTGGTAAAACGATCAACCACTCGAGCGTCAAATTGTTTGTCGCGCTCGTTGCGAATCATGGTTAAAGCATCTTGCACACTGATGGCTTCATGGTACGGTCGTCTCGAAACAAGGGCTTCAAAAACATCTACCACACTGACAATTCTAGCTTCGATGGGAATTGCATCGGCAACTAAGCGATTTGGGTAACCATTGCCATCAAAGCGTTCATGATGGGCTGCAACCACTTCGGCTATCGGCGCAAAATCTTCGCTGGCATTGACAATCACACGATAACCAATTTCGACATGGCGTTGCATCTCGAGTCGTTCCTCGGAGGTTAAAGCTCCTGGTTTATTGAGAATGGCTTCTTTGATACCGATTTTGCCAAGGTCGTGAAGTAAAGCTGCCCAGTACAGCACCTCGAGTCGAACAGGGCTAAGTTCTAATGCTTCACCGATTTTAACAGCGTTATAGGCAACTCGTTCGCTGTGGTCGGCGGTTTCGTCGTCGCGTTCACCAATTAAAACCACCAAGGCACGCAGGGTTCGTCCGTAAGTGAGTGCCACTTCATCGTTGAGTTTCTCGAGAATGCGAATGCGGTAACGCATCAAACCTGCGACTGTGCCAGAAATTACTCCATTAATGCTGAAGAAGACCAAGCGAATCAGCCATGCCTCGGTTGGTTGTGGCAAAGCAATAGCAACCTCGAGTGGCATAAAAGGACCCATTAGCACACCTGCAATCACACCTGCAATTAAACCGCCGCGCCAGCTGTATGCTAAACCAGTGAGAATAATGGGTAAGTACATCAGTTGCACGTACACATATTTTGTACCACCACTGACATAGACCACAAAGGCTAAACCAATCCCTAACAGGGCTAAGCCAATAATAATTGGTATGTGATTGCGCCGCACACCGAAAAATCGGTTTGCTAAGTGCAATCGAAAACTTCCTGTCATGAGAATTACTATACTGACACATCATCACAAAAACATAACAACCAAAAGTCTAGGTTAGACCTCTAGGACGGTACATCCCTGTCCTAGTTTCCTCGAGATATTCTTCGAGTTGTGGCATACCAGATTTTTTAGCGATACTGCACTCAAGTTCGTTATCGTAAGCAACGCGGATAAAACTGATTTCAAGGTTGCTCGAGCCATGCAGAACAGCATAACTTGGTACGTTTGAATCCAGTGGATTGCCAACTGAACCAACATTAAACACCATTTTGCCTCGTAAACTTGGATTGTTTTCAGGAAAAGACCGTAAATGCCGAACCAATACAGTGTGAATATCACCATAACCAACCGCTAATGGTGTGGGTGCATCCAAACCAACTTCGGGTGTGGCAGCAAATAATTCATAAAAATTTTCTAAAGGATCGTTTTCACGCACCCGAGACCAAACCCCTTTACTCGAGGCATGAACTAAACGCACCAAACCACTTGCCCTTGGAATATCGAGTGCATAGGGCAGGTCACGTAACCACTCGAGTCTTTCTAAACCTACCTTGGCACGTTGCCACTCGAGGGCTTCGGTCATGGAAGGCATTTCAGGTGCAGATGTTTCTACTAAACGCCGAATCAGTAATTCATCCCAATTGCCAAACAAACAAGGAATCTCGAGTTGACGCAAACGATCTAAAACCTCGGCTGGGCGTGGACCTTTACCTGCAATATCACCAAGCATCACAATCTGGGTTAAACCTTTTTTGGCAATATCCTCGATTACAGCTTCTAAAGCTGTTAAATTTGCGTGGGTATCGGAAATCAGAGCAACAGCCGTGGATTCAGGAATCTCGAGAAGTGCAGGCACACCTTAGCTTACCGTGAGACTTGAACCTAGTGTAAACACTGAACGGTTCTGGTAACAAGCACTGAAAAAACGTATGATAGTGGTATGTATCCACTTGCCAGCCGAATGGCATCTGCCAAACCCTCATTTGTACGAGAAATTCTCAAAGTTGCAAATCGCAAAGATATTATTTCCTTTGCGGGTGGGCTACCCGACCCAAGTTTATTTGATGTCGAAGGTATCCAAGCAGCTACTGAAACTGTTTTCTCGAGTAACAGCAGCGCAGCTTTGCAATATGGTGCAACCGATGGTTATTTGGGTTTTAAACAACAACTTGCAGCGGTCATGGCAACTCGAGGAGTTGCAACAGTCAATCTTGAACAACTGATTGTCACCACAGGTTCGCAACAAGGGATTGACTTGGTGTCTAAAATCCTCATAGACCCAGACGATGTGGTATTGGTTGAACGCCCAGCTTACCTTGCAGCAGTTCAAGTCTTTGAACTCTACCAAGCCCAAATGCGTGGCATTGAACAAGATGGCGATGGTATTCAAATCCCCGATTTAGAACGAGCTATTCTCGAGTGCAAAAAAGATGGAAAACGCCCCAAATTTATTTACACTGTTGCCACATTTGGTAATCCCAGCGGAAGCACCCTCAGTTTAGAACGCCGTAAACAACTGCTCGAGATTGCAGTGCGCGAAGAAATCATGGTTATCGAAGACGACCCGTACAGCGAATTACGCTTTAGTGGCACCAATTTACCACCATTAATTGCCTTGTGCGAAGACATACCAAATGCAAGCAATTTTGTGATGTACATGAGCACCTTATCAAAATTTGTTGCCCCAGGATTGCGTTTAGGCTGGATTATTGCCCCAACCGAATTGATTCAACCACTGACCATTGTTAAACAAGCTGCCGACCTACACTCGAGTAGCTTTGCTCAATATGTTGCGGCTACATACCTCGAGACAGGCAGACTCAACCAAATGCTGCCAAAAATCCGAGAAGCTTACGGTGCAAAAGGCAACGCTATGATGGAAGCAATTGCTCAAGCTTTCCCAGCTGGAATGCTCGAGTTTAACGCACCAAGTGGTGGCATGTTTATTTGGGCAAAAATGGCAGATGGTGTAGACACCATGAGCCTCGTCAAAAAAGCGGTGGATAATGGCATTATCTTTGTTCCTGGGGCTGGTTTTTTCCCAGATGCAAAACGCAGCAATTATTTGCGATTAAGTTTTGCCACACCCAACCTCGAGCAAATCAAAGAAGGTATTAAACGCTTAGCTCGAGCTATTGTTGATTAAAGGTAATAAAAAACCCCCTCGAAACTCGAGGGGGTTTACTGTACGGATGTTTAGAAATCCATGTCTCCGCCCATACCGCCAGGTCCACCTGCTGGTCCGTGGCTGTGAGCTTCTTTTTTCTCTGGCTTGTCAGCAATAACAGCCTCGGTGGTGAGGATCAAGCTGCCGATGCTGGCAGCGTTCTGCAAGGCTGTACGGGTCACTTTGGCTGGGTCTACAATACCCAATGCCATCATATCGCCATAATCGCCTGTAGCAGCATTGAAACCATAAGCACCTTTGCCACCAGTGATGATTGCATTGACAATAACGCTACCTTCGTAACCAGCGTTAATGGCAATTTGACGAGCTGGTTCTTCAAGGGCGCGCATGACAATTTTTGCACCAGTTGCTTCGTCGCCAGTTAAGGTCTCGAGCACAGCTTTAACGGCTGGGATAGCACGTAACAAGGTCACGCCACCGCCTGGTACCATTCCCTCTTCGACAGCTGCACGAGCAGTGCTCAGTGCGTCTTCGTAGCGGTGCTTTTTCTCTTTGAGTTCGGTTTCGGTAGCAGCACCAACACGAATCACAGCAACGCCACCAGACAATTTTGCCAAGCGTTCATTGAGTTTTTCGCGGCTGTAATCAGAATCGGTACCTTCGAGTTCGCGCTTAATGGCAGCCACTCGAGCTTCGATGTCTTCTTTTTTACCAAGCCCATCAATGATGATGGTTTCGTCTTTGGTGATACGAACACGCTTAGCATGACCAAGCATACTGGCGTTAGCATTCTCGAGCTTCAGACCGAGTTCTTCGGCGATCAGTTGTCCGCCTGTTAAAGCAGCAATGTCTTTGAGCATTTCTTTGCGGCGGTCACCGAAGCCTGGGGCTTTGACAGCAGCTACTTTCAAAGTGCCACGCATTTTATTAATCACCAAAGTTGCCAATGCTTCGCCATCTACATCTTCAGCGATAATTAACAGCGGACGACCACTTTGGGCAACTGGCTCGAGGACTGGTAATAAGTCTTTGAGGGCAGAAACTTTTTTCTCGTAAATTAAGATGCTTGGATCCTCGAGCACCACTTCCATGGTGTCGTTCTCGTTGATAAAGTATGGCGAGATATAACCTTTATCAAATTGCATACCTTCGACAACATCAACTTCGGTGTCTAAGCTTTTAGATTCTTCGATGGTGATAACACCATTTTGGTGACCAACGCGTTCCATTGCATCAGCAATTTGTTCGCCAATCGAAGCATCATTTGCTGAGATACTAGCAACTTCGTTGATGCCCTTGCGGTCATTAACAGGAACGGACATGTCCTTGATGGCTTTGACAGCTGCTTCAACAGCTGCTTCAATACCACGCTTCAAGGTGAGTGGGTTTGCACCAGCAGCCACATTTTTCAGACCTTCACGAACAATGGCTTGACCAAGCACGGTAGCGGTGGTTGTACCGTCACCTGTGATGTCGTTGGTTTTAGAAGCGATTTCGATCAAAAGCTTAGCGCCGATATTCTCGAGCTTATCTTCTAATTCGATTTCCTTAGCAACACTAACACCGTCTTTGGTGATGGTTGGGCTGCCGAATTTCTTCTCGAGCACAACATTGCGTCCCTTTGGACCGAGGGTGACTTTTACGGCGTTTGCTACTGCGTTCACGCCGCGCTCGAGAGAGCGACGAGCACTTTCGTCAAATACTAATTGTTTTGCCATGATATGACTCCTTAAAAGGCGCTGAGCTTTTTGCTTTGAGGAATAACCCTCATTGCTTTTGACTCAAAGCTCAAAGCGATTTAACCGATAACAGCGAGAATATCGCGTTCGGAAAGAATGGTGTAAGTGATGCCGCCGTCGGAGACTTCGGTTCCGCCATACTTGGCAAAGAACACGGTGTCGCCAACTTTTACTTCAACAGCCACTTTGCTGCCACTGTCAAGGGTTTTGCCACTGCCAACAGCGATGACTTTGCCGCGTTGACTTTTTTCTTTGGCGGTATCAGGAACAAACAAGCCACCAGCGGTTTTTTGTTCGCCTTCTTCGATAATTTCGATGACCACTCGATCACCTAGCGGTTTTAATGCCATTGTAAACCTCCGTACAGAACGTGAATTAGAATCATTAGCAGTCTCGAGTCTCGAGTGCTAATCCAAACAAGAGTATACGAGTATGGTCAAGCTTTCGTCAAGAGCTGCATTAAGAACCTTGAGCGTATCAGACTCAGATTTAAGCCAAAGACACATTTTACCAATGCGTCAGCAGAGTACTAGCAGGGTATGTGCATTGGAGTCACTCACTTGACTCAAGAACTTTTGCGGGGTGAATTTTGAAAAAATTCTCAAAGAGAAATTATTGTTCAGGCAAAATAAGATTGAACAGTCAGAGTAGACTGTTGTTATGAAAACCCAAGTTGGTACACTCGAGGAATTTGTAATCGGCACGCAAAAAAGTCTCGAGATTGGCTCTGATTACGTGCTGGTGCTGCGGTCAATCTCGGGTTTCTGGGCTATTGAAGACCGTTGTTCGCACGATGATAATGAACTTTTGGGTGGCGAAATTACAGAGCACGAAGGCACTACGCCAAGTATCAAATGCGTGCGACACGGGGCAAGATTCAATCTCGAGACGGGTAAAGCATTGTGTTTGCCAGCTGTTAAAGCTGTAAAAAGTTATAAGGCTTGGCTCGAGGATGATTTGGTCTGGGTAGAGGAGAGGTAAAATCTTCACGATGCTTAACGCCAACGATTACATTCCCCATAAAGATGTGCTGTTCATTACGCTGGATAGTTTGCGTTACGATGTTGCTATGCAGGCACTCGAGGCTGGGCGCACTCCAAATTTAGCTCGAGTTATTCCAAATGGTACTTGGGAATTGCGGCATTCGCCTGCTACTTTTACTTTCGCGGCGCATCAAGCGTTTTTTGCTGGGTTTTTACCAACACCAGCTTTTCCTGGGCGACACTCGAGATTGTTCGCAGCAAAATTCGAGGGTTCTAAAACCACTTCGGAAAAATCGTTTGTCTATGCCGAAAGCAATTGGATTAAAGCTCTCGAGAATTTGGGGTATTTTACTTTTTGTATTGGTGGAGTTGGTTTTTTCAGAGATACTGGTGGGCTTGGTTCGGTGTTGCCCAATTATTTTGAACATGTTGCTTATTCCACTGCTTTAGGTGTGCAAAGTCGGAGCAGTACGCTCAATCAAGTGACCCAAGCTTTACGGTATTTACGTGAACTCACAGATACAGATCGAGTCTGTATGTTTATCAATGTTTCGGCAACGCATAGCCCAACCAGAATTTTTGTGCAAGGAGCGACCAAAGATTCTCTCGAGACGCAGGCAGCAGCACTTGAACATGTGGATAGGCATTTGGGCAAGTTATTTGAAGTATTTGCTGCTCGAGGTGGTGCTTTGTGCATTATTTGTGCAGATCATGGCGAAGCCTTTGGCGAGGATGGTTTTTATGGGCATCGTTTAGCGCATGAAACCGTGTGGAATGTGCCTTATGCTGAATTTTTTCTCGAGGAAGAGCCATGAATTTTTGGACTATCGAAGCGAACTTTGTATTTATTAGTCTTTACATCATTGCATGGTCTCGAGTATGAATAAATCCCTTGAGTCTGTATTAACAGGTTCGCCATATGTGGCATATACCTATGCTTATCCACATAAAACTGCATATCGAAAACTTCTACCTCAAGCTGCACTACATGAAATTTGGGCGCTCGAGCCTACGGATGCGTTTTTGTATCTGCATATTCCGTTTTGTGAAATGCGTTGTGGTTTTTGTAATTTGTTTACAACGGTCAATCCAGAAGCAAGTCTCGAGGCAAACTTTTTGTCTGCTCTCGAGCGTCAAGCCCGTGTGGTGCGTGATGCTTTGCCAAAGCAAAAAATTGTTCGGGCTGCTTTAGGTGGTGGTACGCCAACCTATCTCGAACCACGAGAACTCCAACGGGTTTTAGCTGTGCTCGAGTTGTTTTCTGTCAATGCTGCTACGCCGCTTAGTGTTGAAACTTCACCACAAACAGCAACAACAGATAGGCTCGAGTTACTTAAATCTTTTGAAGCAGACCGAATCAGCATTGGTGTACAAAGCTTTGTTGAATCCGAGGCGCGGTCAGTTGGTCGGGCACAGCACTTGAGCGAGGTTCTAGCGGCATTACAGCGTATTAAAGCACTGGATTTTCCAACTTTGAACATTGATTTGATCTATGGTTTACCCGAGCAAACCCGTGAAACATGGCTCGAGTCGCTGAAAATAGCACTTGAGTTTGCGCCACAAGAATTATTTTTATACCCATTGTATGTTCGTCCGCTAACTGGTTTAGGTAAACTCGAGAAGAATTGGGATGATACTCGCCTTACCTTATATCGAGTGGCTCGAGATTTCTTACTCGAGCACGGTTATGAACAGCATTCCATGCGGGTTTTTCGCCGTGCAGATGTGCCTTCTAGGGATGGTGGTATTGCCTTTGATGCCCAAGCTGATGGTTTAATCGGTCTTGGTGTTGGTGCGCGTTCATACACCCAAAAGTTACATTACTCGAGCGAATACGCTGTTGGGCAAGTTGGTGTCAAAGAAATTATTGCTGATTACGCACTGCGTTCCGAAACCGATTTTGCGTATGCCGCACACGGTTTTTACTTAGATGCACTCGAGCAACGGCGCAGATTTATTCTTCAAGATATTTTTAATGTTGCAGGTTTCTCGAGTAGCACTTACTGGACTCGCTTTGCTTCAAATGCACTCGAGGATTTTGCTGTGCTACAAGATTTACTCGAGCTTGGATTAGTGGTAGTTAGCTCCGATAAAATCCGTCTGACAGAGCTTGGTTTGGAACGCAGCGATGCTATTGGACATTTGTTTTACTCGGCATATGTGCAAGAATTGGCTCAAGCATATGAATGGAGGTAACACATGAGAGAAATCTTTTTTCAAGTCAAAGAACGCGCTTTGGATCCTCAACGAGCAACTGACATGAATAGCGCGACTCATATTCAACCCCCATTTCGACATATTGCCAATTCGCCTTTGAAGCTGGCTGATATTGCAAAAGCTGAGGCTAAACTTGGTTTTGCTTTGCCTGAAGCTTTTAAGTGTATGTATCTCGAAATTGGTAATGGTAACTTTGGGGTTGCTTATGGGATTTTACCGCTTCTCAAGGGTAAATTTGCTGCTACTGCAAGTTGCGTTGTGCCTACATTTCTAGCTTGGAGAAAAGCTGGATGGAAATATCAATACTTACCTTTTTGCTATCATGGCTGCACAATTTTTTCTTTGCTCGATGCTAAGACTGGACGAGTTGGTATTGTTGATATCGGTGTTTTTGAAGATGGTTTCGACGAAGAGTATATACTTTGGCAAAAAGATTCACTTGAGGATTGGCTAGCAGCTTGGCTAGCAGGCGAAGACTTGTTTTTTCCACTCGAGGAAGCACATGTCTGAAACACTGAGTATCTTGTATCGAGGTTTTTTATCAAGTTGTAATTACGCTTGCAATTACTGCCCATTTGCTAAGCACACAGAATCCAAAGCTGAGCATCAACGCGATGCACTGGCTCTCGAGCAATTTGTGCAATGGGTCGAAACTCGAGGTAAACTAACCAGTATTTTTTTTACACCGTGGGGCGAAGCATTAATTCGATCTCGGTATCAAAAAGTAGTACAACAACTTTCACATTTGGCGCACCTCGAGAAGGTTGTGGTACAAACCAATGGCTCATGGGGTTTACACTGGCTAGAAGCCGTTAACCTCGAGAAATTAGCGTTATGGATCACGTTTCACCCATCCCAAACCAGTGTCGAAAAATTTGCTACTCGAGTTAAAGAACTGATTCAATTTGGTGTGCGGTTCAGCGTTGGCGTTGTTGGTATCCGAGAAAACCTCGAGCTAATCGAAAAACTACGTCAAGCAATTCCGCCCGAAATTTATCTTTGGATTAACGCTTTTGACCGCCGAGGACAAGATTATTACAACCCTGAAACTCTCGAGAAATTCACAAAAATAGACCCACATTTTCCACTCAATCTCGAGCGATACAAATCTCGAGGACAAGCGTGCCATGCAGGTCATACGGTTATCAGCGTAGATGGGCAAGGCATAGCAAGGCGTTGCCATTTTATCGAAACACCAATTGGTCGTATTTTTGACAGCGATTTTGAGCAAAAGTTAGTGGCAAAACTTTGCACTCGAGCCATTTGTGACTGCCACATTGGGTATGTCCACCTCGAGAAATTAAATCTGTACGATGTCTTTCAAGGTGGAATTCTCGAGCGAATTCCGAGCAATTACGCTTCAATCAATGGCGCATAATCGTTTGGATTATCAAAGCCAGCTAACCATGCGGCTGCTTGATGACAGGTTTTTGTGGTTGGTGGTACACGCAACACATAATTGCGTTCGGTGCTTGGGCAAATCACCCAGACAGCGACAAAATCTTCATCGCCAGAAAATGGTACGCGAAGTAATTTCCGTGTACCACCTGCATCGCGGTCGGTGTCAAGCACTTGGGCATTGACTGTTTCAACAAATCGTTCGTACCCCATGCGCTCGAGTTTAACGCGGCGTAACTCGAGGTTTTCGGTGTCTATAATTTCGCTGGCTGTGATGCTTTCGGGTTGGAAAGCAATACGTGGTTCGATACTAACTCCTCGCCAGCGTAGTTTTGTGTTTGGGTTCTCGAGTTGCGTAATTTGGGTATCTGCTAAGTCTAACCATGAGCTGATTTGTAAACCTTGTGGTATGTCAGTAATGCGTTCACAACCTGCAATGTCGAGTTGAGCCAGTTGCCCTAACCAATTGGGTAATGCCTCGAGTCGAGTGCAACCGCGTAAAGTTAAATGCCCAATACCAATATTGCCATGTAGGGGGAATTTCTCGAGCAGCACACAACCTGTTAAGTCTAAAAAGCTGGTGTTTAAACCTTCTGGAAGTGTCTTTAAGCCAATACACTCACGAAGTACCAAGGAACCAACAGTCAGGTTTTCGGGTAGTGTCTCGAGTTGCTCGGATTCAGTTAAATTTAAGCGAAATCGTACAGAAATATCGGCGGGTAAGGTACGAATTTTACTGCGAACAGCATCTATTTGATTGCATTTTAAGCCTGATGGTAGT
Source organism: Deinococcales bacterium (assembly GCA_013298595.1). Classification (GTDB taxonomy): domain Bacteria; phylum Deinococcota; class Deinococci; order Deinococcales; family JAAFIG01; genus JAAFIG01. The sequence goes on along the minus strand of JAAFIG010000012.1, from coordinate 108,698 downwards.
TGACCAATACTTGATTCGCTGATGTTTAAAGTGCCGCAAGTCATATTCTTGGGTAGTGAATGCAGATTCTTTTCACCACTCAGGTCTAATGTGCCCGAAACGACCATGCCTTCTGGTGCATTTCCCTCGAGTATAAGTTGCTTAGCGGTTTGTGCTGGTATCGTTGTAATTTTCATGATTTATCCTAGTACAGTGCGGGATTACGGCTAAGGTTTTGGTTTAATCTCTGACATTCACAATGGCTTTTGGATGATATTCACGCTGCATCCAGTAACGGTAAATGCCAACCTCGAGTGGAATCGCACGGTGTTCTTCGTGGATGACAGCGGTTGGTTCTTTGATTTGCACAAAAGTTTGACCGTTATGGGTAAATAATTGTGCGGCATTCCAATCCTTAATACGGTGACTATGCCCTGTTAATTCACCTCGAGCCAGTATCACACCTTGTTGTGGTGTGGCGTTGCTGGGCAAGGCGTTCACTTGTTGCAGCATGACATCGCCGTGACGGTATTGAATGGCTTTGGTTGAGTGTGCAAATGGGTTAAAGAATTTCATCTGAATGTATCCTTTCTCGAGAGGCATCTGAATAAATTTGCTACGCAATTATGTTAACAAAAGAATAGCCTCGAGTCAAGTCTTCAAGCACGTTCATCCCTAAGCTTGGTATGGTTTTGCCATGAAACCACAAACCCGCAATTCTTTTTTTGCTTCACTGGTTGTTCTGGCTGTTGTTGGCGTTGGTTTTATTTTAGCAACAATGCCTCGCGGCTCGAGCAATAACGACCCCATTAAGATCATTAAGTTTAAGCAACAAACCAGTGCTGGTGAAGCTGAACGTGAAGTGATTTTGCGCCTCATTCAGACCGATGTTGTTTCAGGAGCGCGTTACAGTATTGGGAGTGCCGATGCCAAAATAACCATGACCGAATTCTCGGATTTTCAATGTTCGTTATGTGGTGCGTACGCTACACTGACCGAGCCATTAGTCAAAACCGAATATGTGGACACAGGAAAATTACGCCTTTACTACCGCGATATGCCATTGCCACAACACCCCCATGCTCGAGTAGCAGCCAGATTTGTGGCATGTGCAAATGAACAAACACAATTTAATGCAATGAAAGATATTTTCTACCGAGGACAACTGCAATGGTCACAGCTCAAGCCTCAAGTAATTCCAGATCAATTCCTTAAATACGCCTCGAGTGTCGGCGTTGATATCAGCACGTTTACAGCCTGTACCAAAAGTACAAAAAATGATGCTGCCATAGAAAGCGATTATCAACTTGGGCAAAGCTTAAAACTCGAGGGCACACCATCTTTTGTGATTAATGGTTATTTGTTTTCGGGTGCGTTACCAATTGAAGGATTTCGATTAATTTTTAAAGAATTTGGTCTGTGATCAATTGCTATTCAAGTTCGGAGGCTTGTACAGGCAAGGCTGTTTGTTCAATTACACTAACCAGCACACCACCTGCTAAGAAAATTTGCAAAGTTAAATACAACCATGCCAGCAATAACAAAAAACCTGCCAAAATGCCATAGGTTGCCTGAAAACTCGAGATAGGAGTCAGTAACCCCAAACCTAATCGGGCAGCTTGCCAAATGAGAGCTGTTGGCAATGCACCACTAATACTGGCACGCCAACCTGGATTATGGGCTGGTAAATACCGATACGACAATGTAAACAAAGCAAAAGCGCCAAGTAATGCCACCACACCACTGGCATAACCTTGTAATGGCTCGAACAAAGGTACACTCGATAAACTCGAGAGAACAGAACCAAGAATCATTAAAAAAAGCATCAAAGGTGCAAGTGTAAAGACAGTCACAAAAGCTAAAATGCGCTGCATGAGAACACTGCGGTTGCGATTACCAGGAATAGCTAAAGTTAAAGCTGTTTGCAGTACCGTAAAAAAACCACTGGCAGCCCAAATTAAACTAACAATTGCAATTAAACTACTTACCCCAGCATTGGCAGCGAACCGCTCGAGCACACCGCGTTTTAAACTCTCGAGATTCTGATTGAGTAAATCGGCAGCACTGGGAAAAACTTGCGAGATCGTATTTCGCATAAAAAAAAGCACTTCATCACGCAAGCCAGGGTACTGAGCCAAAGCAAAACCAAAACCAGCCACAGCTAATAACAACAACGGAAACAAGCTAAAAGTCGCGTAATAGGCTAAACTTGCTGCTAAAATCGGAACTCGAGCCTCATTCCACCGCTCGAGATATGCCACTGCAAATGCTCTCAGTCCACGCATCCAAGGCGTGTTCATCATTTAACGCACCGTGCGAGTCGTTTGCCGACGCGTTGGCTTAGGTAATGCTTTGGCTTGTGAACGCCGCACAATTTGTAAAACCACACTCGAGACCAAAATAGCAATACCACCAGCGCCAATGTAATACAGTGGAAATTGGGTTTTTAAGGGTAGTGTCATGGCGGGGTCTACACGGCTACGGAGTACCACCAGAATAACCAGTGGTGCCAGAAAACCAATCATACCCAGTGGCACACCAAACCAACCTGGTTCGACATGTCGCAAAAATAAACCAGCCCAGAAACTACCAATCAAAAGTGGTAATAATAAAATCCAAGTCCCATCGCGGTCATTGAGTAAACCAATGGCAATAAATGGTACGGCTGTATAGCCAAACCAGCGTCCACCCAAGGCATCTACTAAGAACACAGTTAGGCAAGCAACAAGTAAACGTACCTGAAAAGCGGGAAACACATAAATTGCTCCGCAACCCACAGCGAGCAAAAATAAACCTATCATCCAAGCAGCAATCGGAGAACGCACACACACAGTCTACCCCACTTGACCATAGGGCGTTCCTCTGATACCCTTCCTAAGCCAGAATGTCGGGGTGTAGCGCAGCCTGGTAGCGCACTTGACTGGGGGTCAAGTGGTCGTGAGTTCAAATCTCGCCACCCCGACCACGTTATAAACAGCTTAGATTAAATCTAAGCTGTTTATGCTTTTTTGGATTGTAGTTTGTGCTTTCAATAACTCGAGTGTGAATAAGGCGTGGTTTTTTTAAAACCAATAAAGTTGTTGCAATGACTCGAGATATGTGTGTGAAACATATAGGATTGATTTTTTCACTTTGTTAATACAGAAGGCTCAGTGTTGTTTGGTCAAAATTCACTGACAGCAATCAAATTTGATGTTACAGTTGTAATAATTAAGCGACGCAAACTGATTAATTCCAGTTTTGTTAGGTGTTACTGAATTTAATGTGTCTATTACAAAGGTTTGCAAAATCTAAGCTCAAAGGGGAATACGATGTCAAATTCAACAAAACGTTTTTTTGAGCGTCAAGGTTTGCCTGATATGCTACTTCAAATTGTCTCTAAGCAAACACCAGGTCAATTATTACTCTCGAGCCAAACAAATCAAGCCATTATCTATTTTGGTGTGGGGAGAATTTTGGCAGCTATTTGCGAACCATTCAAAGGTGTACCAGCTATCCGTGCAGTGTTGCAATGGCAATCTGGTCAATCCGAGTTTGTTCCTGAAATGGTGTTGCTGTCGAATTTGCCACATGACATCTGGGTTCGGACTCCCTTAGCCGAAGTTTTACGCGACCAATCAGATATAGAGCCAAGTGTTTCTCGAGAAGTGATTCAACCACCGCTACAAGTAGTACAGGACGAACGTATTTCGGCAGCTTTTATAAATGAACTTGAGAAAATTTTGAAACACTTAGTCGGACCATTTGGTGGTGTGTTACTCGAGGATGCAGCTGAAAATATTGGTGTGGACATAGATGCTTTGACAAAAGCAAATCTACCAGCTTGGTTATCCGAATTGAAAAAGCTTGTACCCACAGAGCGTCGCCAAGTTTTTGAGGCACGGTTGTCTGAATTACTCAAAACAATTGAGTAAAAACGTGTTTTGCAAAGTGTAACTCGTCCGTCAGAGCTTTTATCACTCTCTCGTAAAGAAGGTTCATTATGAATAGTGTTCAGAATCAAGTAAACAATCCATCACCACGTCAATTTGTTTTTGGACTGAGATGGCGCATGTTCTTATTGGCTGTGTTACCTGTGTTACTTGCAGGAGGTGTGATATTTTATTCGGTTTATAACAATGTTGGTCAATTGGTCAGTGATTTGTATGTAAGCCGCACCAATAAAACAGTTGAAGTGCTGATGGGTAACATTGATTTTACTAAACCCCAAGAAATCGAACGCGAATTCAAACAAGCAATGGTAGGTAGTGATATTATTGCTATGTATTTAACTCAAACCAATGTCGGTGGACAAGTCAATTCACAGGTCGTTTTTCGAGATCAGCAAGGCAAAACTATCTTTGAAGCTCGAGAACCAAAATATCTGGCAGTCAAAGAAAACCCTACTGCCATGCGTGATTACTTTATAAATCTGAGTATCAATAAAACTGAAGGTGCATTAACTTGGATGGTTCGAGGTACTGGTTTAGGTGGAGTCAAAGGCGCACTTGATACCCGTATGTTAGGATTTGCGGATCAAACGACATTAGCCGTTCCGAACGGTACTGCATCCGCTTCAGGATTTGGCATTGTGGTCATAGAAGATGGGGAAAAATTGGTTTCCAATCTTTGGGTGATTGGTTGGACAATTATCGGGTCTATTATTGGTGCCGTTATCATTGCTACTATTATCGGAAGTTTGGTGAGTCAAAGTGTTGTTCGCCCTGTTTTACAACTCACAAAACTTGCAAATGCTATGAGTACGGGTGATTTGAATACGCCAATCAAAATGACTTCTCGAGATGAAGTGGGAATGCTTGGGGAATCGCTCGAGCGCACTCGGTTGAGTTTACGTTTGGCTATTGAACGTGCTCAACGTAAACGGGCAGAGTAAATTATAATCCTGCATAAACGGGATTGCGTTTCTCGAGGAAGGCTTGGGTGCCTTCACGTAAATCTCGGCTGTTCAAACACTCAAGCATTCCGTTGGTTTCGAGGTCTAAGCATTGCTCGAGTGTACTTTGGCTGCTTTGTTGTAAAACTTGCTTGACCAAACGCACACTAATGGGTGCATTGCTGGCAATGGTGTTGGCAAGGGCAATAGCACTGCTTTCGAGATCATTATCGGCTACCACTTGCGAGATCATGCCAAACTCGAGGGCGGTGTTAGCGGAAACTCTTTCGCCTGTCAGCATGATTTGAGCGGCGCGTCCTAAGCCGATTAAACGTGGTAATAAGAACATCACACCGTTGGTTTGAAATAAGCCGCGTTTGGCTTCGGCAAAAGTAAAACTTGCTTGGCTCGAGGCTATGCGGATGTCGCTGGCGAGCGCTATTTCTACACCAACGCCGACAGCTAAACCATTGATTGCACTGATAATTATTTTGGGTAATGCCAGCATGGCTCGGGTTAAATTCTGGTACGTTTCAAGATGAATTTTTTGTTGCTCGAGGGTGGCAAGCAGTAAGCTCGAGTTGAGTTCTTTGAGGTCGGCTCCTGCGCTAAAAGCCCGTCCTGTTCCACTGATAATTAAGACTCGGATGGTATCGTCGGTGCGAACATCCTCGAGAATGCTGTTGATATCAGCAAAGGTTTGTTGACGAAACGCATTGAGGACATCTGGGCGATTGAATGTGGCAATGGCAATACCATTTTCTTTGCGGTAAGTAATATCGATCAGGTTCATAGTGTCCTCCAAATACCTTCGAGAGCATCGAAGGTTGGTGTGTTGTTCTCAAGTTTATGTTTAGCAATTTTCTCTGAAGGTGTTAACGGAAATTCATTCACGAAAGTGATATAGCGTGGTAATTTAAATCTGGCGAGTTTAGGACGTAAAAACTCGAGCAGTTCATTTGGCTCGAGTTTGGTGTTTGGCTCGAGTTGGATATAGGCTTTAACTTCTTCGCCTCGAGCGTCATCTGGTATAGCGACTACGGCTGCCATTTGAATCTGTGGGTGTTCGCAAATCACCGCTTCGACTTCGCTGGCAGCAATATTTTCGCTGCCACGCCGAATCATTTCTTTTAAGCGACCAACCAAGTAATAATTATTATTTGCATCGCGGTATGCAAGGTCGCCTGTGTGCATCCAGCCACCTTGTAAGGCTCGGGCGGTATCATCTGGGCGATTCCAGTACCCTTGCATCATCACACCGCCTTTAACGACCAACTCGCCGATTTGATTTGCTTCGAGTTCTGTTTCGATACCTGTTGTTGAATGGTTGATAATGCGTGCAACTTTGCCTGGAACTGGTTGTCCAATAGTACCAGAGCCGATTACGGTATCGGATAATGGCACAGCAATATCTACACCAGTTTCGGTCATGCCAAAGGCTTCGCGCCACGGCACGGCAAAACGCGTTTCAAAAAGCGCATGAAATTGTGGCACAATCCCTGAACACGAAACCAAGCGCAAACGATGCCCTTGCTCGAGTGCGGGGTTTGGCGGCTGTTTTAATAAAAAAATAGGAATGGTACCAAGGCAATAAAAGAATGTTACTTCTTCGGCATGAATGGTTTGCCAGAACCTTGAGACACTAAATTTGGGCACAATTACTAAACGAATGCCACTCAGTAAGCACAACACTGTATTCCACTGCGGATCCATATAGTAAAATGGTTGCACGGTGAAGTCCACATCGTCAAAATCGCATTGCAGCAATTCAGATGAACGTTGCCCTAATTCTAACCAATACGAATGGGATAACATACAGCCTTTTGGAAAACCCGTGGTGCCAGATGTGTATTGCAAATTAACCAAAGTATCTCGAGTAATATCAGGTAAGTCAAATTCGGTGTTGCTGTTTTTCATGGCGGACTCGAGATCAAAAGCCGTATCTGATGCTCCAAATAGAGCAATGGTTTTTAGGGCTTCACACTCGGGTTGAACATTTTTGATCAGTGGTAAAAATTCTGCACTCGAAACAATCAGGCTTGTGCCAGCGTCTCTCAGGACAAAACGTAAATCATCATGTTGGTACTGGGTGTTGATTGGCACGATAATAGCACCAAGTTTAGCAATGCTTAGCCAAGAGATTGGGAACTCAAAACCATTAGGCAACATCACAGCAATGCGGTCGCCTTGCTTGACACCGAGTGCTTGTAAAACATTGGCTAAGCGATTTGTCTGTTGCTCGAGTTGCAAAAAAGTTAAGCTTTTGCCCTCAAAGCGAAAAATCACTGAATCGGCAAATGTTTTAGCAGCAAGTCGTACCAAACCACCTAAATTGGCAACAGTATTGGCATCAATTCGACTCATGTTAGCTCCACAGGTAACTCGAGGTAACAAGGGTTGCTGGCATTGTGATGTAATTTGATGACTTGCTGCTCGGCGTACAATTGAAAATGATCTTGATCGTGACCTGCAAAAGCAATGCGAATACAATGCCCTTTTTTGAACAGCACCGATGTTGGGATGAGATCAAAAAGCACACTCGAGGTCTCATTCATGTTCATTGCTTGGGCATCGGCTCGAGCGAAACTACGAGGTGTTCTGGGTAATGCAGTTGGCGCTGGCACGGGTTGTACAGCTCGGTGAATTAAACGCAGTTGCCCTTCGGTAATCAATCTGACTGTGCCATCTGGAGCAACATCCTCGAGATACGCATAGATTGCGCCATCAGGTGTGTTTGAACTCAGTGCCAGTTGCACTCGAGCAAAACCTGTGACCCGCCAATTTTGTTCAAGTGGTGCGCTGGTAAAACACAATCGGTGCTGATCGAGTTCGTGTTGTGACGGATAAATAATTGCACCACCGCCAGATTGGGTATTCCATCTCGAGTTTGAACCTGTACCGATGGTTGTGTTGACTTGATAAGTATTTGTACCTGCCTGAGTTGGTGGCTCGAGGGTTAGTGTTTGATTGCTTTGCAAGTAGAAATGCTCGAGTTTTGTGATTGGTTTCCAAGGGGTGTGTTGATGCCACTTTGATTCGCCATTGGTGTAGTACTTTAGTGTTTTTAAGCCAGATTGCGGCTCCTCGAAGCCGCGCACAAAGCGATCAAAAAAAGCCACTTGCCATAAGAGTTGTTCGGCATATTCCGCATTGGCAGATGGCTCGAGGAACGGATCAGTAGCAAAGCCACCACCATGTGACCAAGCACCAATAATCACTTCTTGGTGATTTGAAAATCCCTCGAGTCTCGAGAACGTTCCAGCCGTTGTACCAGCATCTTGCCAACCAGCAAGCACCAGCATCGGAACATTAGAGGCTTCGATTTCTGCTGCAAAAGCATAAGGCATGACCGCTAAAGTCACATCGCCATCAATGTCATCTTTAAACGGCATCTTGTGCAGTAACTTCATTGAATCAATGTTGTTTTGATGCTCAAGAATGGCGGCTTCACGCAAGGCAATACCATCTTTACCATCCACAGGATTAACTCGAGGCATCATCGTGGCACGAAATTGTTCTAGCGATACACCAGCAGCGGCTGATAATTGTTCTGCCCAGCCAGGAACTTCATCCAGCGCATTGGTTAAACCAAACCATGTTTCCCCAAACCAAGTGTTGAGTACACCTCCGGGCAGCAGTAAGTCGTCGTAAGAATCAAAATCACTGTACAACGGTGCGACTGCTTTTAAAGCAGGATGCGAGAGAGTGGTCAGTAATTCGGCAGTATCGCCACCATAAGAAACACCATACGCGCCAACCCGACCTGTAGACCACGGCTGAGCTGCAATCCAAGAAAGGACATCACCATAATCAGCAATTTCGGCTCGAGTCAGTTCGGCTGTGCGGGTACCGAAACTTGCCCCAGTGCCTCGAGCATCCACCACCACAACAGCATAACCGTGAGCATTCCAGCTTTGAGCCTCAGCCAGAATGACCGATGATTCTGGCTGGTTACGTTGGGTTTCTTCTGACCGATGATAGCGTGTCATATTCAGCACAGTTGGAACTTTTTGGGTTGTTTCGAGTACAGGTAAGTACACATCTATGGCGATGCGGGTGTTATCTCGAGCGACGACGTAAACAGAATAAATCATGGGTTTCCTTTACTATATAAGTGGCTTTATTGGTGTTGCGCGTTGGCGGATTTGGCAAACGAAAAAACCTGCCAACGGTTGTCTCGAGCGAACCACAGCAAATACAGACCAATTGGAATATCAAATAAAATGCAGGCAGTCGGTAAATCTTTAAGTAAATCGGGTAAGGCACGAGGAAAAAAATCCCAAACAGGGTGTAATAACCAAGCGGCAGCAAGAAAATAAGGGGATTTGAAACTGCCTAGCAGAGCCAAACCGATGTAAACAGCAAAAGCGACCCCTTCGATGATTGTTGGATTATCGCTCGAGAATAAATAGGTGCTACCAAGCCATATGGTAAACACTGACCACCCAGCTAATTCTGCTGGTTTGCCAAGTACCCGAACTGCCAACAGCAAAACCACGGCTGCGGGTAAAGCAAAAGTAATCAGCATTTTGTCATTGGCAGCACGTTCGATACCTAGCCCTGCAAAGTAAATGAGCAAGAGGATATAGATGGCGATACCAATTTTTTTCACGATTTCCATAGTGCTCCTTTTAATAACTGGCTTTTGGGTTGAGTACATCAGTTAGAGCATCGCCCAAGAAATTCCAAGCTAACCCCCAGAGTAAAATCGTTAATCCAGGAAAGAAACTAACAAACCAATATGCCAGTGGTGCACCCGCAGGTCCGATAATGTAGGCTTGCGAAAAATTAATTAATTGACCCCAATCGGCAAATCCGATAGGTGCGCCCAGTCCAATAAAACTTAGTCCTGCTGCGATCAAAACCACCGATCCAAAATCCAGCGCGACTTGTACAGTGAGTGTGGTTAAACTATTGGGTAGTACATGTCGCAAAATAATGCGTGCATCACTGGCTCCTAAAGCTCGAGCACTTTCGACATACTCGAGGTGACGAACCCGTAAAACCTCACCGCGAATCAGTCGAGCATAACCTGCCCAACCTACCAGAATGATGCTGATGGCAACATTGATTAAACCCGATCCAAAAATGGTTACCAGCACAATCATTAAGACCAAACTCGGCAGCGAGAAAACAATTTCGGTGAATCGCATTAACACATCATCGACCCAACCACCAAAGTACCCCGCGATTAAACCAATACTTAATCCAATCAGAAATGTGCAACCAACAATGCTGATACCTAACAAAAATGCAGTTCTTGAACCCCAGATTAAACCATATAAAATGTCGTAACCTTTGACTGTGCCAAGAAAATGCCCACCTTGCAAAGGCGGTGTTGGGGTATCAGCAAAACTCGAGCGTGGAATTTCAAAACAAACCTCTGGTGGTACAAACATGGCTTGCAAAAAATTCAAGCTCAATACACTGAGCGTTTGTGTTTCCTTGATTCCTAATTCTCGAGCACATGCCTCTTTGGGCGGTGCCAGTACTGGTGCAAATATCGCCGAGATTAAAAAAATACTCAGGATCAGTAATCCCGTGAATCCTTGTGAATGACGTATGAATCGGTGTAATCGGGTTGGCGCTCGAGAAACGTGCTGAAGAGCAGGTGTCTCTCGTCGTTCTGAGTCAAGTGATTGCGTCATAATCGCACCCGAGGGTCGAGTACCGCGTATAAAATATCAACCAAGAGGTTAGCGATAATCACAATAATCGCTGTTACCACAGCAAAACCGAGTACTCCTGCGTAATCATAAGTACTCGAGGATTTGGCTACCCATGATCCAATTCCGGGGTAAGCAAAGATTGTTTCGACAATGACACTACCGCCAATTAAGCCAAGCACAACCATCGTGGCTAATCCCGCAACGGGTAGCAACGCGTTGCGGCGAGCGTGTTTAATGTTGATGACAGCTTCAGATAATCCTTTTGCTCTGGCGGTGCGAATAAAATCTGAACCAAGTACCTCGAGTAAACTTGAACGCATGGCTTTCAGGACTGTGGCAGTGGAAACTAAACTTAGGGTGATAACAGGTAGTACCAAATGAGAGAGAGCATCAAGTAGCACTGCCCATTGTCCGCTGAGTAAGGCATCTATGGTCAGCATTCCTGTGAAACGTTTGACAGCGCCTGTGATTAGAAGAATCTCGTTTTCCTGACTTAGCCGCCCAGGTGCAGGTGCGATACCAAGTGCTCCGTAGAAAATAACCAGTAACCAAACACCGAGGACAAAGCTAGGTAAACTAAACCCAACCACCGCTAAAAAACTCGAGATTCGATCTAACCAACCGCCTTTGTGAATAGCGGCTCGAGTGCCGATGAGAACGCCAACTCCAATCACAACAATAGCCGAGTAAAGTGCCAGTTCGATACTGGCAGGCAGTCTTTTTCCAATGGTCTCAAGGACGGGTTCGTTGCTGGCTTTTGAGTAACCAAGATTGCCTCGTACTGCGTCTGATAACCAAATCATGTATTGCACCAGAAATGGTTGATCCAATTTTTTTTCTTTGATAATTTGATCTATTTGTCCGAGTTGTCGGGCATTGGTGATGTAACTTGCGGCTCGATTCTCGAGTGGAATAAATTGCATCAGTACAACAATCAAAAGTGTCACAGCGAACAACACAATTGGAACAGTGACGAGACGGCGCAAAATGTAGATCAGCATTTGGATCCTCTTGATTGAGTGGTTTGCAGAACAATTTTAAGCTCGAGTTTGTAGTTTCGTTCAAGAGGTAATCGGTTTCTCGGACGAAACTACTTTACGTCTAAACTATTTGCTGAGTGAATTCCACAACAAACGGGTGTTACGGAACGCATTGAAGTTTTCTTTCACACCCTTCAAGCTCGAGCGGGTAATGCGTATGGTGAAGCGTTCAGGTAGTGTCACAAAAGGCAGCAATTCGTTGCCACGACGACCAATTTGCGTCACTATTGCTGCACGTTTGTCCAAATCTTCGGTTTGGCTCAATTGTAAGATTAGTTTGTCAATCTGCACATCTTTGAAATGCGTGTGAACTGAGAAAACACCTTCACTAAAGTAGAAAAAGGAAAGCAATGCTAGCGCGTCTGGGATTTCGGCGGAGTTTCCGCTGATCGTCAACGGCACAACGCCCATTGCAAGTGCTGGGTAGAGGTCGTTGGTGGTCATGGTTTTGACTTTCATCTTGAATTTCGGATTGATGCGCTCGAGGTTTTGCTTTAACAAATTCATGGCGTTCAGAGCATCACCGTCTGTTGGCACCACGGCTTCAAAACTGAAACCGTTTTTCCAAACTTGACCCTTGATTGCCTTACGGAATTCTTGGGCAGCCCGCTCGAGGTTAAAGGGAATGGTTTTGATGCTGGCATCGTAACCGGGCAACGTAGATGGTACGGGCATGGTGCGTGGTTCCGCCAGTCCACCAAGAACCTCTTCAATGATCCGTTTGGAATCTAAGGCAGCTGCGAAACCACGACGCACGTTGATGTCGGCAAAGAAATTCGCGGGCAAACCTTTTCCGTCCAGTCTGCCGCTACCGACGTGCTTACTGCCTTTGGCAATGGCTTGATTGAAGAAAACTGCGCTTGCTCCTGCATCAGGGAATTGTCGAACGCTTACGCCGTTAGCGCCTTTTAATTGCTTGACGACATTGATATTGGCATAAGAGATCACGTCGGCATCACCAGATTTGATTGCCAAAACCCGACCTGCATCTGTACCACCGATTTTAACAATCACGTTTTCGATTTTGGCTTTTTCGCCCCAGTAGTTTGCGTTGGCTTTGAAAATCGCTTGGTCAGCTTCTCGAGAAACCATTTGGTAAGCGCCACTGCCGTAATCGGTTTTGTTCAAGCTCGAGTTGTTTAAGTCTTTGTTCTGCCATTGCTTCCAAGTGGCTTCGTTGCCGTCCCACTCACCAGCGGCAATAGCGGCTTTGGAATCGAGGATAAGACCCCAAGTGCCAGTCAATCGCAAAATAAATACAGGTTCGCGCTTGGTCAGTTTGAAGATGAGGTTGCCGTTTGCATCGCAACTCGCCGCGTTTTGAATAGCGCTAAATGGGGTATCTTTGATTGTCTTTTCATCCCAGTATTGAAAGCCAAGCATCGCGTCACTGAGGTAAAATGCGGTACTCGAAGCGTTGTTTGTGACCAACAAACGATGAAACGAATATTCGGCGTCGGCACAGGTAAAATCATTGCCACTATGAAACTTCACGCCTTTACGTAAACCCATTGTGATGGTTTTGCCATCGCTCGAGACTTTCCAATTGGTTGCCAGCGCTGGTACGAGCTTCGTGGTGTTGCGCTCGAATGTGACTAACGTATCGTAAACGTTATTGAGAACTTCCGAGCCGTTGTTGTCAAATGCTTGTTGCGGATCGAGCGTGACCATTTCGCCTGACCATTGAATCACCAGTGTATTTGCTGGGGCGACCGCCAGCGTCAACCCTGCACTGAGCAATGCCGCCGAACCGAGTGCGAACAACGAATTGCGAACCGACTTTGGGTGCTTCATACATCCTCCTTGGAACTGGGGCGAAATTCGCCCTTGAATAAAATTTCGAGAAATCAAATCTGGACAGGTATTTGAGTATTTTTTAAGGCGAGTGGACGAATCTCTCGGATCAGGGTTTGAGCGAACAATTCGGGTTCATCAACCATCGGTGAATGTGCCGAATCCTCGAACCAAAAAATACGTTTCAGTGGCGCTTGAATTGTCTCCAGCCAATCTGAGGCAATGGTACTAGGCGTTTGCCAATCGTGCCGTCCGAGCATCAAGAACATTGGTGTCTGGTACGTGGCATCGAACCTCGAGGTATTAAAAGCGTAGATTTCGCGGTTTAGAATCGGATAACGTTCAGATTTGTCGAGTAAAGTTGCCACATCCGATAACGAGTATTCTGGCGAGCGCAGCGCTTGGGTCAGCAACACCTTCATGACGCTGCCTTTATACCGACGCGAGATACCAAAGCCAAAAAATTGCTGCCATTCCTGAAAAAGATCCACTTTGGGATCGTTTGCTGTGCTCAAACCCTCTGGGTACGGTGCAATCGACTCGAGCGCCCGCACAGCCTTAGCGTGTTGTTGTTTTTTTGCTTCAGCGAGTGTCACCGTATATGCAACTGCCTGACCGCGTAGTGCGTCAATAAGCTGTCCCGTGCCAACATACGCGGCAATGCCATTGGATCGTTGCTCGAGCAAGCCCAAAGCTAACATTGAACCCCAACTGTGCCCAAGAATAATAACCTGATCTTTTTGGTATCGTGCCCGAAGAAAATCAATCATTTCTGAGGTGTCTTGAATCATGCGCTCATAGGTCACGGTGGATGGATAATCCAAGTATGGATTTTCTCTGTATGTTTTTCCAGTGCCGCGTTGATCCCAATGCACAACGATAAAATGATTCTCGAGCGGATTTTGGAATAGGCTCTCGAATGGCATCATTGGTGTGCCAGGACCACCATGTATGTAAAGTAGTACTGGGTCAGATTTGTTCATTCCTCGAGCATGAATCCATTGTTGAATGCCGCCAATTTTGGCTTTGAACAGTTCATCAACACCTGTACTTGGATCTATTTTGGCTCGAGCATTACGGGTTTTTTGTTGCAGCGGCGCACGCCAAACAAAACCACCTGCAATCAACAAGATGCAAAACGCAACGATCTGGTTTAGGTGGTATTTGAGTTTGATGTTCCAAGTCGTTTGCATCTTTGATTCCTCTTTTCGAGTACGAATAACTGGTGTTTACTGTTCAAAAACAAATTGTCCATTTCGCATCAATGGTTCGCTCGAGCCATCAGCGAAGACACCATCCACATCCATTTGACTCGAGCCAATCATCACATCGGCATGATCGGTGCTGCGATTGCCACCTTTTGCCATAAATTCCTCGTTGCTCATTTCGCCACCGCCTTGAATAGTGCCACGGTAGGCAAAACCAAGTGCGAAGTGGCTGGCGGCATTTTCGTCCAGCAACGCCATACGAAAGACCACGCCTGTTTTGTCTACTGGAGAACCTGCTGACACTAGCGCGACCTCGCCCAAATAACGTGTTCCTTCGTCTGTGTCCAGAAATTGCTCGAGGGCTTGTAATCCAACCCGAGCATCTGCCTTGACCACCCGACCGTCTTTGAACTCGAGGCTCCAGTCTTCGCAGAGCGTGCCCATGACAATTCTGGGTTTTGTGCCGCGCACTGTGCCGTTGACGCGCAGCCGATGCGGAGCGGTAAAGACCTCAAAGGTGGGAATATCTGCTACATAAACCGAGCCATTGGGTGCAACGAGTTCGCCACCAGCCCAAACGTGGTCGTCTGCTAGTCCAATCTCGAGGTTAGTTCCTGGAGCGCGATAACGCAATGCAAAATAGCGTTTGGCATTTAAGTACTCTCGGCGTTTGCGTAAGGTTTCGCAGTGTGCTCGCCATGCTGCACTTGGGTCGGGTTGATCGAGTAGTACAGCTTGTGCCATCGCTTTAGAAAACTTCTCGAGTGCATTTGGGTCGTTAGGAAAAACCCGATTTGCCCATGCTTGTGAAGGGTACGGTACAGCAGTCCAATTGAATTTGTTGCTGCCCAAACGTTCCCAGAACAATTCGGTTCTGGATTCCAAAGCATTTTGCTCAATTAAAATCAGTTCGCCATCAATGCCCTCGAGCAATTGTAAGTCTTGGCTGAAGATGCCCAGCACAGCATCGTCGGCAGCAGCCGATTCATTCCGAGCTTGTGCTAACCATTCATGAATTTCGGAGAGTGATTCTTTGCTGGCATGCAAAAACCTCGAGCGTCGAATGTGATCGTCTGTCCAGAGTACATTGACGTACCTCGCGCCCATGCGATAGGCGAGGTCTGCTACTTGACGCACGAACGGAACGGCTTCGACATCAGCACTAATCAGCAGGCGTTGACCAGCTTGAAAACCAAGCCCAACCTCGAGTGTCAGCTTGGCGTATTGCTCGAGTTGCGCGGCTATTGCGTTCATATACCTCCTTGAGCGCGGGTGGCAATCCGACCACCAACACGTACATACCGAAACTCGCCGTCTGTTGTTACAAAATCGAGTGTCATATTTGACATCGGACCCTCGAGAATCAGGCACATTTTTTCTGCAACAATGGCGAGTGGCACAGCAGGCAGAACGAGGTTAAAGGTTGGTACATTGACTCGTAGCGTTAACGAATTGCCATTTTTAGCAACCTCGAGTCCTTCGTCTTCTTTGCCTGTCGGAACGGCGTACCAACCCATAAATGCCTCGAGTTGTTGTGGTGAAACCTCAATTGCTTTTGGATGACTGGGTGGAATGTTAAATAGATGCTCGAGCGCCCAAGCTGTAACCAGCGTATTCAATGCCATCCCAGATTCGCTATTGGTTTGGCACGTGAAAGCAAAATTTTCTTGTGGCGCAAACCAAAAATGCGATTGAAAACCTGGCACACTGCCACCATGACGAATCACGCGAACTGTACGACCATCATTTGTTGTTTTGTCTTCGACGAACCAACACAAACCAATAAATTCGTGTCCACCTGCCGAAACTCGAGGGGTTTGCATCTCGAGCCGTGATGCTGCGTTGATCGGCGTTTCACCCAATTGCCCCATGTGAAATCGGGCGCACCGCATTTGATTGCGAGCACTGGCAACCAAGCCGCCATCGGCATTGGTGGCTCGAGATAAGCGCCAAACTGGAATTACTTCGGTTTGATCCGAATCGGATTGCTTATGACCAATGGCAGTGCGTTTGGTGATTGCCTCATGTGCCCAGAAAACGGTGTCATGCAATTCAAGCGGCTCGAGGATGGTTTCGCGCACCAACACATCTAAGGTTTTACCAGACACCACCTCGAGTACCCGACCTAACAGCACAAACGCGGAATTGCTGTACGACATCAACGCATCTATCGGAGTCAGTTGCGGTAATTCTGCCATTGCTTGGACATATAACTCGAGTGCGTTGCTGTCATCGCCTGTGTCTAATTCAAAGTCGCCAAACCAACCGCTGGTGTGAGTCATCAGGTGTCTTACAGTCACTCGAGCGCTGGTATCTTCGTCGGATACACGAAAATCTGGGATGTATTTACGAACTGGTGCGTCCAACTCGAGCAGACCATTCTGAGCGAGTTTCATGGCGGTCGTGGCAGTAAATGTTTTGGTGGTGCTGCCGATTTGAAAAAGCGTGTCTGCTGTAATTGGTAACGGATTTGTGATGCTTGTTATTCCGAGCGAGACATAATGTTCTACGCCATCAAGAATTAAACCAATGCTGACAGCAGGAATGTGATGAATCTTCATCTGCTCGAGTGCGAATGCTTCGAGTGCTTTGAGTTTTGTTTCAATCCCATTCATGCTTGCTCCAATTTTTTAAATACAGTATTTTCAAATTCTAAACCTGCACCTACAAAGCCAAAACGAATCCCCTCAAACGCGAGAACTTCGCTGCGCGTAACAAAGCTGCTTGCGTCTTGCGCCTCGAGTCTGACAACACATTCCACTAAACTGCCTTTGGCAAGACGCATCATCAATTTGTCATGCTCAACAAAGACCTCGAGTCTGCCACGAACGGTGTCATACTCGCCAACGAAATTGGCAAAGGCACTTGGATCAGACTCGAAATGGCTTGGCGGAATCGGTTCTGGTTTCGGCAGTGTTTGGTACACATCTGCCTCGAGTCCAAGAATCGTTTTGACCATTTGATAGATCAGTTGAATCTTGCCGAAATCTACCAAATTCATTAGGATAGCAAGACCGATGTTTAACTCGGGCAACAATAGAAAATACGAACCAGAGGTTCGGGCATCACCGCCGTGCTCAACAACGCGCACGCCTTCACGAATTGTGGTTTCCCAACCGAAAGCGTATTCAGTTTCGCCGCCAATCGTGCTCTCGGCAGTATTCAAACCCATATGTGAAAGTTCGAGGGCAGCCGCTCCTAGAATGCTCGAGCCACCTATCTGAGCGATCAAGTACCGAGCAACATCCTCAAGGTTTGAGACAATCAATCCTGAAGCGTTCCATTGCCGCGATAGGGCAACGTTTTCTTGTACATTTGGTGTTTGAGTGCCAAGCACATACCCTTTGCTTAGCTCGAGAGTTGCGTTTAACTTGGTTGTTGTTGGCGCATAGGTGCTGTTCATTCCGAGTGGTACAAAGATGTGATCCCGCATGTAGGTTTCATAACCCAGACCAGTGACACGTTCGATGATATAGCCCAAAATGACGTAGTTATAATTAGAATATTCGTAACGCTCGCCAGGGGCGCAATGAAGCGGTATGTGCTCGATTGAACGGATCAGATGCTCGAGGGCTGTGTCACGGGTATCTGCTGTGCTGAGTTCGTAAACCCAAGCAGTTGCAGGTAATCCAGAAACCTGTCCCAGCAAATGCCGCACTGTGATTTTGCTACCTCGAGCGTCAGCAACTTTGAAAAATGGGATGTAATGTGTAACAGGAGACTCGATTGCAATAAGACCCCGTTCGATCAATTGGGCAATTGCAAAGCCTGTTAAGTTCTTGCTGGTCGAACCAATTTGTAAGGTGGTACGCGACGTAAACGGAATGCGTTGCTCGAGGTCGGCATAGCCAAATCCTTTGGCATACTGTGTGCTTTCATGGTTGACAATGACGACGCTCAGACCAGGAACAAGCCCGTCGCTCATGGATTCTGCTATCAGTCTGTCTATTTTTTGCTCGAGACTTTTTTCCATGTTTCTCCTCATTGATTTGGTTTTTTGTCCCAGCGAACCCAAAGCGTTGGCGGCGAACGAAACTCATGCCCGACTGGTTGATCGGGTTTATCAACATCAAGTCGTAAATTTGGTAATCGTTCAAATAACACTTGTAAAGCAATTTCTCCCTCGAGTCGGGCGAGGGCTGCGCCTAAACAAAAATGCCGACCAATTGCAAACGATAAATGATGTTTGGCATTGTTTCGCTCGAGCATAAAATCATCAGGTTGGGTAAAAACCGATGGGTCTCGGTTCGCGGCTCCAATCATGCAACTGAGCATGTCACCAGCTTTGATGCTGACACCTCGGATTTGTGTATCTCGAGTGGCGCGTCTTGCCAGAGTTTGCACGGGCGGTTCCCAACGCAGTGTTTCTTCGATGGCGGGAATGAATAAACTTGGTGTTTGCAGAATTTTTTGTTGCACATCTGAGCGATTTAAAATCGCCCAAGTGCAATTTAATAACAGAGCGGCTGTTGTCTCGAGTCCACCAAAAATAATGACTCGGCAAGCCTCGAGAATTTCAGTGTCGGTGAGCATTGCACTGGTATTTGCTAAGTTGCCTAAAATGCTGTTGTCGGGTGTTTTACGTAAACGCTCGAGATGAATTCTGGCAAAGTCGGTAAATTGTGCGGCAGCCTTTTGTCCGCGTTGTTTGATTTCGGGGTGGCGTTTAACATTTGCCAGTGCTTGCCCAATATCGCTAAACCAACTGCGTACCAAGAAAAAATCTTCGATGGGCAAACCAAGCATTTGCATCACCATTTCAAGGGCTAAGCGATCTGCCCATTGTGTAGCTAAATCTGCGGTGCCATCGGCGATAAATGTGTCTATCAGTGCATTGGCTCGAGCTTTGATATGTAAACTCATTTCGTTGCGAACAAATTTTGGCAAAAACGGGGGATGAAACGGTGTGCGTAATCGTGTGTGATCTGCGCCATCAGTGGAAATCATGGTGCGACCAAAAATCTCGTTTAACAGGGATTCGTCATCCTCAAGTGTAAAGGTTTCGACATCATGTAAAACTGCGCTCACATCATCAAAGCGAGTGACAAACCACATTTGCAAATCTTCTACCCAAGAAACAGGCTCAAGTTGTTGTAACTCCTTGAGGATTGGGTATGGATTTTTGCTCAATTGCTCGAGTTGGACTCGAGATCCAATTGGGAATTGGATTGATAACCTCGAACTCATTGGTTTTCCTGACAATGGCAGATCATTGGTTTGTGGTGGACATTGTGCCAATAAGCATTATTTGTTGGGAAATGTTGAGTGGGCATGAATAGATTCCTTGGCAGCCAGTTGTTTTTAGCTGAATATGTATTGAATTAATATAACAGTTGTAATAAAATAATACGGAAATCACCTAACCAATGTCAAGCCCAAGACAAGCAGCCGATCAATCGCGTAAAATTAGACTTCACGAGGTTCACTTGCCAAAACAAATTAAGCACGATGCACGCCGAATAGAAGTCACCAAAGCCGCTTGGCGAGTCATTATGCGTGACGGCTTAGACCGCACCAGCATCCGCGCCATTGCCCATGAACTTAATTTAACCACCAGTGTTGTCACCCATTATTTCCGCGACAAAGATGCCTTAATGGCATTTATTCTCGAGACCATCAACGACCACCTCGATACTCGTCAACAACGCAGCGTCACTACACAAACAGGTATCGAACGTCTCGAGCAAACCATATTATCAGCCTTGCCTTTAGACGAAAAAGGGCAAACCGAATGGACTATCTGGGTTGCATTTGTTGGATTTGCTATTGGAAGAGAATCCTTACTCGAGGCGCATCGTCGGCGTAGTCGGCAGAATTTTTTATCCATTGCGGCGCAACTCGAAGTGCTACAAAAACAAGGCTCAATTCGGCAAGACCTCGATATTTTAATCGAAGCCAAAACGATATTGGCACTGATAGATGGTTTTGGTTTAAATTTGGTATTAGATCAAGAACAATTTGCTCGAGATTTTTCACCCGAAAAATTTGCTGTTATTACCCGAAATTATGTACGTGGATTAACGTAGCAGTAGGGCAGGTTGTTTAATCAACTCGAGCACGAATACAACGCTCCATACGCTCCAACGCCTCGGTCAGAATCGCTCGAGATGTGGCAAAGTTAATGCGTAACCAACCTTCGTTGCCTCTGCCATAAGGTGGTCCATCATTTAAGCCGACCTTGGCTTCTTCAATCAGTATTTTGTGTAAATCCTTAGCAAAAGAAAACTTTGTAAAATCCATCCAAGCAAGGTAAGTGCCTTGGGCTGGAATACAACGCACTTCTGGCAGGTGCTGCCTCAACCATGAATCCAGAAAATCGCGGTTAGCTCGAATATAATGCAAAGTTTCCTCGAGCCAAGTCCCACCGCTTTCAAGTCCGACTCGCCACATCTCGAGACTAAAACTGCTGGGATGCCCCATCAATCCTTTAGTAGCTGCTTTGATACGGTTGAGTAAATCAAGGTTGTTGCTCAGGATCACACCACCGCCAATACCAGCGGTGTTAAAGGCTTTACATGGTCCTGTCAGTGTGACAGTGCGGGCTGCAATTTCAGGCGATAAACTAGCAAACGGAATATGCTCACCCTCGAGAATCAACATGGCATGTAATTCATCAGAAATCACCAGTAAATCGTGGCGCAAAACAAAAGCAGCTAATTGCTCTAATTCGGCTCGAGTAAAAACCCGTCCTGTTGGATTTTGTGGGTTACACAGCATAAAAACCTTGCTGCTGTCTGTCACCAATGTCTCGAGATGAGCAAAATCAATTGACCAGCCATTGTTATCGCAAAGCATTGGGTTTTCGAGAGCAACCCGTCCATGATCGCGGATGGACATCAGAAATGGTGGGTAAATTGGGGTTTGGGTGAGTACTTCGTCGCCTGCATGGGTTAAACCCAGAATACTGGCATACAAACCTGGCACAACACTGGAAACAAACATCAGATGTTCAGGTTGTAAACCTGTCCAACCAAACCCTGCCTGTTGCTCGAGGATAGCAGAAACCAGTCGCGGGTCGCCTGTCATATGTGGGTAGCCCACATTGTACTCGAGACGGTTTATCAAGGCTTGTTTAATTTCTTTGGCAATTGGGAAATCCATGTCAGCAACCCAGAGTGGCAGCACGCCTTCAGGGTATAAATTCCATTTGATTGAGTATTGGTCACGAAGATAAGCTGGCTCGAGTGCATCAAAATTTGGCATGGCTTTTAGCATAGAGCAGAGTATGGCTCGAGGTCAAAACAACACAGCCCAAAAATCTCAAGCAACGCTTAAATCAATTAAGGCTTATCCTTATAAACAGCAACACCAAATGGTTCAATTAAACTATCGCCATAGACAAATTGGGTTTCGGGTGGCAATGGCAAGGAAATCCCACCTCGAGTCCAATTTTGCGCGTAGACCAACCCACCACGTCTGGTTAAACGCAAACCAGGCTCGAGTTCCTCATACGTTAGCCCAGCTCGAAATAAGGCGTACTCGAGACAGCGTCGGATGATTGCATCGCCCCAAACACCAATATACATTGCGCCACCATCGTTTATGGCTCGGTAACTAATGGCAATTTCGCTGTACAACGGGTCGTCATGGTACATGCCTAAACTGCGGACACCATTGACCAATAACTCAAGCGATTCGTTCCAAGTGTGGGTTTGGAAACTTTGGTCAAAGGCTTCGATGCGGCTGTTTAAACCTGGTCGCATACTGTCAAAGTTTTTAATGGTAATACCAACCAGTCTCGAGATTGCCCCAGGTGCGCCTTGGGCTGGCACAGCACCACTTGGTGTACGGAAACCTGTACGGGTACCAAAAACAATGGTTGCGCCTTGTTGTGCATAGTGCTCGAGATGATCGGCGAGTTCATCTGAGGCAATCATTAAAGCTGGAGCAATTATTAACTGATATCCTGTTAAATCGGACATTGGATGTACGATATCCACATCCACACCCATTTGTCGTAAACTGCTGTAATACATCAGCATTTGCGCCCAGTAGCTGGTGTTTTTGTGGTGTTTTTGCATGTCGTATGCCCACATGGATTCGTAATCGTGTAATAAACACACTTTTTTTGCTTCAAGGGCATCGCTGAGTTTTTTCAGATGTGGCGATAAACGCATTACTTCGTAAGCACCTCGGTCAAACCGACCATTATGTCGTAACAACCCAGAGTGATAATTTTCTTGAGCAGCTCGAGCCGCTTGCCACCTAAAATAGGTGACAACATTGGCTCCATGACTCATGGCTTGTAATGTCCATAATCGAACTGCTCCAGGGGCAGGTAATGGGTTGTACGGCGACCAATTAACATGTCCGCATTGTTGTTCCATGACCCAAAAAGGCTTATTTTTTAAACCCCTAAAAAGATCATGGTTGAACGAAACATAATCAGGGTGTCCTGTACGAGCAAAATCTATTTTGGTTTGTTCAAATGCGCCAGATAACTCGAGCATACCTGTTGGGTAATTATCCCAACTGACAAAATCGAGGTGGGCGCTGGCTTTGTAGAGATCAAAATCCGCAAAGAACAACATAAAATTATGGGTCACGAAGCGATTTGGGCTGTGTTGACGCAGAATCTCGCATTGCATTTTGTCATATGCCACCACTTGGTCACTCGAGAATCGGTAAAAATCGAGGAGATGGCTCGGGTTTGCTTCGGTGACGGTTTGATTGGGTAAACCAATCCGTTGCCAATGGGTGTACGTTTGCGACCAGAAAGTATTACCCCAAGCGGTGTTTAACATTTCGATACGCTGGTATTTTTGCTCGAGCCAAGCTTGGAATTTGGTTTTGGCAGCTAAACTGTAACTTCTGGTCGTGTCGTGACAACCGTATTCATTATCTGTTTGCCAGCCAACCACAGCAGGGTGTTGCCCGTACCGTTTTGCCAGAATTTCAATAATTCGTGCCGATTCTTGCCAGTAGACATCACTCGAGAAATCATAATGCCGTCTCGAGCCAAAGACTCGTGTATTACCATGAATATCAACAGGTAGGATCTCTGGATGAGCTTCTACTAACCAAGCTGGTGGTGTGGCTGTTGGGGTGCACAACACCACTTGTAATTTCTGAGCTTGCAAAGCCGTGATTGCGTTATCAAGCCAAGTAAAATCAAATTTTCCTGGCTCAGGCTCGAGTGTACTCCAAGCAAATTCGCCAAGGCGAACATAACTTAAACCCATTTCTCGCATTTGCTGCGGAAAGACGTTCCATTCTTCTGCCGAGACTTGTTCTGGGTAATCGCAAACGCCGAGTTGTAATGGCATAAAGGTAGTCTACCAAGAACTGGTCAGAAGAAAACAAACTAGGTTGCGTTGTTTGGACGCAACCTAGTTTGACTTATCAAAGCAACCAAACCACTTTAATCGTCACTGCCACGTAAAAACCCTAAGTAATACAAAAGCTGCAAAGCACTCGAGACGGCTGCGATCACATAAGTTAATGCAGCTGCGGTTAACACAGATTTTGCCCCACTATTTTCTTGTGGGCTAAGGTAACCGTTGCCCTCGAGAATGGCTAAGGCGCGTTTGCTGGCATCAAATTCGACAGGTAAAGTGACCACGTGGAAGAGTAGTGTTGCGGCTAAACCAATAATGCCGATAATCAGCAGGGTTTTGCCAAATCCAGAAGCAATAAATAACAACCCTGCAAATAATGCCATTTGTCCAAGATTGGCAACTGCCCCTAATGGAACTGCTAATCTGGCTCGAGCTACCAAGGGTGCATACATTTTGGCATCCTGAATGGCATGTCCAACTTCATGGGCAGCCACAGCTAAAGCAGCTAAGCTTGGACTGTCGTAATTACCTTGGGATAGACGCACTGTTTTAGAAAGCGGATCGTAATGATCTGATAGCACACCAGGCGTTTGTTCAACTTTAACATGCCCTAGACCATTGGAATCTAAAATATCACGAGCCACTTCTGCGCCCGTCACATTTTTGGCATTGCGAATTTTTGAAAAACGACCATAGGTGTTACTCAAGTACCCCTGAGCTGCAAAACTCATCACCATAATCCCAACCATCAACAACATCCCCATAGGGTCAAACATTGGCATTCTAACCTCCTGCTCGAGTCTAATCACTCGAGAACGTTGCAATCATAGCAATTGTTGATGAAAGATTTACAGTGTAAAGACACGCTTGGTTAGTTTTTTGTTTTTTTGATGTCAGGCAAGTGCTTTTTTGCAAAGTAAACCCTAGCTGCTTATTGTTTGAAAAAGCAGGATTACTCTGTTAGAAACGCATTATTCTCAAGGTGATTTATTCTGATATTGGTAGTATTGGTACCAAAGCACTGTCAAGTTTTAATGATTTACACATGAACTTTAAAGCTGTGCGTTCCTCAGATTCCAACTCGAGTTTCACAAAAGCTGGAACACAGACTAAATCCATTTGGTCAACACTGATATAACTGCGAGCAATGGCAATGGCTTTCACTGCTTGATTGACTGCCATCGCACCAATAGCTTGAACTTCAACTTCGCCATTTAAGCGCAGTAAAGCAGCAATAGCTCCTGCAACAGAGTTCGGACGAGATTGACCAGAAACGCGCACAGTTTCCATGATTCCTCCAATGTCAGCGCAATGCAGATGAGGCGCGATGCCAAACATTGTAGTCTTGTCTGGCGTGAAGTCAATGCACCAGATCGCAATTTAGTAGGCTGCTATCCGCATAACTCGAGCCTTACAAAAAAACCCCGTTTTCACGGGGTACAGGTTGGTGGCTATGGTCGGACTTGAACCGACGACCCCACGATTATGAGTCGTGTGCTCTAACCAGCTGAGCTACATAGCCGTGCGGTTGAGAACGCCGCAATTACTTCGCTTGGTGCCGAGGGCGGGACTCGAACCCGCACGCCCGTAAAGACAACAGATTTTAAGTCTGCGGCGTCTACCATTCCGCCACCCCGGCAGGACAAGCGGGGTAGATAATACGCACTCTGGCGCGGCATGTCAATTGCTTCTCGAGCCTTGGGCGTGTCACACTCTGGTTTACAGTGAGTAGGGGAGAGGTGGTTTTTTCGTATGCAAACACCAAAACCTGTGTTTGGCACAGTGGTTATTGCTGGGGTTGGATTGATCGGTGGTTCAATTGCACTCGGGTTAAGAGAGCGTTTCCTTGCTTCGGAAATTGTTGGTTTTGATGCCGAACCTGAGGTTTTATCAGAGGCTTTAGCCATTGGTGTGATAGATCGTGCCGAGTTACGCCTTGGTACTTGGCTCGAGACAGCTGATTTGGTGGTATTGGCAGTGCCTGTGCGAGCGTTGCCTGGATTAGCCAAAGAAATGGCTCGTTTTGCTGGACAAGACACGGTTTTTACCGATGTTGGTAGTGTCAAAGGTGGTTTACTCGAGGGTTTACAAGATTTACCTTTGGCATTTCGGCAGCGTTTTGTGGCGGGGCATCCGATGGCGGGTTCAGAAAAAGGTGGTGTGCGCCATGCCAGTGCAGCTTTGTTACAAAATGCCATTTGGGTTTTAACACCTAGTCTCGAGACCAGTGCAATGGCGTTGGCTCGTGTGCGAAACTTAACGGAGGTTTTGGGAGCCAAGCCTGTTGTTTTAGAGGCAAGCGCACATGACCGATTGGTGGCAATGGTTTCACATTTACCGTATTTGTCTGCGTTGGCGTTAACGCGGCTTGTGGCTCGTCATGAGGATCGTGATGGTTTGGCGTTACTTGCGGCAGGTGGTTTCCGCGACTTAACCAGGGTGGCTTCAGGTGATCCGCGTATGAGCCGCGATATGGTGGTAGAGAATAAAGCAGCCTTACGTGAAGCCTTATCACGTTATCGAGCTGAACTTGAATCTTTAGAAGCCATGCTTTTTGCTCCAGATATGCTTTTAGAGGCTGCTCTGGAAGGTAAACGCACCAGAGATAGCTTACCTGTGGTGAAACGCAGTTTATTGCCTGTACTGCATGATGTGGTTGTTGCTATTGCCGATAAGCCTGGTGAGTTTGCTCGAGTGGCTACCTTAATGGGGGATGCAAACCTTAATATTAAAGATGTTGAGGTTTTAACCTACCGAGATCAAGGCGGTTCAATGAGACTGGGTTTTTCGACCCTCGAGGAGGCACAAGCAGCTCGAGAAGTGTTGGAACAGGCTGGTTTTGTGGCGAGAAGTCGGTCGTAACTAAGACTCGTGGCAATGTTTAAGAGGTTTATGAAAAAACGATAAAGTGTAAGCGCTTACAATCTTGCTACCATAGAAACACTTCCAACAATGTTCAAAAGTCACACAGGGTTGTAGTGCACATTAGAGATATGCTAACTTTGCATGAGTTTGACAACGAAACTTTGATATGTGTTTGGTTTTTCACAAAAGGAAATTGTATGCCAGCACCACAGATACTTCATGGACAACAAAAAATAGACCGCCCTTCAAGGGGTTTTTCTGCATGTAGTACCTTATTAATCAGCAAAAATGTAGGGCAAAAACAAAGAGAATCAGATAAGCTCCAGTTACCAACGCCACCCTCGAGTGAATTGCTCGAACAACCGAAAAAGGGAGAGCACCATGCAAAACAGCCTAAGTTTCAACCAGAAGGACTTTCAATGATTCAGTGGCTTCAAAGACTTTTGCTACCTCTGGCTAGTGCAATAGCACTAGCCACCTCCAGTGTTGCTTTCGCCCAAGTTTGTGCAATTCCAGGTAATGATGGACCAGTTACCATAACAGGCGTTCCAAATACCTATTATGCTGCTCCAGCAGGTAATACAGCTTCAGGTTCAACCATTACCCTCGGAGCAATACGCGGAGCACCAGGCGCAACAACCCCAATCGCTGCGGGTGATCTGATTTTAATCATGCAAATGCAAGATGGTTCCGGCACTGATTTTTCAACTGCGGCAACTTATGGTACAGGTACAGGCACAGCGGGTTTATATGAATATGCTCGAGTGACCGATGTCACAGGAGTCACTGTTACTTTGGCAAACTCGTTGGTTAATACATATGTACAAGATTATGCTAATCGCCAGACATACCAAGTCATTCGGGTACCACAATACTCGAGTGCAATTATCAGTGGGGTCGTTTCGGCTGCTCCTTGGGATGTTGATACAACTACAGGTGCTGCTAGTGGCGGTGTGGTAGCCATTGATGTTTCTGGCAGTTTAACAATGAATGCT
Source organism: Deinococcales bacterium (assembly GCA_013298595.1). Lineage (GTDB taxonomy): Bacteria > Deinococcota > Deinococci > Deinococcales > JAAFIG01 > JAAFIG01. The sequence continues at coordinate 80,997 of JAAFIG010000012.1, read as the reverse complement.
GGTGCAAATATTGATGTGTCAGGACAAGGGTTTCGTGGGGGCGCTGGGCGTAATGGAACGGGTAACCGAACTGGTGGTTTGTTCTCCGATTTAAGATACCCTGCTGATGCAACCAATGCTAACGGAGCATCAAAAGGTGAAGGAACTGCTGGTACACCACGTTTTGTTTTTAATGGTACAGCAACTCCATTAGATTACGGCGTGGACGGCTACACCAACGGTAGCTACGGACAAGGTAGCCCAGGTAATGCTGGTGGTGGTGGTAATGACGGTACGCCTCCAACCGGAACAAACCAATTCAATTCTGGCGGCGGCGGTGGTGGAAACGCTGGCGCTGGTGGCGGTGGTGGTAATTCGTGGTCAAACAATAATGCCGCTGGTGGTGCTGGTGGCAAAGCTGCTACCAATTCTGCAACCCGCTTAGTTTTGGGTGGTGGTGGTGGTGCGGGTAGTTCTAATAACAACACTACTGCAAATGTTGTCTCAATTTATCCACCTACCCCTATTTCTCCAACGCCACGTGGCAACACTACTAACCCAGTAGCTAATGGTGCACAAGGGGCTATTACGTTATCTGGTGCTGCTGGTGGTGGAATTGTTTTAGTAAGAACTGGCACAATTAATGCTGTTGCTGGAGCGCAAATTAACGCAGATGGTTACCGTGCATATAATACAAATGGTAATGCTGCAAATGCTGCAAGTACAGCCACTACCACATCAAGCGAAGGTGCTGGCGCTGGTGGTGCCGGTGGTAGCGTTTTTATTACGAGTACCAGCGGAACAGGGGCAAATTTAACCATCAATGCTCGTGGTGGTAACGGTGGCGACCCAGATTTCTACGATCATGGTCCTGGTGGTGGTGGTGGTGGTGGATTTGTCTTGAGGAGCACAAATTTAACAGGTCTTGCTGCTACCGTCACAGGTGGTGTTAATGGTTTAGAAGGGATCAAAGGTCCAGACCCAACTCCTCCTGCCAATGCGTATGGTTCTACCCCAGGTATAGACGGTAGTGGTACAACCACAACCACAACGGCTGCAACTGGTATAAGCGGAGGTGCCGTTTGTCTTCCTGCCTTGACTGTGACCAAATCAACTTCAACACCAGTACGAACCTCTCAAACCACAGGAACGTACACCATTACCGTTTCTAATGCAGCAAGTCTTGGTACAGCCACAGGTGTCAATGTGGTTGATGTTTTGCCTGCACCTTTTAATTACACACCAGTTGCTGTTACACCAGTGTATTCTGGAGGTGCTAGTGGACCTGCCAGTGTCACACCCACTACAGCAGTTGCAGGTGGTGTCACTACAATTACTGTGGGCACAGCAGGTGGAACAGCTACAAATTCCTTCACTATTCCAGCAGGCGGACAAGTGTCATTAACCTTGACTGTCGGTTTGAATGGCGCTGCGCCAGGCACTTATCAAAACCCTGCCAATGCAAATTATTTAGACCCTACCCGAAATGTTGCTGGTACGACCATTCAACCAAGCGGAGCCTATCAAACAGGTGGTGGCAATGCAGGTGGCAGTAATTATGCCAGCGGTTCAAGTACCAACGAAGATATCGTGATTTTAGCTGCGCCATCACTTGTTAAAGTATTCAATCCTAGATTCGTTGCACCTGGTCAAACCTCGAGATTAACGATTACGATTGGAAATAGTAATGCTACTCAAAGCACATTAACTAGTGCTTTCACAGATACAATGCCTGGAACAGTCATCCTAGCAACCCCAGCAAATGCAAGTACCACCTGTCTTGCATCTGGAACTGGCACTACCACTGCCACACCTGTTACCACAACTACCAGCATTGGCTTACTAAATGCTGCTCGAGTACCAGTGGGTGGGTGCACAGTAAGCGTGGATGTAATCTCGAATTCAGCTGGTTCTTTTAACAATGTTATCCCTGCTGGTGCTTTAACCACAGATGCTGGTAATAACGTGATCGCTGCGGCTACTTTAGCTGTGACTCAACCATTAAAGAGTGTGCGTTTATTTAGCGATGTTGATAATTCTAATAGTGTCAGCCCAGGAGATATCCTCGAGTACCGAATTGCTTTCACAAATCCAAACACACCTGATGCTGGACTTGCTTTAACTGGTTTGCAATTAACTGATGCCACACCAGCACAATTAGGTAATGCGACAAACCTAGCTATTGAATCACAAACAGCTGGTACAGGCGCTATTGCTAATACAAGTTTCACTGGTAAAGCCCCAAATACAACATTATTAAGTACAACTGGTACCCTTGCACCTGCTGGTACGATTGTACTGACTTTCCGTGCTTCAATCACAGGGGCTGCTGGAGTGAACATTGATAATACTGCTGTGGTGAGTAGTACAACTGCTGGATTCCCTGCGAGTGGTTTACTGAGTGATGCTGATACAACGGCTACTGGTACTTTCACAAATCCTATTGCTCAACCACAAGATCAGGATTCACCTGCGCGTACAGATGCAACTCGAGTGACACCTGTTGCGCCGAGTGCGGATTTGGTTATTACAAAATCGCAACCATCACCTGCTGTCGTGAATTCGGGTGGGAATGTTACGTATACTGTGACTGTGACTAATAACGGACCAAATGCTGCTCAGAATGTGGTGATAACGGATACGTTACCAGCGGGGAGTACATTTGTGGGTGCGAGTAACGGCGGTACTCAAGCAGCTGGAGTGGTGACTTGGAATAGCACAACAACACCTGCTCTCTCGAGCTTAGCAAATACGGCATCGCAAACTTTTACAGTAACAATAACAGCACCATAGGTTTTGAATTTGATGGGGGATTTGGTAATGCACAAAAATAAGTTACTTAGTTTAGGTTTCATAACACGTTTTTGTGTTGGTATTAAAACATGGGGAGAAAACATGCTGCAAAATAGAACATGTTCTGAATACAGGGGGATTCAATGAGTTATTGGCTAAAAAGAATTTTGGTGCCGCTGGTAAGTACAGTTGTATTGGTAACCTCGAGCGTTTCCGTTGCACAAGTGTGTGCTAATCCAGGAAGGGACGGAACAGTATTTTCGAACTCGTATTTTCCCGGTACAAGCACAAGCACTGGTTTGTCAACAGCTACACCAAATCAAGCGGGCATTGGCACAGTACGCTCGGCAGATATTGCTGGTTTTGCGGCATCAACGGCGGCGTTTGCTGCTGGCGATTTAGCTTTTATTTTTCAAGTACAGGATGCTGATTTCAATACTAGCGATAACAACCAATATGGTGATGGTACTGGCGATGGAACTTCACCAGATAGCCAAACTGCTACAAATTATAATGGTAGTGGTTGGACTGATTTGCGCCAAACGGGTAAATACGAATTTGCATTAGTGCAAACGGCTACCACTACGACCCTGACTTTCCGTGATAATTTAAAAAATACGTACAGCACTGTCGCTGCGACTGCTACAACACCACGCCGTCGTTACCAAGTGATTCGGGTTGCCCAAAATAGCACGCTGACACTCGCAGGTACACAAAATGTTTTACCTTGGAATGGTGAAACAGGTGGTGTGATTGTTTTTGACGTAGCAGGTGCTTTAACACTCAACAATGCCACAATTAATGCAGATGGAGCAGGTTTTCGTGGCGGTGGTGGTGAAGTTGGCGGTGATTCAAATGCACCCACAAGCGTTGCTTATGCGACTTTACCCTCGAGTACAACAAGAGGTGGTGCTAAAGGTGAAGGCGTTGCTGGTACACCAGATAAAGTTCGTGGACCTGTAGGGGCAAATGTAACAGTCACAGCAAATTCTGTGACATTAACAACACCAAGTGCTTCGGGTGCCGCATCAAACGGTATTGCCACACCAAATATCGGAACTGACCCAGGGTATCCTGGTGGATTAACACGTTCACGTGGTGCAGCAGGTAATAGTGGTGGTGGTGCAACAGCCCATAATTCAGGTGGTGGTGGTGGTGCAAACCGTGGCGCTGGCGGTCAAGGCGCACATAGCTTCGGATTTTATCGTAACCCAGCATCAGGTGCGTTTTGTGTGACTGAAACAGCAACATCTACTCCAAGTGGATCTGCTTGGTTTTCTTGTGATGGTGACCGCTCGAGATTTGTTGGAGGTCGTCCTGGTCGGGCATTTGTCACAGCCGATTATGAGAATCCAGGGAATCGTTTGGTGCTTGGTGGTGGTGGTGGTGCAGGTGATGGTAATAATCAAGATGATAACGATGGAGTTGCTAATGCAACGGGTAACCCTGCCGACTTAGGAGCCATTGCTCAAACGAGCGGTGGTAATGGTGGCGGTGTGATTTTTATTCGTGCCAATACAATTGCTCGTCAGGGTGGTACAGGTACGTTAACCATTAACTCGAGAGGGCAAGCAGGTTTACCGGGTGGGCGTGACGGTGCAGGTGGTGGTGGTGCAGGTGGCACAGTTGCGATTTTTACAACCACAACAAGCTTAGCAGGTGTAACTGTTAATGCCCAAGGTGGTAATGGTGGACAATCAGGCTCGCCACTTCGTAACGCTGAAACCCAAGGTAGTGGCGGTGGTGGTGGTGGTGGTGCCATATTGATTCCTGTTGGTGCATCTGGTATCGGTACGAATGTTAGTGGTGGGCAAGCTGGACAGAATTTTCAGAACACAACTGGTACCACAGTTGTTTCCAATACACTCGGCTCAGGTGCGGGTGGTGGTGCAACAGGAACAGTTCAATTTAGTAATAACGATGTCGTTGGACCAAGTGCTTGTATTCCAAATTTAACCGTTGCCAAAAATAGTTTGCCAACACTAGCAGGTGGTAATACATTCCCAGCAGGTACAACAACTGTGCAATACCGAGTCACCATTACTAACGGAGCAGGTCGGACAACAGCAACAGGTATCAACTTAGTAGACGTATTACCAACACCATTTACTTTTGCAGGTGGCAATGCCACGGTTGCTTATGCAGGTGGAGCAACCAAAGGTGATGGCAGCACAGGCACAACCATTGCTGGTGCAGGCACAACTACAGCTACCTTCGGAGCAACAGGTGCACCAAGTGCCAATAATTTCTCGATTCCAGGTGGCGGTAGTGTCGCATTGACCTTCACCGTCAATGTCAATGCAGCAACCGCTGGAACGTACCAAAACCCTGCAACAGCTAACTACACCGATTCAGTTGCAGGAGCCACAGCTTCGGTTGTGTATGCTTCTGCTTCCTCGAGCAACGATGATGTAACGTTATTGGCAGCACCAACATTGAGTAAATCTTTTAACCCACAATATATTGCTCCAGGTGGAACTTCGACTCTAACCATTCAACTTGGTAACAGCAATGCCAGTGCCATTTCTTTAACCCAACAACTGGTAGATAATTTGCCAACCAATGTCGTTGTGGCTTCACCACTGACAGCAGGTACTTCTTGTACAGGTGCAACATTGACTGTTGTCGCGGGTGGGTCGTCAATTGCGGTTTCCAACGGTACAGGTATTCCAGTTGGTGGCTGCACAGTCAATGTGCTTGTCACATCTGTCACCGCAGGTTTATATACCAATACAATTCCTGCGGGAACCGTAGCCAATGGTTTAAATACCACAGCAGGCGCAGCACCTGCTGCCGCAGCCCCACTTGTGGTACTCGAGCCTGCAAAAGCCGTGCGCTTGCTCACCGATGTTGACTCGAGCGGTGGACCAAGTGTGAACGATGTGGTGCAATACCAAATTGTATACAACTTACCAGCAAGCTCACCAGCAATTGCTAACTTCCAAGCATACGATGTACTACCAAGCCAAGTAACATATGTCGCTGTCTCATTAGCTGTCACACCGAGCGGTGGCACACCAGCCCAAACAGGTGCTTTGAATGCTGGTTACTTAGGTACCAATGCTTCTGCAACAGCCCCACAAATTTTGACTGCCCCAGTGACATTGCAACCAGGTGGCACAATTACAGTAACCATCAACGCAACCATCAATAGTACTGCAACCAGTGGCACGCCATTTAATAACACTGCTCGAGCTTCGGGTACTGGTTTACCAGCTGTTACCAATATTGGCACAGGCATTATTACGGGTGGTTTACTTAGCGATGCTGATGCAACACCATTTGGAACACCAGCCACTGCATTACCTCAACCAAATGACACAGCCCTAACAGGACAAGCAACTCAAGTTACACCAAATGCACCAAGTGCAGATTTAGTGGTGACAAAATCGCAACCATCACCTGCTGTAGTGAATTCTGGTGGGAATGTTACGTATACTGTGACTGTGACTAACAACGGACCAAATGCTGCTCAGAATGTGGTGATAACGGATACGTTACCAGCGGGGAGTACATTTGTGGGTGCGAGTAACGGCGGTACTCAAGCAGCTGGAGTGGTGACTTGGAATAGCACAACAACACCTGCTCTCTCGAGCTTAGCAAATACGGCATCGCAAACTTTTACAGTAACAATAACAGCACCATAAGGATGGTTTGTACTTTTAGAACAAGGGGAATCGCATTTACTCGAGTAAAACCATGTGGAGGGCACAGTGGAATTGAACACAAGCAGAATAAAACGTAATAAAGGGGTGTTTACATGGCGACATTTGTTGCCAGCAGTTGTTGGTGCGTTTCTGACTGTTTCTAGTGTTGCAAATGCACAAGCCATTTGTACACCAGTGGATAATTCAGTGGGTGCGATTTTTGCCTCTCGAGGCAACCAAATATTTTCGATTGATGTCACCACAGGTCGAGCTGTTCTTTTAACTACATCTACGCTTGTGACAGGTAACATCAATAGCCTCGCAACACGTCCTGGTAGTGCCACGGATAACAACCGAATTGTGTATTACACCAGTGACACAATAGCGACTGGTAACGTATCAATATTTGGTTATGATTTGGTGACAGGGACGCATTTTACAGTGGATACTGATGTCACTGATAATAATATTGTTGTTGGGGCTTCAGGTATTGGTTCAGGTGGTGCAACTTTTAGATCAGATACCAATACGCTGGTTTTAGGTGTTGAAAATAACCAAAATACTCCCACCAATGACACTGTGTACGAAATTCCAATGGCGACTGATGGACGAACAATTAATGGTAATGCCACCGAGCTTTTCCAGCCAACCAATCCAAACGATTTCGGTGACTTTGTCATTGTTGGGTCAACTTATTATCAAGCTGATGGTGCTGCGCCACTCGAGTTGTACCAACAAAACTTGGATGGTACAGGGCGAGAACAACTTTCCTTATTAACGGACAATAGCCAAATTGCGTTTGACCGCAATGGTACTCTGCGTATTGTCACATCAGTAGCTACTGCCACTATCGCACCTGTAACGCTCAATGGTGGAACGCCCCCAACAGCCACAATTGGTACAACAGTCAATATTCTTGATGAAACAGGTGCAAATTTCGGAGCAGCAACCGTAGCTCGAGATGCCGCTGGTTGTGTACCAGCAACCTCGAGTATTGGCAACCGAATTTGGGCAGATGTTGATAACGACAATGTCCAAGACCCTACTGGCGAACCTGGCATCAATGGTGTTACGGTTCAATTAATCAATGATTTTAATAATAATGGCACTGTGGATGCAGGTGAAACGGTGATTGCTTCACAAGTGACCAGCGGCGATGGTAATTATAATTTTGTCAATGTTGCACCAGGTCATTACATTGTTCGTGTCAACTCGGGTGTGCCAGCAGGTTGGACAAACTCGACAGGTACAACCAGTGTGATTAACATAGATGGCAATGGGACAGCAGCAGGCGACACAATAACGGGCATAGACCAAGTGATTTCCGATGCTGACCGTGGTTTTGTGCCACTGCGCCCAACCATTGCAAAAGTATTTAACCCAAGTTACATATTGCCTGGTCAAACATCGGTTTTAACCATTACCTTAACAAACCCAAATACCAGCGCTATTACATTACTATCAGATTTTACTGATACCTTACCAACCAATGTAACTGTGGCAACTCCGGTTGTTACTGCAACAACGTGTGGTGTGACAACACCAACAACAACAACAACCTCTGTCACATTACCTGCCACGGCGACAATCCCAGCAGGCTCTTGCACAGTGACAGTCACAGTCACCTCGAGTACATTAGGTGCTTATACCAATACGATTGCAATCAATGCGCTTTCGACCACGGCAGGAACAAACGCGGCGGCGGCTTCGGCACCACTGGTTGTTCTCGAGCCACTCAAACGTGTCAAATTGTTAACCGATGTTGACTCGAGCGGTACAGTGACCATTAACGATGTTGTGCAATACCAAATTGTGTACACCTTACCAGCAGGATCACCAGCGATTCCTGCTTTCCAAATCTTTGATGTCTTACCAGCCCAAGTGAACTATGTTGCTACTTCATTAACAGTCACACCAAGTGGTGGCACACCAGCGCAAACAGGTACAAGTGCAGGAGCTGGCTATACTGGTTTAGCAACAACAGCGACCAGCGCAGCCATTCTTGCTGCGCCAGTCACATTGCAACCAGGTGGCACAATCACAGCAACCATTAACGCGACCATCAATAACACTGCTGTCAACGGGACTGCTTTCAATAATACTGCTCGAGCCTCGGGTACTGGTTTACCAGCCATCACTGGAAACGGCAACGGTGGAGGATTACCAAGCGATGCTGATGCAACCCCATTCGGAACACCAGCCACTGCATTACCACAACCAAATGACACAGCAACCAGTGGACAAGCAACTCAAGTTACACCAGTTGCACCAGCCAGTGCGGATTTAGTGGTGACAAAATCGCAACCATCTGCTGTGGTCAATTCAGGCGGGAATATTACATACACAGTGACAGTTACCAATAACGGACCTAATGCAGCAACCAACGTAGTGGTAACAGATACATTACCAGCAGGAACTACATTTGTGAGTGCAAGTAATGGTGGTACACAAGCAGCCGGAGTGGTGATTTGGAATAGCACAACAACACCTGCTCTCTCGAGCCTCGCAAATACGGCATCGCAATCATTCACAGTAGTTATTACTGCGCCATAAGAGGGTATGTATGAACTCGAGTCAGAAAAAACTAACGTCTACAAGCCAAACTCGAGTTCTGCACGGGTTCTGGGAGGGTACAGAATATGAAAATAGTTCACGTCCACAAGGGGGAGAAATGAGTACAGAAAATATGATACTCAATCGGAAAACAACAGGTCTGAATTCCAGACCACCTAACAGCATCGCAGGGCGTTTCTTGCGCGGTATGTTATTGGCTTCAGTGTTTATGGGTTTGGTAGTGGCTACCAACGCAAATGCACAGTTAATCAATGTTGTATCGGCAACCTCGAGCACACCTGATCCAACACCTGCTAACAACGGTGGAGTTGGAGCGCCAACCTTGCCACCCGTAGATTCTGGTGTGGCTGGGGGTGTTGCCGAAAATAACCGCACAGCAACTTTAATTAACCCAAGAATTGCTAAAGCTTTTAACCCAACAAGCATTGCCTTAGGTGGTATCAGTACCTTAACCTTCACGATTACCAACCCCAATGCCGTGCCTATTACTGCTGCTACCCTGACAGATTCGTTACCTTCAACAGTGGTTGTGGCAAACCCGCCAGCTGTTGTCAATACCACCTGTAATTTTACGGGTGGTTTGCCAGTAGCCAATGCCACCAGCCTGAGTTTGACAGGTGGCACAATTCCAGCCAGTGGCAGTTGTACATTCGCGGTCAATGTCACAGCCCCTGGCGCTGGTGTTTACAACAACACAACATTTGCAACAACTGGTTCTGCAACACCATTTTCAGGTGCAAACCCTGTGGCTGTGGCTTCTCCAACCCCAACCCCAGCTTCGTTAACTGTGACCAATAACACGGGTCCAGCTTATGCTTGTGATGGCGCTTTCTATCAAATTCGGGCAACGGGAACACCCGGTTTAAGCCGTTTATTCCAAATTAACCGACCTGCATTTTCACAAACACCACTAACCCCACTAAATAGTTTAAGTGCTGTGTTAAACGGCTTAGGCTACAACCCAGTTGATAATTTCTTGTACGCTATTTATCTTGGTGTAGATGCAGATACCCCCAGTGGTACAAGTGCTACCCAAGGTCTGTACAGAATTGGTACAACTGGTTTTGATTCAGTCGGACCAATCAGTGGTTTACCAAATGGTTTCCAACCCACTGCCGCTGATTTTGATTCAAATGGTGATTACTACGTCACTGAAGCAGGTGGCAGCAACAGGATGTACCGTATCAATGTAAGCAGTACTCCGCCATCTGCCACATTGATTACTCTGACTCCAGCCACAGCCAATATTGGTGATATGAGCTTAAACCCAGTGGATGGTTTCTTATATGGTGCAATCAACGAAACCTCTGGTGTCAAAATTGATAAAGCTTCAGGGGCTGTAACGCCAATCACCATTACTGGTGTGCCTGCTGGCGAAGGTAATTGGGGCACCACCTACATGGATACAGTAGGTAACTGGTTTGCTTACGCGAACAATGGTTTCTTGTACCAAATTGATACACAAACAGGTGCAGCCACCAGAATCCAAAGTGGTTTACAAACAGCCACCCGTTCAGATGGTGCAGCCTGTGCTTTCCCAGCGCAACGCCTCGACGTTGTTAAATCCGCAGGCACACCAGTTCAGGTGTCTGCCAATACCTTCGATATTCCGTTTACGGTCAGTGTCAAAAACACAGGTCCGCAACTTGCGCCAAATGTACAGTTAACAGAAAATCTGGCACGTACCTTTGTCACAGGTACACCAACCATTACAGTTCTTAGTACACCAGCAATCACTTCTACTACACCAGCAACATGTGCTGTCTCTACTGTCAATAGCGCCTTTAATGGTGTTGCGGATACCCGTTTGTTAAACGGTAACGGCTCATTGGCTGTTGGTGCAACTTGTACAATCACTTTCACAGCTCGAGTTGCATACGCAGCCGCAGCCCCAACCACAGCCCAAAACAACACTGTATTTGCTTCCTCGAGTTCATTAGCGGGCAATCCTGGTTATACCTTCACGCCAGACGCGTCGGGTACGCCAACCCCTCCAGGTAATCTGTTAGCCGCCGATTTAAGTACTAACGGCACAGCTTTACCAAATACACCTAATACAGATACACCAACCCCAACCCCAATTTTGTTGCCACAACTGCCAACCTTGGGTATTGCAAAAGCCATCGAACCAGGTGCGGCGGCTATGCTCACACCGCTTTCGTTCACCGTTCCTTACACCTTGCGTTTCGCAGTTCCAGCCTCGAGTACAACGGCTGCTACTAATGTGCAAGTGGTGGATAACCTCAGCACCACTTTCCCAGGTGCAACAACCATCACTGTTGGTACACGAACAATTACAGGCTTAAATGCAGGTTCAAACGCAGTCTGTGTTGCAGGTGCTTTAAATACTGCTTACACAGGTCAAACCACCGAAACCAATGTGTTGGCAGATAACAGCACCCTCAGCCTCGCGGCAGGACAAGGCTGTTCAGTGGCATTTGTTGTGACTGTTGTGTACCCAGACGCAGCTACATTCGCAGCAGGCACAGTCAAGAACAACAGCGCCACAATGACCAGTGCAGCTACACCAGGTGGTACCGCACTTGTCTCTGATGTCTCGGACAATGGTACAAATCCAGACCCAACCAATAACAACGGCGCTGGAACAACCAACGATCCAACACCATTGGGTTTCAGCACCATCACAGGTAATGTCTTCCAAGATAACGATGCCAGCGGCACCAATAACGCGGGCGATGCTCCGCTTTCGGGTGTGACCGTCAATGTCACCAATAACACTGCAGGTTCGCCAACTCTGGCAGTGCCAACTAATGCAACAGGTGACTGGTCAGCCATTGTTCCAGTCTCGAGTACCGCAACCTACACAGTGAATGTAGATGATGCTACCCTGCCAGCAGGGGTGCGAACCAACGCCACAACGGGTCGTTTGACCACCGCTGGTTCAGACCCAGAAAACACAGTGGCTGCCCCAACCGCAGTTGGTACACCACGCACCACCACTAATGATGGTTACGGACGCGTAGCTGACTTAGCAGTGGATAAAGTTGCTAACACGTCTGTGTACGTAGTTGGCGATACTGTTACTTACACCATTAAAGTCTGGAACCGTGGACCTGCCAGCCCACTCAGTGGTGTGACATTCTCCGATACCATTCCAAGCAACATCACCCTGACCAACTGGGCTTGTGCTGGTAGCACAGGTGCAACCTGTAGTGCAGCAAGTGGTACAACCCAAGCTACTTTGAATGCTGTGACATTCGGTAACTTAATCACGAATGCAACCACTGTTGCCCCAACAACAGGTAACTTTGTTACTATCACCATCACAGGCACAGCCAATGCAGCAGGTGCAAGCGTTGCGAACACCGCAAATGTCACTGCGCCAACAGGTGTACTCGAGGCAACAGGTGCAGGCACAAGTCCAAACACCAGCACAGCCACAGTGGCAATAAACACACCCTCGAGCCTGACCCAAGTCAAATCCATTATTGGTAACGCCGATGGTCTTGCCCAAGCTGGCGAAACCATTACGTACCGAGTTGTTATTAATAACGCAGGTGGTACAGTCGCTTCAGGTGTCACTTTCAGCGATATTGTGCCAGCTAACACCACATTGGTTCCAAATTCAGGAACCACCACTTCAACGACAGGCAGCATTATTTCTACTGCCAGCCCAGTTACAGGCTCTGGTTTAACTGTACCAGCAGGCGGCAGCATTAACGTAGATTTCCAAGTCACAGTTAACACGCCATTACCAGCCAATGTTGTTAACATTGCTAACCAAGCAACAGTCAATGGCAATCCAACCAACACAGTCACCACACCAACTGTGCCTGATTTGATTATTGCGAAATCCACTTTGCCAGCCGCTACGAACTTTGTGGTTGGACAAACAGGTACATTCCAATTTGTGATCACTAACCAAGGTGGTAGCACCACAACACCAACCACCGCAGGAGCTATTACCTTCACAGACACCTTGCCAGTCGGCTTAACTCGAGCCGATGGTACATTCGTACCAAACGGCGCTAATGGTGCAAACTGGAGTTGTAATGCAGTTGCCAATGTTGTGACTTGTAGCAGTGTTGCAGGTGTTAGCTTAGCCGCAGGTGCAAGCAACACAGTCACCTTCCAAGTCAATGTTGGTGCAACCGCTGATACTGGTGCAACACCAGACAGTACGAACACTGCCACTGTCCAAGGTGGAGGCGAACCAAGCCTGAATTACAACAACAACAACTCGGGTAGCACACCAGTCAATGCTGATCCTCGAGCCGATGTAACCACAACTGTCAATGTCACAACCACACCACGTATCCCAGGCGATACCATCTCGGGAACAGTTGATTTCCGCAATGCTGGACCTAGCCCAGCCGCTGGTGTGACCTCGAGCATCACCTTCCCAACAGGTTTGACAGGTGGCAGTGTGCCAACTGTGACCTGTACACCAAATACTGTCACAGCAGGTGCATACAACGCAGCTACTGGTGTGGTCACGCTCTCAGGTATTCCAAACCCATTACCAAGCAGCGCAACACCAAATTACACCTGTAACATTTCGTATGTGGTGCCAGCCAATGCCACCGCCGACCAAGTGATTTCCTCGAATATCGGCACAACCACCAACCAAGGTGCGAACACATTGCCTGATACCTCGAGTGTGATCGTGCCACTCAACAGCACCGATTTGCAAGTTGCCAAGACCGATACTCCAGCCAGCCCCACCTACACCCCAGGTCAAAACATCACTTACACCGTAACCGTGACCAATGCTGGACCAGATGCGGTAACAGGCGCTCGAGTCTTTGACACGGTTCCAGCTAACTTAACTGTCAGCAGCGTGACTTGTGTCGGGACGGCTTGTCCTCCTGCCCCAATCAGCGTGGCAGCCTTCACCAACTCGACCACAGCTCCGCTTGGTGTGGCTTTGGGTAACTTGACCGTGGCTCCAGCCGCAGGTTCGACCGCAACATTCACGGTCAATGCCACAGTCTCCAATGGAGCAACAGGTAACTTGGTCAACAGTGCCACAGTCAATGTACCAGCAGGCTTTGGCGATCCAACCCCAGGCAATAACACCGCTACTGACACCAACACCTCGAGTGGTACTCCAGTTGACCTAACCATTGCCAAGACCGATATTGCTCCAGCCTTTGTGGTTGGACAAACTGGCAATTACCGCCTGACTGTCTCGAATGCAGCAGGCAGTGTTGGCACCTCGGGAACCATCACGGTTTCTGACACCTTGCCCGCAGGCATCACCGTGCCGAACAGCCCACCAAACCTGACGCTCTCAGGCACCAACGCCGCCAACTGGACATGTACCGCTGCCAGCAATGTCATCACTTGCACCAGCAGCACTTCAATTGCAGGCGGTGGCTCGAGTGTCTTTGAGTTCCCAGTCAGCATCGGTGCCGCAGCAGCACCAAGTGTGACCAATACCGCCACAGTCAGCGGTGGTGGCGAACCACCAGCCAACAACGGCAACAACACTGGCACCGATATCACGCCAGTGACCCCAGTCGCCGACCTCAGTGTGGTCAAGACCGATGGGGTTGGTGTGACCACTGCCCCAGCTGGCGGACAAGTGACGTACACCGTCACCGTCAGCAACGCTGGTCCAAACAGTGTGACGGGTGCAATTGTCTCTGACCCAACCGTGGCAAACCTCAATGTCACCAGCGTGACCTGCGCTGAGACGGCTGGCGGAACAATCGTTGGCTGTCCGACGGGTACAATCACACCTGCCGCTTTTGCAACTGGTGTTACCCTTGGACAACTGACCGCCAGCGGTGCAGACTCGAGCGTGGTCTTTACCGTGATTGGTACTGTGACCGCCAACTCAGGCAGCATCGTCAACACTGCCCGTGTACTGGCACCAGCCCCAGGTGCAGGTGTGCCTGTTGACCCAACCGATCCAACCCGCATAGGTGCAGGCAACAACTCCAGCACCGACACCGACACCATCACGCCACAAGCCATTGGTGTTGCCAAAACCGCTAACATTATTACCAGTGGCGCAGGCTTGCCAACCCCACCAACCTACCGTGTGCGTTACAGCGTGCTACTCGAGAATACAGGCACAATCAATGCTACCAATGTGCAGATTTCCGAAAACCTCGAGCGTACCTACACAGGTGTGACCCCAGCCAATATCAACGTGGTTGGTGGCTCAATCAGCGCAACCCGCAGTGGTTCAGGTACTGCCAGCGGCACAGAATGCGTTGCCAATACCAGCTTCACAGGTAAAGACGCAGCAGGTACCACCTTTAACAGCACCAACATGACTTTGCTTGATGGTTCAGGAACACTCGAGCCAGGCGAACGTTGCACAGTGCAATTTGATGTAGATGTTTTATTCCCAGCCAGTAACACAGCCTTTGATAATACGGCTTATGGTTCAACCAGCTTGAACCCCAATAACCCTGGTGTAACTGTGCCTGACACAGGTGCAACCAGCAACCCAACAGGTACCCTAACCACCGATTTGTCCGACAATGGCACCAGCCCAACAACCAACAACGGCGCTGGCGGCACCGACGACCCAACCCCAATTCGCTTAGTGCGTGTCACAGGTAAAGTCTTCCAAGACGACGATGCCAACGGTACTAATGCCGCCGACCCAGCCGATGCTGGAATCAATAATGTCAGTGTTGTCCTCACCTCGGGTGGAGCAACCCCAATCAGCACAACTGTTACCACCAATGCGACAGGTGATTGGCAAGCCTTCGTTCCAGCAGGAACATACAACGTCAATGTTGACGATAGCACCTTGCCAAACACAGTTCGCACCAATGCCACCACAGGCAACCGCACCACTGGAACATCAGATGGAACAGGCGCAGCAGGTGCAGGCGAAACTGTGGTTGTTGCAGTACCAAGCAACGGCACAGACCCAGTGACTACCACAGACGACGGCTACGCTCGAGTGGCTGATGTTTTAATCAGCAAAACAGCCTTACCAACCACTGTTACCCAAGGTGGTTCAATTGCTTACACCATCAAAGTCTGGAATAACGGTCCAGCCGTTGCTAACGGTGTGGCATTCACCGATGTCTTACCAACAGGCATCACATTAACCAACTGGACATGTGCTGGTAGTGGCGGTGCAACATGCAGTGCCGCTAGTGGAACAACTTTGGCTACTTTGAACGCTGTGACATTGAACATGCCAGCTCGAGGTACTCCAAGTGCAACCGAACCAACCACAGGTGAATTTGTCACCATCACCGTCAATGCAGCCACCAGCAACACAACACCAACAGGTGCAAGCAACAACTTAGCTCGAGCCACAGTGCCAGGTGTTGGTAATGTCAATGCCTTCACAGACCCAACCACCAATGGTACAGGTCCAAACCCAACTCGAGAAAACGAAGACAGTGCAACAGTTACTGTTAATACTCCATCGAATTTGACACTGGGCAAATCTGTTGTAGATAGCGCCGATGCCGATACCCTTGCTCAAGCTGGCGAAACCCTGACGTACACCATCAGCGTACAAAACACAGGTGGAACAGCCACCAATGTCACCATCACTGATGCAATCCCAGCCAACACCACTTATGTTGCAGGTTCAGCCAGTAATGGTGGAACATTTGCTACACCAACAGTCACTTGGACAAGTGTTCCAGTAGCAGCAGGTACAACCGTAACCCGTACCTTCCAAGTGACCGTTAACACACCACTCCCAGCCAATGTGACACAAATTTCTAATACCGCAGTTGTGGATGATTTGAACGATCCAGCCCCAGGTAATAGCACACCACCAGCCGATATCAATACCGTGCCTGATTTGATTTTGGCAAAATCCACTTTGCCAGCCGCTACGAACTTTGTGGTTGGACAAACAGGTACATTCCAATTTGTGATTACCAACCAAGGTGGTAGCACCACAACACCAACCACCGCAGGAGCTATTACCTTCACAGATACCTTGCCAGTCGGCTTAACTCGAGCCGATGGTACATTCGTACCAAACGGCGCTAATGGTGCAAACTGGAGTTGTAATGCAGTTGCCAATGTTGTGACTTGTAGCAGTGTTGCAGGTGTTAGCTTAGCCGCAGGTGCAAGCAACACAGTCACCTTCCAAGTCAATGTTGGTGCGACCGCTGATACTGGTGCAACACCAGACAGTACGAACACTGCTACTGTTCAAGGTGGTGGTGAACCAAGCCTGAATTACAACAACAACAACTCGGGTAGCACACCAGTCAATGCCGATCCTCGAGCCGACTTACAAATCGTTAAAGATAACGGTGCAACTAGTGTGGCTGCTGGTGGGACAACCTCGTACACCGTTAGAGTCACCAATAATGGTCCTAGCCCAGTACCAGCAGGTGCAGTCGTCAACGACCCATTGGTTGCTGGATTAACCAAGACCAGCGTCACCTGTGTTGGTGCCGCATGTCCAACAGCTCCAATCAGTATCTCGAGCTTTGAATCGGTTGGTGGTGGTGTAACACTGGGTGCCTTAGCCAATGGTGCTACGGCTGTCTTTACTGTTGTCGCCGATGTCACAGCCACAACAGGTGATGTCAACAACATTGCTAATATCGTTAGCTCACCAGTTACAGACCCAACCCCAGGCAATAACATCGACAACGACCAAGACCCAGTGACTGGGCAACAAATTGGTGTAGCAAAAGCCATTACTAGCACCACCCAAGTCAATGCCAACACCGTTGATATTGCCTACAGCATCGTTCTCGAGAACACAGGCACAACCAATGCCACCAATGTGCAAGTGGTCGAGAACTTCTTACGTACCTTTAGCCCACTCGGAACAGCCGATATTGCCCTTCAAGGTGCACCAGTTATCACCCCAAGCGGTGGTGCAGTAGCAACCGATTGTGCCCCAGCTACTACAGCCTTTGATGGCGAAGGCAACAATGCCTTACTCAGCGGCTCGAGTACCCTTGCACCAAATGAACGTTGCACCATTGCATTGACCGTTCGTGTCAGCAACATTGCAGCCACCACCTATAACAACACTGCGTATGGCAGCACCAGCTTGAACCCAAATAACCCTGGTTTGACTGTGCCAAACGACCCAGCTCAAGCGCCAACTGCGCCAGCAGGCACAATTGCCCAAGACCTCTCCGACAGTGGTACCAGCCCAACAGGTAATAACGGCGCTGGTGGCAACAACGACCCAACCCCATTGGTCTTTGGTTCGATCACAGGTGTGGTCTTCCAAGACACAGATGGCAACGGTAGCCAAAACGGAACAGAAGCAGGCGTTGGCGCACCAGTGGATGTCACCCTGACTCCATCGGCAGGAGCACCTTTAACTGTCCAAACCAACCCAACAACAGGTGCTTGGACAGCCATCGTGCCACTTAACAGCGGCTTAACCTACAACGTTAATGTCGTTGACAGCACCTTGCCAGCCACACTCAGAACCAGTCCAACCGCTGGCAATCTGACCACCACAGGCTCAGACCCAGAAGCAACTGTGGCAGCCCCAACCACAGCTACACCAACTCGAGCCACCACCAACGACGGTTACGCTCGAGTCGCTGATGTTCGCATCCAAAAGACAGCCGCCAGTGCAACCGTAACCGTAGGTGGAGCAGTTACCTACACCATCACCGTTTGGAACGGTGGTCCAGCGGTGGCTAATAGCATCGCTATTTCCGATGTACTCCCAGCAGGTGTGACCTTGAACACTTGGTCATGTGCTGCAACAGGAACGGCTACGTGTAGTGCAGCCAGTGGTTCAGCCATCGGTACGCTTAATGCCTTAACGGTCAACTTACCAGTCAATGCCAGCGTTCCAGCCCCAACCACAGGTTCATTCGTGACCATCACAGTGAATGGCACAGCCGCAACGCCAGGCAGCACCAACAACATTGCTCGAGCCACCACACCAGCCGCTGGTAGCCCCGACTTTGTTTCTGACCCAAGCACCAATGGTACTGGTCCAAACCCAACTCGAGAAAATGAAGATGGTGCACCAGTCACCATTAACACCCCATCAAGCCTTGTTCTTAATAAAGTTGTTAACGATGGCGGCGACGGTAAAGCCCAAGCTGGCGAAACCCTGACGTACACCATCAGCGTACAAAACACAGGTGGAACAGCCACCAATGTCACCATCACTGATGCAATCCCAGCCAACACCACTTATGTTGCAGGTTCAGCCAGCAATAGTGGAACAGAAGCTGGTGGAACAGTCACATGGACAAGTGTTCCAGTTGCAGCAGGTGCAACCGTTACTCGAACCTTCCAAGTAACTGTTAACACACCACTCCCAGCTAACGTCACTGATGTCACCAACGTTGCTTTGGTCGATGACCTCAGCAACCCAGACCCAGCTAACAGCACCCCAACCGTTGTCACCCCAACCGTGCCAGACCTGATTATTGTTAAATCTGATACAGGTGCAACCTTCACAGTTGGCTTGCCAGGCACATACAACTTCACTGTCACCAATCAAGGAGGTAGCCCAACAACAGGTACAATTACTGTTGCTGACACCTTACCAACAGGCTTAACCGTAGCCGATGGTGTAGTTGCCTCAGGAAATGCCGCTTGGACATGCAATGCAGCTACCAATGTTATTACCTGCACCAGCACAACTGCCATTGCAATTGGTGGCTCGAGTAACTTCAGTGTTGCCGTTATCCCAACCGCAGCCGCTGTACCAAGTGTCAGCAATACTGCCAGTGTCCAAGGTGGAGGCGAACCAAGCACCAATTACAACAATAACAACACAGGTTCAGACACCACACCAGTTGCAGCTCAACAAATTAATGTTGTCAAAGCTGCTCCAGCTCGAGTCACACCAGTTGTTGGCACACCATTCGCTTACGACATTCCATACGCTGTCCAAGTCAGTAACACAGGCACTGTGCCAGCCACCAATGTTCAAGTTGTAGATAACTTGGTTGCAACTTACCCAAGCCCAGCAGTCATCAGTATTCAAAGTGCTGCAACTGTCTCGAGTGGTACTTGCACCCTCAACCCAACGGCTTTCAATGGTGTTAGCCAAACAGCCTTGCTCAGTGGCAGCAACACCCTTGCCCCAGGCGCAAGCTGCATCATCAAGTTCACTGTCCGAGTGACTTACCCGAACGCTGCTGTGATTCCAACCAGCAACCGCGAAAACACCGCCGTTGCCAGCACTGACGATGTACCAAATCCAACAGGTACAAACCCAAGCCCACTCTCGAGTGATAACAGCACCACCACCTTGCCAAATGGTGCAGGCGATCCAACCAACCCACCAGTTGCAGGAGATGTACCAAGCCCAACCCCAACACAACTCAACCAACCACCAGTCACCCAAGACCGTACCAACGACCCATTGGCACTGAATGCAGCCGCAACGGTGCTCAATCCAAACCTCCTTGGTACAGACCCAGATGGCACAGTTGTCAGTTACAAGATCACCAGCTTGCCAACCAATGGCACACTGGCACTTGGTGGCGTACCAATTACACCAGCCCAAGTTGCAGCAGGATTTACTGTTCCAGCTACACAACTCGGTACCTTAACCTTCGACCCAGATGGCACAGCTCCAGCAGGTGGTAGCACCAGCTTTACCTACGCTGCCATAGACAACACTGGACTCGAGGATTCAACCCCGAACACCTACAGCATTCCACTTGGCAACGAACCACCAACCACTGTTGATCGCACCAACGTACCAGTCAATGCAGGCGATGCAGCCGCACCATTAGCGCTCAGCCCAGTTGCCCCAGTGCTCAGTGGTAACGACCCAGACGGTACAGTAGATAACTTTGTAGTTACTAGCTTGCCAACTGCTGGTACCCTGCTTTACAACGGCGTACCAGTCGTGGCAAACACCACCTTGATTCCAAACACTCCAGCCGATTTGGCATTGGTCACATACCTCCCAAGCACCACGCAACCAACAGCTCCAGTGACCTTCCAATACGCCGCAAGGGATAACAACGGCTTACAAGATGGCACTCCAGCTACCTACACCATCCCTTACAACGTCCAACAAATTGATGCTGTCAAGACCGCAGGTGCAGCCACTGTTATTAGCGCAACCAGTTACAGCGTGCCAATTACCGTCAAAGTTGGTAACACAGGCACCATCCCAGCCACCAAAGTACAAGTGGTTGAAAACCTTGCCCGTACCTTCCAAGGCGCAACCAGCATCACCATCTCGAGTTACGCAGTTGCACCAAGTGCAGGTGCAACCTGCACAGCAGCCACACCAAGCATCAACGGAGCAGTCACAGGTTCAGTTGCCTTGTTAGCAGGTTCGGATACCTTGCAACCAGGTCAAAACTGCACCATCACCTTCACAGCAACGGTGGTCTTCCCAGATGTTGCAACTGCCACCACGGTGCGTAATAACCAAGTCTTTGCTTCTACCAGCGCACAACCAGGCAAT
Source organism: Deinococcales bacterium (assembly GCA_013298595.1). Taxonomy (GTDB): domain Bacteria; phylum Deinococcota; class Deinococci; order Deinococcales; family JAAFIG01; genus JAAFIG01. The sequence continues at coordinate 59,673 of JAAFIG010000012.1, read as the reverse complement.
AACCCTGGTCATACTGTGCCAAACGACCCAGCCACACCACCAACACCACCAACAGGTGCATTGGCAACCGATAACAGCACCAACAGCCCGAACTTACCAGCTACACCAAACAGTGATACCCCAAGCCCAACACCAATTTCACCAGTCACCAATGGCACATTGAATGGTCTTGTCTTTGAAGATAAGAACAGCAATGGCGTTCAAGACCCAGGCGAATTAGGCATTGGCAATGTTCCAGTCACAGTCACACCTGCTGGCGGTGGTGCACCAATCGTAGTCAACACCAACCCAGACGGAACTTATAGTGTGCCAAACTTGCCACTCGGCAGCACTCGAGTTGAAGTTGTCACTGACCCAACGAACTCAGTATTAACAACACCTGCAACAGATCCGCAAAATGTCAATATCGTTCCAGGCACAAACCCTGCTGCCGATATTGGCTTCGTCTTCGTTGGTAACATTAAAGGTAATGTCTTTATAGATGCTAACGGCAATGGTTCACAAGCAGGAACAAACGAAACAGGCTTTGCTGCACAAGTGAAAATCACCAATGGTGCATTCACAATCACCGTCCCAGCCGACCCAGTAACAGGTGCTTACACGGCTGACAACGTACCAGTCGGAACGGTCACTGTTGAAGTTCTCAACTCGAGCATCCCAGCAACCCTGAAGAACTCGAGTGGTGTGCCAAATCAAACTGCTGGTGTCAACCCGAGTGTGGTGACTGTGACTACAGCTAACACCACAGCCAATCGTGCTGATGCTGGCGCAGATGGCTTCCAGCCAAACCCACCAGTTGCAGTGAATGATTCAGCAATAACAGCTTCAGATACCAATGTGGATATTCCAGTCCTCACCAACGACTCGAGCACCACACCAAATACCAAAGACCCAACCAGTGTGAAATTCACACCAACAGGTCAACCAGCAGGCAGCACCGTTAGCCCAGATGGCAAGACATTAACTGTGCCAGGCGAAGGTACATACACCATCAACCCAACCACAGGTGTGGTCACCTTTGATCCAGAACCAACCTTTACTGGTACCACAACATCAGTGCAATACACCTTCAAAGACAATGCAGGCTTACCAAGCAACCCAGCTTTGATTACAGTCAATGTTGGAACACCAACCAAGGGCACTGTCACAGGTTTGGTATTCCGTGACGACAACGGTAATGGCACAAAAGACCCAACCGAACCAGGCATTGGTAATGTTGATGTGATCGTCACACCAGCAGGCGGAGGCGCACCAATCACCGTCAGCACCAACCCAGATGGAACATGGAGTGCACCAGGCGTTCCAGCAGGTAATGCAACTGTCAAAGTACAAACCACCGACCCTGACTTCCTAACAGGTGCAACCCTCACAACCGCAGGTTCAGATCCAAGTAACGTAACAGTTGTTGCAGGTGGAACAGTTGCCGATGCTCGAGATGGCTTCCGTTTCCCAGCCCCAGCTACCGCACCAGATACTGCCAACACACCAAATAACACACCAGTCAACAACATCCCAGTACTTGGCAATGACACTGCAAGCAGTCCATTGACCCTCGTACCAAGTAGTGTGGTTTTCCCAACTGCAGGTCAACCAGCAGGTAGCAGCGTTTCTCCAGATGGTAAGACCCTAACCAACCCATCAGGTACATACACCATCAACCCAGATGGCACAGTCAACTTTGTACCAACTAGCCCAGCTATAACAGGTGTTCAACCACCTGTTAAGTACACTGTCACAGACTCGAGTGGCAATGTTTCCGCCCCAACCGATATCACTATTACCGTTGGTACTATCGGTGCAGGTACATTGCAAGGCATTGTCTTCTTCGACGACAACGGCAGTGGCGCACAAGACGGCAGCGAAAAAGGCATCCCAAATGTTCAAGTCACCTTAACCCCAGTTGGCGGCGGCGCAGCTATCCCAGTCACCACCGATGCAAATGGTAAGTACTCTGCCAATGTCCCAGCTGGCAACTACGTTGTACAAATTGTGGACTCGAGCCTCCCAGTCACAGTCAAGACAGGTACAACACCAAATCAAACCGCTGGTAATAACAGCCCAACCAACCCAGTCAATACCACCACTGTGGTTGCAGGCGCAGTTGCCAATGCAGACCCAGATGGTTACCGTCTCAACCCACCAGTGGCAGTCAATGATGCCAATACAACACCCGTAAATACACCAATCACCTTCACTTTGACTGGTAACGATGATGCAACAATCCCAGCCAACATTGTGCCAAGCACAGTTGACCTCGACCCAAGCACACCTGCCCAAGACACCACCCGAACTGTGCCAGAAGGTCAATTTGTGGTCAATGGTATTGGTGAAGTGACCTTTACACCAAATCCAAACTTCAGTGGCAATGTCACACCAATCACTTACACTGTGCTTGACAGCACCACCCAGAAATCAAACCCAGCCACCGTTAATGTTGTGGTGACTCCAACAGCAGCCAACGACACTGCAACAACTCCAGTCAACACACCAGTGCAAATTCCAGTGCTTGGTAACGATGTTGGCAGCAAAGACCCAACCAAAGTCTTCTTCCCAACAACAGGTCAACCTGTGGGTGCATTTGTCAGCGATGGTGGACGCACCTTGACCATCCCAGAAGGTGAGTTCAAGTCGAATCCAACCACAGGTGTTGTCACCTTCACACCAGTCAATGGCTTTATCGGCGCTGTACCAACTGTCAAATACACCATGACCGATAACGTCACAACCCGTACCGCCAATATTGATGTGACTGTCGCCGCCGAAGTTGGTAGCTTGCGTGGCGTGGTCTTCCGTGACCTCGATGGCAATGGTAGCCAAGGTGCAGGTGAACAAGGTATTCCGAATATTGATGTTGTGCTGACCAACGGTAGCTTCACCAGAACAGTCACCACTGATGCTAACGGTGTTTACACTGCCGATAACGTTCCAACAGGTACAGTCACTGTCGATGTCAACACCAACGACACCGACTTCCCAGCCGCTCTGAAGACTGCTGGCGTACCAAATCAAACCGCTGGCGTAGACCCAAGTGTTGTGACTGTTGCTGTGACCAACACACCAGCCAGCCCAGCCAACGCAGGTGCTGATGGTTACCGTCCTGCTGCTCCAAAAGCAGTCAACGACACTGCCACAACACCAGCCGATACCAATGTGGATATCCCAGTCTTGACCAACGACACAAGCGACAATGGCAAAGACCCAACCAGTGTGATCTTCACACCAACAGGTCAACCAGTCGGCAGCACCGTCAGCCCAGACGGTAAGACATTAACTGTGCCAGGCGAGGGTACATACACCATCAACCCAACCACAGGTGTGGTCACCTTCGATCCAGAACCAACCTTTAGTGGCAGTGCAACACCAGTGCAATACACCTACAAAGACACCAACGGTCAACCAAGTAACCCAGCCCAAATTGCTGTGACAGTTGGCACACCAAACAAAGGCAACATCACAGGTAAAGTCTTTGAAGACACCAACGGCAACGGAACACAACAAGCAGGTGAACCAAACCTCGAGAATGTCCAAGTGACCATCACTCCAGCCAGTGGTGCACCAATTACTGTACTGACCGATGCCAATGGCGTGTACACAGCCCTGAACTTACCAGTTGGTAATGCAGTCGTAGATATTGTGGACTCGAGCTTGCCAGCCAAGTACAAGAACCCAACCACAGGTGTTCCAAACCAAACAGCTGGTAACGACCCAACCAACGCAAGCAATGTTGCCGCTGGTTCAAGTGTCACCATTGCCGCAGGTACAACCGTCAACCAAGGCATTGATGGTTACCGTCCAAACCCACCAGTGGCAATCAACGATGCTCGAGTTGCACCAAATACAACAACGCCAGTCAATAACATTCCAGTCCTTGGTAACGACACCTCGAGCAACCCACTTGTTCCAAGCAGTGTGGTCTTCCCAACGACGGGTCAACCAACTGGTAGCACCGTTTCACCAAACGGTAAACAAATTACTGTTCCTGGCAATGGCACATACACCATCAACCCAGATGGCACAGTCAACTTTGTACCAGACCCAGCCTTCAATGGCACACCAGTTCCAGTCAAGTACACCGTGCAAGACAACACAGGTCAAACCTCGAACCCAGCCACCTTGACCATCAGCGCCCCAGGCAACCCAGCCTTGGCAACAGTGGTTGGTAAGGTCTACCGTGATGACAACGGCAACAGCACCCAAAACGGTAGCGAACCAGGACTCGAGAACATCAGTGTCACAGTCAGCAATGGCACATTCACAGCCACCGTACAAACCGCGCCAGATGGCACGTACTCCGTACCAAACGTACCACTCGGTAGCCCAGTCACTGTCACAGTGGTCAGCTCGAGTATCCCAACAACCCTGAAGAACCCAACCACAGGTACACCAAATCAAACTGAGGGCACAAACCCAACAGTGATTACTACTCCAGTGGCTGGCATTAACAACGCTGGTAACGATGGCTTCCGCCTCAACCCACCAGTCGCAAATCCAGATAAAGCTGTTACACCACTGAACACACCAATCACCTTCAGCTTGACTGGTAACGACAAAGCCACCAACCCAGCCAATATCGCTCCAGACACCATCGATTTAGATCCAATTACAGCTGGTGTTCAAACCACACGTGATGTACCAGAAGGTAGGTTCGCTGTCAATGGTGTTGGTGAAGTCACCTTCACACCAAAGACTGATTTCAGTGGCAATGTCACACAAATTACCTACACAGTTCTTGACAGCACAGGTCAGAGATCAAATGTCACCACAGTCGATGTGACTGTCTTGCCAATCTCGAGCGATGACACTGCCCAAACACCACAAGACACCCCAGTTACCATTCCTGTCCTGACCAACGACAAAGGTAACCTTGTACCAAGCACAGTGGTAGTGGTCAAGAATCCAACCAACGGCACAACCACAGTCAACCCAGATGGCACAATCAAGTACACGCCAAACCTAGGCTTCTTCGGTACAGATACCTTCGATTACAAAGTTTGCGACACCGCTGGTAGCTGCACCGTCAGCAAAGTCACTGTCACAGTCAACAAGACCACCACCGCTCGTCTCGAGGTGCCAGTCTTCAACGATGACAACGGTAACGGAGTGCGTGATCCAGGTGAAACAGCCATTCCAAATGCCACAGTCACCTTGTACGAAGTTGACCCAACAACCAACAAAGTACGCGTTGATACAAGTGGTAACCCAGTGCGTCTCAAGGATGCTGCTGGCAATCCAATCCCACCAGTCCAAACCGATGCCAATGGTGTGGCAGTCTTCCCAGCCGTCCCAGTCGGTAAAGTTGGTGTGGTTGTCACAGACCCAGCAGGTAAGGTGCTGACCACCAACAACAACATTCAAATTGTTGACATCAAACCGAACACCGTCAACAAAGCTCCAGCCGTTGGTTATGTGCCGCCAAAGATCAACTTAACCATCACACCAGATCGTCAAGTTGTCACCCCAGGCGATAACTTGCCGTACACCTCGGTGATTACAAACAACACACCAGGTACCATCACACCGCTCAAGAACCCTGTCTACACTGTAACCTTGCCTAAAGGCGTGACCTACGACCCAAGCAAGCCAATCACTGTGCAAGTACCAGGTGGCAAGCCAATTGTTGTGGATAAGAGCCAAATTTCCACAACCACTAATGCCCAAGGTGAACAAGTCCTGACCATCAAGATGCCAAACGACTTGAAGAACGGCGAACCAGTTACCGTCAAGTTCGACACCATCGTTGGTGCAAACATCAACACCAAAGAACCATTGATTGCTAAAGGTACCGTCACAGGCACAGCCCAAAACCCAAGCCTCAACGGAGTTCCAGTTTCAGTCAATGCCTCGAGCGGTTCGATAGCTGCAGCAGCGGTCAAAGTCACCTTGGGTGTCTTTGATAACAGCTCGGTGATTGTTGGACGTGTCTACTTCGACAATAACAACAACAACAACTTCGACGCAGGCGACCGACCATTGCCAGGTGCACGAGTTTACATGTCCGATGGACGCAGCGCCGTCACCGACAGCAATGGACGTTACAGTGTGCCAAATGTTGCACCAGGCACCTACGTTGTTCGCCTCGACCCAGTCACTGCTCCATACGCCGTCAAACGCGTACCAGAAGACCTTGGCTCGCCAGGTTCACGCCACGTCCGCGCCTCTGAAATCGGTGGTGTGGTCAACGCAGACTTCCTGCTTTCACCACCACAAGGTGCCGCTGTTAAAGCCCGCAGCACTACTGTTCAACGTGGACCAGTCACCATCATCAAGAGTATGGTTCAAGGTGGCGCAGGTTACGCAGTCACTATCCGCATCACACTCGAGAAAGCTGTATCTAACCTCAGCATCACCGATCCATTACCAGCCAACTCGAGCCGTGGACCTGTAACAGTTAACGGCACAACCACAACGCCAAATACCAACGGCAATGTGATTAGTATCCCAGGAACACTGCCAGCTGGTAGCTACACAATGATTTACCCATTGTTCAGTGCCCTTCCACCAGACTTAGCACTGACCGATCCGGACATAGATTACGAGGAACTCCTGATACTTATTCATCTCGAGCCACAAACCACTGAAACCAGTTCGCCCTCCACCCCTTTCTCTACCGCAACAGCGGTAGAGGAGGGTCTCGAAATCAGCCGCAAGTTCGGCGACGAGGTGATTCAATGAATCCGCTACGTTTGCTTCGCCGCTCGAGTGCGGCAATAAAGTCCACAGCATTATCCGCTCGAGTTATTGTGTTTTCTGCTTTACTCATTGGTTCTGCTACGCTTTCTTATGCACAAACAACACCTCAACCTAAGCCTCGTCGGATTGGTGTCGCTGCCCCAGCACAACCTGCTGCACCGAAACCAGCAACACCAGCACCGAAACCAGCAACACCAGCGCCTAAACCAGCAACACCAGCGCCTAAACCAGCTGCTACTACTCCCGCACCTAAACCAGCGACTCCAGCAGCTCCTAAGCCTGCTGCGACGACACCAGCACCAAAACCAGCCGCCACAACGCCTGCTCCAAAACCAGCAGCTACTACTCCAGCCCCTAAACCTGCTGCAACGACTCCTGCTCCAAAGCCAGCCGCCACAACGCCTGGAACACCAAAACCAGTGGGTTCAACCCCAGCTCCTAAACCTGCGGCTGGAACACAACCAGCTGCCCCAGCTCAACCAGGTGGCGTACCAACGCCATCATCGCGTACCAACCCAACTGTTCAAGATGGCACAACCCTCAATGCTGCTAAAGGCAACGGCTCGAGTATTGCTTTGCCATTGGTGAGCGTTGGTAAACAAGTTGGTTGGCGTATAGACCCAGACGATTACCGCATTAACGTACCAGCAGGCGCAGCAGGACGCGTCTCGAGTATCGAAGTTTTCAGCCCAGAAATTAATCGTAACGATTATGCCAATGGTCGAGACCGAGTTACTTACTACGGTGACGAGTTGTACGGTAAAACTGCAACCCTAAAAAGCGATTTCACGTTGAAAGACCCAACAGGCGCAACATTGTTCCAACGCAGTTACACCCCAGGTACAACCCATAGTTACGAAGCTTTATACGAAGGTCCGCTCAAACCAGGCTATTATCCATTTAATATCCTTTCAGATGGTAATGGTAAGAACTCATATGCTTTGCGTGCAACCTCTGGTTTCCGTGTTGAAGCCAGCCAATTCACAGTCAATGCTCGAGGACAATTTAATCAAGATCAATTGGTTGCCTTTGTTGAACTTGGTAAAACCACCCTTGGTAAAACCGTTAAACTCAGCAATTACGATGCTGACGGCGACAAAGAAATTGTTCTAACCTTGGTCGCACCAAATGGTCGCCGTTTTCAACTGACCGCCTCTGAAGACGCTAAATGGGCAACCAATGCTTTTGTGGTCACCCAAGAACTATTGGGCACTTGGAAAATTGTTGGGCGTTTGTTACCAACCACCCGTCAATTCAGCAACTCCTTTGCATTCCGTTTGCGTTTAGATGACAAACCATTGTTCGCTTACTTACCAGGTTTCTCGGCAACAGGCAAACCAACCCCACCATTGCGCGTCGAAGTTGTAGACACCACAGGTAAACCAATCCCAGGTGCGAGCTACACCGTTGCAGGTGCAGGCTCGAGCCGTATTGTCACACCAACCCTGCCACCATGCTGGTCGCCAGTTTCGGCAAGTATCCTCGAGGGACAAGGTACAGTCAACTCGAGTAGCCGAGTCACTGTCACCAGTGCTTCAGGACGTATCCGATTTGTTGCAGATTGCCCACGCTCGAGTGTGCAAATCAATGCAGTTGCTTTGGTTTGCGGTCAACGCACTCCAATTACAGGTGTCAATGTCAGTGTTGCTGGTCAAAATGTGATTGCTCCTGCCACCGTGGTTGTGCAACCAGGCAGTGTCACAGTGACACCAGCACCCGTTGCTGGTGCAACAGCTAACCCTGTCAGCGTCAATGTCGAACAAGGTAAAACTGCTAATGTAACTGTCGAATACGCAGTCAGCACCAGTCTGACATTAACCCCTGCAACGGCTGATCTCAATGTTGGTGATACCACCACATTTACAGCCACGGCAACAACGGCTTTTGCAACACCAGTGCCAGCCACCATCAATGTCACACTGCCAAATGGTTTAGAAGCCACCACGCCATTGCGTATTTCTGGTGTTGTTTCTGCCAGTAAGCCATTGGTCTTTACTATCTCGGTCAAAGCCACCAAAGCCATTGTCAACGGTACAGTCCGAGCCAGTCTCGAGCCAAACTGTGGTGTTGTCGCCGTCAGCACTGTCAATGTCAAAGCACCAGAAGCCAAAACCATTGACTTAGCCATCTTGAAAACCGTCAACCCAAATAACACCATTGTTGGTGGCGAAGCAACCTACACCATCCTTGTTACCAATAACGGACCAAGCGACGCCACAGGTGTGGTTGTTACCGATCCAATGCCTGAGAGCTTGACCTACATCAGTGGTGAAACCAGCACCAATGGCAGAGTCTTATTTGCCAACGGTGTGATGACAGCCGATATCGGCAACTTAAAAGTCGGCGATAGTGCTACTGTCACAGCCCGAGTTCGTACTACCAAAGTTGGTAGTTTTACAAATACTGCCAAAGTAACGGGTAACGAAACAGAAACAAATCTCGAGAACAATCAAGCCAGTGCTACCATCGAAGTTGTTGCCGCGCTGGGTGTGCTGAACGTTACTGCCTCGAGTTTAGTCTGTAACACTTCAAGCCCATTAGAAGCGATTAACTTCACAATTAACGGCACAAATTACACCACGCCAGCTCGAGTTGAATTACCAATCGGCGAGTACACCATTATCCCAGAAACATTACCTGGTTCAACTTCAGATGAAGTTCAAGTCACAGTGACTGCCGATACAGCG
>JAAFIG010000012.1:0-50286 GCA_013298595.1 Deinococcales bacterium | reverse complement strand
GTACGCCGTAGACCTCAGCCTTGACCTGACCCCAGATGCACTCAATCTTGCCGTAGGCGAAACCAGCACTGTCACAGCCACAGCTTCAACCGATTTCCCTTACCCAGTTGCAGCTACAATTCGTGTGCAGTTACCAACGGAACTTTCCACTACAGGTGAATTAACCTCGAGTGGCACAATCAAAACTGGTAGTGATTTGGTGCTGACTATCCCAGTCCGTGCTGTTCGACCAGTCAATGATGCCACCATCACTGGTAGCCTCGAGCCAGATTGTAATGTCACCGATGCAACTTCGGTAACTGTGCGTCCAACTGTCTTACCTGCTCAACGCCGTGAAAGCCAAGTGATTTTGCTGGCTAAATTAGCGCAAATTCCATTGTCAGGCACAACGCTGATTCTTTCGGATCGGATTCCTGAAGGCTCGACGTATATTGCAGGCTCGAGCCGTTTAGTTACCACCCCAACCTTTGATGTCAACACCCCAACCAATTCTGAGGGTACAGATATCAACGATCCATTTGTTGCTGGCGACCGCTTATTCTGGATTGTGCCAGCTGTCAATAATATGGCAGTTTACGGTATCAGTTATCGCTTAGCCCACACTGGTGCATTAAACATGCCACAAGACCGAGTTGCCGTTGTCGCAGCCATCCCAAGCCGTTCAGCGAATGGTTTAAGTGGTGTACGTATCGCACCAGATAGTGCCCTTGGCAAAATCATTGGTACAGGCGACCTAGTTGTCTTACAAGGCGATGCCAATATCCTCGAGTTACTTGGACAAGCCGTACCATTTGCAGGTGCAACCACCAACACGGATGCCCGTCCACAAGGCGGACAAGCCCGCAGTGTACGTGTGCGCGTCGAAAACCCAACCACCGATAGCATTGACAACCCAAGCATCATTGTTGAAGCCTTCGATGCCGACGGATTACCAGCCAGCGATATGTACGCCACCCTCGAGTCCAGTGTAGATATGCTCGACCCAGATGCAGCTCCTAGCATTCCTGGTTACCAAGTCCGTCTCGAGAACGGTGTTGGACGCGTGCGTTTACAGAACCTCTCGAATTCGGCTTCACAACAAAACTTCAACCCAATTACTGAAGTTCGTGTTGAAGCTCGTATCAGTAACGATAACGGCAATATCTCCTCGACCCAAAACTTCCGTGTCACCAGCAATGGATTAACGGCGAATAACCCAACCCCGTTGCAACCTAACAGCACCAATACCACCGCTGTAGACCGTCCAGTGGTTGGCGTTGGCTTACTCAGTGTTGGCGGACAATTCAACCTTGATACGGGTAACTTCACCGCAGATGGTGGCTTACGCCTCTTCTTACGTGGTGCAGTGTTACCAAATATCAACGTCACACTTGGTATTAACTGGCAAGCCGATTACGACCCAACCCGTAGCGTGGACCAATTCCGACTCAGCGGCAACCTCTTGCCACCAGCTAACCCATTTGAACGCTTCCCACTCAAAGGCGACTCAAGCCAACTTGGTAGCGACATCCGCTCCGATGAAGGTATTTTCTTACGTGTCGAAAGCGGTGAAAGCTTTGCCCAATTTGGACGTTTCAGCCCAGGCTTTACAGGTGTGCTCTCGAGCTACGGTGCAAACTACAACGGCTTACAAGCCCTTGTGCGTGGAGGTGGTGTACAAGTCAACACCTTCATCGCTGATGCACCAACTGCTAACCAACCACGTTTCCGTAAACAAGCCGATTCAACCGATACGTACTTCTTGCCACAAGGTATCAACCGAGATACCGAACGTGTCATGGTTGTCACTTACCGTTTGAACCGTGCACCAAACGATCCAGCCGTCACCACAGACCCATGCCTTGCTGGCGTACCAAAAACCGAATTGCGCCGAGTCAACTTAACTCGAGGCATTGATTACAACATCCGTTACGAAGTTGGTATCTTGCGTCTCAACCAAGGAATCACTAGCACCGACGCAAATGGCAACATCAACTGTATCGAAGTGGATTACGCCACAGGCGCAGTCGCTCGAGACTTGCGTGCAGGTGCACAAGCTACCCTTGGCAACGATGGCTTTAACTTCACTGCCACCGCATTGCAATACCAAAATGGTTCTTTTGGTGGTAACTCAGGCATCTTGTTTGGTGCAGGTGTTGGTATCCGCAGTGGTGGCTTCCAATTAGGTGTTGAAGGTGCCTTGTCTGGTGTCTTTGGTAATCAAGCCTTTGGCTTAGCTGCCAGCACTAGCTTTACCTCAGGAGACTTCCAATTCCGTGCAGCTTTACAAGACCGTCAACCAGGATTCATAGATCCAAGCAGCTTCTCGGATATCTCTGGACGCAGCCTGACTGCTGGCTTAGTGCTTGGTAGTGGCTTTGCCTTTGAAGCTAACCTTAACCACACCCAAAGCTATGCCAATGGCAGCGGTGGTACAGGTATCAGCGCCCAAGTTCGCAACGACTTCGGTGGTGGTTTCACCGCAGGTATCGGCTTGGCATACCAATACAGCTTCCCATCAGACCGCAATCAACTCTGGGCAACATTAAATGCCAATGTCTCACTTGGCTTTGCCAAATTAGGCTTATTACAACAAGTCCCAGTAATTGGCGATGCAACCACATACGGCAGCACCACAGTTCGTCTCGAGGTACCACTCTCAAGTGCTTTCAGTGTTTTACTCTCAGATAAACTGACCTACGAATACAATGGCATCAGCCAACAAATCAGCTTTGGTGTTCAAGGTGCATTCAGCAACAGCGAATTGCTCCGTAACCTGTTTGGTAATCAAAGTATTGCACCAAATGCTTTCGGACAAACCAATGTCTTTGCGACCTACGACCTCAACACCGTCAATGGCGATGCAGGACGTGCTCGAGTTGGACTTGCTACCAGCATCCCATTGTCAGATACATTCAGTGTGCAACTGGCTGCCGATGCTAACCTGACCCCAAATGCCAGCGAACCACGTGGTGGTGTTGCCCTTGGTGCCTTGTACAGCGATACAACAACCAAGATCAATGCTCGCGCTCAATATAGCTTCTTGCCATCGGGTGTGAAACAGGTTTACACCATCGGTGCGATTGCCCAACTTAGCGAACAATTTGTCATCAGCCCACAAATTGAATACGCCACAGACCCAAGCATCTGGAGCAACCCAGGCGCAACTTTTGCCGATGGTGGTACTTTCAGCATTGCCTTGGCTTACCGTGGTGATAACTGGACAATCCTCAGCAACAACACTGCTAAGTTCGGTCTTTACAGGGGTACAGGCTCGAGTGCAACAGATATTATCGAAGGTGAATTCCAATTTGGATACCAAGCCAACGAGAACCTCTTTGCCCGCAGCGGCATTGCATACCGCTTACCATTCACAGCTGGTGCATTCACCATGCAACTCAGCGGCGGCTTTACTTACTTTGTCTCGGACACACTCGCCTTTGGTGCCCAAGGTGCAATCAACTTCCAACCAAGCACAGGTCAATTCGGCGGAGCCTTCGGCTTAGAGGGCAGCTTCCGATTGGTAGATAACTTGCTGTTCACAGTTGGTTACAACTTTGTTGGACTGAACAACGCCATCGGTAACACCTTCCGACCAGGCTTGTACTTCCGCATAGACTGGAAACTTGACGAACGCACATTTGGTTGGCGCTAAACGCTCTTAACAGCAACAAAAACCCCCTCGAATCTCGAGGGGGTTTTTCTATTATTTTGACTTACTCAGGGTTAAAATCGCAAATTCAACCAAGCGCAAACCACGTTGCCAGCGTTGAAACTTTACAATCCGCCACAACCACTCAAAACCAATATTACGAATCCATTGCGGAGCCAGTGGTGCCTCACCAGCCAAGACATCTATCGCACCACCACAACCAACACTGACTCGAGCGGCGAGGTGAGCTTGATTAAAACGCTCTTGTTTGCCACCGCCTAAACCCGTTAAAAGTAAATGCGTGTCAGACTCGAGGATGCGTTTAGCAATTTCTATTTCTTCTTCAGGCTTAAAGTACCCATCTTGTACGCCCGCAATTTCAATACCAAAATCGCGTTGGCACAGCTCAGCAGCTTTTTGGGCGACACCAGGTTTAGCACCCAGAAAAAATACTCGTAAACCCGAGCCATTTTTTTGCATTAAACCCTTAGCAATATCCACACCAGTGGCTCGAGGTATGGCAAAACCAAATTTTTTCCCAGCCAGCACCACACCAATACCATCAGCAGTAATTAAACTGGCACGACGAATATCTGAAGCAAAAATTTTATCCGACTGGCACTGCACAATAAATTCTGGATTGGTTGTCACTACTGTTTTTCTCGAGGTAGCATCCGAAGCCCAAGTGCTTAGCAATTCAAGTGTTTGCTCGAGCGAAATTAAATCAACAGGTAAGCCAAGAAATTCGACACGTTGAACATTCATAATGTAATTCAACCATAACTTTGACGCATAAACAAAGAGTCATACAATAATGAATAATTTATTCAAGTAGACTAAGTTTACGCTATGCTAGACGATTAAAGAATAACTAATTGGTAATGTGTACCAAAGGCTTATCCTTATCAAGATGCCTCAAGCTTTTTGATTAGCATAAAACTATTTGTTTGCAGCAAATACCACTTGCCGAACATCATCTTGGGTTGGTAATAAGTTCTTTGTAAAATCTGGCTTTTGCTCGAGTTGCCTTAAATACTCGAGCAAAGCTGTATTGAGAATATTTCCCATGCGTTTACCATCAATGCTGCCCAGAATAGGGGAGAAGAGCTTGATAACTGGCACATAATTTAAGTCTGTGAAGTTCATATGGGCTGCTCCTTTTGGCTCGAGTAGATATGCTCCTTTTCCAGAGCGTAATGGTTGATCGAATGTGCCATGCAAGGATAAATCTGAACCTCCCACTGTAAATTCTGTTGATACCATGACTAAGGCTGGTACAGCGAGTGTTGTGCCAATCCAAGGTGCATCTAAACTGATAATGCCACGCAATCCTGCACTGCTGGTTTGTCCAATCTCGAGGGCAACCATGCCGCCAAGCGAATGCCCGCTGATCACTACCCAATTGGCATCAGCAAAAGGCAAAGCGTTGATACCTTTTTGTAAACTCTGCATCACAAAGCGCGTATCTGTTACCCACGTCTCGAGTTGTGGTGCTAAGGCTGCATATTGTTCGTGCTGACGAAGTGCACGGCTGGCTGTTTTGTGCTGCTCGAGGGTGCTTGTATGGCGTTGCGTGGTTAGTAAGCCCTCAAGTTGCTTGATTGATATTTGCGAGCGCTTCTCGATGGCTTTGAGCTGCTGATAGACTGTGCTTTCGGTATTGAGTTCGATTATTGCACCATCTACATCTCGAGCTACTAAAGAATCCTCGGGATGTCCAATTGAAATAACTATGTACCCGTGACCTGCCATTTCTTCCATGTTACTAAAGTTTTGTTTTGTAAACGATGCAAAACCGTGATTGAAGAGAATCACTTTGTGTTTACCTTTTAATGCTGGGGCATCGCGGTAACTACGTGAAGGGGTATCGCCACCGATGTTTGGGATATTCTGAATTTTTTGTAATAAGCTTCGTAAGGTTGCTGTGTCATACGGCTCGAGTTTGTTGCTGATGCCACTGGCAGGATACCAAACGTCCAAGCTAATCACTCGAGGCTGGTTTTGCTGCATGGTGCGGCTTGGGTCGGTGATGGTGGTTTCTAAAAAGCCAACAATATACTTGCCTGTTAATGCTGGTTTCTCGAGTACTGGTGGGAAGAAAATACTGGTAACGCCTAATAAAATAACTGCGCTTAGAATAAATGCGCCAATGCCAATCAAAATTCTTTTCATGGTTTTATTGTGGGTTTAAAGCTATTCAGGTTTATAGGTCAATAGCTGAATAGCTTTTCTGTCATGATACAAACCATGAGCCAAACCCTGATTCCAAGTCTCACCGAGATGTCTGCTCGATCTATGATTCTCGAGCATCCAGAACAGATTGCTTTATTGCACAACAACAAGTACCGAAATTTAATTCGGTTTTTTATGCAAAATCCTAATACTATTAAAGCTGCTGCCAAAGCCAGTTCGCAAACGGTAAAACGCACTTTTAACTATGTGCAAAAACTGCTTGAATCGGGGTTTCTCGAGGTTGCGTATTCCGAAGCTCGAGGTGGTAAAGCCATCAAGTACTACCAAGCTACAGCCGAAGATTACTTTGTGCCTTTTATTCATACAAAAGCCCTTGGTTATGCTGACTTAATCGAACAAGAATTGCGTCCATTGCAAAGCCAGATGCTTCAAGCTTTCGAGCATCTGTTAGCGCAGCGCAATCCGCTCGAGTGGGGAACCCGTTTATTCCGCGACCCTAGTGGTTTTACCCATATCAGTTTTACGCCTCGAAAAGACTGGTAGGATTTTCATTTTCTGCAAAAATTACTCGATCCAACCGAACCTGCGCTGCTCAATTTCTGGGGCAAAATCCAACTCCCAAAAATCCAAGCTAAAACGTTGCAACTCGAGTTAATGCAGCTTTGGAGTAAATATTATTTTGCCGCTCATCTCGAGCCAACCGAACCACTGGAGACATATGCTATTGGTTTAAGCTTAGTGCCACTCGAGGAAAAATAAAAGGCTAAAGCATTTTGCTTTAACCTTTTACCACTACGTTTTACGTTTAGCTCAACACACTTAACAGTGATTTTCCATAGCGTTCGATTTGGGCTGCATCTAAAACACCAAACATTGCATCAACATTTTCGGGAGTCATTTTAGCCAAGCGCTCGAGTTGTTCACCACGAAGAATTTCTGGTTCTGGAAGCCCCATTGCAGCGGCTGTTTCGGCACGCCATTGCATTAAGCGCTCGAGTTTGGTTGGTTGTGGTGCTTCGTTAGCTGCCACGGTAATGGTTTGACTGGTGTTTTTGCGGTTCAGTAAGTAGATACCTGCTGCGACTAACGTCAGTGCGACCACCCAAGAATTTTCTGAGATAACCACTAAACCTGCAATGGCAGACAGAATCCAAGCTGGGTAAATTGCCCATTCGTGACGGCGTGGCTCGAGGTTACGTAGCAACCAAAATCCACCTGCAAGACCCGCTAAGAAAATACCATCAAATGGGAGTAAACCCTCGAGTAAAATGCCTACAGAAATACCTGCCATGATGCTGCCCGGTACGGCTAAACCTGGCTGTTTTGTTTGTTTGTATGCCCATAAGAATCCGGCGGCGATTGCGCCAACCCAGAAAAAACCAGTGACTGCACTGTTGATTGCACCAAGTAAAATGATGCCAGCTACGCCGAGTAAAACCCATCCGAGTTGTTGATTACGATTTTCCAGTGTTTTCATAAGTGATCCTCCTCAGAACTGTTCAGAGTGTAAAATATGGCTTGTTTGCTGTCATGCGTCCAAAGTCGTAGATGTTTGGTTTAGTCTTGGTTTTTGAGTAAACCTGGGGCTAAGCCAATATGCACCACATAATCTTCGGTGCCACCCAGTGCTAAGTATTTCTCGAGAAGTTCGAGCATCTCGAGTTGTAATTTTTTGGCGTTTTCTTTGCCAAGGCGAATTGGTACAATTGAACTCATTAAAGCAGGAGCATCTGGGTATAGAAATTCAGCAAAATCAAAACTCTGACCGCGTGGGCTAAGGTCAATATGGACGTAACCACCAGCGTCGTAAATCCGCATGCCTACTTGGTTGATGTCTTGGATCAGGGTTGCGCCTGCGGTTGCGACTAAGCCCATAAACTCGAGTAGATAAGGCTGCATTTGTTGTTGCACAAAACTTTTTAGCCCGTCGCTTTTGGTGGCAACAAAGGGTACAAAAAATCCTGTGGCAGTACTTTTGTAGTGTTTGATACTGCGTCCACGTCGGGTTTTAAAGTGGCTGATGTGAATTAATTGGGCTGCTAACAATTGCTGCATATGATAATGCACAGCATTGATTGGCATACTTAACTGCTCGGCAATACTTTTGATGGTTTGACTCGAGAGCATACAAGGTTTCAGGATTTCTTGGGTTGTGCTGTTCATCAGTAAACGAATGGCTTTGGCAGATTCGATTTTTTGCCATTGAATTTGCATCTTTTAAGTCTACTGTTGTCTACTCGAGATTACTACTGGTTTCTCGAGTAGACAATGTTCAGACTGCTGATATGAATATTGAAACCGATTTACAAGCCATGTTTGCCCCAGGTTTTGAAGTCAATCCTTATATTGGGTATGCTCAGGCTCGAGTGCATGGCGATTTGGTTCACGTGCCCAGTTGGAATAGTGCTTTTGCTTTTAGTATAGAAGCTGTCAATGCTATTTTTAAGCACCCAAATGCCAGTGCTGACCGAATGGGTCAAATGGATCCAAACTGGTTTGGCACAAAATTATTGCAACCAATGATGCTTTTTCATGATGCTGCCAGCCATATGCGTTTGCGTGGTTTGGTTTCACAAGCTTTTACCCCTAAAGCCATTGCCGAAACTCGAGATGCAATTACTGTGCTTACTGATGAATTACTTGAGTTTCATGCTAAAAATGGTGGGGATTTTCTGACCAATGTGGCTGTTCCATTACCAATGCTGGTGATTGCTAAATTATTAGGTCTCGAGCAAGTAGATCGTGCCGCTTTTCGTAATTGGGCAGATGCGTTAGTGGTGATTTTGGATGGTTCAACCTATAACGAAAATGATCCACTAAAACTTGAGCAACACGTTGCCGAGATGTTTACTTATTTTGAAAAGTCGGCTGAGATGATGAAAATGACCAATGCGTCAGGGGTACTTGGTGCAATGGCTCGAGCTGAAGCGGATGGACAGCGTTTAAGTAAAGAAGAATTACTGGCAAATGCGGCTTTGTTATTAGCAGCAGGTTTTGAAACTACCACCAATTTAATTGCAGGTGCAATGCTTGCTTTTGCACAACACCCAGCGCAATGGCAGAAATTACTCGAGAATCCTAACTTAACTGTTAATGCCACTGAGGAGTGCTTGCGCTTTGTTGCACCTGTTCAGGGGACTGGTAGACTTGTTAAAAATGCACCAATTGAATTTAGGCATCAGACTTTGCCTGTAGATTTAAACGTTACTTTGCTACTTGGAGCTGCTAACCGCGACCCTAAAAAATTTGAGAACCCAGACGCATTTGATATCACTCGAGCTAATGCTAAAGACCATGTTGCTTTTGCCAGTGGTGCACATTACTGCCTTGGTGCACCAATTGCTCGGCTTGAAACCCAAGTGTTCCTCGAGCGCTTAGCTGCTCAATACCCCAATTTTACTGTGCCAGAGCAGCACCTTGCGTATCGCAGAAACTTCTCGATTCGCGGTTTAGAAAAACTTCGAGTCAATTTGGCTTAATTACTCGATTCGATATGTGGCGTTGACAATGGCTCGCACATCTTTCTCGAGACTGGTGGTATCAAAGTTACCCACATCAGAGATGCTCGGATCGTTTTTAGCATTGATTTGAAAAACCCCTAAACGCCCTTCTTCAATCATGGTGATGC
This sequence comes from Deinococcales bacterium, assembly GCA_013298595.1. Classification (GTDB taxonomy): domain Bacteria; phylum Deinococcota; class Deinococci; order Deinococcales; family JAAFIG01; genus JAAFIG01. The sequence continues at coordinate 40,834 of JAAFIG010000012.1, read as the reverse complement.
GTTTACCCACAGGTTGGGCAATCAACTGAGCACGTTTGAAAGCATCTTCAGAAGCCGCCTTAACCAGTTCTAAACGCAACTCGGCAAGTTTGGTGTAAATCAGTTGCAAAGTGCTACCACCAATAATGATGTTCTGCCCAAATAAATCATCCACAGCATTAGAAGCCTTAATCACCGTATCAACTTTGCTACTTTCGACTGTAAAGTACCTCGAGACTGTGTAAAACGTTCTCGAGATTGTTTTGTAACGCAGTGGGATTTTATCTTTAACAATGGTTTTACAGTTTGTATCCGTGGCAGTGCAGTCAACTTCGTTGGTTTCGACATTGGATTGTACTTGCGAAGCGCCAACTCGGACTTCGGTGGCATCAATGCCTTGTTTTTTTAAGAAATTTTCTACGGCTTTTGGTACTGGAATCAGTTTTTGGTACAAGGACTTATATTCATCGTAACCAGAGTAGGACACACTAAAATACCAAACAGCTAAATCGCTGCGAATGGTTTTAACAGCGCTGCCAGTCACTGTTGTTGTGTATGTCTTGGCGCGTAAACTTTGGATACCATTAATGCCAATCAGCGCAAGCAAAACCAAAGTGACACCAATTACAACCACGCTCCAGAAGAATTGCGGAAAGGTTTTTGTCATGTATAACAGCGTAAGAGCACTTGATGAGTTTTACTCTCATAGAAGAAATACTGCTATCTAGGACAAAATAAAATCTCGAGTGATCGCTATAAAAGTGTAAGTTTTGATCTGTAAATGCTCGAGCAAATAAAATATACGATATCGTAAGAAAAAGTGGTTGTTCTACTTAAAATAAATTCCATCTGTTTTAAGCTGAATTAATCTTTTCTTGAACGTATGGCTTACGCCAAATGCGTCATGCGCTTTAGAAGTTAAAACCGTATTGTCTATAACACTGTACGCCAAGTGGTGTGCTACCGTTTGACCGCTCGAGAAAGACTCGAGGTTAATTCTCGCCATGCTACATAAGGAAAGCGTTTTATGATTGACATTTTACATCCAAACATCAACCAAATCTGGCTCGAGGTGCAAAAATCCTTGGCAGGTAATCAGGTTATTAGTGGTGGTATTACTTTAGCTATTGTTGGTGGCACAATTGCCTATTTGCGGCACTTGCCTAAGCAAATCTGGGATTATATTTGGGAGCGCATTGTTGTGACGGTGCAAGTAGATTCTCGAGATGATGCTTTTGAATGGTTCCGAGCTTGGTTACATACCCAACCAGTGCGTACCAGAATGCGTGACCTTGCTTTGGTCACAGAGCGTAGTGGTGAAGCAGGTTTTGCTGTGGATACTCGAGAAAACGCACCAAGAGGTGTGTTTGCGCCTGTGGATGGCACTTTTAAGGTGCAATTTGAAAAGCGTTCATTTTGGTTTAGTGCTTCTCGGGAAAAACAACAAAATAACAGTGTATTAATTGGTTTCCACGAAACCTTAACCATTCGTACTTTGGTTACAAACCGTGACGCACTCGAGCGACTTGTCACAGCTGCGTATAAAACTGTACATAAACCAGAAGAACCCAGAGTCGAAATTCTCGCACCACGTTGGGATGATTGGCGTGTGATGCAACGCGTACCACCTCGAGACCCGAAAAGTCTTGTTTATGCTGGTGGTTTATTTGAACGGGTGCTGGCAGATGCTAAACACTTTTTGGAATCCGAAAAATGGTACAGCGATATGGGTATTCCTTGGCGACGCGGGTACTTAATGTACGGACCTCCTGGCAATGGTAAATCGAGTTTAATTACTGCCTTGGCTGGTGCAATCGGACGTAGCGTTTGTGTGCTCAATCTTGCCAGTTCAAGTTTAACCGATGATAACTTAATGAACTTACTCTCGGATGCACCAGAAGGTAGCTTAATCTTACTTGAGGATATTGACGCGATTTTTGTAGGTCGTAAAAAAGAATCGGATAGCAAACTCTCTTTCAATGGTTTGTTAAATGCTCTGGATGGTGTGGTGGCACAACAAGGCAGAATGGTTTTTATGACCACCAACCACCTCGAGAAACTCGATCCAGCTTTGGTACGTCCTGGTCGTTGCGATGTGCACTTATTTGTTGGCAATGCCAACAAAGTACAAATTCAAAAAATGCTTGAGCGTTTCTACCCAGACATTAAAGAAACTGCATCACTGATAGATCGTATTCCAGATGATGTGCTAAGCATGGCTCGAGTGCAAGAATTCTTGGTACGTCACCGTGATAATGAAACAGCCATGCGTAATGCATGGGTAGAACTTGAACGGGCTTGCTTAGAACAAGTCAAGTAGTTTCAACAAAGCCTTAATGAATGCTGTATTTTACGCTGCTCACCTTGATGGTTAAGAGCAGCGTATTTTTTCATAATCACTTGTAATTCATGACGTAACTGGCTAATAAAACCTCGTTTAGCTTTTGATTTCAAGTTTTTATGTGCAGAATACCTTGGCTCGAGCCTCACCGCTCGAGCTTTTTGTGTTTAACTAACATTGTCTTGTAAGGTTTGCTGTGCGTTTTGACCATGAAAAAATAACTTCTCGAGTAGACTATTCTTATGCCCGCTAGTCCGCTTGAACAACTTGTGCAAATCGCTTCTTTGCTGCCACCACAAGTGGGTTCTCGAGTCAAATCGATTGCCCGTGAACTCGAGGCGGAACGCAGTGCACTGACAGCTTTTCAGAGTTTGGGCTTGAAATTATCGGGTGTGCGAGATGCCTTCGATGTGATTACGTTGTTTAAAGATATGCTCGAAGAAGCTGTGCGTTTAATGCAGGCGGATCGTGGTGTTTTGGCATTGGTCGAAAATGGCATGGTGCGCGTGGTGGATAGTTGTAGCAAAGAATCGCATGAAGAAGTGCAAGTCTCAAGAACGTTGTTAGATCGGGTGGTGACTTCTAAAGAACCGATTGTGACAACCAATGTGCAAGAAGAAATGGGTAATAATGCCTCTGAGAGTATTCTGGCTTTGGATATTCGCAGTGTCTTGGCGGTGCCGCTGCGTGCTCGAGATGAAGTGATTGGTGTTTTGTACGTGGATACGCAGTTTACGCAACGGGCTTTTACCGATGCTGATGCCAATATGTTGGATGGTTTTGCGGCTCAGGCGGGTGTGGCTGTGACTTTGGCAAAAAGTATTAAACAAGAACACGATAATTATGTTTCCTTAGTAAAAACCATGTTGAACACACTTGAAGCCAAGGATGAGTACACGGCTGGTCATTCGGATCGGGTTGGTTTGTATGCGCGTAAGCTTGCTGAAAAAATCGGTTGGGAAGGCGCTGATCTCGAGCGTGCCTTGTTTGCTGGTTATGTGCACGATATTGGTAAGATTGGTATTAGCGATATTTATATTGATAAAAAAGGGGCACTAACCCCAGAAGAACGCCATGTTTTTGAGCAACACACAATTATTGGTGAACAAATTTTGCGCGACAACACCAAGGGTTTTGAAGGTATTTTACCTGCGATTCGTTCGCATCATGAAAAATGGGATGGTACAGGCTATCCAGATAAACTGGCTGGCGAAACCATTCCATTATTAGCCCGAATTATTGGTATCTGCGATGCTTTTGATGCCATGACCACAGCCCGTTCGTACAGTATCCCAAAGTCATGGGCTGAAGTTTTTGCGATTCTCGAGCATGATGCTGGTTCGCATTTTGACCCTCATCTTGTACCTGCGTTTATTGCTGCCATGAGCGATCAAAGCGTTTCCGAGGCTGTGCTCGAGTTAAACCGTAGTGGTGAAGTGCAACGCAGTGTGATTTCGGATTTGATTGCTCAACGCAACGCGTAACTTACTGCCAAGCCCGTAACACTTTTAAGTTTTGTCCGTCCCCTTCAGCAATGGCAACTAGGTTTTGTTCGAGGGTCAGTGTGGCTCGTCCAATATGACTGTGTGGTACTCGTTTGCCATCTCGAGCATCGCGGGCTTGTTTGGGGTTTAACTCGAGCACAGTGTATTCAAGGGCGATCAAATCAGGTTGTCCTAGGCTTGGCTCGAGGGTTTCGAGTTCTAGGGCTTGGGTTAAGTTAAATTTGCCAACTCGAGTGCGAATTAATCCGCCAAGGTGTGCGACTGTACCAAGGGCAGTGCCAATATCTCTGGCGAGGCTACGGATATACGTGCCGCTAGAAACACCAATCTCGAGTTTAAGGGTTGTAAAAACGCCCAATGGTGTCGGGAATGGGTACCCTGTGGCTTGTTGCATTGAAGCTAGGGTTTCAAGGTGTTGCAAAGTGTGAATGGTCACTGCTCGAGGTTCGAGTTTGACTTCTTTGCCTGCTCGGGCTAAATCATAGGCTCGTTGCCCATTGATATGAATGGCGCTATAACTGGGTGGTAATTGCATTTGGGTACCACGAAATTGCGCCAGCACTTGCTCGAGGGTAACTGCATCGAAATCGGGTATGGGTTGTGATTCGAGAATCGGACCTTCGGCATCGAGGGTGGGTGTACTTGCGCCTAAAGAAATAAATCCAAGGTAGTCTTTATCAGCAATCTCTAAGTATGGTACAAGCTTGGTGCTTTCTTCGGTCAGTAACACCAATACACCTGTGGCTAATGGGTCGAGGGTACCTGTATGCCCTATGCGCCGTGTACCCAGTAATTTACGGGCTTTGGCTACCACATCAAATGAAGTCCAGCCCAAAGGTTTATTTACAACAAAGACAGCCACAAGACCTCGAGTATACCTTGTGCGGGGTTTCTCGAGTTTTGTCAATCGTTTTCGGGCATAATAAAGTATGCGATTGAAATTGGGGATTTTGCTTGGAATGATTGCACTCGGAGCAGCGAGTCTAAGTGCCAGTACGCCTGTGGTGCGTTTAGCTGTGGCATCACCACTCAGTGGCGGACAAGCCAGTACGGGGGCAACTGTGCGAAATGGCGCGCAGATGGCTGTGCTCGAGGCGCAAAATCGTTTTACTAAACTGGGTTTAAAACTCGAGTTTGTGGCATACGATGATAAAGCTGATAAAAAACTGGGTGTTCAAGTGGCGAAGCAACTTGTTTCGGATACGGCTGTTTTGGGTGTGGTTGGGCACTTAAATAGTGGTGTAACCCTCGAGGCGCTCCCTACGTATTCGCCCAGTGGTTTAACCCTTATTTCGCCGTCTAATACAAATCCTAAAGTCACAGATCAGAACTTAGCCAATATGAACCGAGTTTGTGGTCGGGACGATATCCAAGGTCCTGTGGCTGCGGAATTTGTGCGAAATACCTTAAAAGCCAGACGGGTTTTAGTGATTAACGATGGCGAAGCTTACGGCATTGGTTTAGCCCAAGCTTTTCGTGACCGAGCGAAAACACTTGGTTTAGCGGTGGTGGGTTTTATTACCAATCCTGCTGGAGCACTCAGCTCGCAAAGTATTGCAGCCCTGAGTCAACAAATGAAGCTGTATAACCCAGAAGTGGTTTACTTTGGTGGTTTACACGTTCAAGGCGGCGAGATAGCTAAGGCATTACAAACAGTCAATACTCGAGCCGCCTTTGTTGGACCTGATGGATTAGATAACTCGGAATTTGTACAAATTGCTGGTGCGGCGGCTAAAGGTGTGTATTTTACGTCGACAGCTGGTCCAATTAAAAAACTACGTGGACGTGATGTGGCAGGCTTCGAGCAACGGTATCAACGTGTTTTTAAGGTTTCCCCAGAAACATATTCCCCGTATGCTTATGATGCTGCCAATATTTTACTCGAGACCATTGCTGCTCATTATCAAGCAAATAAAAAATTACCAACCCGTGCCGAGGTTTCCAAAGAGGTGCGTAATCTCGAGTGGGATGGTGTGACTGGTCGGATTAGTTTTAATAGCAAGGGTGACAGGCAAAACTCGGATTACTTTGTATTGCAATATAAAACTGCTCAATACCCTGGTGAGATTGTGACGCAAATTCAGAGTGCCCCACCAAGCAATTAAGACTTGGTGTGTTTGCCTTATCAAGCTTTGGTGCGTTTGCCCTGTCAATCCTTGCTACAATGCCTCGCTGAAAACAAAAGGATATGGCTCGAGTGATAGTATGGCTTGAGGATAGAGGAGAGCGAAGATGCAAATTTTAGAAGCGGGAACTGTTGCTCCGCAATTTACAACCACCGATTTGAATGGCAATACCCTTGATTTAGCCACGGCACTGACGGCTGCGCCTGTCTTATTGGTATTTGCCCATCCTGTGATTAATGCCAGCCGTTTAGTGGTTGGGTACTTGCGTCGCTGGGCTGAGATTGCCCCAAGTGTTCCTGTTTGGGTTTTATCCGAAGGGCGGCTCGAGGAAACCAAGAACTATGTTGGTGAAGGCGAGAGTACTTATTTAAAAATGCCTGTGGTACATGATAATTGTGCTGTGGCTGGTTTGTATGGTGCAAAATTTTTACCAACCATGTATTTAATTGGGCAAGATGGCAAAATCATTCGTGGCTATAGCGGTTTTAATCGTGATTTCCTGAATTGGGCAGCCAACGAAGCAGCTCGTTTAACGGGTGGTAAAGCCAAAGAACTGATCGCGGATGGTGATAACAAAGGCTTTTACGAACTCGCAGAGCGTGGACCCTGCACATGATTTCACTTGTTTTAGGGATTGCACTTTTGGGCTTTGGTCTTTTTTATTTTTCGATGCTGCCAAAAATACCAGAAACACAACGTAACCTGATGCGGATTGTGGCAACCATCAACACAGTTGGCGGAGTGGCTGTTTTGGTGATGGTGATGCTTGGCATCATGAAATGATGGCTATGTCTGCTAAAGGCTCGAGTTGTAAATCGTAAACTCGAGCCTAAATATCAGCTTGACAAAGTTCAAACTTTCGATATTCTGCTGCTAGATTTCGCAGCGTCATTGGTTTACGTTACGAGACTTTTTAGAGGAGAGATTATGAAAAAAATCGTGTTCAGCATTGCCGCAGCTACCGCTGCTCTTGGTGTACTTGCCATCAGTAACATACCAAGTGTTGCCCAAGGCGCAGAAAATTGTAAAGTTATTCGTATGGGTTTTAACCCAGCCCAAGATGCAACCAAAGTCTTAGCAAGCGCTAAGCCAATTGCCAATTATCTCGAGGAAACCATCCGTGGAGTCGAAGTCAAAGCCACTGTTGCCCAAGATTATCGTGGTTTAATCGAAGCTATGCGTTCAGGGCAACTCGATTTTGCTTGGCTGAACCCAGTTGGGTATGTGGACGCTGCTAAAGAAGGCATTGCTACTGTATTACTGAAATCAGCTCGAGAAGCTGGTCCGTACTACTGGAGTGCCTTTATTGTACGAGCAGACAGCCGTTTCAAGACCCTGCAAGATTTACAAGGCTCGAGTATTGCTTGGGTTGATCCGAACAGCGCTGCTGGTTACACTTTTCCAAAAGCCACTTTAATTGCAGCTAAACTTGATGCCGATAAATTATTTGCTAAACAAGTCTTTGCTGGTGGTCATGATGCTGTTGTTTTTAGTGTACTCAATGGCACTGTAGATGTTGGCGCAACTTTTGCTAATAACACCAAAGGTACCAGCGGTTCATGGACTCAGTACCTGACCGATCCAGCTCAACAAAAGAAGATTCGCGTGCTTGCCTACAGCAAACCAATCCCAGGTGATACCGTTTCGATTCGTAATAATTACAATAAAACCTGTGCTGATACGCAAATTCTTGTTACTAATGCGTTGCTTTCAATGCGCTACAAACCAGAAACCCGTAAATTGTTACGTGACTTATACCGCATCGAATACTTAGTGCCTGCTAAAGATGCCGATTACGACATTGTTCGTGAAGCCCAAGCTGCTGCCGCTAAGAAGTAAATTGTATTTTAGTCACGGGGGCGCAGTCCGCTGCGCCCCTTTGTGTATTCTCGAGGAGGCGCGTGTGATTGAAGTTCAGCATTTATCAAAAGTCTTTGCCGATGGCACAAAAGCCCTTGATGATGTTAGTTTGAGTATCCCAGATGGACAATTTGTGTGTGTGATTGGTTTATCAGGAGCGGGAAAAAGCACGTTTATGCGTTGCTTGAACCGCTTAAACGACCCAACGGCTGGGAAAATCTTAATTGAAGGTCAGGACATTGCTTTTGCTCAGGGGCGTAATTTACGAAAATTGCGGCGGCGCATTGGTTTTGTCTTTCAAAGTTTTAATTTAGTCGAGCGCTTATCGGCTTTAGAAAATGTTTTATCTGGGCGTTTAGGCTATTACGGACGGTTACAAGGTGTACTTGGTTTATACTCGGCTGCTGATAAGCAATTGGCTTTAGATGCCCTTAAACGCGTTGGACTCGAGGAAAAAACCAATACCACTGCCAGTAATTTATCGGGTGGGCAAAAACAACGGGTTGCTATAGCAAGAGCGTTGGTGCAAGAACCTAAGTTGATGTTGGCAGACGAACCAACTGCCAGCATAGACCCCAAGTTATCTGGGGTGATTATGGATTTACTCAAATCCTTTACCAACGATGGTATTACCGTTATTGTCAATATCCATGTGCTCGAGTTAGCCCGAGAATACGCTGAGCGAATTTTAGGTTTTAACAAAGGCAAACTGATTTTTGATGGCACACCTAGTCAATTAACTGATGCCGAAGTCGAACGTATTTACGCGGGAAGCGTGGCAGATTTATGATTCAGACCTATATCATTATTGCTGTATTGCTGTGTGCTGCCACGCTTGCAGCTCGAGGTAGTGCACGGCGTTTAATTGCAGCTGGCGCTATTGGTGCATTGATTGTTTTTTTTATTCATCCACTTGCTCAATTAACAGGCGCGTACTCGAGGCATTTGGTTGCGCCAACACCTTTTGGTTTTAGTTTTGTACAACCACAATTTTGGCTGATTTTTATTGTAGCCCTTGCCAATATCATAGCTATGTTCGCAAGTAAACCTAACCCTAAAACCACAGGTATTGCAGGTGTTGCAGGTGGTATTACTGTGTTGGTACTGCTTTGGACGTTTAATACCTCGAGCCAAAGTATTGTTTCTGTCACAACCATTCCTTGGGTTTTAGAAGTCATTATTCCATTGGTTTTTGCTGCAACAGTCTATTTGATTGCTCGAGAATTATTAAAACCAAAGCAAATGATGATTGGCTATGGTTTATCAGTAGTCATAGCTATTGGCGTAGCCGCTTTTGTTTTTTCAGATGCAGCAGCAGTCACTTTTGATTCGATGCGTAACTATTACCGTGTGATTGCACCTGCTAACCCAAAACAAGAAAAATTGGTCGTCCAAGACTGGAGTCAAGACCTCGAGTTTACCAATAAAGAACGTGCTCGTATCAATGCTGAGTGGACAGCTTCGCAAGCCAGTATTGTCGCCTCACAAGCCGAATTAACCAAAGCGGAAACAGTGGTCAGTAACAGCCAAAGCCTTGGTGGACAAGTCCTCGAGTTTGCCCAAAATGCCCGCCGAGAAGCCGAACGTACTGTACTAGATGCGTTTAACAAACGCGACCAATTGGCTAAGCAACGCCTTGAGTATGGTATCAGCGGTGACAAAGCCACGCTCGAGCCATTAACCGCTATTGCCACTGCAACAGCCTTACCACAAGGGTATAGCGTTGGACGAGAATCTGGTGAAGCCAATGCCCGTCGGATTTTTCCAAACCGAGCAGCTTATGGTTTTGGTTCACTGGCATTTTTCGGCATTCTGATGCTGATTGGCGGTATCACATTAGTGTTCCGAGGCGAAGTTGCTCTCGAGACTCGAGACCTCAGCAGTGGTGCTATGCTTGGCATTATTATTGCTGTTCTTGCCTTTGGTTTTAACGCAGTTGAATTTGATATTGGCAGATTTATTCGGGGCTTCCCATTTATTCAAGATTTTGGTCGGCGTTCATTCCCACCAGATTGGAATGCCATTCTGTCTGAAGGCTTAAAAGCCATGACCATTACCATTGCTACTGCCATGATTGGAACAGTGCTAGCAGCCGTGCTGGCAGTTCCCTCGAGTTTTTTGGCGGCTCGGAATTTAACGCAAAAAAGCTGGTGGGGTCGAACTGTGTACCCACTCATGCGTGGTTTTTACAACCTTGACCGAGGTGTGGATACCCTGATTTTGGCACTGGTTTTTGTGGCTGCTGTTGGACTTGGACCACTGGCGGGGGTGCTGGCAATGGCAATTCACAGCATGGCAGATTTAGGTAAGTTGTACTCCGAAGCTATCGAAAATGCCGAAAAAGGACCCATCGAAGCCCTCGAGGCATCTGGAGCGCCAGGCACCAGCATTATTCGCTGGGGTGTATTGCCACAAGTGTTGCCACTCTTTGTTTCGTATACCCTTTACCGTTTTGAAATTAATTTCCGCGTTTCCATTATCTTGGGTTTTGTCGGAGCTGGTGGTGTTGGCTTTTTAATTCAAGAAACCATGCGAAGTGGCAAATACGATCAAATGATTATTCTGGTAGGTTTGGTTGTTTTAATGGTCAATATTCTCGACTTTATCAGTGCCAATGTGCGTCGTCGTCTTGTTGGCTAAGTCTAAATACCTTTAGAAATGAGCTGAGCGATTGATGCTCAGCTCATTGTTTAGGGAAGCAAATTTGTGCTCGTCCCAGTCCGAATATTGGCTAAGCGAATGACCCGAAAAGCTGTGTCTGTAGGGGCATCGGCATCCGCACCAATCAAAACCAATTGTGCTGGATTAGTGGCTGTGCCAAGTTCTGTGGCTCGAGTGGTTGCCATTGCTGTAGTCTCGAGTAAAGCACGACTGACCCTTGGTGCATTGTCGGTGCTGACAATAAAACTGGTTTGGAACTTAAAGACTTTTGGCAATGGGTCAAAGCGACGTGGGAGCTGCACGGCAACACTCACAATCCCTGTAGCACCAGGTGCAATCACTCGAGACGAACTGGTCTGGGCAACAAAAGCATAATCTAAGGTATTTTCGGTGCTGCCCAATAAACCATTGGCTCGAGCAGCTGTGTCAAAAGCGGTGCTTTCGTTAGTGCGGTATGCCATAAAGTGGCTACCAGCCGCGTCTGGTACAGGGGTACTGGCTCCAAGCTGCATGGCATGTAATGGCAAGATGCGTTGAGCAACTGTGACATCGCTAAATAATATGCCGTCAGGGTTGCCAGTATCGGGGAAACTTCGCACATCAAAGTAAGCAGTGCCGCCAAGATTATTTGTTTTATTGACAGCCCGTAAAGCAATATTCTCGAGTGGTGCGGTACTCAGGTTAGTGACGCGGTAGGTTGCTGTTAAGTAGCGCACACCACCTGCTACAAAATCAATATCACTGTACGTTAAGGGTAAGAAACTGACTTGTCCGCTCGAGTCTGTTTCGGCAGTGCGTTTGCTGGTATCCCAAGCCAGATTGATGGTGCCTAATGGTGTGCTGCTGAGGGCTGTACTTCCTACAGTGACACTTTTAGTTGTACTGCCACCACCATTAGTCGCGGTGAGTGTGTAAAAAGTTGTGGTTTTTGTTGGATTAACAATCACACTCGAGCCTATGACTGTGCCAATATTTGGTGAAATACTTAAACTGGTAGCACCAAGCACACTCCACTCGAGCAAAACTGACTCGTTTTCCGTGGCATTTGGGGTAGCTGTAAAACTCGAGATCACAGGTGCGGCTTCGGCAACAAAAACCCCAACACTTTTTGTGATTGTGCCACCAAGTCCTGTTGCAGTCAGTGTGAAATTTGTGCTGGTGCTAACACTTACTTCAATTTCTGAACCTGTAACAGTGCCAATACTTTGGTCAATACTCAGCGTGGTTGTATTTTCTGTCACCCAAGCCAGTTTCACTTTGCCACCAGCGGCAGGCAGCGTATTTGGGGTGGCTGTAAAACTCGAGATCACAGGGGCTGGCGGTGGGGCAACGTCCACTTGCAAAGATTGTGTGACGCTACCAGCAGCATTACTAACAGTTAAAATAAAATTGGTCGAAACCGTGATTTGAACACTCTGACTCGAGACCTGACTGACATCGCCAATACCAGCATTCAAACTGATGCTACTGGCTCGTTGTGCCTCCCAAGTTAAAATCACTGCGCCCCCACCATAAGGTAACAACACCTTATCGGCTGTGAAACTCGAGATATTTGGTGGCTGCATAGGACAAGCAACCAGAACCAATAAAAGAAGTATGGAGAGGAAAACCTTCATATTCACAGTGTACAGGTCAGACATCACTTTTGGATTACAACAGCCCCTCGAGCCGAAATTTTCGCCCAGTCACAAATTCAAGTTGAGCAGCTAAATGCTGCGCTCTGATTTTACGAAAAGGAATTGTTTGCCCACCAATACGCTCGAGTGCCACCGATAACGAAGTCTCCGAAACCACTTCGGCTAAGGTGTGATACGGTTGCAATAAACGCGGATCAAGCCTGACTTTTGGTTCACAAATCAAAATTAAATCAGCGCGTTCTATCGCCTCGAGAAAATCAGGCTCCTCCCATGTCATCGTGCGTGTAACCACACCAGCAGGGGCATTGCGAGCCAATTTCTCGGCATGAGGACGATCAGGAGCAGCAATGGTCAAACTTTTTAATCCGGCTCGAGCCACTTGCACCGCCGCACTTGCCGCCGCGCCACCACCAATCACCACGGCATTCGCTCCAAAACCGCGATACTGCACAGCATCCAAAGCAGCCAACAAACCATCCTCGAGCAAATGCGAACCCTGCGTGCCACGCATCACACCAATCGTATCCACAGCACCATCACGCTCAGCGCTACTCGAAAGACTATCCATAACGCCAAGCGCTTCTGTATTTGGCACACCAATAAACACTGCACCAAGAAACCCAAGCGGCTCGAGACCTTGCACCACACGCTCGAGTTTGGCATGGGCGGGTACAAGTGTCGGTAAAAAATGCGCCTCGAGTTTATACAAAGCAGTTACTACAGGCGCGGCATCAGCACCCAGAAAAGCAATTGGTTTTAACGTGTTCAAGGGTTTAACTCCATGCTCAGAGTCTACCATTGCTAATGCACTGAAGTTTTGCTCGAGTTCTATTTCTGGCTCGAGTTGTACAATGACAACCATGAATCGCTTTAAGTGCGTGATTGTACTGTTTTTTATCGTGGCTGTTTCATTGGCAAAAGCACAAACTGCAGGCTCAAATTCGCTAGGCGACAGCATTTTTCCTTTTATGGGTAATGGTGGCTATGATGCGCTTGACTATCATATTCGTATCAAATTCTCCGACGATTTGTTTAGCATTATTGCCAGCAGCACGATGAAAGCTGTTGCTACCGAAGATTTGAGCAGCTTTAACCTCGACTTTGGCGCAATGACTGTCAGTAATGTTGTTGTAAACAACCAACCTGCACGTTACACACACGCAGACCCTGAATTAACCATAGCACCAGCAACACCACTGAGAAAAGGTCAAGAATTTACAGTTTCGGTAGTCTACAGCGGAAAACCAAGCACAAAACTTAGATTAACTCGAGGATTTGGGGACTGGAACATTGGATTTTTTGGATTTGTCGCAATGTCACAACCAAGTTTGATGTTCACCTGGAATCCAGTGAATGACCATCCATCTGATAAGGCGACGTATACCATTGAATTAACAACAAAAAAGCAAAAACAAGCGGTTACCAATGGTAAATTTGTTTCGCAAATGATTAACAAGGATGATACAGCCACCCATATTTATCGAATTGACGTTCCAACAGCAACTTACCTTGTATTTTTAGCAGTGGGAGATTGGGAAATTGTTGAAGATGGGAAAATCGGTTCAGTTCGTGTTCGACACTACTTTGATGTCAATACGTCGCCGCTAAGAGTTGCTGCGGCAAAAGAGACGAAGAAAATAGTTGCATTTTTCGCTGAAAAATTGATTCCTTATCCATTTTCAGAAGTAGGGGTAATGACTGCAACTCGAGACTTAGTGCCTTACGCACTTGAGACTCAGTCGTTGGTGCTCATTCGCACTAATGGTTATGAAGATTTGAAAAATGACACAGAGTTGGTCGCACATGAAATGGCACATCAATGGTTTGGTGCTTTGGTGACGATAAAAAATCATGAAGACATTTTTTTACATGAAGGCTTTGCAACTTATTTAAGTTGGGTTTTTAGCCTAGAACGCTTTCTAGGTACAGTAGGTGCTAATTACATTGAAAAAAAGATTAAAGGGTATTACGTTTTAGCTGTTAACGGCGTAGATTCGCAGTGTTTTGAAAAAAAACAATTTATAGAGGAGATAAAATATTCATTGTATTCAAAAACTTGGAGCGCTGAAGAAGTAAATCTTGTATTAACACACTTCTTTACTGCTGAGCTGTCTCGAGCGGTTCGAGATCAAGTAATACAGACAGTATCTAGTTCAGGAATTAGCACCCAGCAACTTATCTCTAGCATTGAGCGATTGCAATTTAATAGAGTGTGTCTAACAAACCGACAATTAATGCTAGCGCAGGAACTTTCAGGTAGTTTTGTGCAACTCCCTGAACCAGATGCAGGTCGCTTTTTACCTCCAGGAAAAATTTTTGATGCAGATAACTTATTTAATGACGGCGTGTATGACCGTGGAGCCATGACAGTTCATGCACTTCGTTTGCACTTAGGCGATGACAAATTTTGGGCTTTGCTGCGCGGATTCCTCGAGAAATTCAAGTTCAAGAACGCCAGCAATGCAGATTGGCTCGAGTTTGTTGAAAATTTTGCTGGTGTTAAAGCCCGTCAACTTCAAGAGCGGTGGTTATTTGATGCTGTTGCACCAGATTTTCCAGAGTTACAGCTGTTTGCAGCAGATTATAAAATTGGGGCGGATTTTAAGTAACCTTGACCTAAGTCAAAGACAAATCTGTTTTCTCGAGGCAAGCTGTTGTTGTGAAAACTTCATCTTTTGCTGTGATTACGCAACCGTGCATTGGAGTCAAAGACGGTGCTTGTGTCCAAGTTTGTCCAATGGATTGTATTTATGAAGGCGATGACCAATTTTTTGTCCATCCCGACGAGTGCATTATTTGCGGCATGTGCATTACTGTTTGTCCGACCAATGCCATTTTTGGCGACCAAGAAGTCCCAGCCGAATGGGATTCGTTTATTGCCAAAGCCCAAAACCATTTTGGCATGTAAACTCGAGGTATGACACTTGAGGAGAAAATTCTGGTTTTGCAAGCCACCACAGTTTTTCGGGGTTTACCAGAACCGTGCTTGGAACGTATTCTCGAGGGTAGTATTGTGCGCTTTCTCGAGCAAGGCGCGGTATTGTTTAAAGCAGGGGAGAGCCTCGAACAAGTTGCGGTACTGCTGACAGGTGTAGTGCGGACTTTTCGGTTGACCAATCAAGCTCGAGAGTTTACCCTTGGTGTTCATGCACCCAGAGCTGTGCTTGGTGTGCTGGCAGTGTTTCAAAATGCCCAACCACTCTTTACAGCCGAAATGCTCGAGGCTGGGTCTGTGTTGCTGCTGGACGCACATGTGCTACAAAAAATTGTGACTCGAGACGTGGTTGTTGCTTATGCCTTGTTGCAATACGCTGTTTCGCGGCAAAACGCTTTGATGCAGCGCATAGATGATGTGTTCTTTGCTGATTTAAATACTCGAGTGGCTAAAATTTTACTTGAACATAACATCGCCGATGGTTGGTTATTGCCTAAAAATGCTGTGCTGGCAGCCGAACTTGGCACAGTTCCAGAGTTAGTCAGTCGGAAACTTGGTGAGTTTTATCGGATGGGATTTATTCGCCTCGAGAAACGTCGGGTCTGGGTTATCAATGTTACTGCGTTGCAAGATTTGCTGTGAAAAACGCAACACCTTTCCAAATTCGCCAAGTGCCCTGCTGCGTTTGCTTTGAGAACGCTGCCTCGAGTAAATCAGAACCATGTTGCCAATCTGCGTCCAATATCGCAAAGCCTGATTTCATCGAGTGCCAATATGCCAGCGGTGCTGCTGCATCGGTAAACTCGAGGTGCTGGTCTACAATTTTTAACCTAGCACTTGGAAAAATGTTTTTGATTTGCTGCTCGAGATACCCGTGAAAATACTTAGGTTGTAAATGTTCAGCAATAAAATCGGTAAATATTGGGTTAGTACTTAATGTTTCGCTTATGACTTGCCAATAAGCTGCTAAATAGCCATTGGCGTTGGTACAAGCAAAAAATCGCCCTGAAGGTTTGAGTACTCGCTTGACTTCCTCGAGTGCTTTTTGAATATCATGTACGTGATACAACATATGCCGCGCTGTAACTACGTCAAAACTCGAGTCAGGAAAAGGTAATTGCATTGCGTTTCCCTCAAGAAATTCAACGTTTGTATCTTGGGCTTTGGCAGCCGTAATCATACCGCTCGAGAAATCTAAACCCACTAAGCGCCCAATGTGTCCAGCTTGGTGTAATCGAATTGGAAATGCACCATTGGCAGTGCCAATATCTAATAAAGACTCGTTTGGCTCGAGTTGTAAGGCAGTATCAACCAATGCCTCGAAAGGTTCTCCGATGGTGTATTTAGCATGGGTTTGTTGGCGAATTTGTAAGTTGTTGACTTGCTGATACTGGGTTTCAGGTGAGTACATTTGCAGTACAGTATAGCCATGAAACAGATTTTTTGGCTTGGCATAGCAACCGCGCTACTTGGATGTGCGCCACAAAGTAAAAATCCGTATATCACAACAAAAGTGCAAGTTATTGCCCATCAAGGTGGCGAGGGGATTTTTCCCAGCAACACCATGTATGCCTTTGAACGGGCTGTCAAAATGGGTGTGGATGTGCTGGATTTGGATATTAACCTGACCAAAGACAATGTGCTGGTGGTCATTCACGACACCAGTGTCAACCGCACCACCAATGGCAAAGGTATGGTCAATACCTTAACGCTCGAGGAAATTCAAAAACTTGATGCTGGTTGGTATTTCCCGCAGTACAGTAAAGAAACCGATGCTCATCCATTTCGAGGACAAGGTATTCAAATTCCAACGCTCGAGGAAGTGTTTAAAGCATTTCCAAATGTGTCAATGGGTATCGAAATCAAAGAAACAGCGGCAAAAGCTGCACCACAATTTTGTACCCTGATGCGACAATACCGCATGACAGATAAAGTTATTGTCTCGAGTTTTTCAGAAAATGCCATGAAAGATTTTCGTGCAACCTGCCCAGAAGTGATGACGGCATTAACGGCATCCGAGGTGCAAAACATGATTTTTTTCGGCGTGCTTGGAATGCCACCAGCCCAAGCTCGAGCTGCCCAAGTGCCAGCGCGATCGGGGATTTTTGAAGTGGTTAACCAAGGTTTTGTGCAGTTTGCGCAGAATGCTGGCATTGTGGTGCAACCCTGGACAATCAACGACCAAAAGCAAATGCGTGAACTGATCTCGGTAGGTGTGCATGGCATCAATACAGATCGTCCAGATTTACTGCTCGAGGTGTTGGGAAGACAAAAATAAATTTGATTTGGAAATCAAAACTAAACTTGGCAGTCAACAATTCTGAGTAATGCGGCAAAAGCCAACTGAATCGTTTTACCTTTCTGCACAAACCATTGGTTATTGCGCCTAACATTCCAAATGGCAATGCCACCATTAGAAGCATTCTCGAGTAAAGAAATTCCTGTAGCGGTTTTTATGACAATCCGCCAATTAGGGTAGTCATCTGTGCGAATCAATTCAACAACTAGTTCTGAAACTGGTTCTAAATTATCGAAACTAGCGTTGTACAATTTCTCGAGCAAAGATAGATCAACTGGTTTTTTTGTGGAAACACAAATTTCCTTTTTCCCCTGAGGAGTGTCAACCCAACGACTCCCCTCAGATTCACAGATGTTTAGTGTATTGCACTGAACAATAAACTGGTAACGCAGCAACCCAGAACCTAAGCTGTACCAACGATACTCGAGGCGCACTTGTTGGATTTCAACAGTTTGTGAACCTCGAGCCAAGGTTAGGCAAAGCAAAGCAATCAGTAGCTGTTTCATTTTTTAGCAGAACCACCAAATAATGCACTGAGTGGGAAATTAAACGATTGAAAACCAGGTACCTCGAGACTAGGAGCACCTGTGACTTGGAAATCAAAGTTGCCGCTGAGTACGGCTGCTCCAGCCGAGATTGGGTCTATTTGGAATCGGGTGTAGATAATGCCTTTGTTGCTGGCTGGCACGCTACCACCTGCTTCGGCTTTGGCAATAATTCTGCCACCAACAGTTAAGTTCAGCGGGGCAACCAAGCGGTAACCAATCGGTGCTGGGTTGGTGACTTCAAATCCAAGATCGAGTACCGCGCCGCCCAAACCAACTGTGAAACGTGTTAAATCGTTACGGAAAGCAAATTTCGGTGGGGTACTAGCAAGACTTGGGGCTTGGTATGCACCTTGGGCAATGACAAATGGTCCAAATTTTGGTCTGCCCAGCGAACCAGCATCCACAGCAAAAGTACCATCTATTGTATAACTGACTTTACTTCCCGAAACAATTTTAAACATGCTTTGTAGTGTAGCTGGCGTAATTGGAATAGTGACATCCACAGGAACTGTACTTGGTACGCCGTTGGCTTTCATATTAAAACCCGGGGTACCGCCACCTGCAATTTTTGCACCATCAAGCGCTAAATTAAAGTTCATTTCGGTTAAACCAAGATCAATTGGGTTTGGATTACGAGCACTCAGCACAATACGAATTACGGCTTCTGGAGCAACACCATTTAAACCAGGTGGGTTGAGGCGCAACAAACCAGCTTCACGCATCTCAAATTGTGGGGTCTGCACGAGATTAGGTACGCAACCAACCAGTAACGAAGCCAAAACCAATCCGATATATCGTTTATTCATAGCCTCGAGTCTAGTACAAAGCAGATGAAAAAAACGAGGAGCGCCTAATGGCAGACTCCTCGTTGCAAAAGAATTAGCTTAGATTTTTCGAGCAATGCTTTTCATTTGCATGAAATGTAGCAAATAATCGGGTCCACCCGCTTTGGAATCTGTGCCAGATAAATTAAACCCACCAAATGGATGACAACCAACCATTGCACCAGTAATTTTGCGATTCAAATACAAATTGCCCACATGCAATTCGCGTTCGGCAAACTCCAGACGGCTCAGGTCGCTCGAGAAAAGCCCACCTGTTAGACCGTACTCGGTGTTGTTCATCACTTCCATTGCTGTGGCAAAGTCTTTGACTGGAATAACTGCCAGAATGGGTGAGAAAATTTCGTCCTGAGCCAGTTTATCGTCTGGTTTGACATCTGCAACCACAGTTGGTTGCACAAAATACCCTTCGTTTTGTGGATCGCTCGAGGCAGTACCACCAGTTAAAACCCGACCTTCGGTTTTTGCAATCTCGAGATACTTTTTTGATTTCTCGAGCGATTCCATGTTGATAACAGCATTGACGTACTTGTTCTCGAGTGGGTCGCCAATGGTTAAGGCTTTCACTTTACTTGTCACTTTCTCGAGGATTTCTGGGTACACACTTTCGACCACAATCAACCGACTGAGTGCACTGCATTTCTGCCCAGCAAAACCAAATGCTCCTGCTACAGCCGCCGTCGCAGCTTCCTCAAGATTCGCAGTTTCATCAATAATCATGCCGTCTTTACCACCAAGTTCCAAAGTCACACGTTTAATCCAGCGTTGACCAGGCAGGACTTTGGCAGCTTCGGCATTGATGTACAAACCAACATTTTTGCTCCCTGTAAAGCTGATAAAGCGGGTGCGCGGATGTTTAACCAATGCATCACCAACCACCTCGCCAAGTCCGGGTAAGAAATTGATCACACCGTGTGGCAACCCAGCCTCGAGCAAAACCTCAATGGCTTTATAGGCAATCACGGCACTGTCCTCAGCAGGTTTAACAATCATGCAGTTGCCAGCCACGATTGGTGCACAAGCTTGCCCAAGAAAAATGGCAAAAGGAAAATTCCAAGGTGTAATACTGACTCCTACGCCCAAAGGAATGTACTCAGCTCGATCTGCTTCGCCAGCCATTTGATACGTCTGAATTGGCTTACAGAGCTTCAAGGCACTACGGGCATAATACTCGAGGAAGTCTATGGCTTCGGCAGTTTCGCCTTCGGCTTCGGCATAATTCTTACCAACTTCATACGTCAACCAAGCGTTAAACTCGAGTTTGCGCTCACGAATAATTGCAGCTGCTTTGACCAGCACAGCCACTCGAGTCTCGAGAGGTGTGTTCTTCCACGATTCAAAAGCTGCATATGCCACTTCAAGTGCTTTCTCACCATGAGCTGCCGTTGCACTCGAGACTCGCCCGATAACTTGAGATGGCTTACACGGATTATGCGATTCGATTTTATCCTCGAGCATGATGCGCTCTGAACCAATAATCAGCGGGTAATCCTTGCCAAGTTCGCTCGAGACTTTAGCAATTGCATGGCGATACGCCGCTGCGTGATTCGGATGAGTGTAATCGGTGTACGGTTCGCATTGGTACTCTGGAAGATTCATAATTTTCTCCTGTGAAACTCTATTAAGCAGATTCGAGTGATTCTAAAGTTAAAGATGACAAAGTTTCTAAAAATAAGTCTGATTTTTGTAAACTGAGTAAGATATGTCCTCCAGCTTTTAATGGAATCAATACAAGTGGTACATCTACTCTTGAGACAAACTGAAATACGGTTTGACCATTTTCTGATTTACCAAAACCATATTCTCGATCAGTGCTATTTGAGAAAAAAGTTGGTTTTATAAATTTGGGAATTGTATCGGAATTTGGATCTAGTTTCGTAGCACCAAGAACATCTAATTCTTTAAGTTCCCAAAATGCTGCGGTTTTGAGTTGACTAGAAATGACTTGTAAAGAGCTATTCGTGAGTTCTGCGTGGTGCTTTCTTCGACCCATTAACAAAGGAATAACCAGAACAACAAAACCGAGGACTTGAGGAGGGAATGTATTGTTCACAAGTAAAGAAAACAAAACTAATCCAATTACTATAAGTAAGCTGATTAATAGAAAATTGGTTTTCACAATGGGGAACAGTTGGAACGAATGCGTTTTCATATCTTTTCCAGTATAAAAGAGTGAATTGTGCCATTAGGATTTTGTTGTAAAGCCACTAAACGCCCAAACCAAACAAGTAAAATTTTTGACTGTGCCTTGCTAAGTTGCCTTGCCGTGGTTTTGGCTCGAGTCGCACCACCGGGTTTAAAATCCTTGAGTACTTTGCCATCAAAATCCGTGACTCGAACGCGTTTATCTTCCCAGAGTGTCGCAGCAACAAGGTTTGAAATCTCGAGTGGGTAAGAATTCTGGTTAATGGAAGGATGCACAAAATTATTGTTTTCGGTCATGAATTTTCCTTGATGGTTTGCGAGGCTGCGCGTAGGGCTTTAATAAATTCTTCTGGTTGCTCGAGACTGAGTAAGTAGTGCTGTTTTCTAGTGGTTGGGATATAAATAACATTGTTTCTATCAGTGATTAAACTATTTATCAAATACTTTTTTGTCGGGTGCCAATTTATCTCCATAGAACCAGAACGTCCGATGGGATACCCCCAAAAAATCGAAGTCTAGTTCCAGTATCATTAAAGTTTAGAAATTCAATTTTTTCGATAACAATGTGTTCTACCTTTATGTGAATCCTTTTGACAAGTCCTGAATCTGTTAAAAATCCACGTTTGATATAAAGAATATTAGAATCAAAAAATCTTATCAACATCAACGGAATGCCTAGAAGTAACCCAGTAATCCCCATCGTAATCAAGATGCTCCAAATAGTTTCAATAAATTTTTCGAGCAGATTAGGAATTTTAAATGCAAAATTTAAAATTCCTAATCCAAGCCAAATAGCAATTAAAAAGTGGCTAAGACTTTCTGTTGAAGTATGAACAATTTTAAATTCTTGCTGTTGAAAAGAAGTCATATCTACCTTTACACTCTCTCCTCGAGTTTAGTTTCTAATCGCTCAAGTTCTGTTTCTAGTTCAGCTACACTTGGTAATTGGCTTTTTAGGTTATCTGGTAAGGCTTGAGTTAGTAAATACTCGGAAACTCCTATTGGGCTGGTGTTGCGTTTTAATGTGTATTCAACAATGATTTTGTTTTTGGTTTTGCAAAGAATCAAGCCAATGCTTGGCGCGTCATGCTCATGCCGTAGTAAATCATCCACTGCGCCTAGGTAAAACTGCATTTTTCCTGCATCTTCGGGTATGAATGCCTTGGTTTTTAAGTCTATGACAATAAAAGCTCGGAGTTTAAGATGGTAGAATAACAAATCTATGTAAAAATCTTGGTCGCCAACTTCCATGTGGTACTGACTGCCAACGAAGGAAAAACCTGCTCCTAACTCAAGCATAAAGAGTTTTAGATTCTCGAGTAAACCTCGTTCTAGTTCGCGTTCATGAGCATCGGCGGTTAAGTTGAGGAAATCAAAATTATAGGGGTCTTTAAGTATTTGTTTGGCAAGATCAGATTGAATAGGCGGTAAGGTTTGCGTAAAATTATTGAGGGATTTGCCTTCTCGTTCAATCAGTTTTGAATCTATTTGATGCTCGAGTATCGGACGACTCCAACCATGTTCAAGGGTTTTTTGTGCGTACCAAAGCCGTTCTTTTTCTGTTTTGAGTTTTTGGAAAATAGTGATGTTATGTCCCCAAGGTATTTGTGACACAGGTTGTGTCACAAAGTGTTCCTCTGAGGGATACACATTAAAAAACTTTCTCATTCTATATAAGTTGCGTTTTGAAAGCCCTTCAATAGCAGGAAAAGTTTTGTTCAAATCATGGGCAAGTTGATCGAGTAAAGATTCTCCCCAGTTGTTTGAGTAACTTGCATTTTCAATGAACTGACCAATACGCCAGTATAAAATCATTAACTCTCGAGCAACGCCAAAGGCTGCTCGAGACTGGCTTTGTTGAATCTCATTTTTGAGTTTTTCAAAAAGCTGCTTGTAATCTGTGTTATTGGAAAGCACTTTATCCACCAATCATGCCGCGTAGTACAAACAAAGCATTGCTTGGGCGTTCAGCAATTCGTCTCGAGAAGTACGCATACCAATCGTGTCCATATGGAATATATGCCCGAACAGTGTACCCTTCGGCAGCCAATTGTTTTTGCAGATCGCGGCGAATTCCGTAGAGTAATTGAAATTCAAATTGTTCTTTGGGAATCTTGCTTTTTTCGGTGAAGCGTTTCATATCGTTTATAATTTTGTCGTCGTGTGTGGCAATGGCGGTGTGGTTACCTTTCTCGAGATTGGCATACACAAGGCGGCGGTATTGGTGATCTATGACTGCTTTTTCGGGGTAGGCTAGTTCGGCTGGCTCGAGGTACGCACCTTTGACGATGCGAAGATTCGGTTTGAGGTCAGCGAGATGCTCGAGGTCTTTTTCGGTGCGGCGTAGCATGGCTTGTAAAACCAAGCCTACATTGTCAAATTCGCTGCGAAGGGTGCGGAAAACTTCGATGGTGGCATCCACTCGCGGGCTGTCTTCCATGTCTATTCGTACAAAACAACCTACGTTTTTAGCAGTTTGCAAAATGGTGCGTCCATTCTCGAGCGCAAGGTTTTTAGAGACATCTAAACCCAGTTGTGAGAGTTTAATCGAAACATATTTAGGGAATGTTTTACTGGCAATACTAGGGAAAATCTCGAGGATTTTTTGGACAAATGGGTCGGATTGTTCTTTACTGCTAATCATTTCTCCGAGTAAATCAAGGATTCCGTGTACGCCGTCTTGCTCGAGGGTTTCGACGGCTGCTATTGCATCGGTTAATTCGTTACCTGCCACATAGCGTTTAGCCAGTGTATAGCCTCGAGTTTGGATTAAGTTTTTGATGGTTGGAGCATTGGCAATGCCAAGTACAGCGCTGCGGTAGTATTGGTCAATCATAAGGATGTTCCTTTCTTTAATTGCGTTAAAAGTAACTGCCTAAAATCCTGCACATGTTCTCGAGCTGCGGTTTCGGCTGCGTCGGCATTTTGTTGTTCAATTGCTTGTAAAATAGCGTGATGTGCAGCGTGTGTATTGATGTTTTGGTTGTAGGCTCGAGTCAGTAATTTAACGCGTGCTACACTTTGCGCGAAACTACGCAATGTGTTTTCTAAGGTGCTGTTGCCGCTGGCGTTGGCAATGGCATTGTGAAATTCGAGGTCAGCATTGACTTGTTCAGTGTAAGCGGTACTGTTGGCTGTCTCGAGTTTTGTTAGTGCATTCTGCATGATTTTCAGGTCTTTATGACTACGATGCGAAGCGGCAAGCCGAGCTGCCAGTCCATCGAGGACTTCACGCACAGCGTATATTTCTTCGATTTCGGCTGCATCAATTCCACGAACCTTTGCGCCTTTATTGGCGATCACTTCAACTAATCCATCTTGGGCAAGGCGTTGAATGGCTTCGCGGACTGGTGTGCGACTAATTCCAAGGCGTTGGGATAACGGAATTTCAGCCAGTTTGCTGTTTGGCTCGAGAATACCCGATAGGATCTCGAGTTTTAAGTGTTCGTAGACTTCGTTTCGCACTAATTGCGGACGAGCGAACAAGGTTGAATCTGTTTGCATTGTATACAGTATACATTATTTATGGTTTTTGTGAATAGTTAAAGATCAGCGATTTCTCTTTTTTGGGCAAATCACAAAACACAGACAACCATATTCGCAAAGTTTGTGTATTTGATCTAGGAAACGACTTCAAACTTGATTTGAACAATATCTATCTTTGTTGCCAAAAAAGTGTCTCGTAGGGTGCGAACCTTGTGTTCGCCCTGCTCCTAAGATTCAAAGAAAATCGGAGATATTGCACTTCACGTTTTTTCTCGAGTTTTGATTATGTCGTTGGGTTTTTGCCTTGAAGTGGAAAACGAACTTCAAATTTTGTACCAGTGCCTAACTCGCTCGAGACAGCAATACTGCCTTGGTGGGCTTCAACGATCCATTTGACGATACTTAAACCTAAACCACTGCCACCTGCGGCTCTGTCACGTGAAGTATCCACTCGGTAAAAACGGTCAAATAGCTTAGATAGATGCTCTGGTGCAATACCTGAACCATTATCTTGGACAGTTATTTTAGCAAATAAATCTTCTTTGCTAATCTGCACAGTAATTTTACTCGAGCCTGCTTTTAAAGCATTTTGCACAAGATTACGAATCACTTGGCGCACTCGGTTTGGGTCGAGTTTACTGCGAAGACTCGAATCGCCAGTTAATTCAATTTCGGTGTTACCTGCAATGGCAACCACTTCAAGGTGTACATCTTCGGCTAAACTCATCAGGTTGGTGTCTACATGTTCGACACCAAAGCCAGCATCGGCTCGAGCTAGGTCTAGTAAATCGCCGATTAACCGACCTAATCGCACACTTAAACTGGTGATTGCCTCGAGTGATTCTTTTTGGGCATCTGATGGATTGGTGCGGCGTATTAAGTAACTGGCATGACCTGCAATGGCTGTGACAGGAGTGCGAAGTTCATGGCTGGCATCGGCAGTGAATCGGCGCTGGGTTTCAAAGCTACTCTCGAGGCGTTCAAGCATGGCATTTAGGGTTTTAGCTAAGTCATCTACTTCGTCGCGTGTGCCTTGTTCGGGAACGCGTAAATTAAGGTTGCGTCCGCCAATAGCAGCAGCAGCGTCGCGCACGCTGGTAATTGGGCGTAACGCACTGCGTGAAGCAAAGAAACTGGCAATACCAGCGGCAATGATACCAACCAGTGCAACCACAATCAGTGCCCGTTGCAGTGTCTCGAGTACACCGTTGGTTTCGCTGGGTGATTTGGCGACAATAACGATGGGGATCATCACATCAACTGGTGGATATGGAACGGCTGGGAATAATTGTACTCGGACTGATACCAATTCGTTATTGCTGGTAAGTTTACCCATACCTTGGTAATTACTGGTTCGTTCTAATTGTCTCCAAGCTTCTTGAGGAATTTCGATTTCCGAGTTGCCTAACACTCTGAGATTATTGTTGATATTTGGAAAAGATTTTTCTTTTAAGAAATCTTCAGCAATAAACTGATTACTGATGTATTGCGTAATTTGTGCAAAAGCATCTCGAGATAACACATTCCATTGTTCAGAACTTGGATTATAACGGGTGCTGCCTTTCATAATTTCAATAGCTTGGGTAAGCGTGCTATCAAGGTCACGATCAAATGTGCTGAGCAAAGTATTACGAACATTAATATAAGTCAACACAAAAGCAAGTGTGAGTACCAAAGCAGATAATGTGCTGTATAGAATGGTTAAACGCCAACGCAGCGTCATGATGACTCCTCTAAAAAGCGTGGGCGAACTTGTTTGTTCGCCCAGTGTTACTCAGCTCGAGATTTATTCTTCACGCAGCACGTAACCAACACCGCGCACCGTGTGAATCAGGCGGCGCTCGCCAGATTCCTCGAGTTTACGGCGCAAGTATCCAATGTAGACATCTACAACATTGCTGCCACCAGTGTATTCGGGCCAGACTTTCTCTTCGATTTCAAAGCGGCTAAAAACTTTGCCTGGGTTACGGGCAAGTAACTCGAGTAATTCAAATTCTTTAGCGGAGAGTTCTACGCGTCTGCCGCCTCTAAATACTTCGCGTCCATCTAAGTTCATAACGAGGTCGGCAACGCGCACTTCACCCGTTACGGCTGGATTAACGCGGCGTAAATGGGCGCGAACTCGAGCCAAGAGTTCTTCGATGCTAAATGGTTTAATCAGGTAATCATCTGCACCAGCATCTAAACCTTCGACTTTATCGGAAATGCTGTCTTTGGCAGTTAGAATAATAATTGGGGTGTTGCTGGTTTTACGAACTCGGCGGGCGACCTCGAGTCCATCTAATACAGGTAGCATTAAGTCAAGAATCAGCAGGTCAGGGTTGACTTCACGGAATTTTGATAAACCTGTTACGCCATCAAAGGCGACTTCGGTTTGGTAGCCTTCGGCGGCTAACTCGAGTTCGATAAAACGGGCGATATCTTTTTCGTCTTCGACGACCAACACCAATGGTTTTCTGTCCATGAGCGCCATTATATGAGAGGTTTCATGAGAATCAAACAAGCTTCCTTAACGGGTTTTCATACGTGATAAACGATGAAGTATTCATAAGAAAGCTGAAACTCTGATGCAGAGAACATTCATCTTACCAAGAAAATCTATACTTAAAGTCGTGCTAAACAAAATAACTCGAGTCTCATAAAGGCTCGAGTTATTGATTGTTGTTAATGCTTTATTTTAATTGAAAAGCCACAGAAACCACGGCTGTGATTTCTTTTTCGATACTGGTAGTATCAAATGCACCGTAATCATCAACCGATGGTGCGTTCTTTGGAGTGATTTGGAATACACCAACTCGAGCGTTGCGTGGCGCTCCAATCGAAACACCTGCTCCTTTAGCGATGGTGTCGCCTCGGTTTTTGGCATCTTCGGTGGCAGCTTTTAACATTTCGATGCGTAAATCTGCCAATTTGGTGTACAAGTACGATAGTTCAGCTTCAAATGGAACGCCACCTGAGAGCATTGCTTCACTGGTTTTACCTGCTAAGGTAGTCACGCCATCTACATCATCACTCGAGATTTCAACTTTTTGACGAACTCGCCACCCTGGAATGGTTTGTTTGGAACCATCGGTATTGGTGCGTTCATACGTCAGAGATTCGCTCGAGATGGGGGCAAGGGCAAGTTTGACACTGCTGTTATTGCTGCTGACAAAGTTTTTGAATTTGGCAACATTGGCTTTGAGTTCGGTAGTGGCTTGTTGCAAACTGCTGCTTTCGGCAGTAATACTGCCTTTCCACTGCACTAAATCACTGCGAATGGCTTTACGGGCACTACCTGTAACAGTAATATCGCTATCGGCTCGAGATTCCTTGATTGCATTGGAGGCTAAAAACGCGCCAACCACAATAGAAGCTGCTAATGCAACCATACCTAAAAAATTACCTATCGAATTATTCATCACAATACTTTAGCGCCAATTCAATGAGATTTTGCTCATTTGCGGATTTATATTGTTTGGCAAAGTAAAAATAGCTGAATTTTCAAAAATATTTGCCATCAAGAAATAGCTAAAACTGGCAAGCATAAAGAATAGTTCACATTTCTCGAGAAATCCTTGGCAACTTCGTTTAGACTAGAGGCTGTATGCGTCGTTGGCTTGCCATCACCTTGGGAATACTGTTGTTTTTGGTGTTGGCTGTCTATATTGCAGCTGGCACCCAACCAGCACTGCGTTTTGCTATTCAACAAGCCAAAGCTGCTGGTCTCGAGATCGATGCTAAACAATTGCGTGGCAATTTATTCTCGGGTGTAGAAGCAGTAGATGCCACAGTCAAAAGTGCGTTTATCAATGGTAAAGCAGCTTCGGTCAAAGCAAAATACAACCTTGGTACCTTGATACAAAAACGCGAATTACGTCTCGAGGCGAGTTTGGCTGGTGGGCGGTTTTCTTTTGATCCTGTGGGTTTACCACCCATAGACCCGAAAGCACCTCCTGCACCAATTGCTGTTTTTCTAGATCAAGCCAATTTAACCGATACCGAAGTGGATTTTATTGGTAAAAAATTATTTGTTCCAGATGGTAAAATTACCTTACTCGAGCAAACGGCATTGCCTAGCCGTAATGGTTCAATTCGTGGAAATTTGCGTGCCAATATCGAAACCAAGGATGGTAAAGGTTTCACAACAACACTGTACGAATTTGGTAAGGATTTACAACCCAACTTGGTCATAGATGCCGACGTTGATGCCGCTATTGCAAACCATTGGTTATTACCAATCCCCATGAAAATTGAACAAGGCAAGATTCGTGGAACGATAACTGTCACACCAACAACAGTGACTGTAGATGCCAACGTGCAAAATGGTGCACTCGAAGTACTGCCAGGGGTTGTGGCTCGAGCGATTACAGGAAAAGCTACCTTAAACGCAGCTGGTCAGGTGGTTGCCAAATTATCAGGACAAGGTTTAGGTGGGGCAATCAACGCCAATGTGCTGGTGAATACAACAACCAAAAAAGAGTATCTGCAATTTAGTGGTGTACTACGTCCAAAACTCGAGCAAGTGTTACCTGTTTTTGCCAAAGGAACCGCTGGTCAAGGGCAACTCGAGGTGCGGTTGCAAGGTCAGGGTTGGGAGAAAATTAAAATTACGGGTACAGTCAATGGCGAAAAAACCGTAGAAGTAGCAGGTTTCCCACTCGAGCAACTCAAAAGTACATGGCAATTTACCGATCATCTCGAGGCAGATGTATCGGCTTTGACTCGGATTGGCGCAGATAAACTAAACGCTAGTGCAGTTGTGAAAAGTCAAGGCGAACGTATTTTGGTTGATGCAAAGTTACTAGGCAAGTTCTTGCAGTCACCGTTAGCTTTAAATGCCAATGTCAATGTGCTGAAAGAAACTGTGCAAATAACGGCTGGTGGCACAATTCTGCGTGGAACTGCTGATGCAAAACTGAAAATTGTGGCTGAGAAAATTTCAGGCAATGGCAAATTTAATGCAATACAATTGCCACTCGAGAAACCTGTTGTTTCAAATATCAATGGTACAGCTGTTGTGGCTGGCACAGTGCAAAATATGAAGATAATAGGTTTGTTAAACCCTGCTCGGCTCGAGATTCCAGGTCTTGGCTTAAAAGATATTGCTGGGAATTATGCACTGAATTTTAATGCTCAAGGTTTATCTGGCACAGCCAATCTAGCAAAAGGAGCGATTGCAGCCAGCGGAGCCATTATCAATACCGATGGTTCACCTGCTCGAGGGCAAGTGGCTTTACAAGGCATTGCTTTTGAACCTGGAGGCAAAGCTGATTATACCGCCCAGTATGTCCTCAATTCAGCAGGAGTTGCTTTGGCAGGAAATGCTCGAGGCTACGATTTGCGTTTTGGAGAAGCCAACTTGGATGATGTTACTGGGCAATTAACGCTTTCGGTTGGACAAAGAATCCGTGGACGTTGGAATGCCAATAAACTGCTTACCACCCTCACCGAGAATAGCCTAAATATCCGCCCTCGAGCTTGGCGTGTCCAAGCAGCTGGTGAAAGTGCCTTCCTCAGTGGTGATATGACACTGGCATTTGAGGGTTTACGGACATCAGGTAAGCTCGAGGCACGTAATCGTTTTGGTATTCTGACAGCTGCTGGTACTGGCTCGAGCCTGAATTTGGCAGGTAATGCTGGATATAACGGCATCAAAGCTGCTTTGAGTGGCACAGTGCAACTCGAGCCTTTCTCGTTGCGATTAGCGGCTGTGCCACAAAGTAAAAATTTAGGCGGCAGAATTGTACTCGAGGCTGGTAAAACACTGAAAGTCAGTGGAAATCTGCTCAGTAATGGTCAGAATGTTCAAATAAAATACAATGAAACTGGTTTAGAGGCGATTGGTAAAATTGATTTTTCGGCATTGGCTGCTGCTTTACCAACAGCTTCTCGCAATTTGGTTTCTGGTATTGCCACACTCAATATTCGCAACTCGAGTGGTACAACTACCATGATAGGCAATATTGCAGGGTTGCCGCTCGAAGCGACAATAACAGCTAAGCAATTAAAACTCAGTGCTCAGGCTCGAGTGACAAGTGGGCAATTTGCGGGTGCGACTTTATCAGGGGCAGTGTTCCCACAAGTCAATGCTTTGGCAAAAGTGCGAGGTGTAGAAGCACGTGTCAGTGGTGCCTACGATGATTTGCTGATTCGAGCAGCAGGTAGGTTGCCTGAATCTTTGTTAGCAGGTACAGGTTTATCGCTGGCAAAAAATAGTATTGATCTGACTGGGCGAGTCAAAAATGGCAATGTCACAGTGGCTGGAGTCGTGGCTGGGTTAACACTGAGCAATGCCAGACTCGAGAATGGTGCGGTACTGGCAAATTTTTCGGGGAATATCAATGCAGCTTATCAAAATAAACCGTTGCGTTTAAGCAATATCCGAGGCAATCTTTCGCAGCAAGGCTCGAGTATTCTTGTCAGTGCTGTTGCCGATTCGGCTTCGGGAACTGTGGCAGGAAACACGGTGCAAGGTGGCAATGTCCAAGTTCGTTTTGTGCAAAAAAATACGACAAATACCATTAATTTCTCGGCGGCAACGGCTCGAGGTGTGTTTGCAAATGTGCCCGCTCGAGTGAGTAATGCCAGCGGAATTGTGACACTGCGTGACAACCAACTTGCGATCAATGTTAAAGCGGCAAGCGCAGCAGCACAAACCAAGGCAGGTACAGCTTTTGCTACCAATATCGCAGTTTCGGGCAATGGAACTGCTACTCAATTACCATTGCGTTGGTCTGCGGGTCGTCTCGAGGGTAATGCGATTGGTGCAAATGCGGTTCTCGAGGCTGTAAACGGCAGTTTAATGGTTGCTCGAAGTATTGCAGGTAATGTTAAATTCGCAACTGGGCGAATCAAACATCCACAAGCCACTGTGCTACTGGGCGCTGGTACGGTCTCGGGCAGATTAAATGGGCAGAATCTCGAGACACAAATGCAATTACCGAGTGCCAGCACGGTTTTTCGTGGTGAAAAAATTCAGCTTGCAGCCACGGCATCTGTGGCTTTAAACCTTACACAAGCAAATCAAAACTGGCGTGGTAAACTCGATGCAAAAGCCAATGGGAAAGATTGGCGATTAACAGCTATTGGCGATTGGCAAAATCTGCAAATTGCTGGCACATTGCCAACTAGACTCTCGAGTTTAGCAGGCATTAATTTACCAGCAACACTGCAAAGCCAAGTGATAGTCAATGGTTCGGTTGCTATACCCGACCTGCGTTACAACCTAGGTTTAATCTCGAGATTGGGTATCAAACCAAATTCATTGCAACTGAGTGCCAGCCTCAAAGGACAGGCTGCTGACTATGTTGTTAAAATCGAGGCTTTAGATGCAACCGGTGGTACTGGACAAGCAACTTATAACGCTCGAGGGCAGGCAAGTGTCAGGTTAAACCAACTTGATTTAGCCGCAGTGTTACCAGTCAAATCGCGTTTGAGTGGTTCGCTCCGACTGGAGCAGCAAAGCCTTCGCGGTGATATTGGTGGCGAAGTGGTTGGGCTGCCAATCCAAGCGAAATGGCTTGAAAATGATGCCTTTACAGGCAATATTGGTGGGGCTGTTCCATTACGAATCCGCAGTGCTAAATGGCGTTTTCCACTGAATACAATTCTCAATCTCGAGACTGAACCATCTGACTATCCTATTTATGCCAATGCTAGTGTTAATTTACAAACCTTGCGTGGGCAGGGGAGACTTGATTTGCTCGAGACACCTTATGCTGTCTCAAATGGTCAAATTGCCTTGCGGGCACAAAAAATGCCATTCCAAATTGCACTGCAAAGTGGTTTGCGGTTGCGACTCGAGAGTAAAGCTGGTTCATTGTTGCTAAACAATAATCAGTGGCAAGGCGAGTTGGGTTTTGGGTATCTTGCGTTCCAACAAGCGGGCACAGTTGTGGCACGGTTTTCAGGGCAATTGGCGAATCCTAGACTGCAACTCGAGACAACAGGATTGCTGCAAGCCACTGGTTCAGGCACGATACAAACAGCCAGTGCTTCGGGGAGATTAGCGTTACAACCCATTCTGGGTAGTTTACCCAAGGAATACCAAAAAGGGATCAAAGCAGGGTCGGCTCAACTAGAGGCAACTTGGCGTAATAATAAACTGAGTTTCAAAACCCGTTTATTGGGTACACAACTCGATCAGCAAACCGTGGATTTGGTGGCATCAGGTGTGGTTGCTGCCCAAAAATGGAACGCCTCAAGTATAGTCAAAGTGGGGGCTAGTTCATCGCTGCTCGAGGTATCTGATAGTGGTATCAATGCACAAAAATTAGATTTGGATTTACGCTTAGCTCAAGTGATTGGTATTAACCTCAGTGGTCGAATACAAGGGCAACTGGCATTACCACGTTTTGCAATCAACCAAATGCAAGGCAATATCATGGTACAAAATGCTAAAGGCTTTGGGTTTTCGGCAAATGGTACGATCAAAGCACAAAATGGCATTATTGAAAGTCAATTAACGGGTACAACACCCATAAACGAAAAATACAGTATTGCGGGGATGCTCTACCCAAATCTGAATGCCGAAATTGCCCTTGGGAAATTACAAGGACAAGCCATTGGTCGTCGTCTCGAGTTTGCAGATAGGGTTTTAGATTTAACAATGCAAGGTTCATTGCTCGAGAAAACAGCTGGGGTAACCGCAAAAATTCGCGGTAATACAGCCGATATTCGTGCGGATTGGGATGCTGCCCAACTGCTCGCATCGGGGAATCTCGAGCAGCAAATAGCCAGTGGTACTTTGAATATCAAAGATTTACAAGGTTTAACAGGTGTTGCAGGGCAAGCAACTGCTCAACTCGAGTGGCGTGATAATCAACTGCGTATTGAAAATATCAATGCTCTTGCGGCGGGTTACACCGTCAAAGGAGCTGCCAAATATGTCAATAGTGAACTGATCCTCGAGCCAAGCACAGTACAAGGCATAGATGTACAAGCTGTTGCTAAAGGGCAGATTTTTCCTGTTTTGGCTTTACAAGGTACAGCCAAAACAGCTTTTGCTTACTTGCCCAGTACCCTTAGTTGGCAAGCCTCTGGTACGCTCGAGCAACCGTTACTTGAGGCAAATGGTGTGCTTGGAGAGGCAAGTCTTGGTTTGGTAGCTCCTGACACCAAACTCGAGGCAAAATTCGATGGAAAAAAATGGCGAGTGCAATTTATGGGGGCGGCACTTTCAGGTGTGATAGATGGCGGTATTCCTTTTGTCTCGAGTGCTAATTTGCGAATAAACGCTCCACTGGTTTTTTCGGATAATCGATTAGCCGCCAGTGGCGCAATTGCTTGGACAGGCAATACAGGTTTTATTGGTGGGTTAAATGTCAAAGGTGATTTATTTGGGCAAGCGGGTTCGCTGGATATCACAGGTCGTCGGCAACTCGAGGTACGCAGCTCATGGCGTGGTTTGCGCTTAAAAGCCACATTACCAAGTCAGATTGGGGCTGAACTTGATGCCAAAATCGAAGTTGAAAAAGCCGATCTGGGCGCATTTTATGGTAAACCAAATGCGTTTTGGCTCGAGGGGACAGGTGTGGCACAAGGTGCTTGGACAAAGCCAGAATTAGATTTTACTGGTTTATTAAAAAGCTCAGATGGTTTACTCAATTCTAAACTCGGTCTGAACTACGATTCGGCAGTGGCAGGTCTAACCATTGAAGGGGCTGCTATTAAAGCCAAAGCCAATTGGCGTGATGGCAAATGGCAAGCTGTTGCTAATAGTTCATTTCTGGCACTCGAGCCGTATTTACCTAAGAATCTCTTGCCTGTGGAATTCCAGCGTTTAGTGCTTTCGAGTCAGCTCGAAGCCAGTGGTGACAATAAAACATGGCGAGCTAAAGTAACAGATATGGTTTTAACGGGTCGGGCATTACCTGTTGGCGAATTCAAATTGCGTGGATTAACTAATGTTAGCAACGACAATATCGAAACAAAACTTGATCTCGAGGTGCTGGCTGGCACAGCTGTAATCACAGCCCAAATCAATCAACCATTTGCCCAAGATGCCCAGATTATCTCGAGCGTACAGATGAAAGATTTAGATGCTCGTTTATTGGTTTTAGAAAGTATGCCATTGCAAGGTCTACTTTCGGGATCTGCCACACTCAAAGGCGATTTACTCAACCCTAAAATACTTGGCAAATTAGATCTGATCAATGCTGGATTGCAATCCGAGCAATGGCATGTCTCGAGCAGTCTCGAGTTGGGGAACCAATTACTTAATCCTGATATCGCTGGCGTGACAAAATTTATTGGTGACGCTGCGGGCGGTGAACTCACTTGGCGCGTGGGTAATGCACTCTCGGACGCTCCAACAGTACAATTGGTCGGTGATGCGTATTTGCCATTTGTCAAAGCCAGCAGCAACCTGAGTGGTACATTGCCAAACTTGCTAGGCACATTGGTTTTGCAACAACCAAGTATTGCAAAGTCAATCAAAATTTCCGCGACAGGCGACGGAAAATATGCAATTCAAAGCCAAGATTTAGTCAGTGGTGCAATCCAAATCGCCACGCAAAAATCGTGGCTCGAGAGTGCGCTCACAGGGCGAATAACCTTTGATGGGAATACCGAGCAACTGATTAAAGGATTTGCTGCCCAGCTTGTCGGAGATGTTGTTCTAGGTGGTAAACTGGTCAATCCCGAAATCAGACTCGAGAATGCAGTCCTGACCCGAGAAGCTGCCTTAGTGCGGCTTGGTGGTTCGGTTTTTCCTCAATTGGATTTAGTTGGTATTGCCAACAGCGATTATGATTTTATTCCAGTCAAACTTGATTTGCGAATTCTTGGGGCATTTACCAAACCCGATGTTCGGGTTTCGGGTTTATTTGGTACAGCCACGCTTGGTTTGGTTGCACCAGACACCAAACTCGATGGGTTTTTTGATGGCACAAATTGGCGCGTACAACTGACAGGCGATGCTTTATCTGGAGAGATTGAAGGTGGTTTAACAGCTATTACTAAATCAAATTTGCAACTTAATGCACCAGTCTTATTTGAAGATACTCGTTTGACCGCTACAGGAAAAATGCAATGGGAAGTGGTTCAGGGTTTTACAGGAAAAATAGATGTGGCGGGTAGCCTATTAGGGCAACAAACCAAGCTCGAGTTACTTGGCAGTAAAGATTTACTGGCAAATTGGCAATGGCGTAATGGGCGTTTTACTGCCAAAATTCCCAATACCAGCGATAAACTGCTCGAGGCAACGTGGCAGTTTGAGCGTTTTGATTTAGCGGCTTGGTGGCAAAAACCAGATCAATTGTTCCTTGATGGAACTGGACGAGCATCGGGCACTTGGGCTGAACCTACAA
Organism: Deinococcales bacterium; assembly: GCA_013298595.1. GTDB lineage: Bacteria > Deinococcota > Deinococci > Deinococcales > JAAFIG01 > JAAFIG01. The sequence goes on along the minus strand of JAAFIG010000012.1, from coordinate 5,179 downwards.
TCGCTTTTTTGGGAAATCTTGAAGGTGCTAAGGGATCGTTGAATGCAAAAATCCAAGCAGATTACTCTGACCAAAAACTCATTGCCAGTCTGGTTGGTGATAAAACAACACTTTCTGGAACATATGAAAAAGGTGTTTGGCAAGCGGGTGGTCGTTTAAGAAAAGTTGCATTGGCAACTGTCTTACCAGAAGCTATCGAAGAACTCGAGACCAGCGTAGATGTGGTGGCAACTGGTAACACCAAGGATATCAAAGTGGCTATCAGCAACCTTGAGCTTGTTGGTCAGGTTGCTACGATTGGTGCGGCTAAAGCCAGTGGTGCAGCTAATTTTGTTGCCGAGTACAACGACCGAGGTTTAGAAGGGCAACTGGCTGTCAATAATCTGGTGGTCGAAGCACTCAAAGGGCGTGTGCAGGTCAATGGAAAACTAGGCAATGCCACCAATACAACCCTGATTGCAAATTTGGAAAATCTGTCCCTCGAGCCATTCCAAGCCCAAGGCAAGGTTTCAGGTATTTTTGAACTGAGTGGCAATTTACAACAACCAAAAATCGCAGGTACTTTGCGTGGTATCGGACTTGGTTTAGCCAAGGAAAAATGGTTAATCGATACCAATTTAGATGTCAGCAAAGAATTATTCAACCCAGAACTCAGTGGTTTTATTGACCTTCGAGGCACTGCCAGTGGACGTGTTTATGCAGCCGTTAGCAATATTTTCTCGAGCCGCCCAACCATAGATGCTCGAGGCGAAGCCCGATTACCTTTTGCCACAGCTAAAGGTAATATCAGTGGGCAATTCCCTAATCTCGAGGGAACCATAGATGCAAGTCTGCCAGATTTCCCATTGGCATTGCGTCAATTGCGAGTTCAAAGTAACAGTTCAGGCACATATCAAATTCGGGTTGGTCAAAATACCTTGGTTGGTGAATTACAATTAACAGCTGCAAACCAATTACTTGATACTGGCATTAAAGGGCAATTGAGTATCGATACAACCCTCGAGAATTCATTAACTGGCATTTTTGATGCCGCCAAAGGACAAATTGAGGGGCAACTCGAGTTGAGCGGAACACTGTCTCAACCAATTGCAGCAATCACAGGTGATCTGAAAACAGCCAGTATCGCTGGTGTAGATATAGGCAATGCTAAAGTCACTGCTTTGTACAAAGAGCGATTAACTGGTTTACTACGCTTTAAATCTGGGGAAATTAAACTCGAGCCAAATAGCATCATTGCAACAGATGTGCCATTTATTGTGGCAGGTAGCAAAGGTGTACTGGATGCTTCGGGGAGTTTATCACCGCTTGATATCCGATTTTCAACCCAATTGACTGGTTCAATTGTAGGGGCACTTGATGGACGCTATGTAGGCGATCAACTTGCCCTCAAACTTGATGCCTCGAGCAATGGTATTCGTGCTGCTGGCGCAACAACAGCCGATGCTAAAGATGGTTGGAGTGGCGAGATTGCACTCAGCGGTTTGCCAAAAACTACACCACTGAGTGCAAAAACAAAAACTGGTACAGCAAAAATCGCTGTGTCGGGTGCTTTTGCCTCACCAATACTCAGTGGCGGTGGCGATATTTTTGGAGCCGCTTTTGCTTTGAACGCTAAACTTAGCCCATTGGTTGCCAGCTTGAAATTAGCCGACAGCGCTGCTAATGCCGCAGGCGAAATCCGACTTGTTAATAACAATTTAAGTGGCATTATTAATTACCAAGATGAAGCCCTGAAACTCAGTCTTGCAGCTTCGGGTACACTCGAGCAACCAGCCGCCACAATCACAAGTCAAATTGGCAAGATAAATGCCACTGCTAAAGTACAACTCGAGAATGCTCAAGCCACAGGCACACTCAATATCACGGATGGCATCCATAATGGGCAAATTACTCTAGAGCAAGGCAGAATTAATGGCACAATTTCAGGCATTACCCTTGAGAGTAGCGGCTTAAAAGGCTATTCGGGGGCAGTGGATATCAAAGCCGATTTACGTCAGGATGCCACATCGGATTTTGGCTGGTCGGGACGTGCCAGCGCTGTTTTCCAGAATCTGGATACACCGTTACTGGTACCAAGTGTGGGTTGGAAAATTGATGGCACAGGCACCGCTGTGCTCGAGACAAACCCAGTGCGTTTATTACTGGATTACAAAGGTACACCAGGGCTTGCCAAAGGCGATTTGCGTTTTGAACAAGGATTATGGCAAGGCGATGTCAATGTGGATTTACGAGGTGCTGAAGGCAAAGGTGTGGTCAAAGGCACTGTCACTGCCGATGCTCGAGGCATCACAGGCAAAGTCAATGCAACCAGTTTGCCACTCTCGGTTTCGCAAGTCAGTGCCACAGTTTCAGGAGCTATTGAACTCAAAGGCGATACCTTTACTTTGAATGGTACAGGCAAAACATTGGGCGGTAATGTCGAATTAAATGGCAATGGTGGGCTTTCTGATGTTGCACCTTTCCTCGAGACGTACACCAAATCAAAACCAGGCGATCAACCAATTGATATCAAAATCAGTGTTTTTACAGTGCGCCTTGAAGATGTCGAACAAGTCAGAAATATTGCACCCAATTTACGTGGACGAGTCAATGGGCGTTTAAAAATAGTGGATGATGTGATTGATTTTGATCTGATTTTCCCAGAAATCAGCCTGCCAGATCAAAATGGTAAGCGCCTAACCCTAGCAGGTGAAGCCAAAGGTACAGCAGCAGGTTCCAGCATTCGTTACAGGGGTTTTATCTACGGTGCACAAAATAATAATCCTGATCTCGAGAATATCAGTCTCGGTGGTTTTGGACGTTCGATTATCAGCGGTTCGTTCGATGGTAAAGTGGCTACTGGAACACTTGATCTACGCCGTGCTCCGCTGCATGGTTTTGCGGCTGGATTATTTGGCGAAATGCCTGGCACAGCCTTAGCGACAGGGTTTGCTCGTTATGAAATTCCAATCAAAAACTTCCTAGCTTCGACAGTCAAAATGGATTTTGTCCCACTCGAGGTTTCAGGGGCAGGCGATACATTAACTGGCAATGGGCGCTTAATTTTTAGTAATGGCGATTTGCAATTTGATAATTTGTTATTGCGTGGCAAAGGTGAATGGCGTATCAATGGGTATTATGCAAAAAACCGTGTTGACCTTGGAATGCGTTTTCAGAACACCATTTTCACACCATTGCTGAATTTATTACCCCAAATTCGTGAATACAATCCAAAAGCCAGTGGTAGCCTCGAGTTAAAACTCAGTGGTAAATATGGCACACCAGATGCACAATTAAACGTTCGGGATTTCAAAGGTAATCTTGGTGGTATTGCAGTCAATGCCTCAGAACTGATTGGCACACTCGAGAAAGGTTTGGTTAAAGTACGAGGGGTACTCAGCAGTGATGAATCCTTAGGGGCAACCCTAGACACCACAGGCACAGCTAAATTGGTTTCTTATACACCAATTAAAATCGAGGATCTCGAGGCGCAAGCTTTGGGTAGTTTGAACATTAAACCAATTGGCTTAATCAACGATATTGCTGCTCGAGCTTTTGGTGATTCAGGTGGTTTTAAACTTGATTTAACCGCTAAAAAAGGTGGTATTATTAAACTTAGAGGCGATCTTAGCCCACGTATTAAACTCAAACTCGAGGGTAAGGATTTGGTCATGCCTATTCCCGATTACTTTGTCTCAGACAGCTTACTCGATGCTGATTTAACCTTTGTTGGTGATGGTGAGCGTTTCTACGATATTGGTGGGCAAGTGAATTTGTTGCGTTTACAAACCCAATTGCAACAAAATAAACCAGCTGATAGTACAAAACCAGTTCAACCAACAACGCCAAATAAACCCAATGTATTTTTGCAACAAGTGCGTTTTCGTGGTGTAACCCTTAATGCACCACAAGGTATTCGTATCAACGAATCATTTGCAGCACTCGAGGCAGGTGGTAAGTTGCTACTGACAGGAACGATGGCAGTGCCAGAACTCAATGGTCAGCTCGAGGCAGTTGGTGCAGTGGGCGGTAAAGGCAAATTGCAATTGGGTATTAACACGTATCAGATTCAGTCAGCAGTGGCAGAATTTAGCCCAATCGAAGGGTTTTACCCTGTTGTTCAGATTATCTCGAGGGGTGTGGTCAAAGCCACCTGTAAGAACAGTAGCAACCCAAATGGGCAAGCCAAAGAAATTGATGTCATTCTAAAGATTCGTTTACGTTGGATTGCTGATACAAAAAATCCGAATAACCGTCGTATAGACATGCAGCCAGCGGTGGATGGTAATTGTCCAAATGGTTTTGAATCTTTAACTCCAGCTCAATTGTACTCGCTGGTTACACTAGGCAGTGTCAATGCAGACTTAGGCGGTTTGGCACAACAATCTTTGGATACGGTGCTCAGTGTTTTTATTCTTAGTGAAATCAGTCGGCAGATTAAAGCCGCTACAGGCATTGATGTGGATTTCCGTAGCAACTTAGTCGAAGTGGTTGCTCAAAACTTAACCGATAGCTCCACTCAAGCAGCTGTGAATTTCACACTGAATTTCGGGGTTGATTTGTCTCGAGCAGCACGACTGAGTTTGCAAATTAATAATACAAGGCTTTCACCAACAGGTAATCGTGTACTGGGCGGAGAAATCAATTTGAATTTACAAAGCGATGATGGGGTTTTTGGTATTCGTTTTGGTACACCATTTATTGTGCCATCAGGTGAAACCAATTACGATTTGCTGACCATTATTCAACCCGAAGCGCAGTTGAGTATCAACTTTACCTCGAACTTAGCCATTGCTTTAACCTTTGGCTTACCAGCTCCAAATCAATTTAAATTTAGTTTTGGTTTTAATTTCCGTTTCTAAATTTTTAAGTATCTCACGCTTTTCTTAACCCTAAGACGCACCTCGCGGGCAGGGTCGCTCATTTTAGAATTTTCAAAAAACGGCAATTCTGTTCTTGCTCGTAAAATAGCACCTTGCGGGCTACTCGCGCTCATTACGGCGTGAAATACGTCGCCCTTACTCCTTTTAGTCGGAAATATTTTAGCAAAAAACTCTAAAATATTTCAGGGATATAGTTATACCAAATTGGCATTTAAGTAAGACATAAATTCTCTTTGATCCAATCCCACCCACACAACCGTTTAACCCGTTCAACATCACCAGAAAAATCAAGTAACCACTTCTCCACAACAGCTTTC